>CAYYWX010000014.1:0-62533 GCA_964475405.1 uncultured Verrucomicrobiota bacterium
CCCGCCTTCGCGAAGCCCTCGCTTCGGTGGGCGAAGGAAGGTCGCGGGAATGACAACATAAAATCTTACAGGCGGCTCTACCCACGTAACTGAGGTTACCGGAAGGAAACGACGGGGAATTGTTTTTCTTGAGCCTTTGCTTGTTTTTCAATACCATGCGCCCATGACCAGCAATCAAGTCATTGTCGCCGGCGATGCGCATTTTCACATCTATCCCTGCTTTGACCCGCCGGCCGCCATCAGCATCCTTATCCGCAATCTTGAGAGGGCGGCCGGAGCGGCAAACGCCGGCGCCCCGGGACGGGAAATTTTCAAGATCGCGTTCCTGGCCGAAAGCAAACAAAACAACTACTTCCAAAAAATATTGAAAAATGAAATCAGTTTCAAAGCATTGGATCTTGAAGCGGCGGCCGGACCGGGGGAGCATTGCGTTTCGCTTCGCAAACAGGGTAAACACAAATTATGCCTTGTCGCCGGGCGGCAGATTGTCACCGGTGAAAAACTCGAAATCCTCGCGCTCGGGATGGAAGAAATCGTGCCGGACGGGCTCCCGGCGGACAAAGTAATTGAGAAAATAATCGCGGCGGACGGCCTGCCGGTGCTGGCCTTTTCGCCCGGTAAATGGCTTTTCAAGCGCGGCCAACTGGCAATGGCGCTCGTTGAAAAATACGGCGGAGGAAAGCTCCTGGTCGGCGACAGCGCCCTGCGTCCCTTGGGCTGGGGCGCGCCGGCCATCATGCGCCGGGCCAAGGGAGCAATCCTGCCCGGCTCGGACCCCCTCCCTCTTCCCGGGGAGGAAAAATACGCCGGGTGTTACGGGTTTATTTACCGGGGCTCGTTTGACCCGGCCAGGCCGTTGGCTGCCATAAAGGAAATCATCGCCGATTCGCCGGCGGAGATCATGCCGGCCGGCCGGCGCTGTTCCCCGCTAAATGTCTTCGGCCGGCTGCTCCGGCTGCGGAGATCAGGAAAGAATAAAGAATATTTGTAACTACTCACCACGGATTACACGGATGACACTGATATGGGAAAATTGATTCACGAAGCATTAAGTGAACATATCTTAGGCGCGGCGATGACGGTTTTGAACGAGTTAAAGCCAGGTCTTGACGAAAAGCTCTATGAAAACGCGCTCGTCATCGCCGATCCGAAGGTCGTGTCCGGGTTCAACGACACACACTTGGCACAAATGACAGGCTACTTGGCCTTGACGGGACTGCGATTGGCCTTACTGCTGAATTTTAAGTACGCGAAACTACAGTGGAAACGTGTGGTGAGATGAAATTGTCTATCTATCCGTGCCATTCGTGTAATCCGTGGTTAAATAATCTGCTCGTGCTTCGTAGCGAAGTATCGCTACTTCGCAGAGTAGCATCGGACATGTTTGACGGGCACCACCTGAGTAGTAACAAATATTTCACTGCGGTGAAAAATCTGAAAAAATGGCACTGACAATAGCCCATAGCATGGTTGGCCTTGCGCTCGGCATCTGGCGCCTGGTGCCGGGCTGCGCCGGCCTCAGGGAAGCGCTGCGCCTCGCCTGGCAAAAGCGCGCCGAGATGTTCATCTGCATCCTGATCGCCAACGCGCCCGACATTGACCTCCTGTTCGGCCTGTTCATCGGCAGCCTGAACCGCTACCACCACCTTGTCACCCACACCCTCGGCTGGACCCTGCTGACCGCGTTCTGCATCTGGCTTTACGGCAAATTTACACTGAAGAACCGGCCGGTGTTCGCCTTTTGGTTTGTCTTCCTGCTGGTCGCCAGCCACCTGATTATTGATGTTTTCACCTCCGACACAAAAAAACCGATCGGTATAATGCTGGCATGGCCGTTTTCGGAAAGATACTGGCATTCGGGGATAAGCGTGTTCCCGGCGCCGGAAAAGAAAACATTCGCGGATGTGTTTTCGCTCCACAACCTCAAAAACGCCGGCTGGGAATTAATGATCACCCTGCCGCTCGTGCTGGCGGCGCTGCTGTCAAAAACCAAAAAATGGCCCGGAAACAGGCGGCCTTAGCCCGCCATAGCGGGCTACACGAAGGCGGAAGGCTTCGCCGGGGCGAGTCAAGTCGGGAATGACAGAATATATTTAGCGCCACCATGTAACTGAGGCCATACCCATGCGGAACAGATTAATGGAGTTTGGCCTCTTTCACATTTTTTTCCTCTTTCAGCGGCTCAATGCCGGTCAGGCCGATGGTCACGTGGCTGTTCGGTATTTTTTTCTCCAGGCTGCGCCGGATGGAATGCGCGGTGGACCGCACCGAGGCGACACGCTCGTCCAGGTCAAACTCCAGGATGATTTCAATAAACACGTGGCTGCCGGCCTTGCGCGAGCGGACGCCGTGCAACCCGGTGTAGCGGTGAAAATGACTCGCCAGTTCTCTGGTAATCGCGAGCTGATGGTGCTCTTCCAGCGTGCGGTCCAGCAGGTCGCAGAACGAACTGGCCACGATGCCCCGCGCCGCGAAGAGGATTGAGGTGGCGATGATCAGGGAAGCAATCGGGTCAATGTATTGAACGCCGTGGTAGTTCCGCAGGGTCAGGCTGGCGACCAGGCAGATCAGGATAAACATGTTGCCGAGGGCCTTGGCCCCGAGCAGGCGGCATTGCGACATCAGGATGGGCGACGACGAAGCCGCGGCCTGGCTCCGCGTCTTGACAAACAGCCATGAATTGATCCCGATGAAAAGCACCTGGTCGCCCAGCCCGATCGCCACGCCCCAACCCTCGATATGGGACGGGTGCATGATGTTAAGGACGGCATTGGTGACGATGATCAGGATTGAGGCGGTCATCAAGGCGCCGACCAGCAGGCTGGAAAAATTTTCAAGCTTGCCGATCCCGTAATCATAGCCGTGCGCCCCCCCGCGGTTGATGCGCCGCAGGGTCAGCCAGGCGATCAAAACCGCCGTGAACTCCAGGAGGGTCTTTAAAAAGTCGGCCAGCAGGACGGACGAATGCGATGTGAGCACCGCGCTCAGCGTGATGGCAACATCGGCCAGGCCGGCCAGTAAACCCGCGCGCGCGGCGCTCTCGTTAGTTCCGGTTGTCATCATATTCATAGTTATTGCCCCTTGCCCATGCGGCGCGAGTGTTTACTGAAATATCCCCGTTCCAGGCGCCATGTCAATCATCATTTTACCCCAAAAAACCTGGAAATTACGATTTTCATGAAATAATGCTTGATAATTTATGATTTATGATATTCAATGCGTGGTTTCCCCGGAATGAGTGGGCGGTTCAGGGGTTTGTCGGAAAAAACGCCCGTAAACAATTAACAACGCCTTTTTCCGCCGCGGGCGGGAAAAAGCGTGACAAGACGCAAAGTTATGGAATCAGATACCGTCCAAAAGAAGAAAACCAACATCGATATCAACGCCTTCAGCGACGACAAGCAGGCCGCTTTGTCCAAAATGTATGAGGAATCGCTCAAAAACATCAAGGAAGGCAGCATTGTAAAAGGGCGCATCCTTGAAATCCGCTCCAATGAAGTCGTTGTTGACATCAATTACAAGTCCGAGGGGATCGTGCCCGCGGAGGAATTTTCTGACCTGGCCACGCTCAAGCCCGGCGACGAGGTTGAAGTAATCCTTGAGCAGGTTGAAGACGACGACGGCCATATCATTCTCAGCAAGCAAAAAGCCGAACAGCAGCGCATGTGGGACGACGTCCTGGCGACCAGCGGCGAAGGCAGCGTCCTGGAAGGCGAGGTCAAGAGCCGCATCAAGGGCGGCATGATCATTGACGTCCACGGCGTGAAGGCTTTCCTGCCCGGCTCACAGCTGGATGTCACCCCGGTCCGCAACCTGGATGACTTCATCGGCAAAAGATTTGAATTCCGCGTGATGAAAATCGACCGCGCCCGCCGGAACATCGTCCTTTCCCGCCGCGAACTGATCGAACAGCGCCGGCGCGACAAGAAGAAAAACATGATGATGGACATCAAGATCGGGCAAATGCGCACCGGCATCGTGAAAAACATCACCGATTTCGGCGCCTTCATCGACCTTGGCGGACTGGACGGCCTGCTGCACATCACCGACATGAGCTGGGGACGGATCAGCCATCCCTCCAAGGTCGTCAAGGTCGGCGACTCGGTGGAAGTCATGATCCTTGACATTGATTTTGAAAAGGAACGCGTTTCGCTGGGCTTGAAACAGAAGTCGCAGAACCCCTGGGACAATATTGACCAGAAATACCCGATCGGAAGCCGCGTGCACGGCAAGGTCGTCAACCTCATGCCTTACGGCGCGTTTATCGAGATCGAAGAAGGCGTGGAAGGCCTGGTGCACGTCTCCGAGATGTCATGGGTCCAGCGCGTCGGGCGCGCCTCGGACGTCCTGGCGGTCGGCGACGAGATCGAGGCGATCGTGCTCAATATCAACCGCGAGGAGCAGAAAATATCGCTCGGCATCCGCCAGACAACCGCCAATCCGTGGGAACAGGCCCGCGAACGTTACCCGGTCGGCACGCGCGTTTCCGGAACGGTCAAGAACTTCACGACCTACGGCGCTTTCGTCGAACTGCAGGAAGGCATCGACGGCATGATCCATGTTTCCGACATGTCATGGACCCAGAAGGTCGGCCACCCCTCGGAAGTCCTGAAGAAAGGCGACGTGGTGGAAGTCATTGTCCTGGAAGTTTCCCCCGAAAACCAGCGCATCAGTCTCGGCCTGAAACAGGCCCAGGCCGATCCCTGGACCGCGGTCGCCTCCAAGTACAAAATCGGCCAGGTCATCGAGGGAGCCGTCACCAAGCTGGCGACCTTCGGCGCCTTTGTCCAGATGGAAGAGGGTGTTGAAGGGCTCGTCCACGTTTCGCAGATCAGCGATGAGCCGGTTGAAAACGCGGCGCAGGCCCTCAAGCCCGGACAGCTGGTCAAGGCCCGGGTCATCAAGATCGACCCGATCGAACGCCGCATTGCCCTGAGCATCAAGGCCGCCGCCCTGCCCGACGAGGAATTCGTCATCAAGGAAGAAATGCTGACCGGCCTCAAGCCCGGCGAGGACCTGGTTGACCTGGCCGGCGCCTTTAACGAGGCGTTCGGCGTCGGCGCCAATGTCCAGGAATGGCGGCCCGGCGAAAAATCCAGGAAGAACGGCGAGAAGGATAACAAGAAAGCGTGAAGCGCGCCTCGTGAAACGTGAAGCGTCCGGAGATTTACGCTTCACGAGATACAAGGAACGAGATGAATATTCCCATTGAGCGCCAGCTTGAAATAATGGCCGCGCGCGCGGTCGACCTGGTCTCAAGGAACGAATTGCAGCGCAAGCTGGAAAAATCCGCCGCCGAAAACAAGCCCTTGCGGATTAAATACGGCGCCGACCCTTCCGCCCCGGACATTCATCTCGGCCACGTGGTCGGCCTCAGAAAACTGCGCGAGTTCCAGGAACTGGGCCACACGGTGGTCTTCATCATCGGCGACTTCACCGGGATGATCGGCGACCCTACCGGCCGCTCGGAAACGCGCCGGCCCCTGGCGCGCGCCGAAATAGAGGCCAACGCCCGCACCTACCAGGAACAGGTTTTCCGCGTCCTTGACCGGGAAAAAACCGAGGTCCATTTCAACTCCGAATGGTGCTCCGGGCTTAATTTTGAAAACGTCCTGAAATTGTCCGCCCGCGTCACCGTGGCGCAAATGCTCGCCCGCGACAATTTCCAGAAACGCTTCCGGGAAAACCACCCGATTTCAATCGTTGAATTCATCTACCCCATCATCCAGGGCTACGACTCGGTCATGGTTGAGTCCGACGTGGAGGTGGGCGGGACCGACCAGCTTTTCAACCTCCTCGTCGGCCGCGATCTCCAGAAATCGTTCGGCTGCGAACAGCAGGTGGTCCTGACTCTGCCGCTCCTGGAAGGCCTCGACGGCGTCAAGAAAATGAGCAAAAGCCTCGGCAATTACATCGGCATCGGCGAGCCGCCGAAGGAAATTTTCGGCAAGGTGATGTCCATCCCGGACGAGTTGATGTGGCGTTATTTCTCGCTCGTCCTCTGCCGGCCTGAATCTGAAATCAAAAGCTTGAAGGATGACTTGGCCTCCGGCAAGCGCCACCCGCGCGACATCAAGGACGAGCTCGCGCGCGAGGTGGTCGCCGCTTTCCACGGGAAAGACGCGGCCAAGGCGGTCTCGGAGGAATTTGTGCGCGTTTTTTCGGAACGCAAGCTGCCGGACGAAATCCCGGCCGTTAATATTTCTCCCAAGGAACTCAAGGACGGCAAAATCCGGATTACCTCCCTGCTCGCCGCTTCCGGCCTGGCGGAAAGCAAAAGCGCCGCGCGCCGCCTGGTCCAGCAGGGCGCCGTGAAACTTGACGGCAAAAAAATAACGGACGCCGAGGCCGAAATAAGCGTCGCCTCCGGAAACATCCTCCAGTCCGGCAAACGCGGCATCGTGCGCCTGGAAATCCGTTAAAACTCTGGTATCTATTTAGCCAATTGCAGTTAGCCGCTTTGGCGAGAAATTTCGGCCCTCAAAGCGGATTATTGAGCCCGCTTTCAGCGGACTCAATCCCTCGGAGCCCCGCTCCAGCGGGGCGAGAATGAGCGTGAGGGATGAGGATTCGCAAAACTATATAATTTCTGCGTATAGCTTAATGCTTACAAACTCTGAAAGCAACCGGGGGGCGCGGTTATCCCGGGAACAAAAGCACCGGACGGCATGTCTAACCTAATAAACAGGCAAAAATCGGACGATTGCGCCCCGGCCATTGACCCTAAGGCCGTTGACAAACTTGTCGGCCGGGCCAGGGAGGGAACACAAACGGCGTTTGACGACCTGGTCCGCCTGTTTCAAAGGCCGGTTTTTAACCTGGCGTTGCGCATGCTGAATAATTACGAGGCGGCACAGGACGCCGCCCAGGAAACGTTCGTGAAAGCGTTCCGGGCGCTGGGAAAATTTAACGGCGCGTCGCTGTTTTCAACCTGGCTGTTTGCGATCGCGGCCAACACCTGCCGGAACCAGCGCCAGGTCGCCAGTCGCAAGTCGTTTTTTGAGCCTTACCGCGAAAATGGCGATGAAGACGGGCGGGGACCGAAGGACTTGATGGTTGATCCCGCGCCGGGGCCCGACACGCGTCTTGAACGCGACGAGACAAGACAGGCGGTCCAAAGCGCAATTGCCGGCCTTGAGGAGGAATTTGCGACGGCGATCATCCTGCGGGACGTCCAGGACATGAGTTATGAGGAGATCGCGGAAACCCTGGGGTGTTCCATGGGCACGGTCAAATCGCGCATTTCCCGGGCGCGCTGGATGGTCAAGGAACAATTGGAAGCGAAATATCCGGATTTGAAGCCATGAATTGCGAAACAACAAGAACATTGATGTCCGAATATATTGACGGGATCCTGCCGCCCGATCAAACGACGGCGTTCCGCGCCCACCTGGCCGGATGCCCGGACTGCCGCCGCGACCTGGCGGCGCTGGAAAAAACAGTGGCGCTGGTAAAAAATATTAAAATGGTTGAGCCGCCGGAAAACCTGGTCCAAGCGGTCCATGCCCGGTTGGAAGCCGGCGAAAAACCGCGTTCATTGTGGACAATCGCGATATTCCAGCCGGCGCTGGCCATCGCCGCCGGGCTGGTATTGGTTTTGGGCATCGGCGCGTATTTCCTCCTCGAACACGGCCGGCGCCAAGCGGGCTTTACGGTTGCCTCCGTCGAGCAAAAGCATGTTGTTAAGGATGAAAAGATTGATCGCGACCAGGCAAGCTTTTCCGCCAGGGATGAAAAACCGGCAAAAGACGAGGCCGTTATCTCTCGGTTGCCGGGAAGAATGAATAATGATTCCGCTCCCGTAGGGGCTGGGCTTGCTCCTCGCCCTGAGGCTTCGGAACGGGCACAGCCCGCGCCGATGGCGCAAAAACCGCAGGCAGCCATGGACAGTATGTCGGTTGATAATGATGCCCGGCAAAATGTCAGGCTGGAAAACGCAACCAGGGCATTACCTTCACAGGACGCAATGGCCGGCAGCAAGGCCAAAGTTGGATGGAAAGCAGGAAATCAGCCGGCGGCATCCGCGCCGCCTTCGGCCGGGGCGGAGACAAAACAAACCGCGGAAATCATGGATGAAGCGGCGGCAACCAGGTTTGCCGCGGCTTCGGGCGGCGGGCGCGGGGGAGCGGAAAAACCTTCTTCAATAACTCAACCGATAATCAACCTGACTGTCGCCACGAGCAATCGCGCGGCGGTGGAGCGGATTTTACTCGCCTATGACGCAAGGCCACCGGCAAAAAAGGCCCGGCAGGAAAGGCTCTTGAAAGCGCCGGCGGAAAAATCAGACCGGACAATGACCATCACCCTGCCCGTGTCCCGGCTGCAGGACTTGTTGACCCAGTTGAAATCCAAGGGGAAAATATCCGTCGCGGATCAAGACCGACCGACAGTTTCGGCCCCGGACAAAATGAAGGCGGAAGGCGACATGTCAACGATCGCAATCGAGAGCGGCGGACTCTTGACCGTCAATGTGACCATCACGTCCCCGTAGATTCTTCTCCGCCATGCGCCGCCACAATTGAACCAATTTTCCCTATAATTGAGAAGTCGTGAAAAAATAAAAATCATCGCGCTGGCGGCGCAGCGCTCCTACAAAAAAAGATTATAAATGTAGGAGCCGAGCCCCGTCTCGGCGATCTCTGCTATTTTTTCACACGTTCTGAATCTTTACCGTAATTGGATCTCGCAATCAGGCATAAAATGTCGGGAACATTTTCCCGCGGTTACTGTCTAACCCTGTAACAAAACAATTTATCGGAGGATGTCATCATGCAACTTCAAAAATTCCTGTCCTGCGCGGCCGCCATCCTCGCCTTGACGCTCGCCTCCCCGCTCCATGCCTGCCGGATCCCGGATATACGCCCGCACCCCTGGCCGCCTTCGTCCCCCCAACCCGCCCTGGAGCCGATGCTCACGCGCCTGCACAAGGCCGAAATTCGCATTGATGACACGGTGGCAAGCGTGACCGTGAACGCGACTTTCTACAATCCCAACAACACGCGCGTCGAGGGAACATACTTTTTCCCGATTGACCCCGAGGCCGTCGTGAAGGATTTCGCGATGACCGTGAACGGCAAGGAACAGAAGGCCGAGCTGCTTGAAGCCGACAAGGCCCGCAAGATATACGAGGAGATCGTGCGCAAGATGCGCGATCCCGGCCTGCTGGAATACGTCGGGACGCGGATGCTCAAGGCGAGCGTCTTCCCGATCGAGCCGCGCAGCGAGGTGAAAATCCGCCTGAACTACACGCAAATCGCCCGGAACGACAACGGCCTGCTCCACCTGCGTTACCCGCTCTCTTCGGCCAGGCCGAACGCCGGCAAAATAGACCAGCTCGCCGTCCGCGCAACCCTGAAATCCGGCGTGTCCGTCAAACTCTTCTATTCGCCCTCCCACAAAATTGACACCGTGCGCCGGGACGATCGCGAGGTGACCGGCGGCTTTGAGGAAAACGCCGTCGTGCCGGACCGCGATTTTGACCTTTACTGGTCCGTGGACAAGGCCGATATCGGCCTCGCCGCGACAACCTACAGGCAGAAAGATGAAGTTCACTACAGTCCCGATGCAAAATCGGGACAAAAATTATTAACGGAACCCTCCGACTTGTCCTCCGAAGCTATCCAAGCGAAGGGGGAAGTTACCAATGCGCAACGCATTGGGACGAAGGAGGGGGGACAAGATGGATTTTGCATGATCTCCCTCGCGCCCGGGACGGCGCTCGCCGCCAGTGAAAAACAGCCGAAGGACATCGTCTTCGTGTTCGACAAGTCCGGCAGCATGGCCGGCGACAAGCTCAAGCAGGCGAAGGAAGCCCTCAAGTATTGCCTCGCGCGCCTGCAAAAAGACGACCGCTTCAGCGTCATCGTCTTCAGCACCGACGTTGACGAGCTCACCGCCGGGTTGACCAGGGCCGCCCCGGACGCCGTCCGGGAAACCTGCGCGAAAATCGACGCGCTGGAAGCCCGCGGCGGAACGGCGGTCCTTGACGCCCTGAAAAAGGCGTGCGAGACGGCCGGAAAGAGCGACCGGCTCAGCATGATCGTGTTCCTGACCGACGGCCGTCCGACCGTCGGCGCGACCGATATTGACGAAATCCTGCGGGTCGTGCCGCGCGACAAATCTTTCCGCACGCGCATATTCGCCTTCGGGGTTGGCGCCGACCTGAACACTGACCTGCTGGACCGGCTTGCCGTGGAAAACCGCGGCACCCAGCAATACGTGGGCGAGGAGGATATTGAACTGAAGGTGTCCGGCTTCTACGAAAAGATCGCCACGCCGGTGTTGTCGGACGCGGTCGTGACGGTGGACGGCGTGGAATTACGCGACATGTATCCCCGGCAGATTCCGGACGTCTTTGCCGGCGGACAGGTGCTCATCTTCGGACGCTACCGCGGCGAAGGACGGCATCAAATGACGGTCCGCGGCAAGGCCGGCGACCGGGAGCGGACCTTCACCTGCGAAGCGGATTTTAACGGCGACGACCGGCATGAATTTCTCGCCGCCATCTGGGCGCACCGCAAGGTGGCCTACCTGATGGAGGAGATCCGCCTGCGGGGCCATAACAAGGAACTGGAGGACGAGATCGTGGTCCTTGGCAAACGTTACGGGATCATGACGCCCTACACCTCTTTCCTGGTCGCCGAGGACAATCTTCCCGCGCGGCGCATTGAAACCGCTTCCCGGCGGCATGAATTTGAACGCCTCAAGGCCGGCGCGGACGGGGTTGAATTAAGCCGCGGAGTGGCCGGCGCCAAGCAGACCAGCACCGCCCCGGCCGCCGACGCGCAAGGATCAATCGGATACGCGCTTAATGAGCGGCCCGGCTCCGGAACCGGCGGAGGCAGCGGGCGCGGCTGGAGCGCCCGGCAACAAACGGAAACCATGGAGCGCTCCATCAAGCGCGTCGCCGACAAGGTGTTTTACCTGAAAGACGACGGCTTCTACTATGACAGCCTGTTTGACGAGAATTCCCGGGCGCGGATCGTCGAGATAAAATATCTCGGCGACGAATATTTCGCCCTGCTGGGCCGGCACAAGGAAATAGGGAAATACCTGGCCGGCGGACCGAAGCTGGTCATCTGCATCGGCGGCGACATCTATAAAATCACGGAATGAAGATGAATTTATCCGCGAAAAATGTTAAATATCATATTGTTTATGATGGTCACGACCTAATATATATAGAGTGATTGTCATTCCCGCGACTTGTCCGCCATAGCTCTTTGAGCGGCGGCGGAATGCGGGAATCCAGAAATTCATACTGGATTCCCTGCCCGAGCGTCGGCCAGGGATCCGCTGGTGGCGGAGAAAAACAAGGTCAGAAATCGCCGCCTTGTCCTCCGAAGTCCGCTGTAGCGAGACGAAGGAGGAGGGCTTTTTCAAACGAAATTCGCACTGCTATTAAAAATAGGCGATAAAATGAATTTGGTTGCGACTAAACACTGCCTTGGAAAGGAACACAAAATGAAAAAAATGATGCAGGTAGCCTTGTGCTTTTGTTTTCTCAGCGCCCTGGCGTTCGCCGGGGAGCGCGCCGCCCAATGGAAGGAAGTGGAAGAAGCCCAGAAGAAGGGCCTGCCCAAGACCGCAATCGAAAAAATCAACCCGATCATCGCGGACGCGATGAAGGACAAGGCCTGGGCCGAGGCCATCAAGGCCATCGGCCGCAAGCTCGCCCTTGAAGGCAACATCCAGGGCAACAAGCCCGAGGAAAAGATATTGCGCCTGCACTCCGAGATGGAAAAGTCGCCGGCCGAGATGAAGCCCCTCATGGAGGCCGTCCTCGCCCACTGGTACTGGCAATATTTCCAGCATAACCGCTGGCGCTTCATGCAGCGCACCCAGACCGCCGAGGCGCCCGGGACGGACTTTACAACCTGGGATTTGCCCCGCATCATGGCGGAGATCGGCAAACATTTTGACGCCGCCCTGTCCGCCGGAAAAATATTGAAAACCACCCCGATCGCCCAATATGACGCCCTGATTGAAAAGGGCGCCATGCCCGACTCTTACCGGCCGACATTGTTTGACTTCGTGGCCTACGAGGCCCTGACTTTCTACCAGGCCGGCGAGCAGGCCGGGGCAAAGGCCGAGGATGCGTTCGAGCTTGAGGCCGGCAGCGCCATCTTCGCCCCCGCGGCAGAATTCGTAAAATGGCAGCCGGATACCGGCGACGAACAGTCCGCGACCCTCAAGGCGGTCCGCCTCTACCAGGAGCTGCTGGCGTTCCACCGGGACGACCCGGATAAAACAGCGTTCCTTGACGCCGACCTGCAGAGGTTGACTTTCGGCTACAACCAGGCGACCGGCGACGAGAAGGCCGCGCGCTACAAGGCGGCGCTCAAACGGCTTGTGGCCGATTTCGCCGATCACGAGGTCTCGGCCGCGGCCCGCTACCATTGGGCGCTGACTTTGCAAAGCGAAGGCGAGATGGTTGAGGCGATAAGCATCGCCAAACAGGGCGAGGGCGCATTCCCGGACAGCATCGGCGGAAGGCAGTGCCACAACCTGATCCGGCAAATCGAGGCCAAAGAAGTCGCCATCGCCACGGAACTTGTCTGGAACGCGCCCCTGCCGGTCATTAACGTGGATTACCGCAACCTGGCCAAGGTATGGTTCCGCGCCCTGCCCTGCAACTTTGAATACCGGATCAAGAACAAAAATAATCCCGATTACATGGAGGAAAAGGAGCAGAAGGAATTTCTTGCAATGAAGCCGGCGCTGGAATGGTCCGTTGACCTGCCCCCCACCCCGGATTACAAACAGCGCACGGAAGCCGTCCCGGCGCCAAAAGACCTCAAGCCCGGTTTTTATTTCATTCTCGCCAGCCACAACCCGGAATTTAAAGAGGGCAACAACGTAATAAGTTGCGCCCCGGTGTGGGTCAGCGACCTGGCGCTGGTGATGCGGTCAAGAAACAACAGCGGCGAAATCGGCGGAATGGTCCTGAACGCAAACTCCGGCGAACCGGCCTCCGGCGCCACCCTCCAGGCCTGGAAAAAACGCGACTCCGGCGCCGGTTATGATTTATTCATGGAAACGACCTCCGATGCCGACGGCCTTTTCAATATTAGAAACGTCTCCCAAAAGAACTACCTTGACCTGCGCGTTATCGCGCAAAGCGGCGGCCAGACCCTGGCAAGCCATGACTTCTGGATAAACCGCGATCAGCCGTCCAAGCCGGAACGAACACAGACGGTGTTCTTCACGGACCGTTCCCTCTACCGGCCGGGACAGACCATCCAGTATAAAGGATTGTGCATGAACCTGGATGACGCGAAAAATAATTACACGGCCCTCGCGGACACGACCCTTACCGCGATCTTCAATGACGTGAACGGCAAGGAAATTGCCCGGCAAACGCACAAATCCAACGCCTACGGTTCATTCAGCGGCAGTTTCACCGCCCCGCGCGACCGCCTGGCCGGCCGGATGTCAATCCGTGCTGAAAGCGGGCCCCTGGGCCAAACCTCGGTGACGGTTGAGGAATACAAGCGGCCGAAATTCAAGGTTGAACTCTCCGCCCCGAAAGAGGCGGCCAAGTTGATGGAAAAGGTCACGCTTACCGGCAAGGCCGCGGCCTACACCGGCGCGGCCATCGGCGGCGCAAAGGTAAAATGGCGCGTGACGCGCGGCGTGCGCTTCCCGCCCTGGTGGGGCTGGTATTGCTGGTGGGGATTTCCCCAAATAGAAAACCAGGAGATAGCGCACGGCGCGTTTTCCACCGGGACCGACGGCGCGTTCACAATCTCATTCATCGCCAGGCCCGACCCCTCCGTCCCCGAGAAGAACGAGCCGACCTTCGTCTTCACGGCCTATGCCGATGTGACCGACACAAGCGGCGAAACGCGCAGCGACCAGCGCGGCGTCAACGCGGGCTACACCGCCCTGCAGGCCTCCATGACCGCGCCGGAATGGCTGACGGCCGATAAACCCGCCGAGGTGAAAGTCCGCACAACAACACTGGACGGGGACGCCCAGGCCGCGGAGGGCACAATTAAAATTTATTCACTCAAGCAACCTGCAAAAGTCACGCGCCCGTCGCTCCTCTCAAATAACAGGCATACGTTCCAATACTCCCGGCAATCGCGCGCGGACCGGATCGCGCCGGAAAAAAACCTGTCCGACCCCAACTCCTGGGAATTGGGCGAGGTTATCACCAAGCAGGAATTCAAGACCGATCCCACCGGAACCCAGGCGCTGAATTTTAAATTAAAGGCCGGCATTTACCGCGCAACGCTTGAAACGCGGGACAGGTTCGGCAAGCAGGTCACGGCCCTGCTGCCCCTGCAAGTCGTGAATATCGCCGAGCGGAAATTTGCCGTGAAAATCCCGAACCGTGTCGCCGCGCCGGAATGGAGCGTGGAGCCGGGCGGTAATTTCGTCGCGTTATGGGGAACGGGTTACGACCGGGGCCGGGCCTTCGTGGAAATAGAACATCGCCGCAAGGTGTTGAAGAGTTTCTGGACCGACCGGAAAAACACCCAGGAAATGTTTGAATTCCCGGTCACCGAGGAACTGCGCGGCGGGTTTACTTTCCGGGTGACCTACGTCAGGGAGAATCGCGCTTACCTTGAATCGCGCAAGGTGAATGTGCCCTGGTCGAACAAGCAGCTGAATATCAAGTGGGAGCGGTTTGTGTCCAAACTTGAGCCCGGCGCGAAGGAAACCTGGACCGCGTTTTTCACCGGGCCGGACGCGAAACGCGTCGAAGCCGAGATGGTGGCAACGCTCTACGACGCGTCTCTGGACGCCTATTTGCCTCACGGCTGGATGAGAAATTTCAACGGGTTTTTCCACCATGACTGGAGCGATCTTAACTCTGATTTTGGAAACCAGACGGAATCGTTCCGGCAATTATATTTCCGCAATGGCGGATGGACAACCGACTACAAGTCGACGGACCAGAGATACCGTTCGTTCCCGGAAGAACTCACCGCCAACCTCTGGGGTTACGGATATTTCGGCGAACGCTCCATGCGGAAATCTAAGGGTGGTTTTAGAGTCCGCCGCATGCTCATGACAGACGCCGGCGCCGGCGCCCCGGACGCCTCCGATAGTTTTTCCCAGGAACGGGATGAGAACGCAGCAGTAATAACTGCCGCCGCGCCCATGGCCGCGAAACAGGAGGCCAAGGCGGATAAATCCCAGTTAAAAGGTTTAGGCGGAGGCGGAGAAGGTGAAAAGGAACAATCCGGAAATGAGCCGGATTTAAGCAAGGTAACCGCACGAAAAAACCTCCAGGAAACAGCGTTCTTCTTTCCCCATCTTCTGTCCGGGACGGACGGGATTGTGAAGATGGAATTTACCATACCGGAGGCGCTGACCGAATGGAAGTTCATGGGCTTCGCGCATGACCGCGAATTGCGCGGTGGTTTCCTCCAGGACAAGGCCGTCACGTCCAAGGACCTGATGGTTGAGCCCAACCCGCCGCGCTTCGTGCGCGAGGGCGACATCCTGGAATTCACGGTCAAGGTCTCCAACCAGTCGGCCGCGATGCAAAAAGGCACGGTGCGCCTGACATTTGCCGACGCCCGGACCTTGAAGACGATGGACGCGGAATTGGGACTGAAGACGCTTGACCAGTCATTTGAAATCGCGTCCAAGGAATCGCGCAGTTTCTTCTGGAAAATCACGGTGCCGGACGGCATGGAGTTCCTGACCTACAAGGCCGTGGGCTCCACCGGAAGACTTTCCGACGGCGAGGAAGGTTACCTGCCTGTGCTCAGCCGCCGGATTTTGGTGACGGAGTCCCTGCCCCTGCCGATCCGCGGAGCGCAGACCAGGAAATTCGATTTCGGCAAGCTCCTCAATTCCGGCAAGTCCGACACGCTGCAAAACCAGAGCCTGACCGTGCAGATGGTCTCGCAGCCCGCCTGGTACGCGGTGATGGCCCTTCCTTACCTGATGGAATTCCCGTATGAGTGCACCGAGCAGACTTTCAACCGGCTTTACGCCAACGTCCTGGCCCGGCATATCGCCGGGTCAAATCCGAAAATCAGGCAAATATTCGACCAGTGGAAAGGCACGCCGGCATTGGATAGCCCGCTGGAGAAAAATCAGGACCTGAAGGCCGTCATGTTAGACGAGACGCCCTGGCTGCAACAGGCCCAGGACGAAAGCCGGGCGCGCAAAAACGTCGGGATATTGTTTGACGAGAACCGGCTCAACGACGAGACCGCGCGCCTGCTCCGCAAGATGGCGGAACTGCAATTGGGCGACGGACGCTGGCCCTGGTTCCCGGGCGGACCGGGCAACGAATACATCACGCTCTATATAACCACCGGCTACGGCCGGATGCGGCATTTGGGGGCGAAGCTGGATGTTGCCTCCGCCGTCAAGTCGCTCAACAGCTTGGACGCGTGGATAGATGAAATCTACCGCCGCATCCTGGCGCACGACCTCAAGAACGGGAACAACCTTTCGCCGACGATCGCGCTCTACCTTTACGGGCGCAGCTTCTTCCTGGAAGACAAGCCCGTCGCGGCCGGACAGAAGGAGGCCGTGGATTATTTCCTCGCCCAGGCGCGGGAATATTGGCTGAAGGTCGAGAACCGCCAGTCGCAGGCGCACCTGGCCGTGGCGTTAAAACGTTTCGGCGACAAGGAAACGCCGCGGGCGATCATGGCCTCAATCAAGGAGCGCTCGGTCTCCAGCGAGGAGATTGGCATGTTCTGGCGCGAAACCGAGCTCTCCTGGTGGTGGTACCGGGCGCCGATCGAGACCCAGGCCATGATGATCGAGGCCTTTGACGAGGTAATGGCCGACGCGGACGCGGTTGAAAACTGCAAGGTGTGGCTGCTCAAGCAGAAACAGACCCAGGACTGGAAAACCACCAAGGCCACGGCGGACGCGATCTACGGCCTGCTTTTGCGCGGGACCGACCTGCTCGCCTCGGACGCGCTCGTGGAAGTTTCCCTGGGAGGCCAGCAGGTCAAGCCGGAGAAGGTTGAGGCCGGCACGGGATTTTACGAGCAGCGCTTCGCGCGCGGCGAGATCAAGCCGGCGATGGGCGAGATCACGGTCAAGAAAGTTGACGCGGGCGTTTCCTGGGGCAGCATTCACTGGCAGTATCTGGAAGACATGCGCAAAATCACCCCGCACGAAGGCACACCGCTGAAACTGCAGAAGGCGCTCTTTGTGAAGGAAAACACCGCCAAGGGACCGGTCCTGACTCCCTTGAAAGGGGCGTTGAAGGTCGGCGACGAGCTGGTGGTGCGCGTGACCCTGCGCACGGACCGGGACATGGAATATGTGCACCTGAAAGACCAGCGTGGGAGCGGGACCGAGCCGGTCAACGTCCTTTCGCGCTACAAATACCAGGACGGTTTGGCGTATTATGAGAGCACGAAGGACACCGCCAGCCACTTCTTCATAGACTATCTGCCCAAGGGCGCCTACGTGTTTGAATATTCAACGCGCGCGGTCCACAAGGGAACCTACCAGAGCGGCATGGCCGAGATCCAGTGCATGTACGCCCCGGAATTCAACAGCCATTCAGAGAGCTTTGAATTGAAGGTGGAATAGTGAACTCTGCCCCGGCGAAGCAAGTTGTTCCACGGGGACACAGGTCGCTTCGCTGAAAAACGAAAAGAGAAAGATATTTTCGATGCGTAAATATGTTTGCGTTTAGTCGCGCTATGTGAAAGTAAACTTGCATATGGTTAAGCGGAATGGCAAGAGTAGCGGCATGCAAGAATATCAAGATCGGTAAAATTCTCCGGGATTTGCTTGAAAAATGCTATTTTGAAGAGGATAAATGATCATCGGAGAGACTGAAGAATGAAGCCTAAAAAAGGAATTCGGTATGTGGTAGCCAAGGGGGTAGAAGCGGAGCATCAACCCGGCTCGCAAGGATGTGTCCTGCGAAATCTCCTCGATATCACAAAGAAACGCGAGATAGACAGCGCAGAATATGAAGCGCTGATTGCGGCTCAGGACAAATATATTCAACTTATCGGCCCGAACACGCGTTTTACCGCAAGGATTATCTGCGACATGCATCGTGTCTGGCTGGGCGGTATGTACTTATGGGCAGGCAAATACCGAACTGTTGAGTTACAGAAAGGCGCCTTCAAGTGGCCGCCGGCTTATCTTGTGGATCAGAACATGAAGGCATTAGAAGATAACCTGCTCCATCGGAATACGCCGTGCCGTCCCGGACCAGTGCAGGATGTGGCGCGATGTATGGCTGAGGTACATGCCGATCTTCTTCTGATTCATCCTTTCCGTGAAGGGAATGGAAGACTGGCAAGATGGCTGGCGGACCTTATGGCCCTGCAAGCCGGATATCCAGCACCTGAATACAACTTTGAAGGCAGGGAACAGAAAAAAACGCGGAAATTATATCTTGAGGCGGTTACAAGAGGATACGCACAAGACTATACGCCTCTGACATCCTTTTTCGCGGATGCTATCGCAACACGGCTGGAGAAACGTAAACGATCAGTTTTGCCCAAAGACAAGAACCTTGCGCCCTCGAAAATCGAGGATTGACGGGCGTTATCCACAAGCATCTTTCGACGCTTGTTCGGATCCCGTACATACGGATTTGACTGTGCCAACGTAACCATTTGCATTTACTCTACCTGCGCCCGTCGGACTTTTCAAGCGTTTATTTGGCAACGGGGCCGCACGTCGAACACGCAAATAACCGACACCGGACAAAATGGTCTTCCTGATCGAAAGAAAATCGTTATTTTTATTTATTTTTTCATCTAATCCAAAAAAGGAACGAACCAATCGGATATCGTTGTTTCGGTCAATCCCAACAACACGCCGTATTCCCTCCCGGAATTTATTTTTTCTTGCGTTCCTGACGCAATGCCGCAATTATTCCACTACCAACGAACAACGGCAACAGGAGGAAACCAATTCATGAAAAAATACAGCTCAAGTCGAATCGCCTTATTACTGGCCGCCTGCCTGGTCGGACTCTCGGCGGCCACGGCCCCGGCGACGACACAGGAAGAAGAATGGCGCGAAGAATTTGCCTATACCCTCGGGGTGCAAGCCTACATCTACGGCTTCCCGTGGATTTACTTGTCCCAATTCCGTTGGGAATATGTGACGCAGCCCACCAATCCCGAATATGTTCCATACGCCCCGCTGAACCAGTTCTGGCACGCGCGGTATCTTTTCACCGCCGCCTACCGCGACGGCGGCTCGCCGCAGAGCGACACCTTGTACTCCGTGGCCTGGGTGAACCTGTCCACCGAGCCGCTGATCCTTTCCGTGCCCGCCATCGCCGACCGCTACTACTCGTTTGAGCTGGCCTCGATGGACTCGGACAACTTTGCGCTTGTCGGCACGCGAACCACAGGCACGAACGCCGGAAACTATGCCATCATCGGTCCCGATTGGTCGGGGACGCTGCCGACAGGAGTGACGGAGCTGGCGCATTCGCTCACGCCATATGCCTTTGTCCTGGGCCGCACGCTCGTGTTCGACAGCAACGACTTGACAAACGTCCACGCGATTCAAGACCAGTACAAACTGACGCCGTTGAGCTACTGGGGCACCACTAATACGGCGCCCGACGACCGTAACGTCTGGGCCCCGTATTCAACGAACGATCCGCTCGCTTGCTGGAAAACGATGAACCGGGCCATGACCGAGAACCCGCCCACTGTTTCGAACCAGCAGTCTTTTGTGAACGAGATTGCACAGATCGGCCTGGGTCCCAACCAGGACGTGGACGCGACGGACGCGGCCACCAAGCGCGGGTTGATACGGGCCGCGCAGGACGGCATGGCGGTGATGATGGAATTCAACCAAACCGGAGGATATGGAAAGGAAATCAACGGCTGGTTTTACCCTCCCACGACACTGGGCCGTTGCGGGCAATACGATGACTTCCTTTCGCGCGCCGCATCCCAATGTTATATCGGCATCGTGGCTTCAGACACGGCCGAGGCCGTTTACCTGAACGCGGCCACCGACGCGGAAGGGCTTCCGCTCAGGGGCGTCAACAACTACATCATCCGTTTTCCTGCGGGTGGCTTGCCTGATGTTAACGCCTTCTGGTCGGTAACCATGTATGGCATGGATCACAACCTTGTGCCTAATCCGCTGAATCGGTACAAATTCGGCACCTATCCGATTGGCGCCCTGCGGCCCGATCCCGACGGCAGTTACCCTATTTATTTGCAGAATACGTCGCCGGGCGCGGACAAGGAATCAAACTGGCTACCGGCGCCCATAGGCCAATTTTACCTTCTCATGCGCACTTACTGTCCGGGATCAAATATAGTGAATCGGACCTGGGATCCGCCGGCGGTGACGCCTGTCAGATATTCTACTTCGTCCGGCGTATGCGCCGATTACGACAACGACGGCATCGCCGACCTGGCCGCGTTCCGTAACGGATACTGGTCCATCTACTCGTTGGCGAACGGAATCATCCTCAACAACCAGGGTCCCTGGGGCGGATTGAATTCCATCCTGGTACCCGGCGATTACGACGGCGATTGCATCGCCGATCTGGCGATCTACAATGACGGCTACTGGTCCATCTACTCGCTGGTGAACGGGATAATCCTCAACAACCAAGGCCCTTTGGGCGGGGCCGGCTCTACCCCGGTGCCGGGCGATTATGACGGCGACGGCAAATCCGACCTGGCCGTCTACAATAACGGATACTGGTCCATCTACTCCCTGGCACACGGGATCATCCTCAACAACCAGAGCCCATGGGGAGGATCAGATTCCATCCCGGTGCCGGGCGACTATGACGGCGACGGCAAATCCGACCTGGCCGTTTATCGTGACGGATACTGGTCCATCTACTCCTTGGCGAACGGACTCATCCTCAACAACCAGGGTCCCTGGGGCGAGACGGGCTGGACCGCAGTGCCGGGAGATTATGACGGCGACAGCATATCCGACCTGGCCGTCTATCATGACGGATTCTGGTCCATCTATTCGTTGGCAAACGGACTCATCCTCAACAACCAGGGCCCATGGGGTGGATCAGATTCCATCCCCGTGCCGGGCGACTATGACGGCGACGGCGAATCCGACCTGGCCGTGTATCGCGACGGCTACTGGTCCATCTACTCCTTGGCGAGCAGAATCATCCTTAACAACCAGGGCCCCTGGGGAGGACCGGACTGGATCCCGGTGCATTAGAGCCTATCCGAAAACCTATTTGAACCATGACGCATTGGATTTGACCGATCGCGCAAAGCGCAGGATCGGGGGGTATCCATGAAAGGGCTAAGGTCTCGGGTTTTTATGAAATTATCCTGGAAGCTCATCGCGTGTAATACGGGTCTGGTGGTGGGATTGTGCTGGGGCAACCAGGCGACAGGGGGATCGGTGGATGGCCACGTGGCGCCACTGAATCCCGAATTTGTAAAATACCTGGAAATGAGAGCCCGCAAACCATTGCTGGACGAATGGAAACCCGGCCTGATACCGGCCCCGGTGGATCCCGCAGTTCTGGGCGGACGCCAGCATCCGGTAAAACGCAGCAAGGCCAGTTTGCCGGCCACCTATGATTTGCGCACCACAGGCCGTTTGTCGCCGGTAAAAAACCAGCTTCCCTATGGGACCTGCTGGGCGCATGCCACCATGGGGGCCCTTGAGTCCCGCCTGTTGCCCGCGCAGGCCTGGGATTTCTCCGAGAACAACCTGGCCAATCTGCATGGGTTCGATTTAGATTTCAACGACGGTGGTGGCAACCTGATCAGCATCGCCTGCCTGGCGCGCTGGACCGGCCCGGTCACGGAGAGCCAGGATCCATATCCGAACCCTGGCCTGAGCCCTGTTGGTCTTCCGTCCTGCCTCCATTTGCAGGAGGCCTTTTTAGTTTCTTCCCGTCACAGTGCGCTGGACAACGATGATTTGAAGCAGGCGGTGATCGACTACGGCGGGGTCTATGTCTGTATGTTCTGGGCCAACGACGCCTATAACGATACGTATAAATCATATTATTACACCGGAACGAATAATGACAACCATGCCGTGGTCATGGTGGGGTGGGACGATAATTTCCCGGCGAATAATTTCAACACGCCCGCCCCCGGCAATGGCGCCTTTATCATTAAGAACAGCTTCGGCACAAACTGGGCCGATCACGGATATTTCTATGCCTCGTATTATGACCTGAAGATGGCGCCGGGCGGGTGCACCGTGTTCGGCGCGGAGTCTGTGACCAATTACAGCGGTGTGTATCAATATGACCCCTTCGGCTGGGTTACGTCGGTGCGGTATACCGACGAAACATGGGGCGCTAATATTTTCACAGCCACCTCCGCCTGCGCGCTACGGGCGGTCAGTTTTTATACGCCGGAATATGACTCTGATTATGAGATCTGGATCTACCGCAATGTAACGGAAAACCAGCCGTCCTCCGGCCTGCTGGCGCTGCACCAAACCGGAACGTTCACTCACCAGGGCTATTATACGGTCCGGCTGAACACTCCGGTTGGTCTGGCCGTGGGTGTAAGATTTTCCGTGGTGCTCAACTTCCCCGGCACGACGGCGACTTACCCGATACGTATCGAATATGCGTGTTCGAACTACAGTTCCGCCGCCACGGCATCGCCGGGCCAAAGTTTTTTCGGTCCGGATGGCGATAACTGGGAGGATCTCACGGATTATATCGCGTCAGCCAACGTATGTCTCAAGGCCTTCACCGGCTGGCCAGCCGAGGCGACGATTGGAATGACGGCTGGCGATTATGATGCCGATGGCATCGCCGACCTGGCCGCGTTCCGTAACGGATACTGGTCCATCTATTCGTTGACAAACGGAATCATCCTCAACAACCAGGGCCCATGGGGCGGTCCGGGCTGGACGCCAGTGCCCGGCGATTACGACGGCGATGGCATCGCCGATCTGGCGGTCTACAATGACGGCTACTGGTCGATATATTCTTTGGTGTATGGGGTCATCCTCAACAACCAAGGCCCTTTGGGCGGGGCCGGCTCAACCCCGGTACCGGGTGATTATGACGGCG
Organism: uncultured Verrucomicrobiota bacterium; assembly: GCA_964475405.1. Classification (GTDB taxonomy): domain Bacteria; phylum Verrucomicrobiota; class Kiritimatiellia; order JAAZAB01; family JAAZAB01; genus JAQUQV01. Next base: position 22,964 of record CAYYWX010000014.1, read on the forward strand.
ACGGCAAGTACGACCTGGCCGTCTACAATAACGGATACTGGTCAATCTACTCCTTGGCCAATGGCATCATCCTCAACAACCAGGGACCATGGGGTGGATCAGATTCCATCCCGGTGCCGGGTGATTATGACGGCGACGGCAAGTACGACCTGGCTGTCTACAATAACGGATACTGGTCAATCTACTCCTTGGCCAATGGCATCGTCCTCAACAACCAGGGACCATGGGGTGGATCAGATTCCATCCCGGTGCCGGGTGATTATGACGGCGATAACATATCCGACCTGGCCGTGTTCCGCGACGGATACTGGTCCATCTACTCATTGGCGAACGGGATCATCCTCAACAACCAGGGACCATGGGGTGGATCAGATTCCATCCCCGTGCCGGGCGACTACAATGGCGACGGCGAATCCGACCTGGCCGTGTATCGCGACGGTTACTGGTCCATCTACTCGTTGGCGAACGGAATCATCCTCAACAACCAGGGCCCATGGGGCGGGCCTGGTTGGATACCGGTGCATTAATCAAGATTCCACGCTGATTATATATTTCATGCTTGACTGATGGATGGTAAATACTATTTCATCTGACAGTAGTTCCATATCCGCCTGCGACAAAGCATGGCGGATTAATCCGTCGGCTGACGGATAATATCAGGTTTGCTGGAGTGGTCTATTCCGCGATAGCTCAATGGTAGAGCGGGTGACTGTTAATCACCATGTTGCAGGTTCGAGCCCTGCTCGCGGAGCCAGCCCTTCGGCCTTACGAACTTATCCCCCTCCTTCGGGGAAACGCCGGTAAATAGGTCGGTTGCGTAAAGCGTCATGTTAACCAAGTACCATTTAGTTCGTATTCGCGCCTTGAATACCCCCGGCTGAGGCGGCATCTGGTCCTTCTCCGGATCAAAGTGGTTAACAGTCACTTCCTTCACCAGGAGCCGAATTAACTCCTTCTGATCCTCCGGCGGCAACGCCCGGAAGACTTTCCCGAACTGCAGCAGGCTATCGGCAATCAGCCTGGCATCCGTGACCACCTTCTCCCGGTACTGAATGTCGATCTTGACCTTCTCCCGCTCCAATTCGACCTGCCGTTTTTCTTCGGCCAACTGTTCCGCCTCGCGAATCATTTCAGCGCTGATCCGTTTTGCCCCTTCCTTCTTCGCCGTATCCATGAAATTCTTGATGGCCACGGACAGTTCATCGAACCGCCGGTCAAGCTCAGCTAGTTTGGCCTTAAGCGGTTTGACCCCCTTGTTCTTGGTCTCATCGGCCGCTTTGATGGACGCCTTAATGATATCCGGATGCTTCCCAATCTCGCCTATATAGCCGACAATTAGATCCTCAAATGGCCGCGCCGGTATGTTCCGAACCGAGCACTTAGCCTCTTCTCCTTCTTTAGAGACGTTCGTGCAGGTATAATAAAGGTACTGATTACCGTGCTTATCCTTCTTGCCGGCGGGCTTTGGCGTAAGACTGAGGCCGCAATGACCGCATTTCAACAGGCCTTTTAACAGGTGAACATGCCGGTCCTGATGCAGAAAGATCGGGCCTTCCTTTTCTTTTGGACGTAACGCCTCGTTTGCCGCCTGCCAGAGTTGCGGAGACACGATGGCAGGATGTTCGGACGGATACTCCTTGTCACCATTGATGACGATCCCCTTGTAGATTGGATTCGCTATCATTTCCTGCACACGGCCACTGACGAACCGTTTATCGCCAACCACTCGGGTTGATCCGTCTTTTAGGACAATGGTTCGCTTCCGTGTTCGCCACCCCATCTTATTCAGGTGTTTGGCCACGGCCGTCGGATTCTTGAGCTGAACCGCCTCGTCGAATGCCTTGGCCACAAGTTCTTGTTCGGCTGGTTTCAGAATAAGCTTCTGGTTTTTTTTGTCGTAGTCGTATCCCGTCGGCACCCATCCGCCGTTCCACTTGCCCTGCTGGGCGCGTTGGATGAGCTTATGCCGCGTACGCTCGCGGGTCTGTTCGCGTTCGAATTCCGCAAAACTCAGGAGCATGTTCAGAAAAAGCATTCCGTGGGGAGTAGCCGTGTCGATCTGCTGGGTGGCGCTGGCAAAGTTCACATTGTGCCGTCGGAGTTCTTCCCATAACCCATAGAACTGCCGAAGCGATCGAGACAACCGGTCGAGCTTATAGACAACAATCATGTCCACATTGCCGGCCCTTGCCTCGGCCAATAGATTGTTGATCCCCGGCCGATCCATCGTACTACCCGAATAGCCGGAGTCTTCGATATGCAGCGCGGATATCCATCCCTCTTCCTTGTGGATGGCAATGTAGTGCTCGCAGATGTCCTTTTGCGCATCAAGGGAGCTATACTCCCCCTGCGCCTGGTCATCCGTCGAGACACGGGTGTATATCGCACATCGAACTGTTCTTGCGACTGCTTGCCTTGCCGATGTCTTTGAGTTCGTATTCATTAATATATACATGCTATCATAATGCGAACTATATGCAACCACATTTTCTCCCAAATAAATAGCCGTTTATGTATCATCCTTGTCGGTGGCGTCTATGAGGCTGATGGTTGAGGCCAGAATGCTCGGAACCGTGTATGGCATACGACTTCATACATAGCAATGAAGTTCAGGAGATTACCCTGAATGGCATACGTATTGAAGGGGATGAACAATGGGAGCTGATCGGAAAATACGTTGAGTCCACGGTTCATGCGCCGCAGTCTCGTTGCGGTTATCCTCGGCGATGTTTTATTATTTACAGGATTTGGTTTAACTAATGAGTATTCGGGACGCATCTCACTACTGCTGAATAAATTCAAAATTATTAACCAATGTTTCGATATGCCTGCCATCTATGAAACATATTGGGGCATCCATTTTCTTAGTAAATCATTCCAAGCCGAAATTAAATCATCAACTGACATCATGTCAGACACTGGGCATACCCTTTGGTTTGCTCTTGTTTTGAGTTTTAACAATTACATTGATTTTGCTGTATATTTAACACCAGATTTCAAGAGTGCTCGCCTACGAAAAGGAAGCATATTGAATCCGGATGAGATCTTGCGTAAAAAACGCATGGAAAGTAACATCGAATGGCTAAAGAATTTGTCTATATACTACCAGGTATCATTGCCTGACAAACCTTTCACTAACGAAATATTGCCCCCTGATTATTACACGATGCCATTCTCCGTTGATTATACCTCCTATAATGCTATTAGTACTATTGATGGAAAAAAATCAACCGCTCTTTACACCCCGGAGCCCATTACCGACGAGGAACTTATTGACATCATAGATGGTGCGAGAAAATATTTAGAATTAAAAGATGGTCCAATTTACAAAATCAGTAAAATGAAGGATGTTGTTACTATTAAGACAGCAATATGCCGGTTTTCAATGTCCGGGAGAGGAACTGCTTTGACTTTAATGAAAAATAATGGGAAATGGGAATTATTATCAAAATCTCATTGGTTGTCTTAACAATAACAATTGATACGGTTCTCTGACATGCGAAGATTGACACATGAATACACAATGAAAAATATCTGTTCCTAGTCAAGCCTTCCTTCATTAACGAGCGTTAGTCTGTCGTTTTGACTTGATTTTTATTGGTTTTTCGAGACAATCAATCCATGAAAAAACATATGCCAAATGTTATCATCTCCAATATGGGAATTCTCGGCGGAACGCCCGTTTTTCAGGGAACCCGAGTGCCGGTTCAGACGCTTCTGGATTACCTGGAGGCAGATGATTCGATTGAGAAATTTTTGGATGATTTTCCCACGGTGACTCATGAACAGGCGGTAGCGGTATTAGAAGTCGCCAAAGCAAAACTCCTTGCGACGGTATAAATATGAAAGTCGTCATTGACGAATGCCTTCCCCGTCGTCTTGCCAATGCTCTTGCCGGTCATAAAGTCTGGACGGTTCAACAGATTCGGCTGAATGGATTACTTAATGGCGCCTTGCTTAAAGCCATTAAAGATGATTTTGATGTTTTTATTACGGTTGACCAGAACCTTGTCTTTCAGCAGAACTTGAAGTCGGTCAAAATTGCTGTAATTGTTTTAACTGCCAGAACCAACCGATTCGACGATATTCAACCACTCGTACCTGCCGTCCTGGAAGCGCTCCAGAGGATTAAACCAGGGCAGATTATTCAGATTGATTAAAAACTTGTAATGATTCCCGCAAACGATCCCAAGGCCATCGTATTACAAAACAAGATTGCTTCGGTTCGGCGACAATTGTCCGAATTGGAATCGAAAAAATCACTGCTGGAGGATTTGCTCCGGCAACTTGAAAAAAAACCCGCCTCGCAATCGAATCCACCGGTATCTTCGCCCCCTGCGTTGGTTCGATCACCGCTCCGCTGGACGGATGACAACGTGCAATTATTCGCCGCCCTCTTTCGCGGCCGGGCGGATGTGTTCCCGAGGCGTTGGAAAAGCCAAGCCGGGAAAAGCGGATATTCACCCGTTTGCAGGAATGAATGGAGACGCAATATCTGTCCAAAACCAAAAGGCAAGTGCCATGATTGTCTTCATAAGGATTACGTGCCGCTGAATTTGGATCACATTCGCCAGCATCTCTCCGGCCGCATGACCATCGGCGTCTATCCTCTGTTGCAAGACGAGACCTGCTATTTTCTGGCTGTGGATTTTGATAAGAGCACATGGATGGAGGATGTTGTCGCCTTTACCCGGGTATGTAGTCGGCATAAAATAGCCTGCGCCCTGGAACGGTCCCGATCCGGCAATGGCGCTCACGTTTGGTTTTTCTTTGAACGCCCCCTCCCCGCGCGGCTGGCGCGGCGTTTTGGTTGTGCACTATTGACGGAAACCATGGATGCTCGTCATCAAGTCGGCTTGGATTCCTATGACCGGCTGTTTCCCAACCAGGATACCATGCCCAAGGGCCAGTTCGGTAATCTGATAGCGCTTCCATTGCAAGCGGAGCCCGCTCGATCCGGCAACAGCCTGTTTGTCGACGACCGATTTGCCCCGTATTCCGATCAATGGGCGTTTCTGAAAACAGCTCGACGATTGCCCGAAACCGTAGTCCGGGCAATCGAGGAAGAAGCCGCGCGATGTGGGCGCATTTTAGGTGTCCGGGCGGTGATCAACGAAGATGACGAGCAACCCTGGAATACCCCGCCCTCGGGACACAACCAGGCGCCTATAACCGGGCCGTTGCCATTAAAGATTGAAATCGTCTATTCCAATATGTTGTTTATACCAAAAGCAACACTGCCGTCCGGCCTGATTAATCGCCTAATCCGGTTGGCCGCCATTCAAAACCCGGAATTCTACCGGGCGCAAGCCATGCGACAATCCACGTTTGGAAAACCCCGGCTTATCTCATGCGCGGAAGTGTTGGAGAAATACATTGCCTTGCCACGGGCGTGTTTGGATGACGTGAAATCGCTCTTCAGCGAGTTGGGCATTCATATTGTTTTGTCGGATAAGAGATGCACAGGAAAACCATTGCACGTCCAATTCCAGGGAATATTATCACCGGAACAAGAACAAGCGGTCAATGCGATTTGTGTCCATGACCTTGGTGTGATATCGGCGCCGCCGGCTTTCGGCAAAACCGTTGTCGGTGCGAAAATCATCGCCAAACGAGGCGTTAACACGCTGATCCTGGTTTGTCGGCAACAGTTGATGGCCCAGTGGCAACAACGCCTGGCCACGTTTTTTGATCTCCCGCTGGAATCCATCGGGTTAATCGGGGGCGGCAAACGGAAGCCCACCGGACTGATCGATGTGGCCATGATCCAATCGTTGATTCGGCAAGGCATCGTAGCCGACGCGGTGGCGGAATACGGACATGTGATTCTCGATGAATGTCATCATGGCTCGGCGGTGACACATGACCTGGTCCTTCGTCAGGTACATGCCCGATACATTACGGGATTAACAGCGACACCCACGCGGAAAGACGGACACCACCCCATCATCTTTATGCAATGCGGCCCAATCCGCTACGCGTTAAGCGGCAAACAGTCCGCCCAACATGGACTTTTATCCCACCGGGTCGTCACTCGACTGACCGGGACGGACACGATTGGCCCTGAAGAGCAGATTCAAATGCAAGACATCTACACGGCCATCATGAATGACGAAAACCGGACAAGCCTGATCGTCAATGACATTCGCGCGTCCATCGCCGAGGGGAAGACGCCGTTAGTGCTGACCGAACGCCGCGAGCATTTGGACGCCCTGGCGGCGCGCCTCGCGCCTGTTGCCCGACATCTGATCATCTTGCACGGGAACATGGGGGTCAAACAGCTTCGGGAAATCATGGCCAGACTGACTGCCGTACCGGAAAACGAGTCCCGCATTCTGCTTTCTACCGGAAAATACATCGGGGAAGGCTTCGATGACTCGCGCCTGGACTGCTTGTTTCTGACGATGCCAATCTCCTGGAAAGGCACGCTTCAGCAGTACGCCGGCCGCATACATCGGATTCACCATGCCAAGCATGAAGTTGTCATCTATGATTATGTGGATGCCAATATTCCGATTGCCCGCCGCATGTTCGAGAAGCGAAAGAAGGGCTATGCCGCCATGGGGTATGAAATGGAGGACAGTAAAGCTCAGGCGGAGATGTCGCTTCCGGATGGACAATCGTTGAATTTGTAGCCTGTCATGTTCAATGGCCAAGATTCAGGTGGTAGCGGGTGCCCTTCAACTGCCCAGTCTTCTTCAGGGCTTGTTTGTCCGTCAGTTCCGCGAGATCGCGGGTCGCCGTCGCACGCGAGGTTTTTGTGATGCGGATATATTTTTCCGCGCTGAGTCCGCCGGCAAACCCATCCGGGCCTTCCCGAAAAAGACGCGCGATGACCTTCTCCTGCCGTTCATTGAACGCTCCACGGAACCGGTCGTAGAACTTCGTCTTCGCGATCAAGAACTCGATCCGGCTTACCGTAAGAGCCTGCGCTTCCAGCACCGTCTCCGCAAAATACACCAGCCAATTGGTGATCTCATTGTCACGATTAGCCCGCGCGAGCGCGGAATAATATGCCCGCTTGTTGCGTTCAATCGTGTATGCCAGCGCGATCAGCGTTGGTTGACGCAGGCACTGCGCCAGGGCTTTTTCCGCGATCGCCCGGCCGATCCGACCATTGCCGTCCTCGTATGGATGGATACTGACGAAGTGAAGATGGGCGATCCCCGCCCGCGTGAGAGCAGCCACGGGCTTCTCTCCATCCGGCGCAGAAATGTTGAACAAGCGGATAAATCTATCCATTTCAAACTTCACCCGGGTGGACGGCGGCGCCTCAAAATGGATGATCGGCTCATAAATCGGGCCGGAAACCACTTGCATAGGTTCGTCATGCACGCGGTACCCGCCCACTTTAGCGAGGTCACGCCGCCCTTTGACCAAGGCGGCGTGCCAGGCAAAGAGTGTTTTATGGGTTAGCGCCTCGCCATAAGTCTCGTAGAGGTTCACCATCATCTCCGCGAGGCCCTGCTCGGCAGCGGGAACCCGGCGGTGATCGACCTGCAGCCCAAACTGCCTGCGAATGGATGACCGAAGACTGTCCCGGTCCAGGTATTCTCCCTCAATCGCAGCGGTCTTGAGTGCTTCATCGCTGATCAGATCAACGGTCAAGACCTGCTTGTCTTCCTGCACGAGGTGTTTAACCGCCCCGCACAACTCGCCCGACTGGCAAAGAAAGCGACTCTCCAACGCAGCGAGCGCCTCCGGTTTATATCGGAAATTAGGCCAGTCTGCTTGTTGCCAATTCCAAGTCATGATTAATACCCCTTGTTTTTATAACTCAATAAATAGCATATTTATGAGTTATATCAAGTCCTTTTATACCTCATGCGTCAGCCGTGCCGGTGTTCAAATTTCGTATCGGGGTATCGCTCTTGTTCCCGGCCGGGGAGCAGGCCGTTAACGCCTCCGCGTGAGTGTCCTTGAGCGGAATGAACGAATCGAACCCGGACATTGTCAGAACCTTTTTGACCATGCCGCCAGCGCCGCAGATGACCAGCCTGCCGCCGAGTTTCATAATCTTCTGGGAAATAATGAAGACGGCCCGCAGGCCCGCGCTGCTTATAAACTCAAGCCCGGAGAAGTCCATGACCAACGCCTTGCAACCTGTTGAGATTAAGGCCATGCCCTCCGACTCCAGTTGCGGGGCCGCCGTTGTGTCGATACTGCCTGACAGCGTCAGCGTCTTGACTTCCCGGCCATTATCATTGATCTGCATCTTCAACATTGCGTCACCATCCTCCCTGTTTTAGCGTGGAAAATGAAGGGGACTCCGGCTTGTCCGGCCGGAGCCCCCTTTTATGGTTGAATATAACAAGAGATATCACTGCACGACAACGGTCACGCGATCAAACAGGATCGGGCCGTCAAGGTTCAGGATGCCGTCCATCGGATAATCAACGGCAAACCAGAAATCAAATGTCCCGACGGGCAGTTGATATTCGCTCAACGCCGGAGTGGGCGAGACAACAAACAGCGGCCCCTGATACACGGGATGGCACAATGCCAGATTGCCGCTGAAAGTCTGCCACTGCATGGCGCCATCCAGGTAATACCATGCGCCGGAATGCGCGAAAGCAACCACCCACCAGTCAACTTCAGCCCCGAGATAAGGTTCGATATTCATCATCTGGACGGCGATCGTGACCGCATCGCCGCTGTCAAGATACACGTCTCCCACCAGGCCGTTGGCGGTGATCAGCGGACCGACGACGCCGAGAAACCCGCTGTCCGACGCGCTGAAGGAGCTCGCGCCCCCGGCATTCACGGCTTTCACCCAGTAATAATAGGTGGAACCCGCCGCCACGCCCGTGTCTTCATAGCTGGTTCCGGTTGGATCAGGGCTGGAGATCTTGGTGGCCGCGCCGGAGTTGTCGCCCGTGTTCCGCCACACCTCGTAGCTCGTTGCGCCGCTTGACGCGCTCCATGTAATCAGCACATTGTCCATGTATGTGCCATCGGTTGCGGAAACGCCGGCAGGGGCGGAAGGCGGGGAAGACGGGTCTGGCGGCGTTGGCGGCGTTACCGAGTTCACGGTCAATGAAACCACCACGGTTTGCGGATTGTTGGTCGCATCGGCCGTGATCTGGTTGGTCGCGTAGTACGTGCCCGCGCCAAGGCCGGTGATATTGACCTGGTTGGTCATGACGATCGCATCACTCGCGGCAACGGTCCCGGCGGAGGGCGACACCGTCAGCCATCCTGATGCGCCCGCGCTGTAGGTGATCACGTTCGTGTAGTTGAACGCTGCCAGGCCGACATTGGTCATGGCAACAATCTGCTCCGCCGGATTGGCGCCCTGGTACGTGGCGCTGAAAGTCAGCGCGTGCGTGTCCAGCGAAATCCCGCCAAAGACATCGAATTTCCAGAGGTCGTTGAGGTGGCCCTGACCTCCCGAGGCAATATAGCCGGAACCGCCGAAGAGCCATAGCGCGCCAGAGCCGTCCGTCCACGAGGCCGGGTATTCGCGCGCGCCGGGCTTGTTGGCCGGGGCCGGCACGCCCCGCGTGCCGTAGGTTGCGTACTGGCCGACGGCGTTCGCGCCCTTCATCCAGGTCCAGTTCGTTGTGGCCGGATCGAATTTCCACAGGTCGTTGAGCACCTCGGCATTTCCCGAGGCATCGCGACCTTTGCCGCCGAAGAGCCAGAGCGCGCCAGTGCCGTCCGTCCAAGAGACCGCGCCATAGCGCGCTCCGGGCGTATTGGCCGGGGCGGGCAATCCCTGAATGCCATATGTACCAACCTGGTTGGTTATATCGGACCCCTTCATCCAGGTCCAGTTCGTCGTGGCCGGATCGAATTTCCACAGGTCGTTGAGGCGGCCGCTCGATCCCAACCTGTCATAGCCGTCGCCGCCAAAGAGCCACAGCGCTCCAGTGCTGTCTACCCACGAGATCGCCAATTGGCGTGCGCCGGGCGTGTTGGCCGCATCTGCCGTGCCCCGCGTGCCGTAGGTCCCAAACTGGTTGGTTACATCTGAGCCCTTCATCCAGACCCAGTTCGTCGTGGCCGGGTTGAATTTCCACAGGTCGTTGAGGTTGCCATAATTTGCCGAGGCGTCAAAGCCGTAACCGCCGAAGAGCCAGAGCGCGCCCGCGCCGTCCGTCCACGACACCGCGTATTCGCGCGCGCCGGGCGTGTTGGCCGAATTTTCCGTGCCCCGCGTGCCGTAGGTTCCGGGCTGGTTGTTCGTATCAGCGCCCTTCATCCAGGTCCAGTTCGTCGTGGCCGGGTTGAATTTCCACAGGTCGTTGAGATCAAAACGATTCGTTACAATGTCACGGCCGTAGCCTCCAAAGAGCCACAGCGCGCCCGCACCGCCCATCCACGAGACCGCGCCATAACGCGCGCCGGGCGTGTTGGTCGAATCCGCCGTGCCCCGCGTGCCGTAAACCCCGGCCTCGTTCCTGGCATTCGCGCCCTTCATCCAGGTCCAGTTCCCCGTGGCCGGGTCATATTTCCACAAGTCATTGAGCTCACTGGTGCCGCCCGAGGCATCATAGCCGTCGCCGCCGAAGAGCCAGAGCGCGCCAGAGCCGTCCATCCACGAGACCGTGCTGTCACGCGCGCCGGGTTTGTTGGCCGCATCTGCCGTGCCCTGCGCGCCGTAGGTCCCGGTCTGGTCGAGAGATTCCGCGCCCTTCATCCAGACCCAGTTCGCATTGGTAGTCAAAAACGCGCTCGCCTGCGCTGAAATTATATTCAACTGCGCTGCAATGAATCCGGCAAACAGGATTATTTTTAATGTTCCATGGTTCATGCCTGGTTTCTCCTATATTTGTTGAATCACGCTTTTATCAGCCCGTTACTCGCGAATATTCTTGGCTGCAAAAATAACCCAATACCGGCTCGAGGTCAACATTGAAAGTCACCGGCGCCGTATTTATTCTAATTGAATCGCAACTTGAGGACGCAATGTCAACAGACAATTTCCTCCAGATTATGACTGAAGCAGACCGTTTGCGGCATCAATAGTAAGTGCGGATTGAATTTATAAAAATGATTTTCCAAGAGACAGCGAGCGAGTCGTCAGCTTCCACGGAAACTGGTCGGTTTATTGTCCCAGTATCCCTGGCGATTGTAATGTTGATGCAGGCTGGTCTCATACTCCCGGGTCGGCACGGACTCCTCCACGTATCCCGGCGATCGCTTGATGTCATCGCGTAAAAGATTGACAAAGACCTTGGACTCCATCCAGCTGACGCGTTCGATCCATTGCGGCGAAACCAGGACCTTTTTCCCGGGCCACCAGTTCCGTGTATCTATGACCAGATAACGAATCGCCCACGTCTTGTCGTCGATAAGAAAATCATCGACATGGCCGATCGCGCCGTCGGTGGCCTGGACATGGTAACCGGTCACATCCTGGGCGCTGCGCAAATTGGGATCCCACTTTTTCTCGCCGCCGGCGACTTCTTGCCGTTTTTCACCGTCACGCACAATGTGGTGATAATCGCCCCACATATGCGGCCCGTTCCAATACATCGGCCATCCATAATACCCGTAATAGGACTCCTCAAATTGCCGCGAGACGGGCTTGTCGCTATCCAAGGATGGACTATCCTTGATTTGTTGCTTGGTCAAATTAATTGCGATGTCGTGCTCTTCTTTATACACCGCGAGCAGCGCATGCGGGGAAAGCAACACCTTCCTGCTCGTAAGCCAGCCTCCCGTGTCCGCGATCAGATAGCGAATTGTCCAGTGTTTGTCATCAAAGTAGAAATCCTTGACCTTCCCTATTTCACCGTCAAGGCTGCTCAATTTATAGCCTATTAGTGTTTTAGCTTTGTCCAGCATAATAGTGTCTCCTTTCGTTTTTGCGGCGCAATGCTCGACCCTGCCAAGACAATCTTTGAATATACATTGTCCTGATCATATTCTCCCGAAAGAGAAAATGCAAGTCCTGAGTCCTTCCCTTGAAAGGTCCATTTCATTTCCCGCCAGATTATGATTGAAGAAGACCTCCTTCGGCATAATAGTTCAGGTATATGACGCAGAGCATGGACGACGGAAAAAAACCGATGCAAACGACGATCAGGATGGCGGCCGAGTTCCGGCGCTCCCTGAGGCAATACCTCGGCTATGAAATCCTCTACAAGCTGATCGCGATCGTCCTGATGGCGCCCGTCCTGATCCTGGTCCTGACGGGATTGATCGCCACAACCGGGCGTCCCGCCGTGACCAACATGGAACTAATTTCCTTCCTGGCCAGCTTTCGCGGACTGCTGGCGGTACTGTTTACCGGCATGGTCATCGTCTCCGCCGTGATCGCCGAGGAGGCCGGGCTGGTCATTATCGCCATCCACGGTCTTTCCTCCAGGCAGATCACATCCCGCCGCGCGCTGGTACTGATGGCGAAAAAAATCCCGGCCCTGATGGGCGCCGGTCTGGCCGCGCTCCTTGTTCTCCTGGCGTGGACCGCGCCGGCCATCGCGGCCGGCGGGGGCATCTACTACCTTCTGCAGTCAACCCACGACATCAATTACTATTTCAAGGCGCAGCCGCCGGAATTTATCCTGGCCCTGGCCGCGGTCGGCCTGCTCGGGCTGGGATGCGGCGCTTTGTGGGTGCGGTATTTTGTGATCTGGCTGTTCATTGTCCCGGTCAGCCTGTTTGAAAACAAGACCTTCCTGGGGGCCCTGCGGCGAAGCGCCGAGCTGGCGAAGGGCTCGTTCTGGCGCCTCCTCGCGCTCATGGCCGGCTGGACCGCCGCCCTGGGTTTGGTCACGGGAACGATCATGGCCCTGGCCGGCGCGCCGGCCGGACTTCTGCTCATGGGCGCCCAAAGTCATCTGGCAATGAACGTGGCCATGCTGGCGGTGCTGGGCGCGATCAATGCCGGCATCGGGACGTTGATTTCCCTGCTGGCCGCGCCCTGGTTCGGCCTGCTCGTCACCCGTCTTTACCTGGAGGCTTATCAACGGAAAGGATGGCCGGTCCCGGAGCCGGCCATGTGCCGCGCGGCGCTGCCCATTGAAACGCAATTGAAACGGAAAAATTTCCGGCCTGTGACAATGTTGCTGGTGACAACCCTCATCCTGATCACCGCGGCGATTATCGGCGTGTATCTTTTCCAGGCCGTCCACGAAACCGACACAACACGCGTCATAGCCCATCGCGGCGATTCCATCCATGCCCCGGAAAACACGCTGAGCGCCTTGCGCAAGGCAATTGAGCTCAAGGCGGAAATCGCGGAAATCGACGTCCAGGAAACGCTCGACGGCGTGATCATGGTCATGCACGACAACGACCTGATGCGCGTGGCCGGCGTGAACAAGGGTCTCTGGCAGATGACTTACGCGGAAGCGCGCCAGCTGGACGTCGGACACTGGTTTTCCCCGGAGTTCAAGGGTGAAAAGATACCCACCCTGGAAGAGGTCATCGACCTCGCGCGCGGCAAGATCAAGATGATCATTGAACTGAAATACAACGGGCATGACCGCTTCCTGCCCGAACGGACCGTGGAAATCATCAGGAAAAAAGGGTTTGAGGAGCAGTGCCTGATTTCGTCGCTTAATTATGACGGGCTCCAGAAAGTAAAGAAACTGGACGACCGCCTGAAGACCATTTACATCCTCTTCGGCCAGGTGGGGAACACGGCCAGGCTGAACGCCGACGGCTTCGGCCTGCAGGCCGCGCAAGTAACGCCGGACTTCGTCCAAGGCATCCATGAGCGCGAAAAATCCGTCTACGTCTGGACCGTCGATGATCCCGCGCAGATGGAAGATTTTATTGAAATGGGCGCTGATTATATCTACACGAACGATCCGGCGGAGCTCATGGGGCTTCTCGCGCGCCGGGCCGCCATGACGCCGGCCGAAAAGCTCAAATTAAAATTTCAGCGCCTGCTGGACTCCATCTCCGCCGATGCCGGCCGGTAGCTTGGAATGGATAAGTCCTTGGCTGCCAGTCGTTTTGCCTTTGAAAAAACCCGCGGAATCCAGCCCCGGCAATCGGGGTATCCCGCATCACAAAAAAAATCAAAAAGATGGTTGACAAATAAACTCAGAGATATAGTATCTGCCCCCGAACCGTGCAGTAAGTTAAACAACAACAAAGGAGGCTATTGCATGAAGAAAGTATTGCTAGTAGCAGTGTTGGCAGCGTTCACGTCCGCAGTTTCAGTGTTTGCCGAGGAGGCCGTCGTCGAGAAAAAAGCTGAATCCAAGGCATCCACCGTTTACGTCTGCGACAAATGCCAGAAAACGGCGTTAACCGCCGGCAAGTGCGATGACAAAGACATGGCCGCGAAGAAAGTCATTGCGATCAAGGACGGCTCCGCCTCATGCTGTGACTGCGCCGCCGGCTGCAAGTGCACCCTTAAGGAAGGCGATGCCACGAAATGCAGTTGCGGTAAGGACGTCAAGAAAGTCAGCCTGAAAGGCATGTGCGTTTGCGAGAAATGCTGTGTCGTGGCCGACAAGGAAGGCAAATGCACGGTCTGCGGTGGCGACCTCAAGGCCGTTCCGGCCGGCGAGGCGAAGGCCGCGGCTCCGGCTGCCGCTCCCGCTGCTGAACCTGCCAAGTAAGCTATAATTTCCGTTACAAAAAGGGGTGTCCCGCGAGGGGCGCCCCTTTTTTTTCGCTCACCGGCCAGAGTGGACAAAGTATTCCTGCGGTAATTTGAGCAGTCCGGAATACAAAAGCAGGGCGATCGCCCCGGTATAAACCAATGAAATCACCAGGTCCGGCAGGATGCTTTTCCCGCGGAGCTTGCTGTTCGGCAAACCGGCTGCGGAAGGCGTCAGGCCCTTGTGCAGCATGACCAACCCGGCAATATTCGTAATCCAGTAGGACACGACCAGGGCAACGGCAAATATCCGCCGGTCAACCAGGCTGGCCACAAGGGCCATCCCGTAGGCAATCGGGAAATTAAGATAAAGGTCATTCCACCAGGAAAGGGGCGAGAGCAGATACCCGACCGTGGCCAGCAGGCCTCTTTTAAAAATGGTTTTGGAGTCCATGTGAACCGAATCTTGCCTTTGTTGGTTTTTCAATGTTCCGACGTCTTTTACCGCAGAACGTGAAGGCTGGCAAATCAATTCAAACAATATAAGAGAAAATGATTAAAAAAAACTTGACAATCCGGCGTCCATATGAAATATGAATGTCAGTTTTTGTATCAAACAACTTTACAGGAGAAACGATGAAAAAAACATTAGTTCTGGCGGCAGCGGTCATTGGCGTGCATTGCGTGATAATTTCGGGATTATTGCTTGTCCAGGGCTGCAAGACAACCAAGGGAAAAACAGATTCTTCAACCCCGGCCACCGCGCCCATGCCTCCCCTGACGGCGCCGGCCGTTACCGCCCCGGGCACGATTGAACCCGCGCCCATTATTTCGGAAAAAGACACCAAGGCCGAAGGCACCATTGAATACACCGTCGGCAAGGGCGACTCGCTCGGGACGATTGCCAAGAAACACAACGTCAGCCGCAGCGAGCTGATTGAGTTAAACAAAATAGCCGATCCGAACAAGATCCGCGTCGGGCAAAAACTGATCATCCCCAAGCGCGCGCACGTCGCCGCCGCCCCGTCCGTCAAGAACGGAGAGGTTAAATCCAAGGATAAACCGAAAGCGAAGGCGAAATCCGAGGAAAAAGAGGCCTCCCCGTCCCTGGCGGCCGGCATAAATGAATACGTGGTGCTGGCCGGCGACAGTTTGTCCAAGGTTGCCGCCAAGCTCAACGTGAAAATCAGCGAGCTGCGCGAGGTCAACAAGCTCGCCAACGACAAACTTAAAATCGGCCAGAAGCTGATCGTCCCGGCCAAGAAAACCGGGGCAGCTTCCGAAACCGCGCCGGCCCCCGCCGCCGCGGAAACGGCCGCGCCGGCAACCTTGGCACCGGCGGCTTCGCCTGTTTCTCCCGCTGCTGCTCCCGCGCCCGCTTCGGCGCCGGCCACTGCGGCTCCGGCGGCTGTTCCCGCAGCAACGCCGGCCAAGGCGGCTTCCAGCGGTATACCGCACACGGTCCTGCCGAACGAGGATCTGAATTATATCGCCAAGCTTTATGTGGTCTCCGTGGATGACATTGTGGCCGCCAACCAGATGGGCACCAACCGCACGGTCCGCGCCGGCCAGAAGATCATCATTCCACAACCCTAATAAAGAATTGTTTCATTCCCGTCCGAAGGCAGGAATGAGCGCAGGTAATGTGGAAAACTTCCACTATTCTTGTCTTAATTGTCCTGTGCCTGATGGTTTTCGGCATAGTGATGCTGGCCAGCACCAGCGGCATAAGGGCGCAGGCTTTATACGGTGACCCGCAGTACTTCGTCAAACGCCAGCTCATCTGGGGCCTGCTGGCCCTGGTCGCCGGCGTGATCGCCGCCCGGATGGATTATCACCGCTGGCGGTTCCTCGCCGTGCCGGTCTTCGGCGTGGCGGTCATCCTCCTCGCGCTGGTGTTCGTCCCCGGCGTGGGCGCCAAGATCGGCGGAAGCCGGCGCTGGCTCCATTTCGGCTCGTTCGGTTTTCAACCTTCCGAGTTCGCCAAGTTCGCGCTGATCCTGGTCATGGCCTGGTGGATGGCGCGCGAACAGCGCTACGCCTCGGACTTTTCGCGCGGCGCGGTGCTGCCGGGCGGCGTGCTGGCGGTCGCGGCCGGGCTGATCTTTCTTGAACCGGACTTCGGCACCACCCTGCTCGCCGCGACCGTCGGAATGGCCATCATGTACGCCGGCGGAACGCGGGTAATTTATCTCATCCTGTTCGCGATCAGCGGGCTGAGCGTCTTTTCGCTGGCGATCATGCGCGACGAGGTCCGCCTGCACCGCATCCTGGCCTTCCTTGACCCGGACAAATATTCCCAGACCTATTCTTTCCAGCTCGTCAGCTCCATCACCGCCTTTATCGCCGGCGGCCTGAGCGGGGTCGGGCTGGGACAAAGCATGCAGAAACAATACTACCTCCCGGAAGCCCACACGGACTTCATTTTCGCCATCATCGGCGAGGAACTCGGCGTGTTTGCGACGGTCGCCGTCGTCCTGTTGTTCGCCGGCATTTTTTTCTGCGGGCTGAGAATCAGCTACCGCTCCTCTGATATTTTCGGAAGGCTCCTGGCCTTCGGCATCACGATGATGATCACGCTCCAGGCGGCCATCAATATCGGCGTGGTCACCGGCTGCCTGCCGACCAAGGGCCTGCCCCTGCCCTTCATCAGTTTCGGCGGATCAAGCCTTATCATGTCCCTGGTTGAAATCGGCGTGCTGATCAATATCGCGCAGCATGACCAGAACCCGGTCAAGGGCGATGACGTGCGGATAATCAAGGACCGCGTTCACCGGTTCTAAAATGAATTTTTTCTTATTCTGTCATTCCCGCAAAAGCGGGAATCCAGTATTGTTTTATTCCGATCCTGGATTCCCGATTCAGCCTGGCGGAAAAGTTCATGGGGTTCACGGTTCACAGTTTATAGCGATAGCTTCCGAAGCGCGAATATGCCGGATCGGGGCAACCTTGAACTCTGAACTGTGAACCTGATAATCCGGGTAAATTGCATAATAACTTCTTAATAATATGAAAATCGGAATTGCGTGCGGCGGCACCGGCGGTCATATCTTCCCGGGACTGGCGACGGCGGAAGTTCTCCTCGCGCGCGGGCACGAGGTCACCCTCTGGATGGGCGGAAAGGACATTGAAAAGCAGGCCCTCGGCGGATGGGCCGGCCCGGTGATCACCATCCAATCCGCAGGATTGCCCTCCCGGCCGGGAATAAAATATTTAACCGCGCTCGCGCTTAATTGGCGCGCTTTCCGGCAATGCCGCCGCCGGATGCGCTCCGCGCCGCCGGACGTCTTCCTCGCCATGGGCGGCTACGCGTCGGCCGCGCCGGTCATGGCCGCGGTTTCACTCTCCATCCCGGTTGTCCTGCACGAGGCCAACGTCATCCCGGGAAAAGCCAACCGTTTTTTAAGCCGCTGGGCCCGGGTATTCGCGCTCGGATTCGAGGAGACCCGGAGCCACGTCCGGCACCCGAACATTGTTTATACCGGCATCCCCTTGCGCAAGCCGAACAGGGAAAATGCAAATAAAAAAATCCCGGCCGGCGCGAGCGAATTGGAACAACGGCGGGCGGAATGGGATGCGCTCCGTCCGGGTGTTTTCACAATCCTCGCCATGGGCGGCAGCCGGGGCGCCTCCGCGTTGAATGACATCGTGGTAAAGGCCCTGGTTAATCTCCATGCAAGCGGAAAGGGCAAAGCCGCGCAGATCATTCATTTGACCGGCGCCGCGGATGAGGCCCGCGTCAGGAAAGCGTATCTTGAATCCGGCCCGGCCCACCTTGTTTTCCCTTTCCTGCACGACATGGACCGGGCCTATGAAAAAACCTCCCTGGCGATCTGCCGCGCCGGGGCGTCAACCTGCGCCGAGCTGGCGAAATACGGCGTGCCGGCGCTCCTCGTCCCTTACCCGCACGCCGCCGCCAACCACCAGATGGCCAACGCGCTCGCCCTGAAAAACTCCGGCGCGGCCGACGTCATCGAGGAAAAGGACCTTGGCGCCGGGCAATTGGCCGATTATATTTCCGCGCTCATGGCCGACGACGGCAAATTGCAACGCATGAAAAAAGCGGCCCTGCAACGCGCCGATCAAAACGCCGCCTCGGCGCTCGCCGATCTTGTGCTGGAAATAAAAGGCTGAAACACTGTTTTTCGGATAGGCTCTAAATTGTTTTAAAATATAATTGACATTTAGACGTCTATATGTAAAGTATGGTTTCATGATTAAACGGGAATTCTGGCTTAACAAGATCAGGAAAGCATGGCAAACGAGGCCGATTGTCTGGCTTTCGGGCGTTCGACGGGTCGGCAAAACCTCGCTTGCCCGGGCGATTCCCGATGCGGTTTTCCTCAACTGCGATTTAGCCTCTGTCATGCGGCGCCTGGAAGACCCGGAAACTTTCTTCAAAACGCAAAAAGACGGAAGCACAATTATCCTGGACGAAATTCACCGTTTGCCTGACCCGAGCAATGTTCTTAAAATCGCCGCGGATGCCTTCCCCGGGTTGCGAGTCCTGGCCACGGGGTCATCAACGCTTTCCGCAACCCGTAAATTCCGCGATTCGCTTACCGGACGCAAATGGGCCATTTATTTGAGCCCGGTGCTATGGGACGAATGTTTAAAGGGGTTTGGCGTCCGGGATCTGGATACCCGCCTCCTGCACGGAGGTCTGCCTGAACCGCTCCTGGCCGGGGATAAAAATACCGATTTTTTTGCGGAATGGATGGATAGTTACTACGCGCGCGATATAGCGGAGTTGTTTGCCGTACGGGACCGTTCCGGTTTCCTGCGCCTGCTCCGGCTCCTCTTTTACCAGAGCGGAGGACTGGCCGACATCTCAAAGCTGGCTTCAGAGTCCGGGCTCAGCCGGCCGACCGTGATGGCCCACATAGAAGCCATGACCGTAGCGCACGCCTTGTTTGCGCTACGGCCCTTCCAGGGCGGCGGTCGGAGGGAAATTGTCCATCGACCTAAAATTTACGCCTTTGACACCGGTTTTGTGACCTTCGCGCGCGGCTGGGACACAATCCGGGATGAAGACCGTGGAATTCTCTGGGAACACCTGACGCTTGACACATTGCGGGCGGCAGGGCTTGAATCGCAAATTCACTACTGGCGGGATAAGAGCGGGCGCGAGATTGATTTTGTGTTGCGGCGCGGCAACGGACGTCTGGACGCCATTGAATGCAAGGTCAGTCCGGACCGCTTTAACGTTGAATCGCTCCGTCAATTCCGTTCGATTTACCGGAAAGGCGCTAATTTCGCGATCTGTCCGATGGTTACCGAGCCGTTCACGCGCCATTTCGGCAAGATCAAGGTTCATTTCACGTCAACATTTCATTTTCTTTCAGCGAAACACAATGTCCGATAATAACGATATAATCGGCGAAATGGATTCCATCCGGAAATTGCTCAGCCGGAAAAAAGCAAATGTCCACTTGCTCGGCGCCTGCGGCGTGGGCATGGCCGGGCTGGCTTTTCTTTTGAAGCAAAGAGGCTGGACAGTGACCGGCTGCGACCGTTCGCCTAACCGCCTCGCCGCCTGGCTGAAAAAAAACGGGATACCTGTTTCCGCCGGCCATGATGCCAGGCATGTCGCAAAAGCTGACTGGCTCATCCGCAGCAGCGCGGTGCCGGAAAACCACCCGGAGCTCAAGGCGGCGCAAAGGGCGGGAAAGAAAATTTTCCAGCGCGGCCTGGTATTGGCCGCGATATCATCGTCCGCGGATTCCATTTGCGTCAGCGGCACGCACGGCAAGACAACCACAACCGCGA
This sequence comes from uncultured Verrucomicrobiota bacterium, assembly GCA_964475405.1. Taxonomy (GTDB): domain Bacteria; phylum Verrucomicrobiota; class Kiritimatiellia; order JAAZAB01; family JAAZAB01; genus JAQUQV01. The sequence continues at coordinate 43,239 of CAYYWX010000014.1, forward strand.
TGATCGCCCAGGTGCTTGCGAATGCCGGCCGGAAACCGTCCTTCTGCGTCGGCGGCGAAGTCCCCCGGCTGGGCGGCGTGGCAGGCCGGGGAACGGGAAAAAACATCGTCCTGGAAGCGGACGAGAGCGACGGCACCCTGGCCGCTTACAAGCCCTTTATCTCGGTCATCACCAATATTGAATTTGACCACGCCGAGTATTTCTCAGGCCTTGACGTCCTTAAAAAATGTTTTGCCCGCATGATCGGGAAAACCAGGCACAAGGTAGTTTACTGCCTTGACGACCCGGAAGCCGCGAAAATCATGAGGGGCGTCCGGAACGCAGTGTCATACGGTTTTTCCCCCCGCGCGGACCTGCGGCTGAAAAAATGGAAGGACACCCCCGCGGGCATTGTTTGCCGCCTTGAGCGGGGCAAAAAAATATTGGGCCGGATAAGCCTGCCCGTGCCGGGAAAACACAACGTCCTGAACGCGGCGGCGGCCTGCGCCGTCGGCCTTGAGCTGGGAATCCCATTCGCCGCCATCGCCGGCGCCTTGCGCGAATTTCAGCCGGCGGCGCGCAGGTTTGAAAAAATAGTCGCGACAAAAGATTTGCTGGTCATCTCCGATTACGCCCACCACCCCGCGGAAGTCGCCGCGCTGCTGCGCGGCGCGCGCGCTTTGAAAAGGAAGCGCTGGCTGGCGGTTTTCCAGCCGCACCGCTACAGCCGCACCAGGGCCCTCGGGAAACTTTTCCCGCCGGCTTTCCGCGGCGTGGATGAGTTGGTCCTGTGCCCGGTTTACGAGGCCTCCGAGGCAAAGATTGCCAGCGGGACATCGTGGGACCTTTACGGAAAATTCAGGCAATACGGCAAAATCAGGACGATGTGCGCCCGCTCGCTGGAACAGGCCTGGGCCTATTTGAAAACCCGGGCCGCGCCCGGCGACGGCATTTTAATCATCGGCGCCGGCGACATCGTGAAAATCGCCGAATGGGCCGGGAAAGAATTAAAACAAAGCGGCAAGGCCGCCGGCCCCGCCGCATCTTTGCAATCATCAGCTATCAAATTAAAAAATACTTTAATTAAACTTGATGAGCCTCTTGCCTTAAAAACTACCTTGCGGATTGGCGGTCCAGCTGATATCTATATGGAGCCGGGTGACTCGACCGACCTGGCGCTGATTCTCGGATGGGCCGGTAAAAACCGCGTTCCGCTCAGGATGATCGGCGCCGGAAGCAACGTGCTCGTCAGCGACCTGGGCGTGCGCGGAATTGTTTTACGGCTCAAGGGGGCCGCCTGGCGGGATATCCGGCGGGAAAGAGACGGACTGGTCGTGGCCGGCGCCGGAACAGTCCTGCAACAACTGGTTTCCTGGGCGGCGAAAAAGGGATTGGCCGGGACCGAATTCCTGGCCGGGATACCGGGAACGGTCGGCGGGGCGGCGCGGATGAACGCCGGGGCCTGGGGCCGGGAATTTGCCGACATTGTCCGGTGGATCCGGGTCATGGAACCGGACGGTAAAATAAGGTTGATTAACAGGAACAAGCTTGGTTTTTCGTACCGGCGCTGCGCGGGGCTTGAAAATAAAATAGTCCTGGAGGCGGCTTTTAACCTGCGGAGCGGCAAAGCGGCCGTTATCCGCGGCCGGATAAAAAAGATCATGGCGCGCCGGCGCTGGTTAAGCGCGACGAGATCGGCCGGCTCGGTTTTTAAAAATCCGCCGGGCGATTTTGCCGGACGCCTGGTTGAAAGTTCGGGACTGAAGGGGAAACGGGTCGGCCTGGCGAAGATTTCGGAACAACACGCGAACGTCATCGTGACCGAAAACGGCGCGTGTGCGTCGGACGTCCTGGCGTTGATTGAAACCGCGCGCGACCTGGTCGGGATGAAACACGGCGTGGATTTGGAAAGAGAAGTGGAATATTTTGAATGAAAAAAAGGTTTTCACGCGTTGCGGTCTTAAAGGGCGGGTTTTCAAAGGAACGTGAAGTTTCCCTGCGGTCCGGCGCGGCGGTGGCCGAAGGCCTGCGCCAGGCCGGGTACGTTGTTGACGAAGTCGACATTCTCGACAAGGATTTCACCGTGCCCTCCGGGGTGGAAGCGGCCTTCATCACCTTGCACGGCATTTTCGGCGAGGACGGCCAAATCCAGCAGATCCTCGAACAAAAACACATCCCCTACACCGGCGCGGGACCGCAGGCCAGCTGGCTGGCCTTTGCCAAGAACCTCGCCAAGGACATCATGACGCGCCATAAAATTTCAACGCCGGTTTACGAGATTTTACGGCAGGGCCATGCGCGCACCCTGCCCCTGCCGGTGGTCGTCAAGCCGATCCGGCAGGGATCAAGTTTCGGCGTGCATCGCGTCCTGCTGGAGGATGAATGGCCCACGGCGTTGGCGGAGGCAATGACATATAACAACGAAGTGCTGGTGGAGGAATACATCGCCGGCCAGGAACTGACGGTCGGCATTGTCGGCCAAGAGGTTTTGCCGGTCATTGAAATAAGGGCCCCGGAAGGCAATTATGACTTCCATGCAAAATACACCAAGGGCGTGACCGAATACATTGTGCCGGCGCCGCTGGCGGAAGAACACACCGCCTTGTCCCAGCGCCTGGCATTGGAAACCTATCACGCCCTCCAGTGCCGCGGGCTGGGAAGGGTGGACTTGCGCCTGTCCCCGGATGGCCGGATTTATGTCCTGGAATTAAACTCCATCCCGGGTTTTACGGAAACAAGCCTGCTGCCGAAGGCGGCCAAGGCGGCCGGATACAGTTTTCCCAGCCTGTGCGAACGAATCATTGAAATGGCGATGATCTAGGAAAATCAAGATGTGGAAGAAAAAAGAAAAAAACCGGACGGACGGCCTGCACACCACCGCCGTCCTGCGCGTTTCGGCCGGCGGCGCGAAAGGCGTCCATAATAAAATATTCCTGCTCCGCATGGCGGTTATCCTGCTCGTCGCCCTGGCGGGAATAATCTCCGTCGGCATACTGGCCTGGCAGGGGACGCGGGCCATCACCCAGTATTTGTTTTTCCAAAACGACATTTTCCGCGTGCGCGACATCAAGATTGCCTGCGACGGGGAGGTTGTCACGCCCAAGCATATCGTTGAATACCTGGAGCTCAACGGCTGTTCAAACATATTCGCCTTCAACATGGCCGAGGCTCACGCCACGCTCCTGAAAAAAGTGCCGCGCATTAAAAGCGCCGAGTTCGACAGGAAACTGCCCGGCGACCTGAACATAACCATCCATGAACGCCTGCCGGTGGCGCGGCTGCAGATAAACGCCTATTACCTCGTGGTTGACAACGAGGGATACGTCCTGGGCACGTCTTCCAGTTCCAAAATTCTGCCGATCATTTCAGGCCATGAACTCTCCGGCCTGCGCCCGGGCGTCCAGCTGGGCGGGCGGAAGATATTGCGGGTCCTGGATGTCCTGGCCATATGCGGCTCCACGCCGGCCGGCAATTACGTGAAGATCAGGAGCGTTGACGTGAGCAATGCGGATGTGCTGGATATTGTCCTGGCCGACGGCGAAAAAGTCAAACTCTCATGGCTTGAAATGGACCGGGAATCCCCGGCTTCCCGGGACAGCCTGGGCAACAAGCTCTCCAACCTCGCCGATATTCTCCGGTCGGCCGCGGCGCGCGGGAAAAAAATCGCCTCCGTTGACATGACCGTCGAAAACAATTTCCCGTCCCAGGAATATTAACCCCAGACAGGTTTCGTCGTGCGCATCCTTGCGCATTGCCTAAACCCTGTTTGTGATATGCGAAAATGCGGTTTTTATCTTTTTGCCAGATACAAATCATCTTGCAGGTTTTACGGCATTATTTTCAAGGGTGCCGCCATATTCATAAGCACCCATGTCAACCGTCCCATTGTAGACACGTTGATGACCGTCCAGATCTTTACTGCGCGCGTCAACGGAATTTGTCATCCACTCATAGTTTATGCCGCAATTATTGCACGGCGAGTCATTCAAGAGGCGGTAGTCGCCCTTCTGCCTGTTGACAAACAATGGATTGCGATCGATATTCCCGACTCCTCTCGGAGCGGGTATTGTGCAGCATTTTGTAATGACGGGCGGCAGGAGGGCTACTGTGCCGCTTTTTTGTATAGTCTGTTTCACGACAGGAGCCCAATTATCAGGAGTATTGTAACATATAATGCAGTTATTCAATATGCCTCCGTACGCTCCGCCGCCACCCATGTTGCCAATTGCTTTGTTGCCGACCAGCGTGCAATTATACAATTTACTTGCGGATGATGAGCCCGCGCCGCCGCCAAAACCGGCTGTGTTGTCAGTCAATAAACAATTATACATGGTGCTATCATACGCGCCGCCGCCTGACATGCTTTTGGGCGCCGAGTTGCCGGTCAAGGTGCAGTTATACAGGGTGCTGCAGTACGCTCCACCGCCATAGTTTAAATTCGCTTTATTGCCAGCTACCGTGCAGTCATACAGGGTGGAAGAATACGCCCCGCCACCCGCCTGCGCCGTATTGGCCGTAAGGATGCAATTGGACAGCACAGTGCCTTTACCACAGGCGCCGCCATATTTTCCCAGGTTGCCGGTCAAAGTGCAGTTAAAGAGGACGCTTCCCCTCGCTCCCCCGCCCGAGGTGGCGCCGGCAGCGGGCGCGCCGTAAGTCAGGTTGCCAATAAACGAGCAATTATAGAAAGTGCCATACCACGCTCCTCCGCCGCCATAGTAAACGCCTTGTCCGCCGTAGGCCGAGTTGCCGGTTATGATGCAATTGGATATTACCGGGGATGTAATATTGGGACACATTACGCCGCCGCCACATACATCGTAGTGGGTCGTCGACCAAACCGGTTTATCATTCACCAGCGTAGCTCCGTTGGTGATCGTGAACCCTATCAATGAGCCGGCGGACATGTAAACGCAGCGGACTGCCGCCGGACCGTTGATCGTGTTGGGCGAGTCCCAGGCGCCCTTGATGATCGTATTGGTCGGATCGTTGTTCGCGCTCCTCACCGTGATCGCCTTGGTGATCACAATCCGGTTGGCCAGGCGCGAGCCGGAGGGATAATTCATAGTTCCGCCGGTGTTATACACGCCGTTACTGACCCAGATCGTGTCGCCCTCCTCGGACTTATTTATCATGCCCTGAAGGTTGTTATTGGCATCTGTCCAGCTTGTTCCCACCCCTGTTCCACCTATCGCCACATACCAGTCAGTTGCCTGCGTTACCTGGAGCAAACCAATCAATAAACCCGCCGTTGCGCAAATTTTTCCAGGCATTATATTGCACTTTTTCATTTATGGCACTCCTCTCCTCGTCGCATTATTACTGTGAGAACAGATAATGCATCCATGATTTTTTGTCAAGTTTTTATCAATTCCTGCGTAACCTCAATTATATGGGTATAATTGCACGTTTGCGCCCCGTGTAATTGATGCAATATCCCGGGATATGCTTTTATTGACAGTCTTTCCCGTTCGTGTTATTAAAGTCCATATTTGATTGGATAAGAAGAAGGAGAAACCGAGACAATGTCATTAGCGCCTTTTGCCGCCCTTGAGATAGGAACTTCCAAGGTTTGCGCCCTGGTGGGGGAACTGCGCGAGGACGGCAACATCATGATAACCGGCATGGGCAATTGCCCGTCCTGCGGCGTCCGCAAAGGCGTCATCGTGGACCTTGAAAAAGCGGCCGGCTGCGTCCAGACCGCCATCCAGGAGGCTGAGTCGAGCGGCTCGGTTGAAATCCGGCAGGTTTATCTGCTGGTCAACGGCGAACACATCCGCGGCTCGCTCAACCAGGGCAGCGTGCCCGTGTTTGACCAGGCGCGCGGCATCAGCGCCGACGATATTGACGACGTGACCGACATCGCGCGGGCGATCAACCTGCCGCACGACAACGAGCTTTTGCACACGATTCCCCAGACCTATTCGGTTGACGGCCAGGCCGGGATCATCAATCCGCAGGGCATGCACGGCGCCCGCCTTTCGCTTGACATGCTCATCGTGCACGGCTCGCGGAACATACTCAACAACACCATCAAGGCGGCGCGCGACGTCGGCCTGGAAGTCCTGGATGTCGCCTTCAGCGGACTGTGCTCGGCCCTGGCCGCTCTGACGCCGGAACAAAAGGAATGCGGCGCGGTGGTGATTGACCTGGGCGCCGGCACCACCAGCCATGTCGCCTATGCCGACGACGCCATTGCCGGGATGGGCATAATAGCCGTGGGCGGGGACCATATCACCAACGACATCTCGCAGGGGTTCACCATTTCCCTGCGCCGGGCCGAGACATTGAAGCAGGAGTCCGGCTCCGCGCTGGCCGACACCGGCGACCGTTTCCGCCGGATCGTCATCCCGCCCGAAGTCGGCTTCCCGGCCTGCTCGGTGGCGGCCGGCGATTTGAATTCCATCATCATCGCCCGCATGGACGAAACTTTCCGGATCATCAAAAACGACCTGGAAAAAAAATCGCTCCTGCAGGAGCTCGGCGCCGGCGTGGTCCTGACCGGCGGCGGGTCGCATTTAAAGGGCGTCGCGACGCTGGCCGAGGAAATATTCGGCGTCTCCTGCTCCATCGGCACGCCGCGCTACTTCAGCGGCCTTTCCAGCGTGCATGACGGGCCCGAATACGCGGCGCCGCTGGGCATGATCCGTTACGCGGTCCGCTCCGCGACAAAGCAGACCGAAAAAAAATCATCGTTGAAAAGCGTGCTTAAAAAAATATTTATCGGGTAGGCAATGTCATCCCATTGGGACGACGACATTGCAGCGGTTTTGGAGATTGGACTGAAAAAAATTGATTTACCTAATAGTCTACAGCCTAATAAGCTGAGCATCCTTATTATGAATGATTCATTTTCATCATCCGGCCGTGATTCGTCCCTGCTGATTGTCGGGATCGGCAACGGCGGCGGTAACGCGGTCCAGACCATGGCGCAACAATGGCCGGACGGGCCCCGGATGGCCGCGGTGAACACCGACCAGCGGGCGCTGGCCAAGCTTGAAAATGTCTACCGCGTCCATATCGGCGAAAAGGTCCTGAAGGGCCTGGGAACGGGCGGTGACCCGCGCATCGCGCGGCAGGCCGCCGAATCGGATATTGAGCAACTGCGCGCGCTGTTTAACGGAGTCGAGCTCGTGATTTTCGCCGTCGGACTCGGCGGCGGAACCGGGTCCGGCGTCGCTCCGCTCATGATTGACGAGGCGAAAAAGGCCGGCGCCCTGACGCTTTGCTTTGCGATGCTGCCGTTCGAATTCGAAGGCGCGCGGCGCAAGGAACAGGCCGAGCGCGGACTGCAGGCCATCCGGGACTCGGCGGACGGGGTCATCTGCCTGCCAAGCCAGCGCCTCACGGCGCTCATCGAGGACAAGTCCAACATCCAGGAGGCCTTCCGCCGGGCGGAAGCGATGCTCGCCACCGGCATCCGGGAACTGTGGCGCGTGCTCAACCGCAGCTCGACGATCAACTTCAATTTCGCCGACTTGCGCGCCTTTCTCCAGGACAGCTCCGGCAACTGCGTCTTCTGCTGCTCGGAAGGCAGCGGCGAACGGAAAATTGAAATGATCATTGACGGCATCAAGCGGCACATCGTCCTCAACAATTGCCAGACCCTCGCGGACGCCGATTCCTTCGTGATCTGCATCATCGGCGGATCCGATCTTTCGATCAGGGACGTGGACGGCGTGGTGAAAGGCATCCTGGCCCTCGGCCGCAAGGACGCGCTCATGATGACCGGCGTCGGCTGCGAGCCGGAATGGCGCGATAAAATCCACGTGACCATCCTCGCCGCGGAAAACGGACAAGCCGGGAATAAAAATGCTTTGAGCGACGTCCGGCGCCCGCCGCGGGAATTCAAGCAGAATAATATCCCGGGGGAAAACGCGGAGCCGGCGCGGGCCGACATGGTCCAAACCGGCTTGTTCGACGCGGTGGAACAGGGACGCTTCAAGGGCATCAACCCGACCATTGTTGACGGCAGCAATCTTGACATCCCGACTTTCATCCGCCGCCGGATACCGGTTCAAAAAGCCAAAATGGCGAATATCTGAAAAAACGCGGTTGATCCGGTTCAAAGTTCATGATTCAGGGTTCTCCAACGCTGAACGATAAACTATGAACCGTGAACCCAAACATAAAATATGCAACTTTCAATCATCGTTCCGGCGCATAATGAAGAAAACCGCCTGGCAAAAATGCTGGACGAATATCTCTCTTTTTTCGCGCGCATTTACGGCAATGATTTTGAAATGCTGGTGGTGATCAACGGCTCCTCCGACGGCACGGAAAAGGTCGCCGGAAAATACGCGGGAAAATATCCCCAGCTGAAATGCATCGTCGAGCCGCGCAAAATCGGCAAGGGCGGGGCGATCATGCTCGGGTTCGCCCGCGCCGCGGGCGCCTTGATCGGGTTTGCGGACGCCGACGGCGCGACGCCGCCGGCGGCCTTCCAAGACTTGGTGGACAAGATCGGAGAGGCCGACGCGATCATCGCTTCGCGCCGGATGAGAGGGGCGCAGGTGAGCCCGCGCCAGCCGTGGTCGCGCCGGACAGCGTCGCGCTTTTTCAACATGATGGTCCAGTTGCTTTTCGGCCTGAGGTTCCACGACACCCAGTGCGGCGCGAAACTGATGAAAAGCGCCGCCGTCCGCCAAATCATGCCGGAACTCGGCATCACGCGCTGGGCGTTTGACGTTGACCTGCTCCTGCAACTGCGCCAGGCCGGCCTTAAAACAATTGAAATTCCGACGGTCTGGCGCGACGTCGCCGGCTCGCGGCTGGAAATTGCCGAAGTATTCATGGAAATGTGCGCCGCGCTTGTCCGCTTGCGCCTTTTGTATTCGCCCTTCAAGGGCGTGGTGAGTTTCTATGACAATCACTTTGCGCGTTTCTTTAACGTGGAACAATCAAGATGAACCTGAAAAATAAAACCGTTCTGATCACCGGCGCGGCGGTGCGCCTCGGCCGAGGCCTGGCCGAGGCCCTGGCCGGGGAAGGCTGCCGGCTGGTCCTGCATTGCAACCGTTCCGCCGCCGAAGCCGCCTCGCTCGCCGCGCGCCTGCGCCGCGCGGGAACAAAAGTCCATCTCATCCGTCGCGACCTGCTGGCGCCGAACTCCGGCGAAGAGATGATCCGCGAGGCGCAAAAAGCTTTCGGCCGGCTGGACATCCTCGTGAATAACGCCGCCGTTTTCAGGAAGGCATCCCTGTCAACTTCCACCGAAAAGCAGATCCGGGAAACGCTCGAATTGAATTTGATGGCGCCGATTTTATTGACCCGCGCCTTCGCCCGAATTGCCGGGAAAGGTAAAATCATCAACATCCTGGACCGGCGCGTTGCCGGCCTTGAACCCGGTCTGGCCGCCTACCTTGTTTCCAAAAAGGCCCTCGCCGATTTCACGCGCATCGCCGCGCTGGAGCTGGCGCCGGATATAGCGGTCAACGGCGTCGCGCCCGGGCCGGTGCTGGTCCAGCCGAAAGGCGGCGAGCGCGAAAAGGCCGGCAGAATCCCGCTGGCAAAACGCCCGACTCCCGCAGATGTCGCCGGGGCGGTGATTTTTCTTTTGCAGAACGATGCCGTCACCGGCGAGATAATCTTCGTGGACGGCGGCCAGCATTTGCTGGGCGATTGCGGAAAATAGCGGCAAAAAACAGAATGAGCATGTCATTCCCGATCCGCAAGCGGAATCGGGAATCCAGTCCTCAATGCTGGATGGATTCCCGCCTTCGCGGGAATGACAGATAGGACTATGATCATAATTGTGAAACGTAATTCGCATGAATTCAAGAAATATACAAACCTATGTCAACAAACCAAACGGCTCGGCAGGGACGCCTCGCCCTACCTTTTGAAATTCCAATGCATAAAATTGACTTAATCCATCTGCACGGCCTCCGGCTGAAATGCCGGATCGGCGTCACGCCCCGCGAACGCCGCAAGCGGCAGGCGATCATGGCGGATATCGCCCTGAAATGCGACCTCTCGCGCGCCGCCAAATCGGATTGTCTCAATGACACCGTTGATTACGCCCTCATCGCCGGGAAAATTTCCTCCCTGGCCGCGAAGGAAACCTTTTGCCTCCTGGAATCGCTGGCCGGGCGCGTGGCGGATATCTGCCTGGCCGATTTACGCGTGAAGGCCGTCACGGTCAAAGTCGGGAAAAAAGGAGTTTTGGCGAATGTCAACTCGGTTGAAATTGAAATCACTCGGACAATGTAATAATAATGTGGTTGTTTTTTTATGAATTCCGAAGGAAAACGCTTTCCTACCGGCATTAGTGTTAGTGTAGTATTTCACAAATATGTGTATTAATAGTTTGTCATACTGAGCTTGCGAAGTATCTCCATCATAACGAGATTCCTCGCAAGCTCGGAATGACAACCCCATGATTTTTAAGATATTTTCAGTCTCATAAATTTATTTCAGTTGCATTAGGACGGAAACGCTTAACGAACGACTTTGGAGAACAAACCATGCCGATCTACGAATACGAATGCAAGGAATGCAAGCGGCGTTTTGAGCATTTGCTGAAAAGCGCCCGCGACTTGCCGGAAGCCTGCCCGCACTGCGGCAAAAAAAGCTTCGAAAAGGTTTTTTCCGGCTTCAGCGTGGCCATGGCGCAAAAAGCGTCCCCGGCCTCAAATTGCGCATCCTGCCCGAGCGCCGGCTGCCCGCATCGCGGACATTGATTATTTGAAGTTATGCTCCAGACCCTGCAAATAAAAAACCTGGCCCTGGTGGAATCGGTGCGGGTTGATTTTTCACCGGGCCTCAACGCGGTCACCGGCGAAACCGGCGCCGGCAAATCAATCATCATCGGCGCCTTGAACCTGCTCCTCGGCGAGCGGGCCGACAAGGACATTATCCGCGAGGGCGCCGCGCAATGCTCCCTCGAGGCCAGCTTCAATTTGCCAAAACACGCCGAGATGGACCGCCTCCTGGAAGAATGCGGTTTGCCGCCCTGCGGTGAAGGCGCGCTGATCCTGCGCCGGATCATATCCGCCGGGGGCGCCGGGCGGCAATTTGTCAATGACAGCCCGGCCACCCTGCAATCCCTGAAACTGGTCGGCGACCTGCTCGTTGACATGCACGGGCCGCATGACCACCAGTCGCTGCTGAAGCCCGATTTCCAGCTGAACCTCCTGGACGCCTTTGCGCGCGACGAAAAAATCGCAGCCGCCTACCGGGCGGTCTTTGAGGAGCGCAAGGAACTCCTGGAACGGAAACAGGCCCTGGAGACGGACAGCGGCGGCGCCCCCCGCGAAAAGGACATGCTCGCCTTCCAGATTAAGGAGCTGGAGGAAGCCCGGCTGGATGAAAACGAAGAGACCGAAATTCTCGGCGAGCACAAGACCCTCGCCAACGCCGAGCGGATAATCCAGCTCGCTTCCACCATGCAGAACGCCCTCAACGAGGACGAGCACAGCGCCTTTGACCGGCTGGCCGCCGCCCAGCAGGCCGGCGGCGAGCTGGAGCATTTGGTCCCGGCCGCGGGCGAGTGGCAGAAGGAGACGAAAAGCATCGCCGCCCGGATCCAGGAATTGACCCGCGAGATTTCGTCATTCGTCCAGAAAATCGAGGGGGACTCGGCACGCCTGCAAAGCCTTGACGACCGGATCGCGCTCTATCAAAAACTGAAGAACAAATACGGCGGCTCGGCGGCCGACCTGAAAAAAATGCTCGCCAGGTTCAAGGACCGCATGCTCGACCTGCAGAACAGCGCCGAAAGGCTGGCGCAGATTGACGCCCAATTGAAGGAAAATTTTGCCCGGCTCGAGAAGCTCGGGCGCGATTTGAGAAAGAAACGAAACGAGGCGGCCGGCAAGCTGGCCGGGGCCGTCATGCGCCACCTGAAAGACCTGGCCTTCAGCCACGCCTCGTTTTCCGTCCGGTTCAGCGAGGTTGAGCCGCAACTCTCCGGCCTTGACCGGGTTGAATTTGTCTTCTCGCCCAACAAGGGCGAGTCTGAAAAATCCCTGCGCCAGATCGCCTCCAGCGGCGAAATGTCGCGCGTCATGCTCGCGCTCAAAACCATCCTGGCCGGGCAGGACCGGATACCGGTGCTGATTTTTGACGAGATTGACGAAAACGTCGGCGGGCAGACCGCGCAGGTGGTCGGGCAAAAGCTTTCCGAGCTGGCCGCCTATCACCAGGTGATCTGCATCACCCACCTTCCCCAGGTGGCGGTGCACGGCCGGGTCCAGTTCGCGGTCCGGAAGAAAACCAGCGGAGAGCGCACGGTCAGCAATGTTTTCCCGCTGGACGCCGCGGAACGGGTTGAGGAAATAGCGCGCATGCTGGGCGGAAAGGACCTGACGAGCGTCACCTTGAAGCACGCGCGCGAACTGCTGGAAAAAGCCGGGGGATAAAAAATACCGTTGCTGCCCGCATTGCCACTGAGAATGGGAATATTCCGGCGCCCATGCCGATTACGCGATCATGATCAGGCAAACTGCCATTTTTCATGGCAGACCATCTGGTCCGATGGATTCCGGTTTTTAGGCTTGGGGCTGTCTTTCGGGTAGCCGAGCGCGAGCAATTCCACCACCCTGACATCCTTTGGAATGCCAAGCGCGGCCTTGACCTGGTCCTCATAGAAGGCGCCGACCCAGCAGGTTCCCAGGCCTTCTTCAACCGCCTGGAGGGTCATGTGATCAATGGCGATCGCCAGGTCAATCGGGTAAGCGTTCTGCCCGCAGCGCATGACGTAATCGGTCATGGTGGCGCAACAGACGATCACCACCGGGGCCTCGCCGACAAACGCCTGGTTGTTGGCCGCGGCCATCAGCTCGCGGCGCTTGGCCTCGTCCTGGACAACGATCAGCCGCCGTTCCTGGACGTTTTTGGCCGAAGGCGCCAGGCGGGCGGCCTCCAGCACGGAGAGCAGTTTTTCCTTCTCAACCGGCCGCGGCTGATAAGACCGGACCGAATAGCGGTTTTTAATCTGTTTCATGAGCGCCATGATTTTGTCCTTTCTTTTCCAGGAATCAAAACATCTCAAGCCCCATAACCCTCGGGATTGCTTGTCTGCCAGCGCCAGAGATCGGCGCACATTTCGTCAATGCCCCTGGCCGCCTGCCAACCCAGCTCGCGGTTGGCCTTGACGGGGTCGGCGTAGCAGGTGGCGATGTCGCCCGGCCGGCGGCCGGTAATTTTATAGGGGATTTTTTTGCCGGAGGCTTTGGCAAAGGCGGCAATGGACTCAAGGACGCTGTAGCCGCGGCCCGTGCCGAGATTATAAACCAGCAGGCCCGACTTGCCATTGATTTTTTCAATCGCCTTGAGATGGCCGGAAGCGAGATCAACCACGTGGATGTAGTCGCGCACGCCGGTCCCGTCCGGCGTGGGATAATCATTGCCATAGACCGAAACTTCCTTCAAACGCCCGATGGCCACCTGGGCAATATAGGGAAAAAGGTTGTTGGGGATGCCGTGCGGGTCCTCGCCTATTTTCCCGCTCTTATGGGAGCCGACCGGATTGAAGTAACGCAGGATGGCGATGTTCCAGGAGGGATCGGAAACACGCAAATCGCCGAGGATTTCCTCGATCATCAGTTTCGTCCGGCCGTAGGGGTTGGTCACCGAGAGCGGAAAATCCTCGGTGATCGGGACGGTTTTCGGATTGCCGTAGACCGTGGCCGACGAGCTGAAAACGATCGTCTTGACGCCGGAGGCGCGCATGACCTCGCACAAAACCAGCGTGCCGGTGACGTTGTTCTGGTAATACTCCAGCGGCATCTTGGTGGATTCGCCGACGGCCTTCAATCCCGCGAAATGAATGACGGCGTCAACTTTGTCCCGCCGGAAAATCTTCTCCAGTTCGCCCTTGTCCCGCAGGTCGGCCTGATGAAAGACCAGTTCGCGTCCGGCGATTTCCTGCACCCGCCGGACGGCCTCGTATTTGCTGTTCTGGAGGTTGTCGACGACGACCACTTCGTGGCCGTTCTGCAGCAATTCCACGCAGGTATGGCTGCCGATATATCCCGCTCCGCCCGTGGCTAAAATACGCATATTATCCTGTCTCCGGTATGAATCTTGAACTATTGAAAATGACGCGTTGACATTGAACGACCGCCGCGGGATTTCTTCCGACCCATCTCTGCCCGGTAACTCCCCTTTACCGGCCGGCGGTCTTTTTTTCAAGTACGGCTTTGATTTTCTGCAGCAACTGCTTGTTTTTAATCGGCTTTTCAACGAATTCGTCGATCGGCAGCCAGGCGTTGTCCCGGTCATTATTGGAAAAGGTGCCGGCGTAAACCCCCTTTTCATTGATGGCCGAAAGCATGATAATCGGGATGGCGGCGGTGGTCTTGTCGCCTTTTATCTGCCGGGCAATGTCAAAGCCGGCGCTTGGGTTCTGGGGAAAGATGACGTCCAGGATTATCAGGTCGGGCTTCTGGACAAGGAGATTGTCAATGACATTCTCCTCGTCATACTGGGCGGCCACTTCGTAACCGTTGGCCTTGAGAACGATGCTCATTGCCTCAACTATGCTGCGGTCATCGTCAATGATGTATATTTTTTTCATGTCATCACCATTTAAGCATGATTTATTATTTATCTGTTTTGCAATATAGCATTCCAGGGGACATTTTGATAGTCTTTTTTTGCCATGCCAGTCAAAAGTGAAATCATCGCGATCATCGGCGCCGGCAAGGGCGGGACGGCAATCCTCGAGATGCTGCTGAAGATGCCGGACGTGGCGGTCAAGCATGTCTGCGATGTCAACCCGCAGGCGCCGGGAATGCTCCTTGCCCGGCAACACGCCATCCAATGCCACGCCCAGATGACGGAAATCTGCCGGGACAAGGAAGTTGACCTGATTTTTGAAGTCACGGGACGCAAGGAAATTTTTTCCCAGATCCTCGCGCAAAAACCGGAAAAGACGCGGGTCATCGGCTCCGATGACGCCCGCATCATTTTCCACCTGCTTGACCTGCAGCAGGGAGTCACGGAACGCCTGGAGGACTACAGCCAGGTGCTGGAACGCCGCGTCCTGGAAAGGACGATGGAACTTGAAAAAGCCAACACCGAGCTTGAAAAAAAAATCTTTGAACATGAAAAGCTCAACGAAAAGCTCCTGCAGATCAACAACGAGAAGACGAAGTATCTCATGCATGCCGCCCACCAGCTCAAGGCGCCGTTCGCCGCCATCCAGAGTTATACCGAGCTGATCCTTGACGGGTATACCGGAAAAATTCCCCCGATGACGCTTGATATCGTCGGGAAAATCAGGGAACGATGCGAATTGCTGAGCGAGTCCATCAAGGACATGCTGGAACTGGCGAATTTAAAATCGCTCATCCGGGAAAATATACAGATGGAAACCTGTTCGCTCGCCGATATCATAAATTCCGTGGTCAAGCACCTGTCCGAACTGGCCGTGGCGCGGAAAATCAATGTGTCCGTCCCGGCCGGGCAGGACCTCATGGTGGCATGCAACCGGAACCAGGTCCTGATCCTGCTCTCCAATCTCCTCGAAAACGCGATTTACTATTCGCCCGG
Source organism: uncultured Verrucomicrobiota bacterium (assembly GCA_964475405.1). Lineage (GTDB taxonomy): Bacteria > Verrucomicrobiota > Kiritimatiellia > JAAZAB01 > JAAZAB01 > JAQUQV01. Next base: position 58,716 of record CAYYWX010000014.1, read on the forward strand.
GGATTCAACCGTGGCAATTGAAGCGCAGGAAGAGCCGGATGCAATGGTGCAAATATCGGTTATTGATCACGGCATCGGCATTGACGAGAAGTTCCAGGGCCGTATTTTTGAGGAATATTTCCGGGCCAACCAGGCCGTGGCCGTCAATGAACGCGGGACCGGCCTTGGCCTGGCCATCGCCAGGGAAATCGCCCAGGTTCACGACACATCCATTGAAGTCAAAAGCGCGCTTGGAAAAGGCTCCACATTTTCATTCCAACTGAAAGCCGCCATACCGTCCGGCGCGGCAAAACCATAGTTTGACTTTGCCGCATTTTTAGCCGGCAAACGCGCTTTGGCCGTTGCAATCAATGAGCACGCAGGCCGGAAGATCCCTGACCCGTATCCGCAGCACGGCTTCCATGCCAAGATCGGCAAAATCAATGACCTCCGCGGCAAGAACGTGCTCCCGGGCAATCAAGGCCGCCGCGCCGCCGATGATTCCCAGGTAACAGCCGCCAAAACGACGGCAGGCCACGGCCACGGCCGGGGAACGGTTGCCCTTGGCCAGCATGACCAGCGAGGCGCCCTGCGCCATCAGTTCCGGCACGTAGGAATCCATGCGTTGCGCGGTGGTCGGCCCCAGGCTGCCGATCACATTTCCCGGCGGGGTTTCCGACGGGCCCGCGTAAAAAACCGGATGTTTTTTAAGATAATCCGGCAATCCCTTTCCCCCGGCAAACGCCTTCATGAACCGCTCGTGCGCCATGTCGCGGGCGACAATCAAAGTCCCGTTCAAAAGCACCAGCGTGCCGGCCTTGTATTTTTTGAGGGAAGCCAGGATGTCCGGCATCGGCCGGTCAAGGTCAACCCGGTCGAATGCGCCGGCAATATTATCGCATTCCTTCAGAAAACGCGCCGGATTTTTTTCGAGCTCCTCGAGAAAGACGCCCTCGGCCGTGATTTTTCCGCGGATATTCCGGTGCGCGCAGCAGGAAACACCGATTGAAATCGGGCACGATCCGGCGTGGCGCGGCAGGCGAATGACGCGCGCGGCCAGGACGAGATGCCTGCCGCCGAACTGGGCGCCGAAGCCGGTTTTTCGCGCTATTTGCATCACGCGTTTTTCCCACTCCGCATCGCGGAAGGGCCCGCCCTGCGGCGTGCCTTCGCCCGGCAAGTCATCAAGATAGCCGGCGGTCGCCAATTTAAGAGTTTGCAAATTGCGCTCGGGCGATGTGCCGCCGATGACCACCGCCAGGTGATAAGGCGGACAGGCCGCCACGCCCAGGGCGGCGATTTGTTCCACCAGCAGTTTTTCCAGGGCGCTTTCGTTCAGGACCGCCTTTGAGCCCTGGATCAAGACGGTCTTGTTGGAGGAGCCGCCGCCCTTGGCGATGAAAAGGAAATGATACTCCCCGCCCGGAACGGCGTGGATATCGATCTGGGCCGGCAGGTTGTCGCCGGTGTTTTGCTCGTCAAACATGGTCAAGGGCGCGACCTGGGAATGGCGCAAATGATGCTTTTGCCAGACGGCGCGGATGGCCGCGCTCATCACGGCGCTGTCATCGGCGCGGGTCTGCACCGCCTCGCCTTTCCAGGCCACGACGGTCGCCGTGCCGGTATCCTGGCAAACGGGCAAAACGCCCCCGGCGGAAATCACGGCGTTTTTAATCAGGGCGGCGGCGACAAATTTTTCCTCCATGGATGCTCCAGCATCGCGGACAATCGCGGAGATTTTCTCCAGGTGCGCCGGACCCAGATAATACGCCAGGTCGGTGAACGCTTCCGAGGTCAGGGCCGTGAGAATATTCGCGCCGACCTGCAAAGTCTGCCCGGCGCCGCAGGGAACCACGCCCCCTGTTTCAACCGGCAACCGCCGAAAACATATTTTATGCTGTTGCTGCTTATCCATCGTAGCCAACCTATCCCGGGAAACCAAGGACCGATTGCGGATCACAATAAACGATCCCGGTCGCCATGTCAATTTTCATCAACATTTCGGCAAAATATTTATCATTTTTTATAAATAAAGAAAGCAAGATTGCATCCCGGGCTCTTTGAACGTGACTCCGAGGGGGTGTTTTTTCCTGACTTCCGGCTGCCAACCTGGATTTCTCACGGCCGAAGAGCGCCTGAGAGAAATCCGCTAGTGTAATGTAACTGAATTAAATGAATTTATAAGACTGAAAAACGCTAGAAAAATCACGGGATTGTCATTCCGAGCGTGCGAGGAATCTCGTTATGATGGAGATGCTTCGCTACGCTCAGCATGACAACCTATAAATACACGTCTGCGTGATACACTCCGCTAGAAACAGAATACCCCGCCATCAGTCGTGACAACAGTATTGGTAATTTATCGGTTTTCCATTCTATTAGACGCTTTCCGTAAACGCCATTTTTAAGACTGTTAAACCGAATTGTCCTTGTCGTAACACGAACCAAGCAGGGTATTCACTTATTTATTTGATTGGCAAAGAACACAATCAACTTCTGCTTATTAAAATAAGCAATCCGCGTGCCAAGGTGCGTTATAAACATTCAGGGTGATAAAGAACGATTTCTATTTGACATTTACCTCCGACTAAAGCATAAAGAACCGCTCTTTTGGCGTTTTAGCGATCATAGCGGCAACGGGGCGGAGGTATCGGGCATTCGGGGACGGGCGAAGAATACGCAAAAATGAAAAACAGGATTAATCAATTTTGACAACCGCGCGCCTTTTGGCCTTATTTCAACATGATAACAATCAAAACACCGGCAAAAATCAACCTGTTCCTTGATGTCATGGGAAAGCGAAAGGATGGCTACCACGATATTAAAAGCATCCTTCTGCCCGTCTCGATTTTCGACACAATCCGCATTGAAAACCGCGCCGGTGACATTTCCGCGGTCATCGCGCCGGTCTGCCGTTTCAAGGGCATCCCGTGGGAATTCTCGATGGGCGGACAAGACGACAACCTCGTGCTCCGCGCCGCCAATCTTCTTAAAAAATGCACCGCCAGCCGGAAAGGCGCCAGAATATACCTTACCAAGCGCATCCCGATCGGCGCCGGCCTGGGGGGCGGCAGTTCGGACGCCGCCGCCGTCTTAACCGGCTTAAACCGGCTTTGGAAAACCGGTCTTTCCACGGAGCAACTGATGGAAATCGGCGCGCGCGTCGGCTGCGATGTGCCGGCGTTGATTCATGGCGGGGCAACCTGCATGGAAGGACGCGGTGAAACCATATCGCCGATCAACGACCTTGATAAACGCAATTACTTCATGCTGCTGGTCTATCCCGGCTTCGCCATATCAACCTGCGACATATACCAGCGCTACGACCACCACGTTAAACAAAGCTTGCCGCGCGGCCAGGCCGCCGCCAGATTCCAGCTCGTCATGACCGGTTTAAAGCGCGGTTCCAGGCCCCTGATCGGGAGGGGATTGTTCAACGCCCTGCAGGAAACCGTGTTCCGCAAATATCCTCTCCTAGAAATCATAAAAAATAGTCTTGAAAAGGCAGGCGCCAAACATATACAGTTGACGGGAAGTGGGTCCACCGTGTTTGTATTGCTGGAAGAACGGAAAGAAGGGGAAAAACTGGCAAAGTTGATCCGCAGGCAGATTGGATCGCCGTTGTGGACTCAAGTTGTTCAAACCATTGGGAAGCGCAACTAATCAGGTTGACCCGCCGGCCGTCGTCGTGCCGCGAAGGCATAAGTGTTTCGCCCAGGCAAGCAGCTGTTTTCCGCGGAGGAAAACAACCCGGACTTGGCTGGCGGAACCGCTTTGCCTGCATTTGCCCGATGGTGTAATGGTAGCACACGGCCCTTTGGAGGCCAGAGTCTAGGTTC
>CAYYWX010000015.1:0-59616 GCA_964475405.1 uncultured Verrucomicrobiota bacterium
GTCGCCGTTCGTGGCCTTCACCTCAAAGACGCCGTCGCCGATTTCAAGGATGGAAATATCAAACGTTCCGCCGCCGAGGTCGTAAACGGCGATCTTTTCGTCTTTTTTCTTTTCAAGGCCGTAGGCCAGCGAGGCGGCCGTCGGCTCGTTGATAATCCGCAAAACTTCAAGACCCGCGATCTTGCCGGCGTCCTTTGTGGCCTGGCGCTGGCTGTCGTTGAAGTAGGCCGGGGTGGTGATGACGGCCTGGGTGATCTTTTCCCCAAGGTAGGCCTCGGCGTCCGCCTTCATTTTCTGGAGAATCATGGACGATATTTCCGGCGGCGAATAAACTTTGTCGCCGATCTTGACGTTGGCGTCGCCGTTCTTGGCCTTGACCACCTGGTAGGGGACAAGCGAAATTTCATGGGCGACTTCGTCGTATTTCCGGCCCATGAAACGCTTGATTGAATAAACCGTGTTGGTCGGGTTGGTGATGGCCTGGCGTTTGGCCGCCTGGCCGACAAGCCTTTCGCCGCTCTTGGTAAAGGCCACAACCGAAGGCGTTGTCCGCGCTCCGTCGGCGTTTGGTATGACAACCGGCTGGCCGCCTTCCATGATGGCCATGCATGAATTCGTCGTTCCTAAATCTATTCCAAGTACTTTTGCCATAGTGTTTCTCCTATTTTTACCCTTCTTCGCCAGTCCAGATGTCTTCGCAGCCAAAGGCTTTGCTACAGCAGAGTAGGCAAAGTCCTGTGTCTTGCCACAGAGATGAAAGACATCCTTGGCTTCGCAGGGTTCCGCAAAATGCCCTGTGACTTGCCAAAAATTGCTTCACATCAAATAATAGCATTTAGCATGCCAAGAATATGATTTAATGTGTATATGATTGATATGTAATAAATTATAGTTTAATTGATTAATTAAGCATACTTTATTAAACGTCCAATAGAGACAACATGTCTCTGTTTGATAGCAATGTGAGACAAATTGTCCAGGAGGGGGCTATTTGAATTCCGCCACCATTATCGTGTGATCGGAGCATTTCGGCTCAAGGCGTGGTTTAAGGTCTATGTAGCAGTCCGTTGATTTTCCGGCAAGCGGCTGGGTGGCGAGGATATGGTCAACGCGCCAGCCCATTTTTCGCTGGACGGCGTTCAACGTGCGGTAATCAAAGTAACTGTATTGCCCGGGTTCGGGATGATATTTCCGGAAAACATCAACGAATCCCCATTGCTTTGTTTTTTCGAACGCCTGCCGGACTGATTGGTGATAGCAGACGTGATCTTCCTGCATGGGGGCGTTGTAAATGTCAATCGCGTCCGGGGCGACATTCAAATCTCCCACCCAGACCACCATGTCGCCCGGCTTGAATCTTTTCTCAAAAAGCTTCCTCAGGCGCGCGAACCATTCAAGTTTGTATTTGAACATGGCATGCTCAATTTCGCGTCCCTGGGGCACGTAAGTGTTCACCACGTAAACGGCGCCGATTTTTGCGATCAGCAGCCGGCTTTCGTCCTTGGGATGAAAATCGTCAAATCCGAAACTGATCTCCGCCGGTTTTCTCAAGCTTGCCAGGGCGACGCCGTTGTATGATTTTTCACCCCGGTAGGCGACCTGGTAACCGGCGTCAATGAACGGGGCGGCCGGGAACTCATGATCCTGCACCTTGGTTTCCTGCATGCACATGATGTCGGGCTTGTGCTGCTTCAGCCAGTTAATGACGACCGGCAGGCGGGAACGGATGGAATTGACGTTGAATGTCGCGATTTTCATGGCGTTTGGCGGTCAAGCGCAACGAGCATTGCCTTGCGGGCGGCCAGCAGGGCATTCGGTTTCTTTGTGTATTTGTCAAAACCGCGGATAACCTGGCGAATAATGCCGTTTGCTTTTTTCGCGTCCAGCGCCTGCAAGATGCGCAAAAGTTCATAATCCTCAAAACCTTCGCGCTGGGATTCCAGGCGCAGGCTGGACCACGGTCCGGCGGATCCCGGATAGACAATGTGCGTGTCGCCCGCCGGCAGGCTGTTGGTGTTGCCGTGTTTCACGACGCTCTTCTTGAAAGGATCCTGGTTGGGGCGATAATGATTCAATCCCCAGTGGAGAAAGCCATCCAGCTTGAAGAGCGCGGCGCCCCATCCGAAAAGGGCGGGGCGCAGGAGTTCCATGTCCAGCAGCCGGTTCAGCCACGGCCCGCCGGGAACGCAGCATGTATAAAACCAGATTCTGTCGCCCAATGCCCTCTGGGCTTCAAACTCCTTGCGGTGGCGTTGGTATTCCTGGGCCTGCGGGCACCAGATATTGACTGATCCGGCAAGGCCGGGATCCATGGTGGCGTCCATGATCGGCAAGCCCGGCATGTGCCGGCGGACCATCCCGACCAGTATCCTGTAATCGGTCGCGTTTTCCTTGACCGGCTCGTCGGTCACGTGCTGAATCCAGCGTTCGCGCCACCCGTTCCGATCAATTTCATCCACCAATTGTTTCGCGATGGATGCCAGGAGCGCGTTGCCCTTGGCGGAAGTGGCGAGGACTTTTGTATTGAGCCCGATGTCAAATGTCGCCGCGGTCCATTCTCCGCCGGTCCTTGCGGCGACATGGCCGCCTTCTATGAAGTGCATACCCGCCGCGGTGAACAGCCGCACGATCCGGCGCAGGCGCTCCCGGTTCAAGACCGGCATTTTGTTTTTCAAGGTAAAAACATCGGAGAGAACTATCCAGAAAGTGTTCTGCCGGCCGTGGACCATCAGCCCGGCATAGCGCCGGATCATTTGCCAGTGGGCTTCGCTCCAGGGTTTCAGGCCATGCCTTTCCGCCATCAGTTTCAGGCTGAACCAGTTGGTATAAGGGAAACTGTCCTTGCCGACAGCGGGTATGACGGCCCGGTGAACGTTCAGGCCAAGGGATAAGACCTTCTTTTCACCTTTTTTCCCATCCTGTTGGATTTCAATCGTGTAGGTTTGCCTGCCCGGTTTGGCGTTTCCGGGAATGGGTAAATGCAGCCGAAGGGCCATAATCGGCGAAGAAGCCTTGATCAGGCGGCCGACCGGCTCCATGGCGTCATAAACCCGGAAAGGGGCCCGCCGGGTTGCAAAACGGTTTATTTGACCATTCCTCTCGATAAAGCTCACCAACCCTGTATTGACTTCAACCGGCACATCCACCAGGCGGAACCACTTATCCGTGCTGATAGCCTTGTTGTCACGGCGCACCGTCAGCCGCAATGTTTCCCCCTTGGTCAAGCCTGTAAGGAGCAGGTGGACGCTACCGGTGGCGCCGCGCGCCACGTCCAGGTTCATGGTTTGCGTCGGCCGCTTTGCCGCATCCGCATCGGTGTAGATAAATTCCAGGGCATCTTTCAATTCAACATGCATATTGCCTCCTGTATTGAGCGTTGAAGAATAAATAGGAATACATCCGGTTGCAATCATTTTCTCCGGCGTGCGGTAAGTTTCGTTCGCATCATCTTTATCCGGTTCAGTGTTCTGGTCTTCCTGGCGCCGGAATGTTACGGGTGTGAACTTCGTCAGAATAACGTGCTATCAGCTCCATATTCACCCCGCCTGTGATTGAGGTTATTCTCTGATTATCCGGACCATTGAAGGAGGCGTTTTATGTCATCTTTGACAGTGGTTGGATATTTCTTCAGGCGGCCCTGAAGCAGGTCCGAATCCAGGCGATGCAGATTTCGGAACGTCACAATATCAGGCGGGGAAACACCACGCTTCCGGCATAGATGAACAAAATCACATATGGCTTGTTCCGGTGAAACGACGATATTTTTCTGCGGATGTGAATAGACCGAGCCGGTGACGCATACAAAGACAATGTGCCCCAGGGGTGTAACTCGCACTCTTGATCGATTATGCCTGTGATTGGTAAAACACGAAACCTCTGTCGGCGCCTGGGTAATCAACTGATGCTGGTAAAGCGCATACATTCCCGTAACATACGCTGAGGGATCAATGGAGTGGACCAGGTCTTCGACCCTGGCCGCTCCGGGCAAACCGTATCGGCCTTTGGTATAATGCTGTATGATCCCGCGCTTTGCTAATCGTGAAAGCGCCCCTTTGAGAGATTTCGGGGCCAACGATGACATGTTCGACAGTTCGGTTACTGTAAAAACAACTTTACCGTATTTATCACGCTGCTTTTGCAGGGCTTTCTGCCAATCAATCGCTTGCATTCGCTTTCTCCAAACTGATGTACCGCTTCAGTATGCTCGTAACTGTATTAAGGACCATTCTCCCGCCGCCGCTATCGTTAAGTTGAGCGGCCGCTTCGGAATCAAGTTGCGTGTCAATCACTTCCTGGATAGCCTTGGCGTGGTAATCCGAGTGTTCCTGGAGGTCACGCATCTTCTGCCCGATATCGTTATCATTCATCTTTAACGCGCGTAGTTTTGACTTCAGCCTTTCAGCGGAATCTGGACGAAAGCGATCGGGGAAAAGGAATACATCCACAATGTCACGATGCCTCAACGATGTTCTTCCAAAAATGGCGATAACTTTGCTCTCGATCATGTCTCCTTCCGAGGCTGTTGCATATATCGTTCCTCCTGCAGTGCGAACTTCAACGGGATCCGCGCATGCAATGCGTGTCACTTCAACAGGTATTTCTATGCGGCTGTATGGCGCATTATCCTTCCAGAAGGAGAGGTCTATAACTCGGACAGCCGGAGAATCGGCGTCCGGTCCAATCCGCGCATCGGCTTTTCCGAAATAGCCAAGAAGCCTGGATATTTCGGAGAGCAAAACGCGCCGGAAAGAATCTACCAGCCCTCGTTGTTTTTCCTCAAGGTCTCCAATCCAGTGATAATCAATGTCGTCTGAAGTGCGTACGCTATCATCCAGGAAGCGATACCTGAATCCGCCGATGAGGGCCAAATTGCGCCCTACGGGATGAGTCGCCACATGCCGGGCGACAACCCTTTGGATGGCCTCTACTTCTTTTTGTTTTTCAGTTGTCATTTGCTATTCCTTGATCATTTTCTTATAGCCCGCATTTTTCACAGGCACCCTCCACCTGTGAGAAATGCGGATTAAACAACAGACAGGATACATGTCTTCGTAACAAATAGCAACATATTTGTTGCCATTTGTTACCGCAAACGCCGTGAAAGATATGCCAGTCTTCGCCATTTGGCTGTGGGTGCAACTCCAAAGGGGGCCTGTCCTGCTGTAGCCACGTTGGCAAAGGATGGTGGCCGGTTCAGTCCCGGCGAATCGATTGGGAGCTTATTTGTGCCGGACTGCATACGCATCCAGAAGATTTCGAATCATCTTCTGGTACGCGGTATGATGCCGGTCCGCTTCGTGCTTGAAAAATTTGAGGCTGGCCCTGCTCAGGGAAATCGTGACTTTCACCTTCTCTTCTTTGAACGCGAGTTCGGCCGGCGAGGGGAGAAAATCGCGGACCACGCGAAGCGCGCCCATTGGTTCATTCGTGTATTTGATTTTGTTCTTCATAAAGTTTCTTTCCTTTCCTCCAATATCCGGCGCCGAAGATACGGATGATTTGGTCTCGATATGTGAATCGGACGGTTAATATTCCGTCTCCCGCATCCGCATGTTCGCCGCAATCTCCTGGAAATCGTGAATGTCTAAACTCTCCTGCATCGGGATTCCTTGCCTATGGTGTCCGCCGCGAGCATGGCGTTGAGGACCTTTTTGGGAGTGATCCTGCCCGCTTCGTGATGGATTGGCTGTTCGGGCGCGCAGGCTTTTTCGGCCGCCTTCAGCAGTTGTTCCCGACCGGCGTTTCCCAAACCGATGTCCGCCAGCGTGGTGGGCAGTCCCACGTCCTCACAAAATGAGAAAACTGCGGCTGATTCTTCCGGGGGTGCGCCCGTGAGTTGGAGGCCGGCCAATACGCCAAAGGCGACTTTTTCGCCGTGGTAGAACGGATGGGTTTCCGCCAATGCGGTCAGGCCGTTGTGAACGGAATGGGCGGCCGCCAAGCCGGAACTTTCAAACCCAATGCCGCTCAAGAGGACATTCGCCTCCACAATGTGATCCAAGGCCGGGGTGATGATATGACTCTCGCAGTCCTGTTTGGCCGCCACCCCGTATTTCAGCAGCGTTTCATAACAAAGCTTGGCGATATAAAGCCCCGCCAATGTGCTGTAGCCGCCACACTCGTTCTTCGATTGGGTGCGGTCGCATGACCTGGCCTCAAACCATGTGGACAGGGCGTCACCCATCCCGGCCACCAGGAAACGCGTCGGCGCCGCGGCGATGATCCCCACATCCACCAGCACCGCCGCCGGGTTTGTTTTTTGATAGCACACGGAATCGAAAACACCGTCTTTGGAGTAAAGCACCGCGCATCCGCTGCAAGGGGCGTCGGTGGAAGCGATCGTGGGGATGACGACGACGGGGATATTCGCCCGGTCGGCGGCGATTTTCGCCGTGTCAATGGTCTTTCCTCCGCCCATGCCGACCAGGACATCCACATGCTTTTGCTTCAGGATGGATGATATCCGGCCCAACTCATCTTCGCAACACTCGCCGCGGAATGGTTCCACGAGGATGGCGGACGCATTCAAATCAATGCCGCATCCAGGAAGTATCTTGTTGTTCACTGAGGGCGAGGCCAATATCAGCCCCTGTTTGCCCAACAGTTTAATCATCGCGGGCAATTCGCCCAAGGCGCCGACACCTTGGATATATTTCCCTGGAAACACCGCTTTTCTAAACATAATGACATCCTTATATTCTTGATGCCGGAAGAGAACGTTGCGCTTCCGTCACTCGGCTGCAAGCGCAGGTTGGGGCTTCGCCTGTTTTTCTTTGATCTCTGCACTGAGACTTGAACCACGGAGTTTCGCAGCGACAGCTTCCGCCTCGTCTTTCGATAGGTTACTTTTGACTACTGACGGCATCTTATCGAAGAGCGCCTTAGCGTCCGCCAAGCCGAGGCCGGTGACTTCCCGAATACCTTTGATTCCATTGATAAACCTGCCGTCAGGATTGCCAGTGATCACAACATCATATCTTTTGACTTGAGCTTGTACTGACGGTTTAGAACAGCCGAGCAATAGGCAAGTGACTGCAAAGATGACAAACATCAATTTCATAATTTTTCATGCCCGGTTAAGCAGCGCGGAGCGCCATTTAACGACTCAAATCACTGTTTCTGAGACCGAGTAGCGGGATCAGATTCCGGTGCGTTTATTGGTTGGGTGTCATCATTTGCAGATGAACGTATCGGTCAGACACCAAGCCCCGTTTGTGTGCACAAACCCGATGTGAACGCAACCGAGTTCCTTGAAATGGCCTCCGAGCCAGAATGAGGCTTGATTGGTCGGGAATTCTCTTTCCTTGTAGATTGAGGGCAAAGGCGTCCTCTTGTTGATCCTCTTCAATTCGGCAAAGACGTACTTGTGTGTTTCTGTGCCACTTCTCGGGAGTGTGAACGCCTCCGAGAATAGATTTGTTGTGTCCTTGTCGAGACACGTTGTGATGAATGACACAGCATCCGACAGATTCGTGAAACTCGGCTTGTCATTCGATTCTGCAACAGCAATCGTCGCCGTGACGACGGCGAGAAGACCGATCTGAATTGCGCGTTTCATTTCCATTTCTCACACCCAATGTCAGCGGCCAGGGTCGGCGACCTTGGGAGCCGTAACCTGGGGGTTGGGACTCTTTGTCGTTGTCTCGTTCATGTCTTGCCGCACGCAAAAGACCGTCACGGTGGTTTGTGAGATGGTTCCTGTCCAGGGAATCTTCTTAGCCGGGATTATTGTCTTGTCGGTTCGATCAGAGCTAATTCCACCGTGCGAAGTCTGCGAGGACTCTTTCACAATCACTGCGTCGTTGACCATCTGAACGGTGATCTTGTAGTGTCCGCCGCTCATCCGGCCCTCCTTGTTCGGAACTCCATCCCAGAACAGTTCCGTGCACGTCGTCTCATTTGTTGTGAGGGCAACAGTCTTCTCCTGTCCGTTGCCTGTCGCCTTGACGTAGACTTCATCGGCTGTAGCCGCCACCGAAGCCAAGCATACCGCATAGCATATCCATTTCATTTTCATCATCTCTTGCCCCAACATGGTTTATTAGAACAAACTCGGATCGTGAATTATGAAAAGTTTGTTCGGCTTTTGTAAAATGTTAGATAGCGGGCTAGTGATTGTCAAGCATTGCGGCCGGGGCTGGCCTTTATGGTTCAGTCCCGGCGAGCCGATTCGGTTTTTCTCTATTTTCCTTCTGTGTTATCGAAATACGCACGTCATTGGTTCCAGTCGGGTGAGTGTAAATTATTATCGTCAAACGTGGTTCTTTTGATTCCCATTTATACATGCCGTGCTCATTCTTTGGCTGGGTTTTGAGGTTATGTTTTTCTAGATATTGTTCTATCTGGTCTTTGATGGATTCCACCGACTCTTTTGTTGTGAAATTAACGCCATAAACATATATCATTTCATGGACATCTTTTGTGATTAAAAATCCTTGCGAGAAATCAGGTGGTTCCAGCAACAGTTTCGCATCAGGAAGCGGAAATTCCTGAATCAACGCGGGAAAAATATTCCGGAACGATTGACGATCCTTTGACCGTCTATTCCAATATCCTTCGTCCGGATTAGATAAATTATACAATTGATATAAGAATTTGCATTCTGAACAAAGAATCGCATTCGTGGGGGATTCGCCTGGGTGAAAGCCACATCCTCCGGGAACATATTCATAGTTGTCTTGGGCTTGCTTTGAATTTTCGATATCAGCAGGGAGAACAAGACCATATCTTATTGGGATATTTGTCAAGGTGGTATGTCCGTATGGACACGCTTCTAAGCGGGACGGGTTCGGTTTTTGTTCGCCGGCCGTTAGACTCGGTAAGGCCGTTAAGCCCGCAAAAAACGCAAGAAAAACTATGTTAACTTTCATATGCTTACCGAACTTATTTTTCTGGCACGGTGTGAGTAACGATGTTACTAGCAGAAATTGGTTGCGGCAGCTTCTGAATATTTTCTTTAGTAGGGATTGATGAAAGCCGAGATGATATGAATTCCATTAATTGAGCGCCGGGCGTTCCTTTTTCAAAGGAATGCCACTTGGCTTTCGTGAAGTCACCGGTCTTCAATTCCTCGGATGAGATGTATGCAGTCTGTCTCTTTTTGCAGTCGAATAACTCGAAGCCATTGGACTGACCTTCGTCTCGGTCAAAATGCATTACATTTACAATTGCTAAATCATCTGAAAGTCGAAACATATCTGATGGGTTCACAAACCAGATGCCAACTACTGAGCATTTAATGAAATTCCACGGATGAATGACGTATTTGTCATTGACCGCAGCCGGAATCCATCCATCTGGTGATACTTTTTTAATTAGTCTTTCGTCCCAGCTGTAGTCTAGGTAAATCCATCCACCTAGAATTAATACCACGATTGCAATGCCTATGATTTTCTTCATGTTTTTTGCCCTGCCTCGGTTTTGTGGGGCCTGTCCTTCGTGGCTGTTTTGGCGAAGGAGGATGGCAGCCGGGGCTGGCCTTTACGGTTCAGTCCCTGCGAGCCGATTCTGCAATTCTTTTTTCCATTTCCACCACATCATCCCATTTAGCAAAGTAAAAACCATTAGGCTGATGCCAAAAACCATTAACATATGCCCTTGCTTATAACCAAGTGCTGCCATATTTGCGCATCGGTCGTTCATCAATAGAATGGTCTGAAACAGTCCGCGTTCCTTATCCGTCTGCAGGTCTTGTTTCCCTTTTATTCCGTATTCTGAAGTGCGGCACAAAACAGAACGTTCGCCCTGGGCAAAGACATTGCTCGTTTGCGAATATATATGCATGAACCCATAACCGAGCAAAACGAAAAATACTGAAATAAGCATTAAGCCCATTGTGATAACGAGCAGCAATGTCGGCCCTTTAGTTTTCTTCATTTATCTTCTCCGCAGAACATAGTTTATTAGAACGAACTCAGATCATGAAAAAAAAAGTTTGTTCGGGTTTTTTATAAAATGTTAGATAGCGGGCTAATGATTGTCAAGCATTGCGGTCGGGGCTGGCCTTTACCGGTCAGTCCCGGCGAGACGATTAGCCGGATCATCTGTATGCATCTTTTCTATCGTCTATTGTCAGGATAAAGACAATCATTTTTTTGTTGTCCACGGTGTAAAACAGACGATAGGGACCAATCCGGTATCTCCAAGTTGGCGGGTCATACCCCTGCAGTTTGCGGATATTCGGCCCGTAGTGTGGTTCCTGCCTCAACTGGGGATAGACATATGTGTCCAACTTTTTAGGCAGAAAGCGCGGCGGGCCGAGCCTAGACCGCGTCTTTCGGAACTCTTCCGTTTCAAAGATACGGAACTCAGACGAATGTGCCGCGTCGGTTTTTTGCATCCTGATGCCCTCGTTTTAGGCTTTGGTTGAGTTCAGTATTGCCGCGAATTTCAGCCATTTCAAATTCGTCCACGGTCTCGTGTTCTTGGACGAAACGTATAACCGCCGTCTCGATAAAGTTCGAAATAGGCCGGTTCTCCCTTTCCGCCACCGTTTTGAAGAGTTGATAGACCGGCTCATCAAGTCGTAATGTTAAAGTTTTGGACATAATCCCTCCTTTTTTTAAAGAATACATTAGAATACATCGGCTTGCAATATCTTTCTCGACCCACGTTTACGATCTGGCTGAGGCGCGGAGAGCCGATAGTCAGAATTGTGTGGTTGACCGCTCCCTTTTTATTTCTTTGCCCAATGGTCCCAGACAAACAGAATTATGTTGCCCAAAATGCCCGCCCAAATGAGCCACTTTGCATATGGTGCCAATCGCGCCCGACGCTCCGGATCTCGGACAAGGCGATTGATGCCAACAAAGAAAAGGACGAGTGATCCGGCTCCGATTGGAATGCCCCAGTATAGTTCTGTTCTGAACTGATGTCCAAAAAACACGGTGATAGCGGCGAGAGCGAGGACGTAAACTGCCCATCTCCATTTCGGCGTCTCGCCGATGCCTCCGTATGGTGAGTAATTCATCATCATCCAACATGGTTTATTAAAACAAACTCGGATCACAAATTATAATAAGTTTGTTCGGGTTTTTTGAATATTAGATAATCGTCAGGCTGAATGTCAAGGATTGATCAACTTCACCGGCGATTGCCAAAATAAATTGTTGAAAATTAGCACTAATATTTGTGTCTCGGGTGCTGGCAGACCATGGGCACACTTTATAAAGTGTGCCCATGGTCTCTGGTCAAAATTCCGGTGCAATTGTTTCAGACGCATCCCAGATCTTTTGCGTTTAAAGCCCGCGTTTGGCGCGACGGCCGAAGCCGTTGGCGTAGGCTGTTCGGAACCGCCCGGCCGAGTGCCGCCGAAACCTTTTGGCGAAGTCGCATCAATCCCATGGCGCATGTCCTGCGTGTGGCCACGTTGGCAAAGGATGGCGGCCGGTTCACTCCCGGCGAATCGATTCGACTCTTTAATCTCCTATCGCACCCCACTTCTCGTTGATGGAAGTCTGTATCCACTCGCGCTCTCGCAGGGCAGACTTGAGGTTGCCGTCGGGTCTGTACATGTAACCTCGATGGTGGAGGTTTATTGTGACGACACGGACGAATCTGACCGTGGGTATGCCATTCGTGTCCGCCTCGGCGTAGATGTTGAACCCCGCATGACGGCCGAAGTAATTCGATTGCTTGTTACGAACGGTCGCCGATTCTGCCCTGTCCTGAAGCTCCCGAACGACAGCCTCTGCCTTTGTCTGGAACTCAGGCAGGTCGTGTTTAAACGTCTCGATCCGAGCGTTCAGGCCCAAGGTACCAGCGAGTCCGCCGAGCAAGAAGAAAGGGAGACAGACCGCGATCGGAATAAGAGCCTTTGTCCTGTGCGTGCGCCACATTGTGAAGACCCCGATGGCATTCCAGACCGTGACTGCGAACAGTCCCATCAGAAAGAAGAGGCCAAGTACCAGAGAAGTCGGAGGACAGGCGAGGACCGTCAGGAACATGATCGACTTGGCAGAGAAGAACTTGCCGATCAAGTGGAGCGTACCCATGGCAACCGTGATGACCAATCGCCACTGCAACGTCACTCGCCGCTGGCCCTTCTTTGAGGAGCGTGAGAGCGATGGCGGCACTGGCGGTTGTATGCTCTCATCCATTTTCTGTCACTTCCGAGTCGAACGTTACGCCTCACCTTCGTTTTTGCCGCCCCGGCAAAATGTAAGGCGAAGGCGCTGGTTGGGCAGTTTCATTTCTGTGAATCCTGAGTTGTGCAAGCGCGTCTTTTCACGATCCATTTCATCGTCTTGTGTATTAGCCAGACGACCAACGTGATTAGAAACACGTTCGATCCAAGCACGTTAGGCAACCAAAACAACGGGCCAAATCCACCGAGAAGATTCGATTCCGGATACAGCAGCATGCCTGTGATCATGCCAGCAATTGCAATGGCCCACATGGCTCCGCTGGTCACAAATATCCACCAGTATATACTTCGCTTTTTCATTTTCTGATGCCCACCATAGTTTATTGGAACAAACTCAAACTGGAAATTAGATGAAGATTGTTCCGGTTTTTATAAAATGTTAGGTAGCGGGCGAATGATTGTCAAGCATTGGCGTGTTCAATAAAACCGCTTAATTCTTTTTTTTTTTTGTGTAACGGGTCAGTTATAGGGGGGATATTTTCTTGTAGTGCCGCACGGCGTGCGGCAATTCTGTAAATCAACAGATTTTTGCGCCACACCGTGGCGCACTACAGTCTGAATGGATGGCCCGCCTGTGCCCGTGGTTCGGCCAAGACCATCAGTCAGGAGATTCACCCTGCGTAATTGACCCATGACTTTTTTTGAAGAAGTTGTCGCTTTTTCCGCGCCTCAAGATATAATTTAAAGCCTGTAGAATTTAGAAGCGTGCGTTGACGATGAAACCAGGTTATCCAGAACTGAAAAAACTGTGTGCGGACGTTCCCGATGACTTGTTGCGCAATCATCTGGAACGGCTGGACGATAATTACTTTTCCGTTTTTACGCCCTTCCAGGTGCGGGATCATCTCCAATGCCTCGCCCGCCTGGGCCCTGATCATCCGGTTGAGGTGTTGTTTGAAAGCGGTCCCGGGGACGGGATGGCCTGCACCGTATTGGCCTGTGATTATCCTTCCGAATTTTCGCTCATCACCGGCGTTCTCTCCGCCACCGGTTTTAACATTCTTTCCGGCAATATTTTCACTTACGCCCATGTCCAGCCGCCGGGCAGTTCAGGCCGGGAGAAGCGGATGATCATTGACCGTTTCGGCGGCGTTCTCCAGGCCGGCCAGTCGGTGGATTCATGGAAGATAAAATTTAAAACTGCCGTGGAGCAGGTGATCGGCCAGCTTGAAAAAGGGACAAGCGAGAGCCAGGCCTTTGCGCGCAGCGCCGTCAATGAAATGGTCGCGGCGCGCCTGGCGGGGTTACGGCTCACGTCCGCCTCGGTCCTTTACCCGGTCGGCATCGAGGTGTCCGAAACGGAAAAATATACCCGGTTACGGGTGCTGTCACAGGATACTCCCGCCTTTCTCTATGCCCTGAGCAGCGCCCTGGCTTTCCAGGGCATTTCAATTGAACAGGTCAGGATCGGCACCGTGGAGGGGCGGGTCCAGGATGAGATTGACATCCTTGACGCGCGCGGCGCGAAAATAACCGAAGGCGGGCGGATTGACACCATCAAGCTTTCCGTCCTGCTTACCAAGCAATTCACATACTTTCTGGGAAATTCCCCGGATCCTTACACCGCCTTGTGCCGGTTTGAAAAGTTGCTTGATTCGGTCCTTTCCGTGCCGGACCGGCAGGAGTGGGTGGCGCTGCTCTCCACGCCCGACGCCTTGCAGGGCCTGGCGCGCTTGCTCGGCACCAGCGATTACGTCTGGGAGGATTTTATCCGGCTTCAATACGAAACTCTTTTGCCGATCCTGAAGCCGGCCGGGTCATTGCGGCATTTTGCCACCCCGCCGGAAGACCTTGAAAAACTTCTCAACGCGCAGCTTGCCAAGGCGGAAGGATTTGAGGACCAATGCCGCGTGCTGAACGAATTCAAGGACCGGGAGCTGTACCTGATTGACCTGGACCAGATTCTTGACCCGGCGTCCGACGTGAAAACGTTTTCGCGCCTGCTGACCGCCCTGGCCGACCTGGTGGTTCGCGCCGGGGCGGAAATCATCTTCAGGCATTTGCGCGCGCGCCACGGAGTTCCGCGCACCGTGGCCGGCCTTGAAGCCCAGTGGGCCATATTCGGCCTTGGGAAATTCGGCGGGGCCGCTCTAGGCTACGCATCGGACATAGAGATCCTGCTGGTGTTCGGCGACAACGGCCGGACCGACGGGGAGCGTCCGCTTGAGAACTCGGAATATTTTACCCAGGCCACGCAAATGTTAACCGAGGTGATCAAGGCCAAAAGGGAGGGCATTTTCCATGTTGATATCCGGCTGCGGCCCTACGGCGAAAGCGGACCGAAGGCCTGCAGCCTGGACAGCTTTTGCCGCTATTATGGTCCCGGCGGCCCGGCTCATTCCTATGAGCGCTTGGCCCTGGTCCGACTGCGTTCGGTGGCCGGCAGCAATGAGCTCGGGAGCAGGGTGGAACGTCTGCGCGACGAGTTCATCTACGGCGCCTCGCAGGTGAAATTTTCCGAGCTCAGGGAATTGCGCGAAAAACAACTTGCCGGCAAGGCGGCCGACGGGGGAGGACGCTACAACGCCAAGTTCAGCCCGGGCGCCCTGGTTGACCTGGAATATGACATCCAGCTCCTGCAGGTCATGCACGGGGCCGCGAACGAGCGCCTGCGCACTCCCAGCATCCATGAGTCCCTCTCCGCCCTGGCGGACCTCGGGGTCCTTGATCCCGACGAGGGCAAGCGCCTGGCCGCGGCCTATTATTTTTTCCGCCGCCTGATCAACGGCTTGCGGATGCTGCGCGGTTCGGCCCGCGACCTTTTCCTGCCGCCGGAAGAATCGCTTGAATTTGTCCACCTCGCCCGGCGCATGGGATATCAGCGCGGAAAACAGCTTGAGCCGCAACAGCAGTTGCGCGTTGATTTTGAGACCCAGACGGCGATCGTCCGCGCGTTCGTCGAGCGCCATTTCGGCCGCGACTCCCTGCCGGGCAAGCCGACCGGCAACGTGGCCGACTTGATCCTTTCCAGTTCCGTATCGCCGGCCTTGCGCGAAAAAATCCTGGCGGCGATCGGGTTTAAAAACACGGAGAGGGCCTATCTCAACCTGCGCGCCCTGGGC
The DNA here is from genome assembly GCA_964475405.1 of uncultured Verrucomicrobiota bacterium. GTDB lineage: Bacteria > Verrucomicrobiota > Kiritimatiellia > JAAZAB01 > JAAZAB01 > JAQUQV01. The sequence goes on from CAYYWX010000015.1 coordinate 15,208, forward strand.
GGCGACCCGGCGCGGCAGAACCTGTTCGCTCCGCTCGCGGTGTTGGTCTGCGACACTTTGCGGCAGTCGGTTGATCCCGACCGCGCCCTGAACAACTGGGAACGCTACGTGCGTACGGCCGGTTCGCCTTCGTCTGCCGCCGCGAATTTCGGCGGAGTTCCGCGGCAAGAAAACCCGGCGCTGCTTCATTTTGAACTTCTCTTTGCCCAGCCGAAGCGGCTTGAAATACTGCTTGGACTGTTTGCCGCCAGCCAATTCCTGGCCGACACGCTTATCCGCAACCCGGAGTTTTTCAACTGGGCGACCGCCCCCGAAACGCTTGACCGTTTGCGTCCGCGGGAGGAAATGGAAGGGGATTTGCAAAAATTCACCGAAGGCATGCCGCATGTCGAATGGCTTGACGCCATCAGAAAATTCCGGTGCCGGGAGATACTCCGGATCGGCACGCGCGATGTCTTGCTGCACGCGCCGATCCGCGAGATAACCGCCGATTTGTCCTCCCTGGCCGAGGCCATGGTGCGCTCGGCGCTGGAGCATTATTGTCTGGAATCCGGAGTGAAGGCGGAGGCGACGGATCGTTTTTGCATACTGGCTTTCGGTAAACTCGGCGGCAGCGAATTGAATTACAGTTCTGATATTGACTTGCTGGGCGTCTATGATCCCGGTCAATCGCCGGCCGGCGGTAACGAAGCGGCTGAAACCGATTTGTTCTGCCGGATGATCGGGCAGGTGGGAAAATACCTTTCCAGCCATACCGCCGAGGGGCACGCTTACCGGGTTGATTTTCGTTTGCGCCCTTATGGCCGGGCGGGGCAGCTGGCCTATTCGCTGAAGGCCTTGACGGAGTATTACCGCAACAAGGCCGCGCCCTGGGAAATCCAGGCGCTCTTGAAGGCCAGGCCGATTGCCGGCAGTGAAAAACTGGGTTGCGGCTTTATTGAAATGGCCGGGAATATCATGCGGGCAAAGAAGGACAGCCGGGAAATAATCGCTTCCATTGAATCAATGCGGGATACGGCCGCCAGGACAGTGGGAGAAAACGACCGGATTGAGGCCGATGTCAAGAACGGTTCCGGCGGTATCCGTGATATTGAATTCCTCGCCCAAGGCCTTCAATTGTGCAACTGCACCTCAATCCCGGGATTGATCAGCGGCAACACGCTTGAGGCCCTGGCCCTGCTTGGCAAGCACAACCTGATGCCGGCCGAAACGGTGGGACAGCTTCAAAATGACTATGAATTCCTGAGGCGCGTTGAACACTGCCTGCAGATATTCGAGGATCAACAGGTCCATGTATTGCCCGATGCGGATGAAGAACGCCTGGCGCTGGCCAAAAGGGTTTTAGGGTTCAAGGCGACCGCCGCTGAATTCCTGGAGAAAATAACCGCCTGCCAGACGCGTGTGCGCCAGTGCTTTAAAACCTATCTGGCGGTCGCCTGCCGGTAAGCGCTCCGTCGGACGGGGGTGGACAAACAAGGAGTTATGATCTATGATCAACACCATGTTCAGACTAACGCTCCGCCAGGTTCAATAGATTGGTTCCGGTCATATATGCTTGCGCTATGAACAGTAATAAATAATATTATTGCATTTATGAAGAATCGAGCGGCTTTAATCCTGGCCATTGTGAAAAACAAACCCTTCAAAATCATTATATGGGTTGTTCTATCTCTCGCTGTCCTTGTCGCTTTTTTTATGCCTTCTAAATATGAGGACATGCACGAGAGTTCGCGCCCTCATAACGATCTGAGTAATTTAAAACAAATTTACAAATCTGCGGCTTCTTGGGGGCTGCAGACTCCGGGCCGGGCTCCGTTTCCGCCTTCTTATGAAATATTGAAAGAAGAAACAAAACGATATCCTTCAGATGTTAAATTGTTTTCATCTGAAACTGGCAAAACGATTGAATACTATCCTGTTGATAATGAAAATGATGGTGCCCTAATATTATTAGTGAGTCAGGGAAAACGAGGGCGCAATTTTATCACCGGTTCCGGAGGGGGCGGGTTCGTTCAGGACGGAACACCTGGCGCCGTAAATTTCGATGATGAAATAGAAAAAAGAAGAAATAGCGTAAACCGTATTATTCTGCATACAGACATCAATCAAGAAGGCAGAACGGTCAATACCTGTTCCTATGTAATTAATAAAACGACTGAACAATACCTCAAAATAATACTGCCGAAAGGCGCCAATCTTCAACTTGTGCAATATGTTGGTGGAAATGGGCAGCGCATTCCTGTCAAGCCTGCGACAGAAGATGAAGGAATAACTGTGCCAATTTTTCCACAGAAGGATATTAATACGCCGTTACAGGTGGAATTGTCTTATACTATAACTATGATGTATGAAAGGCTTGGGTTGTTCCAGAGTTGCTTGAAATTGGAACCGCCTCGCGCTCTTAATATTCCCATGCCATATATACATTGGACGATTGCGTTCCCCAATGGTTTTTATCAAGCTGTTGTTAAAAGCAATTTTTCTACTTCTGACATCCGCGAGGTCAATCCTTTGTCCCTGATCGGTCAGTGTGTGTATGACTTTTATCACACTCTTGCGTTTGATGTTACAAGGTGGTTTATATATTTACTTATTGGCTTGCTAATAATAGGACTATCGGCATATCTGGTCGCTCGCACTACTTACGGACTGCTATTTACCATAATTGCCGGTGTGCTGTATTTTGTATCAGGAATAATTCTGTTTAAATCATCGGATGCAACTGGGATCATATTAGAGCCTCTTAAATATTCATTCAAAGCTTTCCTCGACACTCGGCCGCTTCAAGTGTTTTCGCATAGTATCAACTTGACCGGTATAATTCCGCTTTCAGTTAATATCACACTTGTGCCTTTCTTGCTGAGCCAGGAAGGATTGTTGCTCACAATGATTCCTATTTTACTTATTGTCGCCTGCCTGATGTGGCGTGCATGGCGCTCATCCGGATGGAGCTGGATTATATTGTTCCTGGGATTGGGTTTGGGTTTGTTGATGACAAATTTCGATCAGATTGAAAACCTTGTGCTGTTAATGTTGCAATGCGCCATTCTGGCGCCTTTATTATTTGGAATTAGTCTAATATTATGCAAACGTCTAAAAGTTGCATGGTATTGGGTTGTGTTTGGCTGGAGTCTGTGCTTGTTATTGCTGAGAGGATTGCCTTTTGGATGCTTTTTATCAATAAATATGTTTTACCTTTCATTATTAGGATTGCTTTTTGATGACTTTTTTATTCTTACCACTGCTATTTTGCTAATCTTAACGGGTATCTGGCTGATATTCAGGCACTGGAGCAAATCAAGATTAAACTTGGTTATATGTTTAATAACAGTGTGTCTGTTACTATTAGCGGCATATTCATTTATAATGGTTCGCTTTGTGTTTTCTATTCTTTTAATTTTAACATTATATTTGCTTGTTGCTTTATTTGTTGCTGAATATTTTTATCATATCGGGCTTAAAAAGAAGCAAAATGTGATTCATGACAAAATTTAGTTTCGCAACTTCACGGCAGGCGAACGGTTTGAGCATGGCGATGCTGCTTATGTGCGCATAATGTTTCGGATGAAAGACAATTACAGAAACAATCATTAATCATGATCAATTGCCTTTGAACGCGATGCCGGATATTATGCCGTGATTAACTCCCATGACTGAACAACAAAACAATCAGAATGCGGTCGGTTTCTGGCAGGTGGTCATATTGGTTCTGTCGGTCTATGTCCTGCTTGCCTTGGCGCTTGAGCTGGTTTTAGCCCTGCCGCCCCAGGTCCTGATCCTCCTGGGCTGGATAGATTTTGCGATCTGCATTGTCTTTATCGTGGATTTTTTCCGGCAGTTATGGCGCGCGCAAAATAAACTCGGTTTCCTTAAATGGGGCTGGATTGACCTTGTCTCCAGCATTCCTTTCCTGCCGCTCGCGCGCTGGGGCAGATTGGCGCGTGTCGCGCGTATCCTGATGCTGATGCGCTCGGTCCGTTCGTTCAGGGCGCTTCTGGGCATGATATTCCAGAGCCGGATGCGGGGCGCCTTTTTGTCCGTTGCCCTGGCAACGGTTGTCCTCGTGCTTCTTTCATCGGTCGCGATCCTTCTTTGCGAGACAAGCCCCGATTCAAATATTACGACCGCCGGCAACGCTTTCTGGTGGGCTTTTTCCACGGTTTCCTCGGTCGGTTACGGCGACTTTTACCCGGTGACCCTGGAGGGCAGGTTGGTGGCGGCCGTCTTGATGACCGCCGGGGTGGCCATGTTCACAACCCTTACGGCCTATATCATTTCACTGTTTGTCAATTTCAACCGCGCGAACGGTCCGGATAACCAGGTCATCCTGGACGAGGTGCGGAAACTGAGGAAGGCGGTTGAAGAAGAGCTTCTGAAGAAAAAAGGCGAATGACGAGCCCCTTTTTAGGCGAAATTCGCGCCGGTATTAATCACGCCTTTCCGCCTCAGTAAATATCATATATGGTGCCCGCGCGGATATGTTCGTAGGCGCCCATGTCCACGGTCCCGTACCGGATGCGCCGCTTGCCGTCCAGATCACTGCTTGTAACGGTTCCGTCCGTCATCCAGGTAAGGTTTGTCCCGGCGTTGATGCACGGCGAACGCGCCGCGAGGCGATAGTTGCCCTCCACGTGGTTTGTCCCGAAACCACTGCCTTTATCCATCAACATCGGGTCTCCCGTGATGTTTCCAACACCGGGCGCGTTGGACGACGTAAAGCTGTTTACAAAAGTGCATCCGGTCCAGTTTGAGTGCGCGTTGGCCGCACCGTTATAATATACTACGCAATTGGACAATGTGCCTCCGTAAGCTCCGCCGCCGCCCAGGCCACCGTTTGCATAATTGCCGACCAGGGTGCAATTATACAATTTGCTTGCGGCTGACAATCCCGCCCCGCCGCCATAGCCGGCCAGGTTGCCGATCAATAAACAGTTATAGAGCGTGCTGTCATAGGCGCCGCCGCCTGACATATTGCTGGGCGCTGTGTTGCCTTTCAATTTGCAGTTGCGCAGGGTGGCCGAGTGCGCTCCGCCGCCATAGTTGGCGGTCGCCTGGTTGCTGATCAATGAACAGTCATACAGTGAGCCATTATAAGCTCCGCCGCCGCCAACCGCTGTATTGGCTGTAAGGGTGCAGTTAGACAAGGTGGAAACACTGCATCCGCCCCCTACATATGCCAGGTTGCCGATTAACGCGCAGTTATACAAAATGCTGTAGGCCGTCCCGCCGCCATACGATCCGCCGGGGGAGGCGACCGCCCTGTTGCCGATAAATGAACAGTTATAAAACGTGCCGTACCACGCTCCGCCCCCGCCATACCAAACGGTCGGGCCGCCGTAAGCCGAGTTTCCGGTGATTATGCAGTTGGATATCACCGCGGTCGTGGTGTTGGGGCACATGACGCCGCCCCCGCACACGTCGAAATGGGTCGACATCCAGCCCGGGTTGGCGTTAAGCACCGTGGCGCCGTTGGTGAGCGTGAACCCGACCAGCGAGCCGGCGGACATGTAAACGCAGCGGACGGAGGCCGGGCCGTTTGTGGCCGGATCCCAGTTGCCCTTGATGATGGTATTGGTCGGGTTGTTATCCTTGCTTCTTACCGTGATGGCCTTGGTGATCGCAATCCGGTTGCTCGTCAAATTGCCGGACGGATAATTCGAGATTCCGCCGGTGTCATATACGCCGTTGCTGACCCACACCACGTCGTAGGTGGATGTGGATGCCATGTTTATGGCGCCCTGGAGATTATTGGTGGCGAATGCCCAGCCGTTTGTCCCGCGGCCGGTCCCGTTGGTCGCCACGTACCAGTCAATAGCCGTTGCCGCCTGGAGCAGGCCGGCCAATAAAAATGCCGCCAGGCATTTTCTTAACCGCATGATGGCGCAATTGTTCATTTCAAGGTTTGCCGGTTTATTCCTTGAGCCGGCGTTCAAGCGCGGAAAGTTCCGCGTGCAAATCCTTCGGCAGGCGTTCGCCGAGCTTGGCGAAATGATTGCGGATGTCGGGCAGTTCCCGCAACCAGCTGTCGCGGTCCACCCGCAATAGTTCCTGGAGATCCTCGGGCGGCATTTTAAGTCCCTTCAAGTCCAGTCCCCCGGGCGCGGGGAGAAGGCCGATCGGGGATTCAACCGCGGCGCCGGTCCCGGTCACCCGCTCGTAAATCCATTTCAAGACGCGGCTGTTTTCGCCGTAACCCGGCCAGAGCCATTTGCCTTCCTTTGATTTCCTGAACCAATTGACGTAAAATATTTTCGGCAGACTGGCGGCGCTTGTCTTTTGCCCCATTTCAAGCCAATGGCCGAGGTAATCGCCCATGTTGTAGCCGCAGAAGGGGAGCATCGCCATCGGGTCGCGGCGGACAATCCCCACCGCGCCGGCCTGCGCGGCCGTTGTTTCCGAGGACTGGATTGAGCCGAGGAAGGTGCCGTGCGTCCAGTTGAACGCCTCAAACACGAGCGGCACCACCGAGGGACGCCTTCCGCCGAAAAGGATGGCCGAGATGGGCACGCCGCGCGGGTTGTCGTAGGCGGGATCCACGACCGGGCACTGGTTGATCGGCGCGGTAAAGCGCGCGTTGGGGTGGGCCGCCTTTTTGCCGGACGAGGCATCCCAGGGATTTCCCTGCCAGTCAATCATGTTTTTTGGCGGCTCCTTGGTAAGGTCTTCCCACCAGACGTCGCCTTCCGGCGTCAGGGCCACGTTGGTGAAGATGCTGTTTTTTGACAGGCTTTTCACGGCGTTGGGATTTGAGCCCATCGATGTCCCGGGCGCGACGCCGAAGAACCCGGATTCCGGGTTGATGGCGTAAAGTTTTCCGTCCGGGCCGAATTTCATCCAGGAGATATCGTCGCCGACACAGCTTATTTTCCAGCCGGGCAGGGTGGGGTTCATCATGGCCAGGTTGGTTTTTCCGCAGGCGCTCGGGAAAGCCGCGGCGACATAGATCGTTTTTCCCGAGGGCGGCGTCAGGCCGAGGATCAGCATGTGTTCCGCCATCCAGCCTTCGTTCCGCGCCATGGCCGAGGCGATCCGCAGGGCGAAACATTTTTTACCCAGCAGGGCGTTGCCGCCGTAGCCGCTGCCGTAGGACCAGATCGCCCTTTCTTCCGGGAAATGGACGATGTATTTTGTCTCGGCGTTGCAGGGCCAGGGAACGTCGGCCTGCCCGTCGGCGAGCGGCATGCCGACCGAGTGAAGGCAGGGCACAAAATCGCCGTCGCCGAGCGCGTCCAGGACTTTTTGCCCCATGCGCGTCATGATGCGCATGTTGACGACCACGTAAGGCGAGTCGGTGATTTCAATGCCGATATGGGAGATGGGCGAGCCGATCGGGCCCATACTGAACGGGATGACATACATGGTGCGGCCGCGCATGCAATTGCGGAACACGTCCGTCAGGGTTTTCTTCATTTCGTCCGGGTCGCGCCAGTTGTTCGTCGGGCCGGCCTCCGCCTGCGTGCGCGAGCAGATAAAAGTGCGGTCCTCGGTCCGGGCCACGTCGGCCGGGTTGGAGCGGCAGAGAAAACTGTTCGGGCGCAGTTTTCCGTCCAGCCGGATGAAAGTCCCGCCGGCGACCATTTCGGCGGCAAGCGAATCGTATTCTTCCTGGGAACCGTCGCAGAGGCGGACGGCGCGCGGCGCGCAGAGTTCGGTTATTTCCTTGATCCAGGCGTTGATCCTTTTGTTTTTTGTCATCGGTTATAAAGCCTTTTTATTTATTGTTATCACACGGTTGTTATTGGTCATTCATCCGACTGATTTAAACGTGAATTTTTTAATGAGTCAAGCTTTAAAGTACAACTGTAGCGCCGCGCGGTGTGCGGCGAGCTTGGGTTGCGGGCATGGCGCGCTTCAGGCAGACAAGGCAAATAGCGTTGACATTCAATCCGGATTTCATTAAATGATTTTCCATGCATTAATATTCGCCGGAGATTATTATGAAATCAATTGATGTTTGCATTGTCGGCGGCGGGATGATCACCCATGACCTGCTCCTGCCTTCCATTTATCATTTGCAGCGAACGGGCGTGGTGGGGAATATCGGCATCTGCGCTCTAAATACTCCGCCCCTGAAATTTCTGCGGGAGTCGCCCGACCTGTGCGGCGCGTTTCCCGGCCAGGGCTTCACTGCCCATCCGGACTTGGCCGAAAATCCGAAGAGCCAGTATCCCGACCTTTTCAAGGCGGTCCTGGCGAAAATGCCGCCCCGGCAGGCGGTCGTGGTGGCGATGCCGGACCAGCTCCATTACCCGGTCGTCAAGGAGGCCTTGCGCAACAACCAGAACGTCCTCTGCGTCAAGCCGCTCGTGCTGAAGTATGAGCAGGCGGCGGAGATTGAAAAGCTGGCCCTGGAGAAGGGACTTTTCGTGGGGGTTGAATACCACAAGCGCTTTGACCGCCGGTCGCTGATCGCCAAGCGGCACTACGCCCTCGGCCATTTCGGATCGTTCGCGATGGGCGAGGCCAAGATGATCGAGCCCTATTATTACCGCAGCTCCAATTTCCAGAACTGGTTCACGTGCGACAAGACCGACCCGTTCGTCTACGTTGGATGCCATTATGTTGATTTGGTTTATTTCATCACCGGCTTGAAGCCGGTGGAGGTTTCCGTCTCGGGCGTGAAAGGCAAGTTCCCCAACGGCAACGAGGGCTATATCTGGGCCAACGGCCGGGTGCGTTTTGAAAACGGCGCTTTGCTTTCGGTGACGGACGGCCTCGGCTACCCGGATGACGGCGCCGGCAGCAACGAGCAGTGCCTGACGATGTTCTGCGAGGGCAAGGGCAAGAGCGGCATGATCTGCCATGACGACCAGTTCCGGGGCGTGATTCACAGTTACCTCGACGGCATCGGCTGCGCCGGGTCGGTCTATAATTACATCAATCCTGATTTTTACCGCCTTGTTCCCTGGGAGGGCGAGGGATCCAAGCCGGTCGGTTACGGCTTTGACTCCGTGGCGGCGACGATCAATTCCATCAGCCGGATGGAAAACGAGGTGGCCGCGCTCAATGAGCCGCAGGCCCTGGACAAACGGCGCGAATTTATCCGCTCGGTGGACCACAAGGGCCTGATTGCCACCCCGGCCAACAGTTATATCAATGAGCTCGTGGTTGAAGCGGCGCGCCTTTCCATCCTGAATGACGGCGAGATGGCGCAGATCCAGTACGGCGACCGCCCGCACGTCAGGCTCCGCGGCAAATAATCAATCCCGGTGTCGCGTAAAAAAAATTTCCCGCCCGTTTTTGCCGGCCAGTTTCGCCCTGTCAAAAATACAATACAAACAACCAATTATCCGGCATCGGTTCCTTGCCCCGTCAACAACTCTCCGATAAATTACAGGCAAAGAAATCGGAGAAATAAAAAATGAAAACACCACCGTTGCAGCCGTTCAGGTTCCTTGACCGGGACCGGATGGAAAAAATCCACCGGGCCGCCCTGGGTATCCTGGAAAAAACAGGCATGCGGGTTGAGCACGCGAAGGCCCTGGAATACCTTCGCCGGGCCGGGTGCCGGGTGGATATGGATCGCCGCCTGGTCAGATTCCCGGAAGAAGTCGTCGAAAAGGCCGTCGCCAGAATGAAGGCGAATTTTGCCCGGAAAGACCGCTGGCCGAAAAGGATGTCGGTGCGGTACTCACAGGTTCGTTTTGACGCCCAGCCGTTCAGGGTTCATGAAGATTTTTCGGTCAGCGCAGGCGGCTTCTGCTGTTTCATCTGGGATCTTGACGGAAAACGGCGTTCGGCCAACATGGAAGATGTAAAGCAGGCCATTAAGCTCGCGGACAAATTGGACCAGATTACCTACAGCGGCCTGCCCTGCGCCGCCCAGGAAGTGCCGATCGCAATCCGGCCGGTGGTCATGGCGGCGACCCTTGCCGGGATGACCAGGAAGCTCGGCGGGATAGAAACTTTCAAGGCCGCGGACGTTGATTATATCTGCCGGATCGGGGAGGTGGTGGCGGGGGGCAGGGAAGCGCACCGCCGTAACCCGGTCCTGGTGGGTTACGCCGAGGCAAGAACGCCGCTTTGCATTGACGAGGTCATGGCGGACGTCATGCTCGCGCACCTGGAACGCGGCTTGCCGCAGAGCCTGGACACGATGCCCAACGGAGGCGCCACGGCGCCGGTGACGGCAGCCGGCATCCTTGCCCTGGGAATGGCCGAGACCCTCGGCGGACTGGTGTTTGGATTCGCGGTTGATCCCGGGGCGACCATGACGGTTGACGTCACGCCCGGATACTGCGACATGCGCTCCATGCAATTTGGATACGCGGGCGCGGAAAGGATCCCCTTGCTTGCCTGCCGGGTCCAGATGATTTCCGAGTTTTATGGCTGTCCTTCCGGCGTTCATGGCGGGAAAACTAACGCCTGCGTGCCCGGCATCCAGGCCGGGGTTGAAAAGGCGGTTTCAATGCTCATGCCGGCCCTGGCCGGGGCGATAGGATTCGGGACAGTCGGCCACCTGGAAAACGCGTTGACCTTCAGTCCGTTGCAGCTCGTGATTGACAACGAGATCGCCCGGTACGTTCGGCGCTGCGTGCGCCCGGTTGAGGTGGAAGACGAGTCGCTTGCCCTGGAGGTTATCGCGCGCTCCGGCATCGGCGGCAACACGGTGGACAGCGCGCATACCGCCGAGCATTTCAAGGATGAATTGCTGCTTTCGCCGTTTTTTGAAACGCTCACCTGGGGCGCCGGTGATTCGCTGGACCGTGACCGTTTTGAAAGGCTGGCGGCGGAAAAAGCAAAAAAACTTCTTGCCGAAGAAAGCGCGCCGGTGCTGACGCCGGACCAGGAATCGGCCATCAACGAGATCGTGGACGAGGCCCGGCGCAAAAACGAGTGAAGCAACCCGCGGCAAGTTTCCCCGTGGAAAAAACTTGCATTTCATGTCGGCTAATACTACAAGTTGTCACGGTGTTGCATTTCGATCTTGTTTTTAACTCGCTGGATCATAGCGGGTTAAAAGAAAAATACGCGGCAGCAGCCTGCCCGAGCGTCGGCCAGGGAGTGCCGCGGCTACAGGGGAAAATGTAGCCTCACTCTCCGCCACCGGCGGATCTGCCTGTGGCACGAAGTTGAGGTGTCCGAAACAGTTATGTCTTTGGCGGCCCAATTAATCGGGAGAAATACAAAATGGCGAGTTATAGTCTCAAGCCGGTCAAAACCGCGAAAATAAGCACAAAATATCGCACGATCAGGACCAGCCTTCCTGTTCCGCAGTCCCTGCCGATATTCCGCGCCCTGGAAAAATCTGAGCCGCGTTCCATGATGGGCCAGCCGCCGATCATCTGGCACAAGGCCGAGGATTTCACGGTCAGCGACAAATGGGGTAACCGCTGGATTGACTGGTCATCCGGCGTCTTGATCACCAATGCCGGCCACGGCCGCCGGGAAATCCGCCGGGCGTTGAAGGAAGTGATTGACCGCGGTCTGCTGGCCTCCTACGTATTTGTCCACGAGCAGAGAGCGGTATTGACCAGGATGCTCCAGGCGATTTCGCCGGACCCGAAAAACTACACCGTTTTCCTGTTGAGCACCGGCTCGGAGGCGACCGAGAACTGCATCAAGCTTTCCAAGACATACGCGCTTGAAAAACACGGCCCGCGTAAGAAATATTTTGTCACCTTCCGGAACGCCTTTCACGGCCGCACGATGGGCTCCCAGCTGGCGGGCGGAATGGATCGGCTGAAAAAATGGATTGGCGCCTGCGACCCGACCTTTATCCAGGTCCCGTTCCCGGACGGTTACAAGAACGAGAACGTTTCCTTTGACCTGTTCCTCAGCACTCTGCGCGAAAAAGGCGTCGCGCCGGAAAACATTGCCGGAATAATGACGGAAACCTACCAGGGCGTTGGTCCCGACTTTTTACCTGTTGCATATGCCCAAAGATTGGAAAAATTCTGCCGCAAGCACGACATCGTGCTCTGTTTTGACGAGGTCCAGTCCGGGTTCGGGCGCACCGGCAAGATGTTCGGCTTCCAGCATTACGGCGTCAAGCCGGAGCTGATTGCCTGCGGCAAGGGCATTTCCTCCTCGTTGCCGATTTCGGCGGTCATCGGCCGGAAGGACATCCTGGCGCTTTACGCGCCCGGCTCGATGACTTCAACCCATTCCGCTTCGCCCTTGCCGGTGGCGGCCGCGATCACGAATCTGAAGCTGATTCAAAAGGAGCGGCTGGTTGAACGCGCCGCGAGGCTGGGGAAGATCCTTGTGCCGGAAGTGTTCCGGATCCAGCGCAAGTATCCGGACGTGCTCGGCTGCGCGCAGGGCAAGGGCCTCGTGGCCGGCATCCAGGTTGTCAAGCCGGGCACGAAGGAACCCAACCCGGACCTGGCCCTGAAAATCAACGTGGCCTGTTTCCAGCGCGGATTGCTGATGTTCGCCCCGGTCGGGATCGGCGGAGAATGCCTGAAAATCGCCCCGCCCCTGACGATCAAGGAGGACGCCCTGCGCGAATCAATCCGGGTCTTTGAAGAGGCGATTGACTCCGTGCTGGGTTGATAATCTTATCCCGCAGCATGCTGATGGATTGAGATTCTGAATCGGAAAGTTATTTCTTCAGAACCAATCTATATGCCAACTTACGACATGGTTTTCCCGGAAGATTAAGATAATCGAATCAAAACTTCCATAACTCAAAAGTGGCCCCGGGCTGTAACTCCATTCTTCAATGCCGGCATTTAGTGATTTGTTCCATACGTATGGTCGGCCATATGCTGCCGCGATCTTTTCCTTCGATTTGCCGACGGGATCGTCCGTTCGCAGTTCTGTCAGCATTTTATGGAATGCGATGTTGTCGGCCGAGTTAAACAGCCACCAGTTGAAAGGCATATTGGCAATGAGGCAGACCAGGGATGCCAAAAGACACGCCAATGGAGGAGCGAGGCGGCCTTGTCGGGGGATGCGGCGTTGCCGAAAGAATAAACATGTGGCAGCAAGGAGTAGCACGCAGGACAAGAGCGCTGTGCCGTAAATTAGAAACCATGCTAATATTTGCCATCCAATGTTGTTCATTTCTAAGATTCGTAATATGTTTTCTAAGCGCAAGTTCAGGTCATAAAACAGCCCCCATCAGTTTTCTCATATATATAATGATAGCCAGAATGCAACGTTGGATTGGAATTAGTTCTTGATGGTCATTTTAACAATATTCTATTAATGGATCGTTCTGTTCTTTAAAAAACATGATACCTAGACCCTCTAGGTATCATGGAAAATCACTTGATATTATTTACCGCCCGTTGGATTCGCGGCAGTGCGCGCTGCCAGACGGCGGCGCCGGCCTGCACTGACTGTCTTCCCTTCCTTGTAAGCGCGTAAACCCTGCGTTCCCGGCCATGAAAAGTTTCCCGGCGACTTTTAACGCATCCACACGCCTCAAACTCGTGCAGGATGGGATAAACAGACCCCTGGGTGGGCGAATAGAAATGGGCGGTCAATTCGTCAATCCGATGGATAATTTCATATCCGTGCAGTGGCTCATCAATCAGGGCGCGCAGGATCAAAAACTTGCACGCGCCTGCTTGGAGCGCCATGCGCCAATACTCGTGGTCCGTGTATTCCTTTCTCATAATTCCTTGCCTTGCCGCTCTCCCGTCTTTGCGCGGTTATTTATTTAGCCCTGCCATTTGATGATACCTAGACCCTCTAGGTATCATCAAATATCAAATCGAATAATGGACGTCAATGAGTTGCCGATAAATGACTTGTCGATGAATTGCCGGTGAATCTGCGGTGATGTTAGACGTCCTATGTTTGCCACTTCATCCATCTTGTCGCTTTACATGTCTGGCTTAATGCGGCTCGCGCGGTTTTAGATCAAAGGCAACCGTCCTGTTTGAATGCACAACGATAAACATATCGCACGAAGCCATATTCGTTACAACAGGGTAATCATTGCTTATGATTGAACCGTCTGTCAAGGCGACGATAATATTATATGTGCCTGGCTGTCTTGATGGAACCTGCCATCTTTGCCTGGATTTGTTTGGAGAAATATTGAAGATTTTAGATATCATACCTCCCTTTTTGACAACCACGGAGACTATTTTTTGTCCGCTCATGTTTTCAACATTCAGCGTTTGCTTGTCTTGCTTTGCCGTAAAAAAGATAAATATCATCATTAAAAATATAAGGATCACTGCAAGGCAACCGTAGCGTTTGCCGGGCTGTTCAGGATGGCACCTGACCACGACGGAACGCGCGATAAAATCATGCAAAGCTCGCCGTTTGTTGCTGATGAGCATCGTGATCAATTCGGTCAGCCCCCAGCCGGATTCAATAAGCATAAACGCAGCGCTTAAAGCATATGATTCGACGTTCAATATGTCTTTGCCGGAAAGAATGCGCGGTGAATCCATGAACAATACGATAAATGTCAAAACGAGCGGTATGATGTCTCTGCGAATTGCCTGAACCATCGACAACGGTTCTTCCGAAAGGTCAAGGACGCGGACTTTGGTAATCATTTTTCCGACCGTTTGTCCGTATTTTCCATGGAGCAAAATGGAATATGTATAAGGCGCCATGGAATAAGAAACTCGCCATATCAGGAGAAGGAAAGGAGGGGTAAATTCGGCGTAATTGCGGATCAGGACGGCAAAATACGCGAGCGGCATTAGTATAATGCCGTCTATCATGCTCGCTGCAAAACGCGGCCAGAAGGTCTGGTATTTGCGTTGAATCATGACGAAGATACATGTCTTTTTCCATATGTTTGTCAATGTCAAATTTTCCCCTTGCGCGGCGATATTGAAAATGACAAGCTGAATTTATCTTTATATAAGAGAGGATATTATGGATAAGGACAATGTGCGCCAGATAATCTCAAAATTGCTTTCCGCGGATTCGCCGTCGGCCGTCCGCGTGGTTGACATCCATACCCATTTGTTTGACCCGGCCTTCGGAAAGTTCCTGCTCTGGGGGATTGACGAGCTGGTGACTTATCATTACCTCGTCGCGGAGGTTTTCCGCGCCCGGCCTGACCTGGATTATGATCAATTCTGGAAGTGGCCGAAACAAAAGCAGGCCGACCTTATCTGGAGCGAGCTGTTCGTCAAGCGCTCGCCCGTCTCCGAGGCCTGCCGCGGGGTGCTCACGGTTCTGCAGGCCCTCGGGATTGACCCGAATGTGACCAAACTTGACAAGATCAGGAAGTATTTCGCCGCGCAAAATGTCCGCGATTATACAAACCTGGTTTTTGACCTGGCAAACGTTTCCGCGGTCTACATGACCAACGACCCGCTTGACGCCGCGGAACGTTCCTGCTGGCGGAAAGGATTCAGGCGCGACCGGCGGTTCCTGGCGGTCCTGCGGCTGGATAGCTGCCTGATGAACTGGCCCTCCGGCGCTTCCGCGCTCCGCGAGCTGGGCTATGACGTCGATTCCTCGCTTTCCGGCAGGACACTGGGCGAGGTGCGCCGTTATCTGGACGACTGGCGCAAAAAAATGGACGCCAGATACATGGCCATCAGCCTGCCGCCTTCGTTCAATTATCCGGTCGAGGACTCGCCGCTGACCGATCTGCTGGCGAAGGCGGTCATTCCCGTGGCGCGCGCCAGCGGCATGCCGGTGGCGATGATGATCGGGGTCAAGAAGCTCGTCAATCCGGCCCTGCGGTTCGCGGGGGATTGCGTGGGGAAGGCGGATCTGGGTTCCGTTGAGCGCCTCGCCGCCGAATTTCCCGATGTGCGCTTCATGGTCACGACCCTTTCGCGCGAGAACACGCATGAACTGTGCATCATCGCGCGCAAGTTCAAGAACGTCCTGCCGTTCGGCTGCTGGTGGTTCTTGAATAATCCCGAACTTATCCGGGAAATGACTGCCATGCGCCTTGAGCTCCTGGGATTGTCGTTCATTCCCCAGCATTCCGATTCGCGCGTGCTTGACCAGTTGATTTACAAGTGGAAACATTCGCGCGCGATCATCGGCGAAGTTTTGTGCCGTAAATATGAAGACATTGTCCTGGCGGGGCGTATCGTAACCGAAGCTGATGTCAAACGCGACCTGGCCGTTTTGTTCGGGGACTCGTTGATGAATAAGAAGATCTGAAGTCTGCCTTCTCTTGGCCTGGCGAGATGCGAGCTGCAGTCCGATTATAACGGCTTGATGTTGAGCGCCTCGTAAAGCCGCCCGCGCATCCCGGCCTGCTCCAACGCCCGACGCATCATCCGCACGGCCGGCGGAAAATATTTGGCGAACCAGGCCGTCTCGGCATTCGCCGCCAGGCGGCCAAAGGCACCCAGGGCCTGGGCAAGCCGCTGGACGGCGGCCTGCCAGAAGATGGCCGGGGTTATTTTCATATGCGAAGTTTTCCCGGCTAGGCGGTTGTAATAATCAAGCAGCGCCTCCTGCTCGGCAAGAGCCAGGTTGATGTACGGATCGCAAAGCAGGGAAGCCAGGTCGTAGGCGGCCGGTCCGAAACGCATCCCCTGGAAATCAATAAAATAGAATTTTCGCCGGAAGAAAATAATATTGCTTGATTGCAGGTCGCGGTGGATCAGTGCCTTCCTTTCGCGATCGAGGATGCGGCCAATCCCGGAAAGCTCGGCCATGATGGCCCTGATTCCGGCTTTATGCAAATGAAGGCGCGGCGCCAGGAAGAAGCGGCCGAAAAACTCGCGTTCCCAGAGATAAAGATCGGGCGAGAAGGGCGCCACCAATTCCAAGTTTTCACGATGAGCCATTTTCGCGCCGCGGGCGTGCAATAGGACCACCGATTGCAGCACTCGGCGGTAATGATTGATCAATGCTGTTCGCGGGCAAGCTTTCGCCATTTGCTGCAGCGAAAGATCGCCCAGGTCCTGGATAATTATGAATTGTTCTTGCGGGAAATCGGCGATGACTGCCGGCACGTTTAAGCCGGTTTTTTTCAGGAAGACCGTGTTCCGGGCGTAAAGGCAGTTCTCGTGCCGCTCGCGGCTGTAACGGATCATGATATAAGACCGGCCCTGCCCGGTTATGCGGGTGAAGGAGCGCGCCGAGCCGCGCGGTTCAAAAGGCATGATCGTGGTTTCAGCCGGGTTGAGTTTCAGGTGCGCGAGCGCCAGGTTCAACTGGATGTCGGCATATTGTTCGTTATATGAGGTCTTGACCGCCAGGCGCGGCACCCGGCCGTTGATTTCGCACCCGGAACCGATGATCGCGTTCCGGACAACGGCCTTGGGGCCGATCACGGCCCCGCGCCAGATGACGGCGTTTTCAATCCTCGCGCCGGGTTGAATTTCAGCGGTCGGGTCTATGGCGGCAAAGCCGCTGATCAAGACGCCGTTTTTACGCAATTGTGTCAACGGACGTTCCTGGCGCGGGTTAAAAAAATCGCGGCCGGGAAGCTTTTTGTAATAGCGCTTTTTAAGTTCAGCATGGGTTTTGAGATATGATTCCGGCGTCCCCATGTCGGCCCAGTAGGAGGTCGGAACGCACGCGCCCCGGACAGTCCATCCGTCCCGCATGGCGTTCTGGTAGGCCTGGATGACGCTGCAAAATGGTTTGGGCGGCAGATAGCGGAGCAGGGCCGGTGATATTAACTGGAGACCGCAGAAGGTATAGGTTCCTCTTGTTCCGGGCCGGCTGGTTTGAAAATCAATGATTTTTCCCGCCCGCATTTCAACCGTCAGAGGTCCGCGTTCTGGTTCCATCCAGAGCGAGGCGATCGTGTCGGGACGCTCGAATGCGGCCAGGAGACGGGCGGGTGTCAAGGCGGCTGCGATATCGGCGTTGATCATCCAGAACGGTTCAGAATCCAAAAACCATTCCGCCCGGCGCAGAACTCCGCCCGTGCCGAGAATTTCCGGCTCAAAGGAAAGAGTAACCCGCAAGCCGGCCGGCGATTCACGTTTCAGATATTCGCAGATCGGGGACGGATTGAAATGGAGATTAACCAGGACGTCCCTGACGCCCCACCTGGCGAGCATGGCGAGCAGATGGCCGATGATCGGCCGGTCCCATAACGGCATCATGGGCTTAGGGGTGTCCAGGCACAAGGGGAACATGCGCGTGGCCATGCCGGCCGCGAGGATGATTGCCTTGCGCGGTTTTTTCATATGTGTTTTCTGTGTTTGCAAAAAGGCTGGTTTTGCGCGCAACACAAACTTCTCCTGCTGGCGTTATCGTTAATCACGCTTATCCGCCAAGGCGGATCCGCTTAAGGCGGGAAGGCGCGATAAGAATTATGTCGCCTTATATGTTTCAACTTCTCCACAAAACTGTCATGTATCTTACGGGCTAACAGTCTAAAGAGCTACAGACTTGTCGTCCCTATGGGACGACAGTTATAGTATGGCAGCGCGGCTTATGATTTCAATGCGAATGTGATTCATCATTCCGGTGAACAGGCTTGGCGATGGACGGGCAGGGGAGAGCCGTTCGTGAAGTTCACGGCATGATTTTCAGCGGACGCCGTAGATGGTACCCGCCCGGATGTGTTCATAAGCGCCCATGTCAACGGTGCCGTACTTCACCCGCGCCCTGCCGTCCAAATCCTTGCCGCGCGCATCGGATGAATCCAGCATCCAGGAATAATTGGTGCCGGCGTTGATGCATGGCGAACCCGGGGTGAGGTGGTAGTTGCCGGCGACATGGGTCGTCCCGTAACCGCTGCCCTTGTTGATAAACAGCGGATCATTCGTGATATTCATGCTCCCACCCGGGGCGGGCGTTGTGCAGGAATATGTGAATGTGCCCGCTCCTCCGTAATTTTCCCCCGACCCGGTATTGAAATACACAATGCAGTTAATCATGGAGCCGATATACGTTCCGCCGCCCTCGCCTCCCCGGTTGCCGATCACAGTGCAATTATACAGCGTGGCGCCGTACGCCCCGCCGCCCCTGTTGTCCGCCTTGTTGCCGAATAGTATACAGTTATTCAGCGTGCCGCCGGACGCTCCTCCGCCGCTGTTGCTCGCCCTGTTGTTGGCCAGAGTGCAGTTATTTACCGTGCCTCCGAACGTTCCGGCGCCATCCCATGCTGTGTTGCTGATCACCATGCAACTGTACATGGTGCAACTGTACGCTCCCGCGCCGGCGCCCGAGTTGCCGGTCAACATGCAGTTGGACAAAATGCATCTTGACGCTCCGCCACCGTAGTAAATTGTTGAGTTGCTGATCAGCGTGCAGTTATACAGGGCGCCGTAGTACGCTCCGCCGCCGCCGTAGCCCATGTCGTTTCCCTGCGACTTATTGCCGGCTATTACACAGTTGGATATTACGGGGGTGGTGATGCCCGGACACAATACGCCGCCTCCACATATATCGTAGGTGTTAGCCGCCGTCTTCAGGGTGGCGCCATTGGTCAACGTGAACCCGATCAGGGAAGAATTTGCCGCCATATACACGCAACGGACTGCCGCCGGGCCGTTCGTGGCCGGGTCCCAGGCGCCCTTGATGATTGTGTTGGTCGGATTATTGTCCTTGCTCCTTACGGTGATTGCCTTGGTGATCACAATCCTGTTGGTCAGGATCGTGCCGCTGGGATAATTTATGGTTCCGCCGGTGTCATATACGCCGTTACTGACCCATACCACGTCATAGGTGGATGTGGATGCCATGTTTATGGCGCCCTGGAGGCTGTTGGTGGCGTTCGCCCAGTTGTTTGTCCCGGTGCCCGTTCCGTTGGTCGCCACGTACCAGTCAATAGCCGGTGCCGCCTGGAGCAGGCCGGCCAGCAAGGCCGCCGTCAGGAATATTTTCAGATGCATTATCGGATGTTTTTTCATTTATCTTCAATGCAATAGAGGTTGTCTATGCCGCGAAGATAGAAGCGTTTGCCTTCAAAGACCGGGCAGCTGAGGGTTTGCTCCGGATGACCGGCCCTTCCGTTATCCCATTTGGTTTCAATCCGGTTGCGCGCCACCTGTTCGAACTTTCGTCCCGGTTTGATCACGACGCATGTCGCGTGATTGCCGAAGAAATAAATATAGTTCCCGGCCAGCGCGAGGCTTGAGCCTGCGCCACCCCGGGCCGGACCGCCGCCGTGAAACATATGCAGGTCCAGGTCCAGGAGTTTCTGGTAGACCAGTTCCTGTTTTTCCGTATCCACCACGGAGAGAACACCGTCCTCGCTCAGGCAGTAGAGGAGTCCCTCGTGGTAAAGCGGGGAGGCGGCGTACCAGCCTTCGTACCAGCAGGGAAAGTTTCTGGAATCAAGCACAATGCCCTTCAGTAACTCGGCCTTGAACGGCTCGGCGGCCGAAAGGGGCAGGCGGATCGTCTCCATTTTCGTCATCCCGCGCGTGCCGGGGACCTTGGTCCATAACCGGAATATTTTGCCGTCGCCGATCACGGGGGTCGGGATCGGGTTCTGGGCGCCGCCCGGGAGCGCGAAGAAGGAAAGGGGCACTCCGTCCCGCGCGCGCACGACGTCCGGCGGAGTCACGATCAAAGGTTCCTTGTCCAGCGTCAGGGCGAGGAGCGAGGTAAAATATCCGTAACCGTTCGCGCTCGTATAATGTTTCTGGTTCGGATTGTAATCCTCTTCCAGCGGCATCTGCCAGACGGGCTTGCCCGTGACGCAGTCCAGGGCGAAAAGACGGTTGAAATGGACGACGAGTTTACTGTCCAGGAGCAGCGGCGAGCTGGTCGCGCAATGTTCCCTCATGGGCGTGCCGGCGTGCATGTACGTCCAGCGCGGTTTTCCTTCCAGGTCAAAGCAGGCCGCCAAATAAGCGGGATAGGCCACGTAAACATGGCGACCGTCGCTGGCCGGAGTCGGCGCGCAGTACCCGGCCTCGCCGGAACTGGAACGGGCGTATTTCTTGGAATCAACTTTCAGCATCAGGGCGTCAATCTTGGATTCAATGGTCCGCTTGGCTGTCACAAGCTCGTTGGATATGGTCCCGTCGGGCTTGATGAAACGGTCTATTTCGGCCAATTTCGCGGCAAGGTCGGAGACCTCCTTGAAAACTTCCGGGTTGGCCTTCTTCTCCTCCTCCGTGGCCGTGTCGTAAAAAGTGGTTGTCCGCATCCAGAGCAGGCGGCCGTCGCTCTTGTTGAGGCAGGCAAGCGTTCTTACGTCCGTCGTGAGGAATATCTTGTCCCCGACAATGACCGGCGCGGAGATTCCCCACCCGGGAAGGGGCGTGGTCCAGGTGATGTTCTCGTTCTCGTATTTAGTCACATCCGGCCTGTCCGGCTCGCTATAAAGCATGCAGCGCAAGTACCAGAGATCAATCCCGTATATAACGTCGCTCTGAACGCGGAAGAGAATCCGGTTCCATCCCTTCGCAAGCGTGACCTGTGATCCCATGTGCGGAGGTATAATGGCGACTTTCGGGGGGGCGCCGTTGACCAGCAAACGACGCCCGGAACTCATGATATGCATCATGATAAAAGCCTGGTTGGTCTCGGAGTAAACATAGGCGCAGGCGTAAACCACGGACTGGGTCTGCCTGCCGAAGATGTCCCGGAATACTATTGTTTGGGTGTCAGGGGAATACTTTTTCCAGGCCAAGTCCCCGATCTTGTCACCTTCCTTTGGTTCCATTTTTGCCTCATCCGGCAACAGGTCCCCGGCGGGGTCAAGTTTCTTCAGGTCGTTCGTAACCGGCACGGGGCCCAGGATCAGCCAATCGCGGATGACGCCGTCGGGAATGGGTTTCCCCATGTCGCCCTCCTTCGGCTTGTCGGCCTGCGAGCGCAGCAGTTTCATCATTGTTGCCGCGCGGCTCCAGCGCAGCGGCGGGTTGGCCGCGGGATATTTGCCGGAGCCGTCACCCCGCCAGCCGACCGGATTTTCCGGAGATGGGTAATAATCGGGCGACCCGCGCGGGGCCTTGTCATTGCCCTTCTTCGGATTAGCGTCTTTAGCCATGATCGGAATTCCGCCGCAAATCAAGGCCGCCAATGCCAGTCCTGTTGCGAAAATCTTTATGCTTGTCTTGCCGCAATTAATTTTCATTCCAGGTCTCCTGTCGATTTGTATGCCGCGTTTTTTATCATAAGGCAGACGGGGTAATAATATTTTTTTCCGATAAAGATACAATAACTAAAGAAGGCGCGAACACGCGCGTGGCGCCCGCCGTTTTTATCGCAAACGTAATCTTGTTTGACAAACAATCGCCCTGGCTTAGTATATGCCGTTATGCCCATGGATGAACGAGTCCATAAATATATGCAGGAATTTCAAAGGAACAGGAACGCGGCAGCAGAGTGCCGCGGCTACATGCGGAAAAGGGAAAATGTAACCTCACTCTCCGCCACCGGCGGATCTGCCTGTGGCACGAAGTTGAGGCGTCCGAAACAGTGGCGGCCTAATTCATCGTGAAAAAGGAGATTTTTGGTGCGAAAAACCGCTGAAATATCGAGCCGTGAGCGGATACACCTGGCGCTGGATCACGTCGAGACGGACCGGATTCCGGTCGCGATGGTCTGTTCGGCCATCAACGAGCCGGCCGCGGGTGACTTCAACGCCTATCTCATGCGGGAAAGGGGGATTGATCTCAAAAGATACCTTGACGCGATCATCGACATCAGGGAGGTGGCGCCCCGGTACATCGGTCCAGCGCATGCGCCGGGCGTTAATATCTGGGGGGTGAGGCGCAAGCCGGTGGCGTTCGGGTTGGGGGCGTATGACGAAATTGACCATTATCCGTTGGCCGGTGCCGAAACGATGGACGATGTTGTCCGGCATTCCTGGCCCAGCCCCGATTGGTTTGATTATGCGGGGCTTCGCGAAAGCATTGCCGCCGCCCAGAAAGGCGGCCCGTATTGCCTGATGGTCCATAACGGCAACATCTTCGAGACTTCATGGTACATGCGCGGGTTCGAGCGGATGTTCGAGGACCTGGCCCTGAACCCGGATTTGGCCCATGGCATCATGCGCCGGGTCACGGACTTCTACATTGAATTCTTCCGCAGGATCCTGTCGGCCGTCCCGTCGGAAATTGACCTGGTATTCACGGCGGACGATATCGGCGGACAGACCGGCCTGCTCCTGTCGTTGGACATGTGGGAGCGGTTCATCAAGCCGTATCACGTGGAACTTAACAGGGCAATTCACGAGTTTGGCGTCCGGGTCATCTATCACAGCGACGGGGCGGTGATGGAAGCCGTTCCGGGGTTGATTGACATGGGGATCGACGTTCTCCAGGCGTTGCAGTTTGACGCCTCCGGCATGGATCCCCTCGCGCTCAAGACCCGGCATGGAAAACGGCTCTGCTTCGAGGGCGGGGCAAGTGTCCAGAAGACGCTTCCCTTCGGGAGCGTCGAACAGGTCCGCGAAGAAGTGCGCAACTTGATTTCCGTCCTGGGCAGGAACGGCGGCTACATCTTCGGCCCGTCGCATGCGATTCAGGCCGGGACGCCGCCCGAAAATATCTACGCTATGTTTGAGACGGCCTTGAACTATTACCCGTTCCGCCAAACAGCGACTTCATGAACCGCCGGCAACCTGACAAACCTACGGCAGGTATTTGCCCCGCCATATTCCGCCGCCGAACGTGGAGACATACATGATTTCTGGGTTGGCCGGGTCAAAGGTCACGTTGCTGGCGTCGCCGAACGGCAACCCTTCAAACTGCTTCCAGGTTTTGCCGGCATCCGTGCTGACCCAGAGTCCGTGGCTGGCCGTGCCCAGGTAGACATAATCGGGCTTGGTCGGGTGAAGGTTGATATAGAATGTTTGGACGTAGCCGATTCCGCCCGTCTTGGCAAAATCCTCGTCCCTCAGTATCCGTGTCCAGGTCTTGCCGCCGTCAATCGTGCCATAAAGCCCGCCCTCCCGTCCGCCCGGAATCGTCGCGGCGGTCAGGTAGATCACGTCGGGATTATCCGGATTAACCGCGAAGGCGCCCGGCCAGTGAAGATTCAGCGTCTTGGTCAGGTCCGTCCAGTTGTCCCCGCCGTCGGTTGACTTCCACAAGCCGCCCGGCACGGGGAATTTGCCTCCATCCCTGAAGCCCGTGATGCTGCAATAGACCGCGCCGGTCTTGGGATGGACCGCCACCCGGTAGACGTGCAGGTTGCCCGGATTCCCCAGGCCGTTGGACTTGTTGACCCAGGTCTTGCCGCCGTCGGTTGACTTGTAGCAACCGCCTTCAAACATCGTGGTGTAAAAGGTCAGGTTGTCCTTGGGCGACTTGGGATCAATGCAAATTGAAGTACAGGGCAGCTTGGGAAGGCCCGTTCCCAGGACTTTCCAGCTTACCCCGGCATCTTCCGAGACGCATACTCCGCCGACATGCGAGGGCCCATTTTTGTCGCAGTGCGTCCATTGCGGAATGTCGTGCCGGCTGCTTGTGGCGGCGTACATCCTGCCCTTGACCGAAGGGTCGAAAATTACCTGATAGTAAGTGTTCCCCCAGGGGCATCCCGCCGTGGAGGGGCTCCAGGTCTTGCCGTTATCCACGCTGCGTGAAAAGCCGATATCGGTGTAGGCAATGTAACGGCGATCCTTGATCATCGGATCAAAAAGGTAGGCGTAGCAGGTCGTGACTTCCAGGCCATTGCACTCGTAGCGCTTGCCGGGGTCGCCCGGCAGGACGCCGTGCGCGATATTCATGAGCTGCTGCCATGATTTGCCGCCATCGCGGGTGATGTAGAAATCGCCCTGCGTGCTGACCATCGCCACGTTAGGGTCGGTCGGCGAAACCTCCAGGCCGAGGGGCATGATGGAATAGCCCCAGCCGAGATCGGTCTGCACCCAGGATTTTTCCACGTTGGCCGCCTGCCCGTTGATCCGTTTCATCTTGAAAGAGTAGTCCCATGTTTTCCCGCCATCGGTGGTCTGCATGACAAACTTATCCTTTTGTTGGACAATATAGGCCACCTTGGTTTGGTTGGGAGTCATCCTGACTTCGGTCGTGCCGCACACGTAGTCCTCAGCCGCTTTCCAGGTCTTGCCCTCATCCAGGGATTGGAGCAGGCAGCCTTTTTCAACCGCGCCGTAAATCACCGTGGACTTGCCGTCCGTGCCGCCGGCCAGGGCCAGGAATTTCTGTCCTTTTGCCTCGGGCACGGTCAATTCTTCCCAGTTTTCGCCCTTGTCGGAGCTGATCAGCAGTTTATTGTCCATGGCCACGTAAAATTTCTTGCCCAATCCGAGGATGGACTGCACTTTGCCGCTTTTTGCCAGTTTCCAGGTTTTTCCGCCGTCGGCTGAACGGCACAATTCAGTGGCGGTGCCGAACAAGAGCACGGAATTATCGGAAGGATCCGCCGCCATGGTGGTAATCCCGCCTTTCCAGGGGACAGCGCCCTCGGCCAGCGCCGTCCAGGTCATGCCCTTGTCGCGGCTGATCTTGGGCGTCCCGCCCTGGATCCAGATAATCGCGTCCTTCACGAACAATGGCCGGCAAGCGCGGCTGTGATTTAATTGCCGGTGGTGGATCATTTCCCAGTGCTTGCCGCCGTCGGTGGAGCGGTAAGAGCCGCTCATGTCACAGGAGATAAACATAAGGTTGGGATCCTGCGGCGATATGGCCGGGGTGAACATGCCGCCCGCGCCGCCGATGCCCAGGACCTCAAACGGTTTCTCGGCCGCGAGGGTTGACATGCAAAGCGATCCGCACAAAACGAGAAACGACATCAATTTCATCATAATACCAGATCTCCTTTTTGTTTTATTGAAAGATTCGATTCAATTCTTGTTACCATAGGACAAAATGCCCCCGTTTGCCAACACTAATAGGTTAAAAAATGGCGGGCTTGATAGCCAGTTCTTTGGACGGGGGATTCTCGCTGCTCATCAGGCCGGACCGTGCGCGGCAATATTCAGCGGAATCCGTAAATGGTGCCGCCCCGGATGGTTTCGTAGGCGCCCATGTCAACGATGCCATAGCGAATGCGCTGCCGGCTGTCATAATCACGGGGATAAGTTGTCGTCCAGCTTGCGTTTGTCCCGGCGTTGATGCACGGCGAACTTGCCAGGAGGCGGTAATTGCCGGCGACATGGTTAGTTCCGTAGTTGCTGCCCTTGTCAATAAGCATTGGATCCCCCGTGATATTCCCGGCCGCCCATCCGGTATTGGAGGGCGCCGTGCAGGTATTTGTAAATGTGCATGAACTCCAATTTGACACGCCGACGCCGCCTTCATTGAAATATACGATGCAGTTGTTCGCGGCGTAATAATAAATTCCGCCGCCGTTACCGGCGCCCGCCGAGTTGCCGACCACCGTGCAGTTATACAGGTTGGCATTGCACGCGCCGCCGCCGCCGGAAGGGCCCTTGTTGCCGGTCACGAGGCAATTATAGAGGACGCTTTGGTTCGGGCCTCCTGCGTTCACTCCGCCGCCGTAGGTGTCCGAGTAATTGCCGGAGAGAATGCAGTTGATCATTCTGGTATTGTATCCTCCGCCGCCGCCGTATCCACCGGATACTGTATTGCTGATTACCGCGCAGTTATACAGGATGCTTCCATTCGCTCCCCCTCCGGCCGCCAGACCGCCCGACGCCCTGTTGCCGATCAACGTGCAGTTCGTCAGGGCACTTCCATACACTCCGCCGCCGTTGGCGGTCGCCCTGTTGCCGGTCAGAGTGCAGTTATTCAGAGCGCAACTTTCGGCTCCGCCGCCGCCGGTGGATGAGTTATTGGTCAAAGTGCAGCCATACAGGGTGGATTCGGAGGCTCCGCCGCCCCAGGTAACCGACGAGTTGCCGATCAGTGTGCAGTTGGACAGGATGCTGTGCTTCGCACCACCGCCATAGACGCCCGATAAGTTGCCGATCAGCCGGCAGTTAAACAGCGTGCCATAGAATGTTCCCCCTCCGCCGGTATATGGAGCAGCGACTTGGCCTAACGCCGAGTTGCCGGCGATTATGCAGTTGGATATTATCGCGGCGTTGGTGGCGGTGCAATAAATTCCGCCGCCGCTGTTATCATATTGTGATGTTGTTTTCGTGGCCCCGTTGGTCACGGTAAACCCGATCAGCCAGGAATTGCTGGTCATATAAACGCAGCGGACAGCCGCCGGGCCGTTTGTCGCAATAGGATCCCATGCGCCCTTGATAATTGTATTGGTCGGATCGTTGTCCTTGCTCCTTACGGTGATCGACTTGGCGATCACAATCCGGTTGGTAATGGTTGTGCCGCTGGGATAATTCGTGGTCCCGCCGGTTTCATACAGGCCGTTGCTGACCCATACCACGTCGTAGGTGGATGTGGATGCCATGTTGATCGCGCCCTGGAGGTTGTTGGTGGCATCCGCCCAGCCGTTTGTCCCCAACCCGGCCCCATTGGTCGCCACGTACCAGTCAACCGCCGGCGCTGTCTGGAGCAGGCCGGCCAGAAAAAAAGCCGACGTGAAAATTTTATTGCGTATTATTACGCGTGTTTTCACTTATTGACCGTACTACCCTTGATGCTTTCTTGCTTTCCCGCCTTTTATTTTTGCCCTTTTTGCTCTTCGATGCAATACAGGTTTATAAGCCCGGTGTAGTACATCCGGTTGCCGTCAAAAATCGGGCAGCTCAGGGTCTGCTCCATTTGCGTGCCATAGTGCGATCCCCAGTAGACGAAGCCGGTGCAGTAAGTCTCTATCCTGTTTTTCGCGACCTGCCTGAATTGCCGGCCGGGTTCAAGGACCACGCAGGCCCCCTCGCTGCCAAAGACATAGATGTATTTCCCGCCCAGGGCAGGGCTTGATCCCTGCACGCCGCGCGAGACGCCTCCCGGCCCGTTGTCAATATCCAGGATTTTCTGATAAACCACCTCGTATTTCTCCGCGTCAACCACCGACAACAGCCCGTCCGCGTCAACAATATAAAGCAATCCTTCATAATAAAGCGGTGAGGCCAGGTTCATCTCCAGTCGCGACATCTTCATGAACTTGCGGCAGTCAATCGTGATTGTCTTGACAAGCTCCAGCTTTTCCGGAGTGATGCGCCGGATATCCAGTGTTTCCATATTCCGGCCCGACAATGAGCGTAGCGAATAAATCATGTTGCCCTGGATAACCGGGGTGACATGGTTCGGCCCGGGTTTTGAAATGACGCTGCCGTCTTTCACCCGGATCGCGCTCATCTGGCCGCCATAAATATCCTCGATGTAGCCGAATCCGCACGGCCCGCCGGAAAACACCATCGCCTCGCCGTTAACCGTGGCGCCGAGCAGCGACGAAGAGTTCGCGCGCCCGGGCTGTTCCCAGGCCACCTTGCCGGTCTTGGCATCCAGCGCGATGTATTTATCCGTGTCTACGATCAGTTTGCCGCCGATCAGGCAGGGCGAGGTATGGATCCCGTGTTCACACCGGCTGCCAATTGCATGTTGATGGACCCATTTCCGGTTTCCATCCATGTCGTAGCAGGCCGTCAGGCAGGGGTGATAATTCACGTAGATGTTTTCCCCGTCCGTGACCGGGGTGCGCGAGGCGTAGCCGGGCTCGCCGATCGGTCCCGCCTTCCCCTCGTATTTCGCCTTGTCAACCTTGCACATCAAGCCCTCAATCTTCGTTTCCAGGTTGGCCTTTTCAACGATGATCTTGTCCGGGTCGGGGAGGGTGTTGGTCGTGAACATCTTGTCCACTTCCGCCAGCCGCGCGACCAGCGGCTCAAGCTCCTTGAACAGTTCCGGGTTGGCCTTCTTCTCCTCGTCGGTCGCGGCGTCATAAAAGGTCGCCGTGCGAGTCCAGAGTATCTTTCCGGTCGCCTTGTCAAAGCAGCTCAGGGTGCGCCGCTCGCCCACGGCAAAAATTTTGTCGCCGGCGATGACCGGGGAGGCGATGCTCCAGCCGGGCAGGCGCGCGGTCCAGCGAATGTTCTCGTTGACATATTCACTTTTGGGAACGCCATGGATGATCGGCTGGACATACCATGAGAGCCTCGCGGGAATGCCCTTTTCTTTCTGGGCCGGCACCAGGACCCCTCCGCATGCCACCCGCAAAAGGATGCGGTTCCATCCCTTTTCCAGGACAAAATCGCGCGGGGGGACCATTTCGGGGTCCTTGATCAAGGCGCCGTTGACGTAGGCCTTGATGGAATTGCCGCCGCCGACAACGTCAATCTCCTTGATCAGGCGAAATTTCGTCTTTGATTCGGAGTAAAGATAGGCGTGCGCGAAGGCGACATTAGAAGTCGGATTGACCTTGCCGGCATAGAGGTCGCTGAAATCAAGGAGGGCGCCATCCGTCTTAACCTTACCCCAGGAAAGATTGACGGCCTTGTCGTTCTCGTCGGGGGAAAGTGAAATATCCGCCTTGCCGTCCAAGCCCTTGACCGAATTTCCTTCCTCCGCCAGGAGCGCGGGTTTCTGCGCCATCCATTCCCTGGTGAAATTTTTTTCCTCGGCCAGCGGCACCGGCCCCAGGACCAGCCATTCGCGGATCACCCCGTCGGGAATGGGTTTTCCGGTCTCGCCCTCCTTCGGCTTGGTTGCCTGGGAGCGGAGTCCCTTGACGCCCGCGGCCGTGCGTCCCCAGTTCACAGGCGGGGTGGCGCCGGGAAACTGGCCGGAACCGTCACCGCGCCAGCCGAAGGACCGGTCAGCGGACGGACGGAAGTCCGGGGAACCAAGCGGCGCATCCCCGGTCGCGGCTGTCGCGATGTTGCCGGTTGCGACCGCAAACGCCAAGCCGGCTGCAAATATCGCCGTCACCGAAATGTTTCGTGAGATTTTCAATGCAATTTCCCTCCAGTAATTTTAAACAAATGCCGTGAATGGTGCCCGGCCGGATATTGGCGTTTTATGCTTTCCCGGCGCGGTTGCATGATGAATAACATATTTTTGAAAAAAATATCAAAACGACTGAATTAAGTCAATTTGATATAAATGTCGACTTGTCAGGCGGCAAATGCGTTTCGCAATTCTTAAAAGAGGTAAAAAAATTATTTTGGGGCTTGCGCGGCCAGGTATTCTCGCAGGCCGTCCAAGTCGCGGTCGCGTAGAAAACTTGTCTGCAGGTCCTTTTCCAATTTCGGAAAAGCTTCCCGGTAAAGCTGGGCGGCCGGTTCTTTTTTGCCCAGGGCGAACAGGGCTTTGCCTGCGCCGATCAGCGCCGGCCAGTTGTCGCCCGCCAGGCGGCTGGATTTGTCGAACATGTCCAGGGCGGCGCGATATTCGGTTTTTTTGAAATATACCTCGCCGAGGTTGTAATACAATTGGGGTTCCACCGCCAGCCTGGCCGGTTCCGTCCGGTATAGGTGGAAAGTGATTGCCAGGGCAGATATGACCAGCGCGAACAATCCTATTTTAACGAGCTGCAGGCCCGGCCTGTTCCTGAATATTTCCAGCATGCGGTAAACGCCGCCGGCGCCGAGGATGATCAGGAACGGGATCATCGGCAGGCGGTAACGCTCATCCACGTAAAATATCATCATGTTCAGTACCGTGAGGCCGATCATGATATAAAGAATGCCGTATTTACGCCATTGTCCGGCGAGTAAAACCGCGCCGATGACGGCCAGCGGCAGGATGAGGTAGAAATGCACTGCGGGAATAAGGAGTGTCTTCGTGAACTCCGCGCGTTCAAACCAGAGGAAATACATGTTGGTGTATTCCGTACCGGAAAAGATGCGCCGGAGCTTGACCGTTTCCAGTCGCAGGTATTTATGGAAATTATCACGGATAAAGGCCACGCCCTGCGAGCGCCAGTAGTCCGAAACTTTTGCGCTGGTCAAGGTCCGTTGCAGTTTGGTCTCCGCCGCCTTTTTCACATCGGCTTTCTGGTGCTCTATGTCCGGGGTGATGCCCTCCAGCCGGCAGTATATCCCGTCGGCTTTCGGATTGTTGCCCATGTAAAAGTTTTCGCCGCCGTTGGATGACACCAGCACCAGGTCCGGCTCAATCATGTAATTGCGCAGGGCCACCAGCCCGACCAGGATGAAAACGGGTAATATGAAAAGGGCGTATTGTTTCAATCCGGCCGTCACGCTTTGCCGGAAGGTGGCCGTATTCTCCCGCGCGAATATCAGCCATAAAAGAATCATTGGCAACAGCAACAACGCGTGCGGACGGGCGACGATCAAAAGCCCGCCGGCGCATCCCGCCAGGAGCCATTGCCGCGCGGATTTGGCGTTCAGCAGCAGGTAGGCCAGGCAGAGGTGCAGGAGCACGCCGAGGGTATCGGGCAGGATTTTCAGGGCATAGAAATTCAATGTGCTGTAAAAGGCGCAGAGCAAACCCGCCGCCAGGCCGGTATAATTATTAAATAATTGCCGGCTTATCAGGAAGACCAGCAGCGCGGATGTGGCCGTCATCAGCGCCTGGGCGGCATAGATCGCCAGGTAATGCTGGCCGGAGACCAGCCACAAGGCGGCGATGAAGTAGGGGTACAAGGGCGCCTGGTGGAATATTTCCTGCCCGAACAAGTCGCCGGCAAAA
Source organism: uncultured Verrucomicrobiota bacterium (assembly GCA_964475405.1). Classification (GTDB taxonomy): domain Bacteria; phylum Verrucomicrobiota; class Kiritimatiellia; order JAAZAB01; family JAAZAB01; genus JAQUQV01. Next base: position 46,452 of record CAYYWX010000015.1, read on the forward strand.
ATGGCCGAGGCCCATTTGTAATAAACCCTCGAATCGCAGATCAGCCCCGAGTAGAAAGGCGAATGCAGGTAATAATCCGCGCCTAATACGGCCTGGACCAGGAGCGCGATCCCGAATACAACCCCGCCCAGCAGGCATACCGGTCGTTTTGCGGCAAACGATGAAAAAAATTTCACAATCTTTAAATTAAAACATTTATCGGCTTATCGGCAAGTTTTTTTTTGTTTCATATATTGTGTTGCATCAGTAAGGATGGCGTCTGGGTAATGTCCGGATTGTTTTATGGCTCTGAAAATGTAACCCGCAAAAACAAGCCTGCAAGGCTGTCGCGTAATGACCGGCGCCTCGTGGCGGATGCGATCGCGTTTCGTCTTGGGCTTGGTGAGTCCGCGAACCATGCGGAACAGAATGCGGCAGATTGGCCTGGCGGCGAGGCGTCGCCGGCGGCGCTATACTCGCGTATGCGCCGACCGGCGAGAACGCTGCTGCCAGACCAATATCACGCGTTCGGTGTCCGCACCCAAGGCGGAACGCATTATGACGAAACAAAGCAAGTTCAACTTAGCGTCGGGGGAGCTTATCCCATTCATCAAAGATCGCCATTCCGACTGCCGGATTGCTGCCCGGGCCAAGCTCAAACTGCGCGATAACGCCGCCCCGCGGATCGTAAAGATGCTTCGCCACCTTGCGCACGGCATCCCTTCCGGCCTTCGGGTCGGGAGAGGTGAGGACGTGCTGGCGGTCAATCTCGCCCCAGAATGTTATCCGCCCCTTGGCGATTTTGGCCAGTTCCGCCATGTCCATGCAAAAAAGCTGGGAATTCAAAGCGTCCACGCCGATCTCAATCAAGTCCGGGTAGATTTCGGTGATAAAGCCGTCGGAATGCATGAAGACAAATTTGCCGCTGGCGTGGGCCAGGTTGCAATAGTCCTTGTAGAGCGGCTTGAACAGTTCCCGCCAGACCGGCGGGGGAATCAGGAGTTGCTTTTGCGCGCCCCAGTCATCCATGAAATTCAGCGTGTCCACGTCCGTCCCGGCCCAGAATTCCAGTTCTTCCAGGTAAAATTCATGAACCTTGCGGATCAGGCCCCTGACTTCCGGGCCGCCGTCCATCAGGTCGCACATGGCGTTCGCCGTGGTGCGCAGGAACTGGTACCGTTCCCATGGGCGGGGACAGCAACCGCAGGAGACGAACTTGTCGGTCCCGGCGCAGGCGCGGTTGACCAAATCGCGGGCCGCGGCTAAATTTTCCGGCAGGGTTTCGCAGGGGGGCGCGACTTTTTGCCAGTCCGCCAACTCCGCGATCTGCGCCTCGTGTACTTCGCCCACCACGCCGCGCTGGATGTTGGTGAAGACGCAACCCCATTCGTCAATATAAACGCCCTCGTCGCAAGGATTCCCTTTCAGGCGCGGCGACGGTCGATAGACATCCACGCCGGGGCCGGTGATATCCGCCGGGAACCGCGCCCGGATCTCTTTCATTTCCTTCGGGTAGCGCTCGTCCACCCAGGGCAGGGCCCAGAGTTGACGGGGGACGCGCTCCGGGGTTTCAAATTTCAGGCATCGGCGCACCAGTTCGCGGGACGTTTGCGACATAATGTGTCTCCTGGCGCTTTCTTTTTCGGAATGTTTTCCCGCCAGGCCGCCAAGGGCCGGGAGTTGTCAGGGTTTATATTTCTTGATTTCCCCGATTACCCACTGGTCAACTTCCTCGCCAATGAGCACATCGCGGTAATCGTTCTTTGCCAGTTTGATCACGGATTTAAGCTTGTCAATTGATCCCCTTGAAATGATGACCGCGTCACGTTTAACACGCTCTTCTTCCCTGTGCCATTTTTCCGTTCCATATTCCGATAATATATCCAGCGCTTCCGCGACCTGGTCGTCGGGATAATACCTTTTGATCCAATCTTTTGTCATTTGACTTGCGTGAAATAATAAAACAAAAAGAGCGCCACGGCGATTGCGATGACCGCGATCAACACCCGCGGGGAAAAGGAAGCTTCAAATTTGGTTTCGCCCGGCACGCGGCGGACAAGATTTGCGAGGTCAATCTCGGGCGAGGCGTCGCCGGTCTCGGCCGCTTTCAGCGCTTTTTCGTACAATTGGCGCGCGTCCGGCGGCATGGCGTCCGGACCATCGTATTCCGCGCCGTTGAAACTGATTTTTGTGCGCGATACGGCCAAATTGATTCCTTGCTTTGAGCCGGCCATTGCGGCCATGGTCTTTTTGAAGTTCTCGCGCACGTTTTCGGGCATTTCCTCGATGGAATTGTATTCCACCCCGTTGACTTTGAACTTGCGCTTGACGTTAACGTTGAATTTTATGTCAAACATGTGTTTCTGCATGCAACGATATATATCATCCGGCCGGCATGTCAAATCATTAATCTCTACCCCGGATTTCCATCCGGTGATTGACAACAAGACAATTAGGCACTATTCTTTTGCTTAAAACCTATGTCTTTTACTCCCAAATTCATCATAACCGAAAAAATACTTAATAACCTCACGCTTATTGCGTCGGCCCGTGAGGTTATCGAGCAATCATATCTTTTACCGCGCCGGGAAGCAACGTTACGCAGGCAGGCCAAACTTCGTAATACCCATTCATCCACCGCTATCGAAGGCAACAAGCTCACTCTTGAGCAGGTTGAAGTCCTGGCCAACGGAAAGGACGTTATTGCCACCGATAAGGACAAGAAAGAAGTGCTCAATTATCTTGAGGCTTTGGACAGGCTGTATGCCTTTGCCGAAAAAGGCAAGATTATGGTCGAGGATCTTCTTGAAATTCACCGGATGGTTTCAAAGGATGTTTTGCATGACAATAAGCAATGCGGTGTGTTTCGTGACCGGCAGGTTTTTGTCGGCCGGCGGGTTATTGACGGCACTGGAATTAAGGAAGAGGTTGACTATATGCCGCCTGGGACCAGGGAAGTGCCTGGTCTTGTGAAGGAATTTGTCGGCTGGCTGAATCTTGACAAGACATGGGAGATGAACCCGGTTATATTGGCGGGAATTGCCCACTACGAAATCGCCAGAATACATCCCTTCATTGACGGCAACGGCCGCACATCCCGGCTTTTTGCAGCGCTTATTCTTTACTTGAGCGGCTTTGATCACCGCAGGTTTTTTGCCCTTGACGATTTTTATGATCATGACAGGCAGGCGTATTACGCGGTGTTGAAAACGGCACAGGAAGATAACAACGACATTACCATGTGGCTTGAGTATTTCACGACCGGCGTCGCCTATTCAGTTAATGAAGTCAAGGAGGCGGTGTTAAAATTGGGCTCCAGAAAAAAACGCATTTCAAAAACGCAAGTTTCCCTTACCGACAAACAGATGAAAATTGTTGAATTTTTGAATACTCACGGCAAGGCCGCCAATAAAGACCTTCAGGGACTGTTTAAGATTTCGGCCCAGGCGGTGCATAAAGAGTTGGCGAAACTCGTGGCGCTTAAAGTCATCAAGCCGTCAGGAGCCGGGCGGTCGCTCTATTACGTCCTGGAGTAGTAAAAACGGTTGATGATTAGGTTGATGATTGAGTTGATGATTGGCCTGTAAAATATAACCTGGCGTGGGGTTTCGGGTTCCCCGCCTTGGAATGAAGTCCGGTGGCGGCGCGTTGTTTCATCGTTACCTCTTGAAGGCAAGAATAAGCACTCCGCTTGCGATCGTGATGATGCCGGTCCAATCGCGGATTGTCGGCCGTTCGCCGAGAAACGCAAAGGCGAAGACCGCGACGAGAACCAGGCTGAGTTTGTCAATCGGCGCGACCTTTGACGCGTCGCCGACCTGTAACGCGCGAAAATAACACACCCAGGATGCCCCGGTTGCCAGGGCGGACAGAGTAAGAAATATCCATGTCTTGGAAGATAATGTGAACGGGTTGCTCCATTTGCCGGTGAACCAGACGAACCCTGAGAGTGTAATGTAACTGAATTAAATGAATTTATAAGACTGAAAAACGCTAGAAAAATCGCGGGATTGTCATTCCGAGCGTGCGAGGAATCTCGTTATGATGGAGATGCTTCGCTACGCTCAGCATGACAACCTATAAATACACGTCTGCGTGATACACTCCAAGAGCACGACGATGATAATCGCGGTCCTGACCAGGGTGGCAAGGTCCGAGTCAACGCCTCGAATACCGATCTTGGCGAAGATTGCGGTGAGGGCCGCAAACACCGCTGAGAGAAGTGCCCAGTAGATCCAGGTTGCCGAGGTTGTCATGATGATCTATGGAGTCGTTTAGTCGGACAAGGACAAGCTGTATATATCATCCGGCCGGCATATCAAATCATTAATCCCGGATGCGTTGCTTCAAGGGCAAATATTCCGGATTCAGTTGTTTGTAGCCCTCATCGTTTAACTTTGGCCTAAAGATAGAGCTATGAAACTGAATGTCACTGCGGCTGCCATCGCGACGGCAAAGCATACCGAGTATGCGATAATGCCCTCTCGCCAGCCGGATTTTTGCCAGAGGTGCGGCTTGAGTGCCAAAGCCAGAAGCGGCCAGAATAACATGGCCAAGTACAGGGGTTGACCGATCACTGCCCGGATATCGGACATTGGAATATGATAAAAAAAGATTCCCAATGGCACTGATGGGGCGAGAAGTATTACCCATATAAGCGGCCGGCCAAAAGAGTTGAGAACCGGGCCATGGATCAGGAAGCATTTGAGATATGGCAACCAAAACAGGATGCAGGCGCCTGCATACATGCTCAGAAATAGTAATCGCTTATTGAATGTCTTTGTCATGCTTCACCGGTGAACGAGATGAATCGGCATTTAGCGCGAAAGCGGCAACGCGCGTTATTCAATTCGACGCGATTTTCATCACCGCCCTGACCGCTCCTACAATAATCGGAAAAGCAAGGAGTGCATATGTAATATCGTTCATTATTCTTACAGTCTTTGTCAGCGCTGGCGTGTCAAGCTCCGGTTTTAGTTTCACTATGACCTTGCGCTCAATGTGAAGTGTAACAAGAAAGTATGGAATCATGACTATAAGAGTCCCTAGGAAGAATCCAACCTCGTCTAATTCAGTCGGTATCATGCCGCCGTGGAACATGGCGCTGCTGAGAATAATCCCGATCGCTGACTCCACTTTCTTTGGTAGAAGCATGGAGAAGAGGCCAGCCGGGATGACTCCGAGGAATGCAAAAATGTAACCGAGAGGTAATCCAACAAGTGTTGAGCGAAGGTTAGCACGCAGAGAAAGCCGGAAAGACTCCAGGTGTTTTAGCAGGTGACGACGGGCAAGAACAATCGCCTCAATCAAGGCGATGGGTACCAGAAGGATGAGCATGATGACGACATGTTCTGCAACCGTCGGAATCATCACATTTGCCAGAATGAGCATTAGTTCTCCTGTCTCGAGTTGTTGATAAAAAGGTAAATTTCCCCCGATATCAGTACGTTAAGCTTTTGCAATTTAATGTAGCGACCTTGCCTGCCTAGGATCAATGCAAAAACCAATTTTTCCCTAATGGCGTTATCGTTTTTTAAACGCCGCGCGCAATTCAAAAAGCTGATCGCGCAGGATGGCCGCCCTTTCAAATTCAAGCGCGTCGGCGGCCGCGACCATTTCCCGCTCAATTTCGGCCATCGCCAGGCGGCCGTCAAGCTCCTCGTCGGTCCGGCCGAGGACCGAGCGCTCGATCGTCGCACTTTCCGCGCGGGAAAGAAGATTTTCCTGGACGCTTTTCATGATGCTCTTCGGCGTGATCTTGTGGAGGCGGTTGTATTCTTCCTGCTTGCGGCGGCGCTCGTCCATTATCTCAATCGCGCGCCGCATTGAGCCGGTCATTTCATCGGCGTAGAGGATTACCGCGCCGGAAATATGCCGCGCCGCCCGGCCGGAAGTTTGGATCAAGGCCGTCTCCGAGCGCAAGAACCCCTCCTTGTCGGCGTCAAGCACGGCCACGAGCGACACTTCCGGCAAATCAAGTCCCTCGCGCAGAAGATTGATCCCGATCAGGCAGTCAAACTCCCCGGCCCGCAGAGCGTGCAAAATCTCCACCCTTTCAAGCGCGTCAATGTCGGAATGCAAATAGGTCACGCGCAGCCCGGCCTCCTGCAGGTAAGCGGCCAGGTCCTCGGCCGTTTTCTTGGTCAGCGTGGTCACCAGGATTCTTTCCTTTTTCCTGGCCCGGAGCCGGATTTCGTTCATCAGGTCGTCAACCTGGCCCTTCAGCGGCCGCACGGAAACCTGCGGGTCAACGAGGCCGGTCGGGCGGATGATTTGCTTCACGGTCGCCGGCGAAACCTGGCGCTCGTAGGGCCCCGGGGTGGCGGTCATGAAAATTATTTTCCCGGTTTTGCCCAGGAATTCGTCAAAATTCAGCGGGCGGTTGTCCCGCGCCGAGGGAAGGCGGAACCCGTGCTCGATCAGGACGTTCTTGCGCGACTGGTCGCCGTTATACATCCCGCGCACTTGCGGCAGGGTGACGTGGGACTCGTCGATGATCGTCAGGAAATCGCCGTTGATGTAATCCAGGAGCGTGGCGGGCGGCTCGCCGGCGGCGCGTCCGCTCAGGTGCCGGGAATAATTCTCGACTCCGGAGCAGTAGCCGACGGCCTGCAGCATTTCCAGGTCATACATCGTGCGCATTTTCAGGCGCTGGGCTTCAATCAGTTTCTTGTTTGCTTCCAGCAGGGCAACCTGTTCTTCCATTTCGGCCGTGATGAGTTTCACGGCCGGGGCGATGCGCTCGGCCGGCATGACGAAATGCTTGGCGGGTGAAATGATCGCCGAGCCGAGTTCCTCCTCGCAATGCCCGCTGACCGGGTCAAACCGGCATATTTTCTCGACTTCGTTGCCGAAGAGTTCCAGCCGGATGCCGGCCTGGGAGTAGGAGGGGAAGATATCCAGCGTGTCGCCCCTGGCGCGGAAGGTGCCCGGCAGGGTTTCGTAATCGTTGCGCGTGTATTGGATCGCGACCAGGCGGCGCATGAGTTCGTCGCGCTCTACATTTTCGCCCTTGTTAAGCGTCACGAGCATGGCGCGGTAATCCTCCGGCGAGCCGAGGCCGTAGATGCAGGAGACGGAGGCGACGATGATGACGTCCTCGCGGTTGAGGAGCGAGTTGGTGGCCGAAAGCCGCAGGCGCTCGATTTCCTCGTTGATCGCGGAGTCCTTTTCAATATAGGTGTCGGTCTGCGGGATGTAGGCCTCGGGCTGGTAATAGTCGTAATAGCTGATGAAATATTCAACGGCGTTGTCCGGGAAGTAATTCTTCAATTCGTGGAAAAGCTGGGCGGCGAGCGTTTTGTTGTGCGAGATGACGATTGCCGGTTTTTTCCAGCGGGCGATTACGTTGGCGATCGTGAAGGTCTTGCCCGATCCGGTCACGCCCTCCAAGGTCTGGAATCTTGGCTCCGTTTGCAGCCCGGTCAGCAGCGCTTTGATCGCCGCCGGCTGGTCGCCGGCCGGCTTGTAATGGGAACGCAAATTAAAACTATGGCCGGTCTGCATATCGGGGCTTATAGCATATTTGCCTGGGAAGTGGAAATCATGGTTTTATCGCCGGACGGTGCCTTGCCCTTCTTCGCCAGAAAGCCCTGTGGCTCTCGGCCTTCGTAGCCAGAACTACTGAGGCTGCCATAGGGATGAATGGCGTCCTTGGCTTCGCAGGGTTCCCGGCCTTCGTAGCCAGAGTTACTACGGCGTAGGAGGCTGCCGCGGGGTGCTTCACTTTTGATCTTAAGAATCGGCCCGCAAAGCGCGATTATTTTTATGTAAAATAAGTTGACAAATATGAAACTTATCCTAAATTGCCTCCATTCTTATCTTGGGGGGGAAGATTTTATGCCGGTTATTGTCCTGGCGCTGCTGAGCATGATTTTTGCGGCGGCGAATGATTTCGTTTTTAAAATTTACGCCGGACACGGCGCCTCGATCGGCGCCTACCTGGCCGTGATCGGCGTTATCCTCTCCGGCGTGTTTTTGTTTTTCCTGCCTTCATTCGGCTGCCTCCTGGAAGGCCCCACGCTCTTCTGGGGGATCGTGTCCGGCACGTTTTCCGTCACGGCCAACATATTGTTCGTGAAGGCCCTCGCCGAGGAGGACGTCGGGATCTGCTCCACGATCTACCGTTTGAACCTGGTGCCGGCCGCCCTGATGGCCTTTGTTATTTTCCGCGAGCCGGTGACCGCCTCGCGCCTGGTGGCGATCGCCTCGGGCGTGGCGGCGGTGTTGCTTTTTTCCTGGCCGTCAAGAAAAGCGGTTTCCAAGCCGGTGTTTTCGGCGGCGATTTTGCTGATTGTCCTGGCAAGCCTGTTGCGCGCCGGGATGGGGCTCAGCTACAAGGCCGGGCTCATGAACGGTGTCAGCGAATACTCGCTCCTGGCGGTCACCGGGTTGGTCTGGATTGTCGGCGGCGTGATCTGTCACTTCCTGGTTGACCGCGAGATGTGGAGCGTTCGCCCCGCGGTCCTGGCTTATGGCGGGCTTTCCGGGATCCTGGTTTGCGGCATCGCTTTATTCATGGCATTGGCCTTGAAACACGGCGACGCGAGCCTCGTCCTGCCGGTTACCCAGATGAGTTTCGCGCTGACCGCCCTGGCCGGGATCGTGCTGATGAAGGAGCCCTTGACCAAGCGCAAATTCGCTGGCGTGGCGTTGGGGGTTTGTTGTATCCTGATCATGAGTTATCACTGATGAGCAGAATCCGGAGAGAAGAAATTTCATTGTTTAAGATCGGGCCGCGCATCCGGCAGGCCCGGCGGGAGAGGGGCTTGACCCTGGCGGACGTCGCGCGCCGCACGGGTCTTTCCAAGGGGCTCCTTTCTAAAATAGAAAATTTCCGCGCCTTGCCGTCGCTGCCGGTCCTGGCCGGCATCGCGCGCAGCCTGGATATCGGCATGGATAATCTCGTCAAGGACGTTGGGTTTGAATCGCCCGCCTCCCATCAACTCGTGCCCGCCGGCCGCCGGGTTCCGTGCAAGCGGGAAAAATCAAGGGGCTTTTCCTACGCCGCCCTGGCGTCGCGGGCGCTCGGCGAGGTCGGGTTTGAATCGTTCGTGCTGACCCTTGAGCCGGGCGCGCGGCGCAAGCCGGTGTCAACCGACGGCGATGAATTCGTTTTCATGCTCAAGGGGCAAATCCAGTTTCAGCTCGGCAGGGAAAGAATTGAAAAAATCCAACTCTCCCAAGGCGATGCCTTGTATTTTGACGGCCGCGTGCCGCACGTTCCCCTGAACCTGGCGAAATCCAGCGCCGAATTGCTGGTGATTTATCTGTTGAAACAACACAAAACGAAAGGAAAAGATGAAAACTAAGCGCGATATGTGGAACGATAAGGGAATCTGGCTCCGGGGTAACACCCACGCGCATACCACGAATTCCGACGGCACCTGCAGCGCCGAGGCGATCGGGTTGGAATATGGCCGGCACGGTTATGATTTCGTGTTCCTTACCGACCATGACCACCGGACCGTCCCCAGCAAAAAAATCAAGAAACCGCTCCTGATCCCGGCCGAGGAGGTTCATTTCACCTACAAGGGCTATTGTTATCACTTTGTCTGTCTTGGGCTTAAAAAGGCCTGGCCCTGCCATTCTTTTCATTCCCCGATGCAGCTCCTCGCGCGCGCCCGGCGTGAAAATGTGTTCATTGTCCAGGCCCACCCTTACTGGTGCGGCTATCCCAGCCGGGAATGTATTTTCCCGGGAAAATTGACCTGCCCGGCGCTGGAGGTCTATAACAACGTCTGCGATATCTTGAACGACAAGGGTTATGCCAATGTGCACTGGGACGACGTCCTGGACGCCGGGCACCGCATCCTCGGGCTGGCCGTGGACGACACCCATAACGCCGGCCACGTTGCCGGCGGGTGGATCATGGTCAAGGCCGCGAGCCGTTCCCCGGAGGCCATTTTATCGGCGATCCGCAAGGGCAATTTTTATTCCTCGCAGGGGCCGGAAATAAAATCAATCGTTGTCAGCGGCCGGGAGGTAAGGATCAACTGCTCGCCGGTCGGGCGCGTCAACTTTATCAGCAACCGCTCGGATGGATGCACCATCTCCGCCGCCATTGACAGCCTGACCAGCGCGGTCTGGACCGCGCCGCGGGGCAAAAGATATGTCAGGATTGAAATAGTCAGCACAACCGGAAAGACCGCCTGGAGCAATCCGGTTTATTTCCCGGGTTGACCGTTCCGGCGATATGAATATTGATTCAAATGCGGCGGTTCAATGGATTGCAGTCTGCAATGATTGTCATTCCCGCGGATGCGGGAATCCAGGAAATTTAATGCTGGATTTCCATTTTCATGGAAATGACAAGATGGAAAATTATTATCAGGAATGCAAAAAGACTGCGGATCATTTATAAATCGTGATGAAATATCCGGATTAATCGGTCCATTCGGTGATGGCCGCCATGGCGGAGCAGTCCACGATGTCCTCGGCCGAGCATCCCCGGGAAACGTCGTTGAACGGACGGCGCAAGCCCTGGACCAGCGGTCCGGTCGCCCCCGCGCCCGCCAGCCGCTCGGTGGCCTTGTACATCGTGTTGCCGCAATTCAAGTCCGGGAAAATAAGGACGTTGCAGTGCCCGGCCACTTCCGATCCGGGGGCCTTGCGCGCGCCGATTTCCGGCACCACCGCGGCGTCAAACTGAAACTCGCCGTCAATCTTGAATTCCGGCGCCATGGTCCTGGCCTTGGCGGTGGCCTGGATAACCTTGTCAATGATCGGGTCCTTGGCCGAGCCTTTCGTCGAGGCGCTGATCATTCCGACCCGCGGCTCGGCGCCGGTCAGTGACTTGAAGGTCCTGGCCGTGGCGACGGCGATGTCGGCCAGTTGGTCCGCGTTGGGGTTTATGTTCAGGCCGCAATCGGCATAAAACAGCGCGCCGTTGAATCCCCATTCCCGGCCGGGAAACTGCATGATGAAGTAGGCCGAGGCGATCCTGATTCCCGGCGCGGTTTTAAACAATTGCAGTGCCGGCTTTATTTTTGTTCCCGTGTTGTGGTTGTAGCCCTTGGGGTTTCCCCCGCCGGAAACGTAGCCGTGGGCGTCGCCGGCGCAAACCATCGCCGCCGCGAACGCGCAGGTGTCCATCAGCCATTCGCGCGCCAGGTCGGAAGTCATGCCCTTGCTTTTGCGGTTTTCAACCACCAGTTCCACGTACTGGCTGAATTTGGGCCAGGTGTAGATGTCCGCAATTTCAACCCCCTTGAGATCAATAGACTGTTCAGCGGCCATTTTTTCAATCGCGGCGCCGTTGCCCACCAGGACCGGCCGGGCAAAGCCGGTCGCCACGAGGCGCGCGGCGGCCTTGAGATTGCGCGGATCGTCGCTCTCGGTAAGGCAGATTTTGCGGTTTAAAGTCTTTGCCTTCTCGCGCACCATTTCCATGACGGTCGCACCCATGTTTGAAGATCTCCTTTTTATTCTTCGCCGGCCCTGTTTTGCCGGCGTTTTGTTTTAAAATAAAAATAATTTGCGGACAGGGGGAAAGGATATAATTAATGCCGATTTAAGCAATTAAATTATGCGCGCCATGTGGATTGAATTTGATTGACGGGGAGGAGAAGAAATAATAAGTTAAAAAAATCTTTAATAACCGCCGGTTGACGGAAATGTAAATGAAAAAAAATATCATGCGCCGGGAAATATGCCTGGCGGCGTTTTTATTAAGCAGTCTGCTCCAGTCAACGCAGGCGGTTGACTGGTATGTGGCGACCAATGGGGCCGGCTTGGGGACAAACGGCTGGGCGGACGCCACCAACAATCTCCAGGGTGCGATCAACGCCGCGACAAACGGCGTTACGGTCTGGGTCAGCAATGGCCTCTATAACACCGGCGGGGTCACGAACTATCCGGCCAGTGGTTGTATCCTGACCAGTCGCGTTGCGATCTGGAAGGCCATCACGGTGCGGAGCAAGGACAACAATCCGACCAACACCATCATCATGGGCGCCTGGCATCCCGGCTCGACCAACGGGCCGACCGCTGTCCGCTGCGTCTACATGGCGGCCAATGCCAAACTGATCGGGTTCACCCTGACCAACGGCGCCACCGCGATCAACAACAACACACTCTATGGATCCACTCATTACGACATATGCGGCGGCGGGGTCGTGTGCCCCATCAACAACACGACTCCGGTGATATCCAACTGCATCATAATCGCCAATCTGGCCTACGGCAGAAGCTATGGCGGCGGCGGCGCTTACTATGGGTCTTTTTATAATTGCACGATCAGCGGCTGCCGGTCCTCTACCAATGGACCAAACCAACCGGACTCCGCCAGTTGTGGCGGAGGTGCGTACGCAAGCGTTATGTTCAACAGCACGCTGAGCGGCAACTACGCGGATGGCGGCGGCGGAATCTATGCAGGCACGCTGTCAAATTGCACGATTATCGCCAACTCGTCGGGCGCCTGGGGCGGCGGCGGCGCCGAGGGCGGCACTCTTATGTATAATTGCAGGTTGATCCAAAATTATACGCCGCAGTATGGCGGCGGGGCGCAATACTGCACATTGTATAATTGCTTGGTGATCAGCAATACGGCCAGCATGGTGGCCGCGGGCGTATATGAATGCACTGCGTATAATTGTCTCCTGACCGGCAACTCCGCCCCCACCGGCGGCGGGGCCGGCTGGACATCGGCATGCAAACTATATAATTGCACGGTGGCCGGCAATTCCTCTTCCGGCAGGGGCGGCGGGGTCAACGGGGTCGTTCTTTCCAACTGTGTCGTATATTTCAACACCTCCTCCGGCACCGTTGATTCAAACTGGTACGGAGGCACAGTTGCGTACAGTTGCACCGCCTCCAACGCTCCCGGAACAGGCAATACCGGCGCCAATCCTTTGCTGCTTGACGCCAGCCGCGGCAACTACCGGCTTGCGGCGGGTTCGCCCTGCATCAACACCGGGACAAATTTTCCCTGGATGACGAATGGAAGCGTTACCAGCGTGGATTTGGACGGCCGCCGGCGCGTCCGTTACGGGACCGTTGACATGGGCGCTTATGAACACATCCGCGCGGGCACCATTTACGGCGTCCGTTGAATAAGAAAGTCACATAGTTCCATTTAAACATATGGCGCTTTTGTAGAAGAAGAAAACAACGCGTCACATTGCTCGCCTGGGCGAAGCCTTCCGCCTTCGCGGCTCGGCAAAGCACCGCTTCGGCGCGACGACGG
>CAYYWX010000016.1:0-59504 GCA_964475405.1 uncultured Verrucomicrobiota bacterium
GTCGAAACTTTTGCCGCAACGGATTGCGGCAAAAGCGCATGTCTCGCAGGCGGTTTTCCCTGTGAGATATGCGGGCTAGTCCCCCTGCCCTTTTTCGGCCCGGGCCCAGGAGAAGCCGCAGGGCTCATCCGGCGAGATAATGTCGCGGTCGGCAATGTCATGATGGTCAATCGGGAAGTTGCTGCAATTCGGCGGACGATAGAACCTGTAGAGTTTGCAGGCCGGGACACCGTCATCCTCATGGTAAAAGCGGCAGCGCCAGACCAGCCGGCAACAGGCGCCGCAGCGCTGGCATTCCCCCGAGCGCCGCGCCAGGCTCTTGCGCACATAACCGGGACGGCACAGGCTCCAGATCAGCCGGCGCGGGGTGCCCCAGATCAATTTCAACCGCAAGCCGAAGATGGTCTTCAAATGACTCATAATATCAAATCCGCACGTTGCCGCCGGCAAACCGGCCGGATTACCGAACAAGGGTAAAAATAGAAAGCTTACCCATGCGGAGTCAAGACTAAACATTAGGATTCGCCGCCGTAAAAGCCGGGATAATTTTTATCCCCCCTGCTTGACAGGCCGAACCACGGCGTCTAACATCCAAAATTAGATTTAGAGCAACAATCGGCATGCAGATTAAGGTTTATTTTCGGCCCGATCGGGAACTTTCGGACCGCGTTTTGCGTCAAACCTATATTATATCATGAGAGTGAAAAAAGCATTTTTATTCCTTTTCGCGGCGGCGTTGGCTTCCATCACAACGGCGCAGACCATTACTTTTGAAGAATGCATCAAGGAATTGACCGCCAATAACCCCGATTTATACGCCGCCCGGGAAGGCGTCAACGTGGCCAGGGCGAATGTCCTGGGCAGTTACAGTCCCTTCCTGCCGCAAGTTTCGGCCAATGCCGGAGCAAGCCGCAATAACCAGGAAGTGGATACGGGCTACCAGGCGACAAGGTCATATAACGCAAGCGTCGGGGCCGACCAGAACCTCTTCAACGGTTTCCAGGATATAGCCAAGCTAAACCAGAGCAGGGCAATGTTGTCCCAGGCCGAAATCAACCTGCAACGGGTCAAATCGAACCTTGGCTCCGACCTCAGGCAGGCCTTCACCGAGTTGTTGTTCGCGCAGGATTCGCTCGTCCTTGACGAAATGATCCTTGGCCGGCGGAAAGAAAACTCCGCCCTCGTTGAAATGCGCTTTGAAGCGGGAAGCGAGGACAAGGGCGCGCTCCTGCGCAGCCAGGCTTTTTACAGCCAGGCCATGCTGGACGTCCTGGAGTCCAGGCGCCGGATCGGCGTTGCGGAGCGCAACCTGAACAAGGTCCTCGGCCGGCAGGATGGCGTCGGCATCGCCGTGACCGGCGCCTGGGAGCAGATAACGACCCCGACCCCGCCGGAGTACGAGGATCTGGTCAAGACCACGCCCGAATTCCGCAAGGCCGACACCCAGTGCGTGATCGCGCGCGAACAGGTGCGCGTGGTCCGGTCGGATTTTTTCCCGACCTGGTCGGTTTCGGCCAATTACGGCCTGAGCGACGACCAGAGCCTTATTCCCCACAACGAATCATACAGCGTGGGCACGAGCCTCGGCCTTGACATATTCAACGGCGGCCAGACGATCTTCGCCCTGCGCGCCGCCAACGCCCAGCTGCGCAGCACCCAGGCCCAGTTGACGAGCGCCGCCAATTCAATCTTTACCTCCCTGAAGGAAAAATTCACCCTCTGGCAGAATGCCGCCGACCGCGTCCGCCTGCAGGCGCAATTGCTGGAAGCGGCCGTGGTCCGGATGGAAATCGCGCGGGTGAAATATTCCAATGGCCTGATGACGTTCCAGGACTGGGACTACATTGAAAACGAGCTCATCACCAACCAGAAGAGCATGCTGAGCACGCAACGCAACGCGATAATAACCAGGGCCGAATGGGAAAAAGCCGTCGGCTTGTCGGTTATTCCGTAAAGAACAACAAGGTGGACAGGCGGAATTATGAAAAACAAGAAAATGAAAGTAACAGCCTTGATCATTTGCGCCCTGGTCATCGCGGCCGCCGTTATTGCCGCGGTGCGCTACAACCAGCGGCGCGGCGCGAAAACGGATTACACCCCCGTCAAGGTTGAACGCGGCGACATGAAAGTGACCGTGGCAACAACCGGCACCGTGAAACCGCAAAACCGCGTTGAAATCAAGCCGCCCATCTCCGGCCGGATTGAGGAGATATTTTTTGACGAGGGCGCCGCGGTGCGCAAGGGCCAGATCCTCGGCTACCTGAGCTCAACCGACCGCGCCGCCCTGCTGGACGCGGCGCGCGCGAAAGGAAAGGACGAACTCGCGCGCTGGGAACAGCTCTACAAGCCCATGCCGATTGTCGCGCCGGTTGACGGCGTGATCATCGCCCGAAACGTGGAACCGGGCCAGACCGTCACGGCCAACGAAAAAATGCTGGTGATGTCCGACCGCCTGATCGTCCAGGCGCAGGTTGATGAAACCGATATCGGCGGGATCAAGCGCGGGCAGGCGACGGAATTGAACCTGGACGCCTACCCCGCGAACAGCATCACCGGCATCGTGGACCAGATCGCCTACGAAGCCCTGATTGTCAACAACGTCACGATGTACATGGTTGACATTTTGCCCGATAACGTCCCGCCTTTCATGCGCAGCGGCATGACCGCCAACATCCAGGTCATTACCGCCACCCTCACCAACGTGCTGATGCTGCCGACCAGCGCCGTGCAAATCGAGGGCAAAAGGGCGTCGGTCCGCCAGCCCGATCCGGAGAACTCCGCCAAACCGCTGCGCACGAAAGTCAAAACCGGCCTGAGCGACGGGAAAAAGATTGAAATCCTGGATGGCCTGAAGGAAGGCGACACGGTCCTCACCATCTCCACTCGCCTGCCGGCGGCAAAGCAGGCGGCAACCAGCCCGTTCAGTCCCATACGTCCGAGGAGCAGGTAACTTCGCGGGAAAGGCACACGGGCGCAAAGGGCATCGTTCTTCATGATCAAAATCGTCAATGCCGTCAAAACTTATGATCGCGGGGAAATGGCGGTCCATGCCCTGCGCGGAGTCTCGCTTTCCGTCAACGAGGGCGATTTCGTGGCGATCATGGGCCCGTCCGGCTCGGGCAAGTCCACCCTCCTCCACATTCTCGGCCTGCTGGACGTCCCCGACAGCGGCGAGTACAACCTGCTGGGCGGGGAAATCAGCAGTCTTTCGGACGACGCCCTGGCCGACCTGAGAAACTCGGTCATCGGCTTCGTCTTCCAGCATTTTAACCTGCTCTCCCGGGCCAGCGCTCTGGAAAACGTGATGATCCCCGTGCTTTATTCGCGACACCGGCCGGACACGGAGCATGGCAAGACGATGCTCGGAAAAGTCGGCCTCGGCAACCGCATGACCCATAAGCCGAACGAACTTTCCGGCGGACAGCAGCAGCGCGTGGCAATCGCGCGCGCGCTGATCAATAACCCGCGCCTGATCCTGGCCGACGAGCCGACCGGCAACCTGGATTCAAGGAGCTCGCAGGAAATAATGGAGATCATCTCCGGGCTTAACCAGCAGGGCCTGACGGTCATCATGGTCACCCACGAGGAGGACGTCGCGCGCTACGCCCGCCGGATCATTCACATGCGCGACGGCGTGATCCAGAAGGACGAGATAAACACGACGCCGCAAATGCAGCAAAATACCGGCGCGTTTTCCCGGCCGGCGCCGGTTGACGGGAAAGGCAAAAGATCAAACCCGCACGACGACCAGGACGCCCGCAACGTGGGGGCGGCCCTGGCCGCGGAAATCATTTCCAATTTCAAGCAGGCCTGGCGGGCGCTGACGGTCAACAAGGTGCGCTCGTTCCTTTCGATGCTCGGCATCCTGATCGGCGTGGCGGCGGTGATCGCCATGCTGGCGATCGGCCAGGGCGCCACAAAATCAATCAAGGACCAGCTCGCCAGCATGGGCTCCAACCTCCTGACCATGCGTTCGGGGCCGCCGCGCAACATGGGCATCGCGATGGCGGACGGCATGGTGACCCGCTTCACGCGCGACGACTTGGCTGATATCCGGCGGGAAATAGCCGCGGTCAGCAACGCGGCCGGAATGGTGAGCGGGCGCGGACAGGTCACCGCCGGGGGCAAGAACTGGAGCACGCGGGTTACCGGCGCTGAACCGCAATTCGCCCAGATGCACGCGTCCGTGCCGGTCATCGGCCGTTTCTTCAACGAGGATGAAATCCGGCTCAAGGCGCGCGTGGCGGTGATCGGCATGACCATCGTGCGCGAACTTTTCGGCGACGCGAACCCGCTCGGCGAGTACGTAAAAATCAACAAGACAAATTTCCAAATCATCGGCCTCCTGCCGGAGAAGGGCGCGACCCAATTCGGCGACCAGGATGACAACATCGTCATTCCGCTTTCAACCGCCATGGATCGCCTGCTGGGCAAAAAATACCTTGATGTGATTGAAATTGAAATTGCCGATTCCAAGGACCTGGAAAGTTCCCAGGACGATATCAAGAACCTGATAGTCCGCACCCACCGCCTGCCGCCCTCGCGCCAGGATTCCTTCAATATCCGCAACATGGCCGAGATTCAGGCCGCCTTGAGTGAAACCAGCCGGGTAATGTCATGGCTCCTCTCGGCCATCGCGGCCGTCTCCATGCTGGTCGGCGGGATCGGGATAATGAACATCATGCTCGTGTCGGTCACGGAACGCATCCGCGAAATCGGCGTCCGCAAGGCGGTCGGGGCGAAACGGCGCGATATCCTTTTGCAATTCCTGACCGAGGCCCTGGTCATCAGCATCCTCGGCGGGCTTATCGGGATATTCCTGGGCTGGCTGATCAGCCTGGCCGTCTCCAGCCTCGCGGGCTGGGTCTCAATCGTGACGGTATCTTCAATTATCGTGGCGGTGTCGTTCTCGGCGGCGATCGGGGTGGTTTTCGGCCTCTGGCCGGCGCGCAAGGCCTCGCTCCTCAACCCGATTGACGCCCTGCGATATGAGTGAGGCAGGCGTGAATGATGCTAAGATAAGCCCGTTTCACATCCCGAACGGCGGCGGAGGCCATGCGAAACGCTTGGTAAACCCACCGCCCTCCATAAAACACAAGCGTTTTCCCTCCTGGAGGGCGGGCGGCCACGACCGCCGCGTTTATCTTAGCGCCATTCGAGGCAGGCGTTAATATTTCCCGTACTTCCTTGCGGTGTCATACATCGCGACCACGTTTTCAGTCGGGGAATTGTCCTGAAGGCAGTGGGTTGGCGCAAAGGAATAGCCGCCGCCCGGCATCATGATTTCCAGCGTCCGGCGGCAATAGGCGACCACGTCCGCAACGCTGCCGTTGGCCACCGGCCCGGCGGTGCTTATGCAGCCGTGGAAGACAAGCCGGCCGCCGAAGGTCCGCTTGAGGTATTCCGGTTCCATGTTTTTCGCCTCGGGCTGGAGCGTGTCAACGCCCCTGATTCCCATCTTGATGAAATCCTCATAGACCCAGCTGCTTGAGCCGCAGGTATGGATTATGACCGGGATATTGAAGCTCTTCGCAAGATCCACGAATTTCTGGTGCAGCGGCCGAATATTCCGGCGGTAAAGCTCCAGGCTGACAATGGGGGAAATCTGGGTGCCCAGGTCTTCGCCCATCCACAAACAATCAATCCCGCCCTTAGCGGCTTCCAGGGTCCGCCGCGCAATTTCAAGATTGATCTCGGTCCGGCGGCGGGCCAGGAGAAGTCCGGCCGGGTCGTCCGTGATCAGGTCAACGAGAGTCTGCTCCATGCTGCGCAACATTCCGTTGCTGTTGATGATGTCGCCCAGGCCGGCGCCTCCGCCGTGAACGCCGTACTCGCGGTTCTTCCGGCACGCCTCCGCCACGACGCTATAATCAAAATCATCCGGCGACGGCATCGGCCACTTCGCAATATCCTCTTCCGTCGCGTTCTGGAGGGGGAAATCGCAAAAGTCATCGTATCCGCCGGTTTCGTGCTCAATCCAGCGCCGGTGAATGCCCCAATTATCAACCTTTACCCCGCGTTCGGGAATATCCTCGTGAAGTTTTTTTCCCTTGTATGGCGCGCCCACCCCGCGGAAATCAACGCCGAGCGCCTGGAGAAGGCCTTCATTGTCGTTTTCCGCCAAGCTAAAATGTTTCTTTAGCCGGCGGTCTATGCCGGGGTTGGCCGAATAATCAACCGGAACCCGGTCAGGCTCCCGGCTGGCAAAAAACGTCAAAACTCTTTCTTTTGAATTCATTGCTACTTGATATAAGGACGCTCACCGCCAATCAAGCAAAAAATCCAAGATTGTATCATTTCGGGCATATGCAGGCTTCAACCCTCGCCCCGCACTTGCAGGACGGCACGTTGCGGCCGGCCCCGAAACCGCGCGCCTCGTCTGGTCCCAGGATGATGAAGTCCACCTTCTTTTTCCCGAGCACGACTTCAACCTTGTTGCGCGGCGCGACGTCTTTCGCGCAGAAGAGCATGAACTCATTATTGCCAAGCTCGCGGCATTCCCAGCCTGCGGGAACGTTCAATTTTACATTAGCGCGGGCAACGCCCTCAACCTCAACCCGCACCTTGCGGCCGATTCCCGGCCAAAGCACCGGCTCGCCGCCGTAATGGAACCAGACCTCGCGCCCATCCAGCAATTCCACGCCGGAATGGATGTCCCGTTTTAAAACGCCCGCGGCCTTATCGTTGGCAAAAAGCCTGGTAAGCGCGTCCGGCGGCAGTTTCGTCCTGTCCCCGAACTTAATATCCGTTTTGGCGGACACTGCTTTCTCCGCCAGGCGGACCACGCGCTCCGTCAGTTCCCTGACATTTTTCGGCGCGTCGCACGGTCCGGTAAATTTATGCAGGACGATCTCCTCGCCGACCGGCTTCAGCCAGCAGGCGGGGATGACGGCCGTGCCGCCGATAATGCCCAGGAAGGATCCGAGGGTGGCGGCGGTGCAATCGGTGTCATAACCGCAGTTGACCGCCTTGCAGAGGCAATCGCCGAAATCCCCGCCATAGAGCAGGCCGATGATTTCAAAGCCGTGGTTCGGGACCGCGTTACAGGGTTGGACCCCGCCAAAAATCGTATGGACCCTTTCGCGCGCCTCGCCCCAGGTAATGCCGTTGGCACGGCACCAGAGAGCTTCCCGGATCACACGCGCCACATGACTTGAGCACGGGATCACGTTCAAGCCGATCTTGATCAGGGTTTGCACGTCCTTCTCAACAAACGCCGCGGCCTCCGCCGCCGCCCAGAACATCTCGCCGTACATCCCCTCCCCGCCGCTATGGTCAACGCACGAATCCTTCCAGGCCATCCGCGCCGCCGCGTCCGGATCGCCGGGATGCAGGCAGGCCCAGATCTCGCTCCTGATCGGCGAGCCCATCTCGTCAATGTAGTAATTCTCAAAGCACCCGGCGACCGGCGGACGCAGTCCGCGCTCGTAATTACGCATGAAAAATCCGTATTCGTTCCAGGGATATCTTTCGGCAAACCTGCCCCAGTAATCGGCAAAAACCCGCACGGAAGGATCGAGCCCGGTGTCTTCCATCATCTTCAGCCAGACCAGCTGCAAATCCAGGTCGTCATTCGGCAGGGGCGTGGTCGGCACCGGCTCGTAAAATGAAAAGGCGTGCGTATGCCGCAGACACTCCCAGGGCATCCCCAATGTTCCGCCGATGTTCTTGCCCAGCCAGCACGCCAGCACCTTGTCGCGATATTCTTTACGTCCGATCCTGATCACGCTCATTATTTCCCTCCTGTTTGTTTGCTTTTTGACTTATCGATTTTCAGTCCGCATTTGTATTTTTTGCGTGAGAAATCCTGGTCAGCGGAACCCGTAGATGGTGCCTGAACGGATGTGCTCATAGGCGCCCATGTCAACGGTCCAGTACCGGAGGCGCTGCATGCCGTCCAGATCCTTGCTCCTGGCGCTGCCGTCGCTCATCCAGGACAAGTTGGTCCCGGCGTTGATGCACGGCGAACGCACTGAAAGGCGGTAGTTGAAGGTAGCCGTGTCAACAAACAATGGATTGGCCACGATGTTGCCAACCGCCCAGCCGTTGCTGGCGGGCGCCGTGCAGGTGTTAGTAAAATAGACTGTTCCACCGCAATTTGAACTGAGGTTTCCCGAACCGGTGGCAATGATGTTGAAATATATGACGCAGTTGATCATTTTACCGCCGTATACTCCGCCGCCGTCGGCGCACGTGTTTTTCACGATCGTGCAGTTATAATTGGTGCCGGCGGACGTTCCACCGCCAATGAAACTTGCCCTGTTGCTGTAAACCAGGCAGTTATAAAGGATGCAGTCCTTCGCTCCGCCGCCGGTGTCCCAGCTGACATTGTTGGTGATAATGCAATTATATGCCGTGCTTAAATAGATACCGCCAACCGACCCGCGGTTGTTTATCACCGTGCAGTTATAAAGGGTTGAAGCGCCCGCTCCCATCCCGAAGTTATTCATGACGCGGCAGTTATAAAGAGTCTCGGCATAGGCCCCGCCGCCGGTCCCGCCGCTATCCCCCGAATTGCCGTTCACGATGCAGTTGGATAAGACGCCGCCCTGCGCTCCGCCGCCGCTGCCGCTGGCGCGGGCGCAGTTTCCGGTCAAAACGCAATCGAATAGAATGCCGCCATATGATCCGCCGCCGGCCGGCCAACTGTCAATCGTGGTGGCGTAGTTGCCGATAAATGCGCAGTTGCGGAATGTGCCGTAGTAGGCCCCTCCGCCATAATACGCCGAATTGGCCGTAATAATGCAGTTGGATATCAAGGGCGAGGTGATCGCTGGACAAAACACGCCGGCCCCGCGGAAATCATCGGAGGAACCTGTTTTCATGGTGGCGCCGTTGGAAAGGGTGAACCCGATGAGCCTGGAATTGGCCGCCATGTAGACGCAACGGATCGCCGCCGGACCGTTCGTGGCGGTCGGCGAATTCAGCCCCCCCACGATGATCGTGTTGGTCGGGTCATTGTCCTTGCTCCGGACCGTGATGGCCTTGGTGATCGCGACACGATTGGTCAAGGACGTGCCGGCCGGATACCCCTTGATCCCTCCGGTGTCATAGACGCCGTTGCTGACCCATACCACGTCGTAGGTGGATGTGGATGCCGCGTTTATCGCGCCCTGGAGGCTGTTGGTGGCATCGGCCCAGCCGTTTGTCCCCCACCCGGCCCCGTTGGTCGCTACATACCAGTCGACCGCCCGCGTTGTTTGGAGCAAGCCAATCAACAAAAACGCAGCAATAAACATTTTCCGGCACATGAATTTTTCCGTTTTCGTGTCCATGGGTTTGATGATTTTTGACTGATCACCGGCCGGATAAAAACGCCGCGGGAGCGCTGTTCGAGACGCTGTAATCCCTGACGGGGTTACCGTCCTTATCCACGAAACGCGCGCAGAACCCGCCGGCCGGCCAGCCGTTCATCACTATTTTGGCCGCCAATACGTTGCAGCCCTTTTTGAGCGTGACCGGTTCGGAAACGCACTGATCCCTGCCCAGGCTGCGGTTGACTTTAACCCGGATGAGTTCCTGATCGTTGAGCGACCAGAGCGAACTGTCGTGAGACCCGCCAATCCTCAGGCGGACTTCCGGGATCTCCTCGTTGCAGACGACATAGGCAACGCAATAATAAACGTTCTTATTCCCGTTATCAAAAGCCAGGTTGATCACGGCGTTATTGGCCGGGAAATATTTCCAGGCCAGTTCCTTGCCGCCCACGTTGACTTTGTCTCCGGATCCCGGCGCGAAGTTTTTTGTCCACGCGAAAAACTCCTTGTTCAACGCGTCCGCCTCATTGGTCTTGACGCGCTCCAGCATCAGCCAGTTGCGGATGTACCCATCCTTGTCAGGCGGCGAACGTAGATAATAAAAAGCCGGCCGCGCCTTGCTCCCGATCATGTTCGGCTTCCGGGCGCAGTCCCTGATGTTTTTTACCGCCAGGGTATATTTTACATTTTCATCCATGGGGGTCGTAGCGAGCGTGACGACGGCGGAACCAGGATCAAGCGTCGCGCCGAAAACCTTCCCGCCCCGGTCAATCGCATAGTTCGCCGCGTTTTCCGCGCCGCCGCGCTCCACCGGTTCGCTGAACCGCACGGTCACGTTCGTCCCGCTAAAAGCCGCAACCGATGTTATGGCCGGCGGGACTGAATCCGGAGACGTCACCGTAATTGGAATTTCCGCCTCGTCCGTCGCCCCCTTGTCGTCCGTCACGGTCAGTTTGGCAATATATGTCCCCGCCGCCTTATAAGTATGTTCGGCCGACGCTCCGGAGCTTGCCTGCACGTCGGAAAAATCCCAGGCGTATTTCGTCAATTTCCTGCCCGGCAGTCCATAAGATTTTCCGCCGTCAAACTTGACCGTCAAAGGCGCCTCCCCCATGCGGACATCGACGGCCGGGACCGCCCAGGCGTTCTGCTCCACGCAGTAAAGGTTGGCCGTGCCGCGGAAATACATGCGGTTGCCCTCAAAAATGGGAGTGCTGGTCATCGTATTGTCCTGGTGTTCCGCGCCGCGCGGAGTGCATTGGATCGTGTTCCGCGCCACTTCCTCATATTCGCGTCCGGCCTTGATCACGATCATGACTCCGGCCGGACCCATCAAATAAATGCATGGCCCCGCCTGGGCCACGCTGGTGCCAAAATATTTCCAGCTGGTATGGAAGGGATTCAGCGGCAGTTCACGCTCATAGAGAATCTCCATCGTCGCCAGGTCAAGCACGGCCAATGAGCCCCAGCAACGGACCAGGTAAGCCAATCCGTCGTGGACGACCGGCGAGGCTTCAAACCAATCTCCCTCATAAAATCCCGGGACAACCGGCATTTCGCCCATCCATTTTACCTCAAGTTCCCTTCCGTTTTTCTTGATCCCCTGGATTGTCAAATTTCCGCTCGCGTTCGTCGTGACTTCCCGCACACCGGCCGATGAACCCGCCGCCTGCAGAATCTTGTTGTCAAAAAAGACCGGCGTGGAATCTATATTGCCCCAGGTGAACCCGCCTGAAACCTGGCCATCCCGCGCCCGGATCATGAGCGCGCCGCCCGGGCAAAGAACATACTCCGTTCCGTCCACGACGGTGCGGGTCAAGGAAGCAAACCAGAGTTTAGTGTCCTGGTTCGGCTGCTTGGTGTCGTCAACGCTCCATTTGACGCTGCCATCGCCGAGATCCAAGGCCGTGATCCTTCCATCGTATAAAATAAACTTGCCGTCGGCGATAATCGGCGAGCTGAAGTAACCGTGATGCTGCCCCTTGGGCCTTGCGTACCGGATCCAGCGCCGTTTTCCCTCAAGGTCATAACAGGCGGAAACGCCGCGGGTCATGAATATACAGATATTTTTCCCGTCCGATACCGGGGTCGGGATTTCCCACCAGTCGGCCTCGCCCTGCTGATCCGGCCGCTTGTATTTCCGGTCCACTTCCAGCATGAACTTGTCCATCTGGGCTTCAACGGTTTCGTTCGATTTTGCCGTCTGGTTGGTGGTCAGTTTGCCGGCAATATAATCGGCGTAATAAGCGGAGCGTTTTGCGGCTAATTCTTCCAGTTTTGCAAACACCTCCGGATTGGCTTTCTTTTCCTCCGCCGTGGCGGCGTCGTAGGGGCTGTTATGCCTGATCCAGATAATCTTCCCGGTTTTCTTGTCAACACAGACCAGGTTATACGGGTGGGCCGTGGTAAAAATCCTGTCGCCAACGATGACCGGCATGGCTTCCGAATTGCCAGGCATCGGCGTGATCCAGGCAATGTTCTTCTCCTCATATTCGCGCGGCTCCTCCGCCGGCCAGAACCGGCATCTCAGGAAACAGCATTGCGGAAAATCAGTTTTCCCGTCCAGTTGCGGGGTCATTTTGAATAAAAACCGGTTCCATCCGGCTTGCAGGTCCAATTTAAAAACAGGCGTATTCCCAGGCGGAACCGAATATTTCTGCGCGCCGTTAAGCCATAACACGGCGCCTTTCGCGCAACCGAAATAGAACCAGATTTTGACCGGCTTCTCGCTGTAGAGGCAGGACTGCGCATAGGCCGCATGCTGGGTCGTCATCGGGCCATATGTCTTCATGATGTCAAGGCAGGAATCCTCGGTCACGACTCGTCGCCAGGCCGTATTGCCGACCTTGTCTCCCTCCTGCGGCGCGAGCGCGGCCTCGCCCGGCACAAGTTCATCCTTGATCGCGTTGGTTTTGCCGGCGGACGAAATCGGGCTGGCCACCAGCCATTCCGTGAAATATCCGCCGCCGGCCGGGATCGCGGCGATTGCCTTCCCGGCCGCGGGAACGGCGGAAGCGCATTTCAAGGCCGCAGCCTGAGTGCAAATCCGGCTCCAATGAATCGGCGGGGTGGCGCCCGGATATTTGCCCGTCCCGTCACCGCGCCAGCCGACCGGATGCGCCGGCGACGGATGAAAGTCCGTCGCGCCAAGCAACGCTTGCCCTGCCGCAGCACCGCAATCTCCGCAGATTAAAAACAATAGCGCCAGACCGGTTGCCAGAAATGAAGTTCTCGTTTTGTTTAAATAAATATTCATTACAGGTATGTTTCTTCTGTTTGTTTAATACTACCTTATGAAACAACAATCTGCATTAAAATTCAATATATAACGCCAGATTCACGCCTGGAAAACCTTGACAATCCGCTCAAAAACAAGCATGTTCAGGAAGATCATGGGGCACACTCCGCGCGATTTCCGCCGTTCCCTGATTTCGGCGCAGCGGCAAGAAAGTCATATTGGCGTCCGAACTCCATCCGTCAATATACCAGCAGATTGAGCCATTTCCGGCCTTCGGCGCCCAGGCGCCACGCCCCCTTGTCGTTCACCACCAGGCGGCACCCGTTGCGGCCCAGGGCGGCCGGGTCAACCTTGCCGACCGCGCAAGTCTTGCGCCCGAGCGCGGCGGTTTCCTCACTGCCGGCGCAGCGCCCGGAAAGCGGCAGGCCGTTCTCGGAACAGGCAATGACCATGGCGTCGCCATTGAAGTCCGCGCCCTGCCAGAGCGCCGGGTAACGCCGGAAAAAATCAATCTGCCTCCGGGTTCTTAAAACAATTTCAAAAGCCGGCGGGATGGCGGCCAGATGCGCATTCAAGTCATATTCGTTCCGGCCATCCTCCTCCTGTCTTTCAAACACCGACAATGGGTCTACGCCTAACAGATTCCAGCCGTTAAAAAGGCCATGATCAGGTGAAAGTTTCTGCTGCTTGAACCACTGGTCAAACCGCGCGTTGAGCATCAAGTCGACTTCAAAATGCAAATGACCGCTGGCGGGCGCGATATGATCCGTTGAAGTCGCCCCCATCACGCCCAGGATGGTCCCCTGCTCCACGACAACGCCTTTCCTTATCCCGGGGGCAATGCTGGAAAGATGGGCGTAGAGCGTATATAAACGGCCCGGCCCAGCGCCGTGACTTATGACAACATATTTGCCGTAGTTTGAATTGCCGGAATAGCGGTTGAGATAGGCAATCTCGCCGGCGGCGGCCGCCATGACAGCATCGCGCGGGTAGCCGGAGCGATCGCGCACCTGGGCCGCGATGTCAACCCCTTCATGGAATGAAGGCCAAAGCTTTTTCCCCTCCCTGGCGATGCGCACCGAGCCGTAAAAGGCCGATTCCGGACGGCCGGAAACGGTCGGCTGAAAATTATCAGGATTGAAACGGTTAAGCGTCCGGTCGGTCGGACAGGCAAATTCTATCCTTATGTTTTTTATGACGGCAATTTTCCCGATGGGCGGGGGCGTGGAGTCCGTGGGCAAAGGCGACGAGTACCGCTTCCACCACCATGCGAAGAAAAGCACGTCAAGGATCAAAAGCGGTATAAGCCACCAGAGATGAATTTTGAATTCGGATAGGCGCATGAAATAAATGACGCCTTAAGGCGTGATAAACGTGGTGTTGTGACTGAAGAATTAAGAAATATCCGGCATTTTCCCGGGGCGACAGCGCCCGGGACCAAACCGGGACGGAATCAAGGATTTGAAAAAGGAAAGGAAGCGCTTCGCGGACAAACTCATTCCACACCGCCGACCGCCTTGTATCCGGCGCCGCCCCACGAGGCATCCAGCGCGAGCCAAGCCCCGCTCACCGTCCGGATGTACCATTTGCCTGCAGTCTCGTTATACATCGCAAGATCATAAATGCCGTCACCGTCAAAATCGCCGGAAACAGGCCGGAATCCATCAGCCCCCCACAAGATACCATTGGCAATCAACTCGGCATAAATATTCGCGATATACCACCGGCCGGTAGCCGTGTCATAAAGCGCGTAATCCCATAAGCCGTCGCCATCATAATCGCCGGGCACCGGCCGGTAGCCGGGGCCGCCCCAGCCCGCGCCCCAGACAAGCAGGTCTCCCGATATGGTGCGCACATACCACGTCCCGCTTGATTCACCATAAAGCGCCAGATCCCAGACACCATCGCCGTCATAATCGCCGATGACCGGCTCATAACCCGCCGCGCCGTACTGCAAGCCCCACATAACCTGCCGGGCATCAGTCGTGATCGCATACCACACGGAATTAACCGAGTCATAAACCGCCGCCTCGGTTTTCCGGTCGCCGTTATAATCGCCGGGCACCGCCCTGCTCCCCGGGCCTCCGAACGAACCGTTAACATAGGTATATCCGCCCGCCGTGAGCAATGCCTCCCAATAACTGCGGTTCGCGTCATAGACAAGCGGATCGGTCTTCAGGTCGCCGTCGTAATCCCCCATCACCGCCACGCCGGCCCCGGCAAACTGGGCGCCGCGCGCGATCTCGCTTCCGTCGGCCGTGCGCGCATCCCACAATCCCGATCCGTGGACCACCATGTCGGATATCCCGTCCCCGTCGTAATCGTTCATCGCCTGGTAACTAATTGATCCATCCGAACTCACCTCAAGCGCCTGCGCCCTCTGCGTTACCCAGCCGCCGTCGCTGGCGGGAGCCACGATTGAAGGCCAGGTCGGCGCCAGACGCATGAATAAATAATAGGATCCCGCGGCCGCTGGTAAAGTCATATTCCCGCCACCGACCAGGAATATTCCCCTTGACCCGATCCCAAGTTCCAGGCGCTGGTCCACCGTTCCGATTGCGCGGTCATCCGCGTCGCCGAAAACCGCGTTTTGCGACGAATAAAATGTCAGGCGCACGGTCCCGTTATCTCCCGTGAGCGCGGCGCCGCCATTGTTGGCAAGCCGGTACGATATCACATCCGGGTGACCGCCAAGCCCGATCCGCCGCGGCTGGACGACCATTCCCCAGAGCGACAAATCAACCGACGAGATCGCGGCAAATCCTTCCTCCCGGCCGGAAAACGCGCTCAAGGTGGTCGCGTTCTTGGATTTCAGCCAGTAATAATATTTAGCCCCGGGCGTCACGGAGGTGTCGTCGTAAGTGGTCACCGACTTCTCCGCGATCTTCATCCCGCCGCCATACGGAGGCAAGAGAGTCTGGGTGCTGCGCCATAACTCGTAAGACGTGGCCCCGTTCACCGCGTTCCAGGTCAGCCTGATTTTCCCGGCATACAGGCCGTCGCTCGCGCTGAACACGAGCGGACGGCTGAGCACCCACCCCAGTTCGCCCGCGCTCAAGAAGCTCCCGCAAATCGCGTTTGTCGCCTGCAGGTAATAAGTGTATTCAACGCCTTCCGACACCATGATGTCGGTGAACTCCGTCCCCACCGTGTGATAAACAACTCCCGGCAACCCGGCCGCGCTGCGATAAACGTAATAACTGCTGGCGCCATCCACGTCCGCCCAGCTTACCACAACCTTGTTCGTGTAATCGCCGTCGCTCGCGAACAATCCGCCCGGCGTGGCCAGCCGCCGGAATCCATAGTCCGGCATGCTGTTCGTTCCCGACTGGGCGTATTTGTTAACGCTCTTCAGCCAGTAATAATACCTGACGCCGGGCGACGCGCTCTGGTCGGTGTAGTTTGTGGTCGTAAGCCCGGAAACGATCGTATGCGCGAAATTAGGATCGAACGTGGTATGCCGGAGAACATTATAAGTCACCGCATCTCCCGCCGGCGAAAGCACGGACTGCCAGCTCACCGCCACCCGGTCGTCATAATCGCCCTTGGTCGCGTTGATCTGCCCGGGCGCATCCGGTCCGGCAACCTGCAGGATAACCGTGACGCTGTTCGTGCCCATCCAATATCCGGCGTAGCCCGACCCGTAATTGGTCCCCACGACCGATACGGACGCCGTGTATGTTCCGGCTTCAAAACTGGACAAATTATTCTGGAAGGAAATACCCACGGCGCTATGCTGGCCGCCGGTGCTTGTCCCGTGGCTGGGCAGCAATCCCTGGATTATACTGGAAGGATCATTCGTCACCGCAGCCCAGTATTCCATGCCGGCAATCGGCGAGGCGCTGGAGTTCCAGACATCAAAATACATACCGGTCGGATTACCGCCCTTGTCAACCATCTGCCTGAGAACGGAAGGATTCACCCCCACCACCGGCGTGGCATAAATCCGCATAGCAACGTTAACCACCCCGGTTATACCGCCGCCATCGGAGGTCGCCACGGTCACGCGCCCGGTATAATCACCCGCCGGCAAATTGGTGGTCAGATATATGTTGGTCAGAATATTTGTCATTCCGCCCGATGAATACCCGCTGGCCGGATCCACGGTCAACCATCCCAGCCCGCCGTCATCCGGCGTCGCGGTAAACGATACCGAGGCCCCGCCGACGCTGAGCTCAAATGTCTGGTTGGTCGCGTTGAATCCATACAACGCGGCATTGGCCAGGTTGGTCGGATTCAGCCGCATGTCTACTATGTTGGCAATGATCTGGACAGTTTGCGTCTGTCCTTCCCAGTTGGTCGAAATCACGTCAAACGAATTTGAATAGTAGCCGGCATTCAAGGATGTATACCTGATCCAGACGGTATTAGTGGCATTGTTGGTGAGCGCCCCCGTGGCATTGGTAAGAATCGTCACCCAGGTCTGGGCGGTATTTGTGACGATATAATAATTTAATACCCCATCGCCCCTGGAGATTACCGAAAAAGATTGATCCGGGAAGGTGTAACTCGCCGCGTTGGCTGAATTGGTGAACGCCGACGGGGTAACTGACAAAACCGGGAGCATCGCGAAATCATAGACCGAGACATTATCCACGTAACTGGAGACAAGGTTGCCGTTATAAACATCAAAGCCGTTGAAAGCTTGCGCGCCGGCATTGACGAAACTGATATTGTTCGTGTACTGGACAGCATTCACGTTCAAACGCCAGGTTTTGCTGCTGTAATCAAGATAAATATCGGTCGTGGTATATGCATTCGTGTCAACCGGAGTGACCGGGCCTCCGGAAAGGGTATTCGTGATGGTCACCCACGCGCTCGTTCCGTTACACACCACGAAAAATCCGTTGCTGTCCACGTAAAAAACGGCCGTTGAGTTCGTGTCATAGGCCGGGTTATTGGTCGCATCATAACGCACAAACCTGGTCTGAGTGTGCAAAATGACGTTCGTCGAGGATGATGCCGGATAGCGGTTGGAAAGGCTGACGTCAATGGGGACCATCGCGGAGTTCGTGCTGCCCGGGGCGGCGAGGCTGGTGTTGGATAAAACGGTTGCGACAACGCCGACAAAATCAGTGGAAGAATACCAGTAATTCGTGCCGCCAATCAACGGCGTGCCGTTGGTGTAACTTTCAAAATTATCATTGTAAAGAAGCGAGTTCGTGGCGGCCGGGGCGCCGGACACCCAGGCAAGACATACGACAGCAAATATACTAAATGCTTTGCGCATGATTATTGTTTTTTCCGTCACGGAGCATGCATTTTCCCCGGTAAGCAAAAACACTTTTTCCGCTATTCCGACTAAGTGATAGTTTGCATTAAATTCCATTTTTTGCAACTAAAAAATTGCGTTTTTGCGATGATTAATATTTCGGAACATGCTATTGACTCGAGCGTGATTGTCCGGTATGTTTCTGGTTTGCCACGGGCACCATTCCGGAACACGGATCAGGATCGGCCGGTGGCGAAAATCGATTTAAACATCTGCCATTATTGGCCGAATAAAAAATACAGGGAGTAAAATAATGCCAAGAACATGTCATGTCTGCGGAAAAGGACTTCATACCGGCAATATCATCACCCGTCACGGCTTGCCCAAGGCCAGCGGCGGAATCGGCCTGCACACAACCGGCATCAGCCGGCGAACCTTTTCGCCAAATCTTCAAAAAATAAAGATTAACGAAAACGGCACCGTCATGACGCGCAGGGTATGCGCCAGCTGCATCAAGGCCGGCAAAATTGTCAAGGCCTAGCACGGCGTAAAGCGTTATTCGCCAAGCGGATCGAGCATAGCCCGATCTCGGCCGGGGATCCGTTTCAGCCGGGCAACCGGTATTTTTCCTTATGTGCCGCGTAGAACAGAACGGGGGTGAGAGGCTAAATGCAATTTCTTATCCACTTCCTTCAATCGTTCTGGCAAACGACCGGCGAGATGGCGCCCTATTTGCTGTTTGGATTTTTTGCCACGGCAATTTCCGTCCTGATCGTCCGGCCTGATTTTATCGAACGCCACCTCGGCCAGGGCAGTAAATTTTCAATCCTGAAAGCGGCGATGATCGGCGTCCCCCTGCCGCTCTGCTCCTGCAGCGTCATCCCGGTCGCCATGGGCCTGCGCCGTTACGGCGCCAGCCGCGGCGCCACGATCGCATTCCTGATTTCTACCCCCCAAACCGGCGTTGACAGCATTGTCGTGACCTACAGCCTGCTCGGACCGGTCTTCACCGTCCTGCGGCCGCTGGCCGCCCTCATCAGCGGCCTGGCCGGCGGCTATCTTGTTGACCGGCTGACCGGCCGGGAAAATAAAATCGGGACAGCGCCTTCATCCGAAAATGGCCCGGAATGCCGCTGCAAAAAAGACGCCGGGGATAATGAAAATGCGTTCAACCGCATCGCGGCCGCGTTGCGCTATGGATTCATGATCCTGCCGCGCGAGATCGGCAACGCATTGCTGCTCGGCCTGGTAATTTCCGCCCTGATCGGGGCCTTTCTGCCCGAAAATTTCCTGGGCAACCTGTTGGGCACCGGCATCAAGCCGATGCTGATCATGATGATGGTCGCCATCCCGCTCTATGTCTGCGCCACCGCCTCGGTGCCGGTCGCGGCGGCGCTGATCTTGAATGGCATCACGCCCGGCGCGGCGTTTGTTTTTTTGATGGCCGGGCCGGCCACCAACGCCGCCACGATCGCCGCGGTCTGGAAAACGCTCGGCAGGAAAACCGCCCTGCTTTATCTTCTGACCGTGGCCGTCCTGGCGATAACCTTCGGCCTGCTGCTTGACTATTTCTTCACGGGCGCGAGTATTATTTCTTCCGCGCACGCGCACATGGGCCACTCGCGCATCTCGCCGATGATTAAAAACACCTGCGCGATCGTTTTATTTTGCCTGCTCGGGGGCGCGCGCCTGGCCGGTTTATGGAAAAAATCATGAACACTGAAATCAAACGGGGGCTGGAGCTTAAATCCTCGGCGATTACCCTCTCCGACATGGAAATATTTGTTTTTCCCGAGCTGATGTACAGCCTCCTGCTCGCCAACCTGATGTCGCCGCGCATCTGGGAATGGCGCCATGACAAATGGTTCGACGGCATCGAAAAAATGAAGCCCTACCGGCGGGTTTTGCGCCTGAAACAATATATCATGGACCATTACGCCTTCAACCTTGACCTCGACACCTGGGGCCTGACCACCAAGGAACGCGAGATCAACCGCTTCAAGGATTTCATCGACATGGAGGCGCTGCGCCAGTCCAACGCGCTCTTCGGCTACGAGGGCGACCGGTTTTATTTTGACATTGATATCCGGAAACACTTCGGCCTGGATAAGTATGAGGGCAACGTCATCCCCTACTGGAAAACCGAGACGGTTGAAGCGATGGACGCCTTTCAACACAAGCCGCATTCCCGCTCCGGCGCGGGCGAGTGCGTCTCGCTCGCCGCGCTCTACGCCACGGCGCTCTTTATCGTGGCGCGCATACCGCTTTCCGCGATCTACCTTATGGCCACCCCGCTCCACTCGCAAAACTTCGTTGACATCAATGACGGCATCCTGACCAACAACCGGCGGCTGGTCACAAAACAAATGTGGTTCAACGGGACCGCCCTCTCGGCCCAGGCGCGCCGCGCGCTGGAAAAGGAACGCGTGACGGTCGTCGCCCACGAAACCGGCTGGATCCATACCTTCTACCGGGAGGCCACCATCGCCCATGAGGCTTATAAACATTTTTCCGCCAAGCTCGGTCAATTTTTAAAAATCGACCTGACACCGGAAATCCTCGGCAATTTCGTCCGCCACCGGCGCGACCTTCAAAAATGTTTTTTTATCCGCCGCCCGATCCGCGATGTTGAACACTATATAACCGCCGAGCGCGCTTTCGCCTACGAGCAGGACAGTTCCTTCCGGCTGACCGACGACACCCGCGAAAAATTGCTCTCCGAAATAGACAATGACGAGTTCCAGCCGCAAATGACTTCTGGCGGCATCGTGCTCAACGACCTGGAATACTTCCTGCAAAAACAGAAAATCGACCTGGCCGACCCGAAGGACACCGCCCTCCTGACCGATAGATTCGCCTGCAGCTGCCTGAACGCCAAGACGGCCATGGAACAATTGATTAATTTCTGCCTGGTCCGCCCGAAAATTCCGGATAGTTCGGCAAAGAATTTTACGCCCCAACCGAAGGAAAACCTCGGCATCAATCCCGAAATGGAGCGCGGCGAGCTTATCGCGCAAATTAAAAACATTCGCGCCCTGCGCCGCGAGGCCGACCTGGCATTTTACGCCTACCGCGACCTTAACCTGACCGAGCCGGAACCTTTCCTGCTGGCGGCGCTGGAGCGTTCGCCCGTCTCGCTCTCCGGCGCCAAGCGCCTGGGCGACGCCGAACTTCTGGCGGAAATTGAAAAGATGCCGGATAAATCGATATACGACGGGGACGCGCGCCTGGCCCAGCCGGACGAGGTCTGGAATTTCGGCCGCGCCGACGGTCTTGAAAAGGCCGTCCTCCTGGCAAATATTTTCCACCAACGCCGGCCGGCGGAAAAAATCGCGATTGATATTTCCGCCACCGCGGCAACCCTCAATATCGGCGATCAAAAGATCATCTTCCAAACCGGCAAGAA
Organism: uncultured Verrucomicrobiota bacterium; assembly: GCA_964475405.1. Classification (GTDB taxonomy): domain Bacteria; phylum Verrucomicrobiota; class Kiritimatiellia; order JAAZAB01; family JAAZAB01; genus JAQUQV01. The sequence goes on from CAYYWX010000016.1 coordinate 21,114, forward strand.
TGTCCGCCCGCAAAGCTGGGATTTGAGCAATTATGGCTTAACTGAATAGGATAATGTACAGTCTGGGACCGGACCAGAAAGACGACAACGGTAAACCGGAAAAACTATATCTGGACAACCCGCCCCCCTACGACATCGTCTGGAAGGTTGAATAGTATTCACCGCTCCGGCAATGCGGTAAGAACGAAATTCCTTGAAGTCAAGGGGGACATCGCTCCGATATGCCGCAAACATAAGCATAAGCATTTTTAATTCAGATTGATTCTGACCAAATTCTCCCTGGGCACACTTTATAAAGTGTGCCCAGGTCAGAATATAAAAACTCAAGCGCCTCGGGCAAGACGCAGCAGCAAACGCGCGAAATTGTGATGCGGCACAGAAATGCGGTAGTACCCGCCGGCATTGCGTTTGATAAACCCGCGGGCAGAGAGCTTGCGCAAATGGCGCCTGAGCGCATGCAGCGAAATTCTTGTCTTCAATGCCAATTCCCTGAATTGCATCGGCCTGCCGGACAACACCTTGATGACATGGATGCGCCGCGGGTGAGTAAACGCCGTGCAATATTGAAATATTTTCTCGGTCGATCCTTCATCATTACGAAAGGTCATCTGAATCGCGTTCAATAAGTTGGTGCTGAAAGGTATGGCGCTGTTTGCGCCGGGGCGATAGTAGACTGCCGAACCGTTGCGGGCAGCAAGAAGCAGCCCGCGCGCATTCAATACTCGCAGGGATTGGCTGGCCAATGACAAAGACAAACCTAAACCACACGCAATATCGGACACACGCTGGCCAGGATATGCGCACAATTCGCGTAGAACTCGAAGCCGCGTCCTGTTTGCCAATCCACGGCACGTCCGCCAAACCGTTGGTCGCAGCATATATAATTTGCCGGAAGACATGGGCACACTTTATAAAGTGTGCCCAGGGGAGTCAAGAAAGGAAACAGCGCGGATTGTAGCACAAATAGAATTACTGGGCCATGTCGTTTTCCTCACTGTCCGCTTGATTTTGTCGCGTCTTTCCAATATTGTTCGGAACATATGTACAAACAGGAAACAACAACGGTCAGATTCCCCGACCTGGAACACCAGATCCTGCAGGAATGGACCAAGAACGGCATTTTTGAGAAATCACTGCGCCTTTCCAACAACGAGATGGTTTTTTACGACGGCCCCCCCTTCCCCACCGGCGCACCACATTTCGGGACGATATTCGTATCCATCCTGAAGGACGCCCTGGCAAGATTTTTCACGATGAGCGGCTACACCGTGCCACGGCGCTGGGGCTGGGACTGCCATGGCCTGCCGATTGAAAACGCGGTTGAAAAAAAACTGGGGCTCAAGGACAAGACCGAAATTGAAAACACCCTGGGCGTGGCCGAGTTCAACAACGCCTGCCGGAAACTTGTCTCCGACTGCAACGCCGCCTGGGAAGAATACATTAACAAGATCGGCCGCTGGGTGGATTATAAAAACGCCTACCGCACCCTTGACCCGGCCTACATGGAATCGGTCCTCTGGGTCTTCAAGCAGTGTTATGACAAGGGACTCATCTACAAGGACTACCGCGTAACGCCCTACTGCTATCACTGCGAAACCTGCCTTTCCATCTCGGATATCCGCGAATCGGATTCAACCCGACCGCGCCAGGACCCGGAAGTAGTCGTGACATTCAAAGCCCTTGACGATATCGGCGGCAAACCGACTTATTACCTGGCCTGGACCACCACGCCCTGGACGCTTATTTCCAACCTCGTCCTGGCCGTCGGCGAAAAATTCCGCTACGCCGCCTTTGAACACGAGGACAGGATTTTTGTCATGGCCAAGGACCTGATGCCGCGCTGGAAGGATGTCTTCGGGAAAGATCCGAAAATCATCGGGGAATTCGACGGCCGGGAACTGGTCGGCCGGAAATATATTCCCATCTTCCCGCACTATCGCGACCTGGCCAAGCAGGGTTACTTCCGGATCCTTGCCGCCGATTTCGTCACCATGGAGGACGGGGTCGGGATTGTCCATTGCGCCCCGGCCTTCGGCGAGGACGATTACTGGCTCTGCAAGCGCAATGGCCTCGGGGTGAGGAACCCTGTTGACGCCAAGGGTTGTTTCACGGCGGAAATACCCGAATACGCCGGCCGCAACGTGCATGACTGCAACAAGGACATCATCCACTGGCTCAAGGAAAATCATATTTTAATCGTCCACAAGACCATTGAGCATAATTATCCCCATTGCTGGCGCTGCCGCACGCCGCTTATTTACCGCTCGATGGACGCCTGGTATTTCGCGGTTGAAAAAATCAAGGACCGGCTTTTGAAGCGCAACGAGGAAATCAACTGGGCGCCGGAACACGTCAAGCACGGCCGGTTCGGCAAATGGCTGGAAGGAGCCCGGGACTGGAACATCTCGCGCTCAAGATACTGGGGCACCCCCATCCCGGTCTGGGAATGCCAGTCCCCCAACTGCGGGGAAAAGATGGTCCTCGGCTCGGCGGCGGAAATCAATAAATTTTCCAAAATCCCGCTGACCGACCTGCACAAGGAATTCCTGGACAAGGTCACGATCTCCTGCCCGAAATGCGGCCAAACCATGCACCGCGTCCCGGAGGTCCTGGATTGCTGGTTTGAGTCGGGCTCCATGCCCTACGGCCAGTGCCATTACCCGTTTGAAAACAAGGACTGGTTTGAGAAACATTTCCCGGCCGACTTCATCGTGGAATATCCCGGCCAGATCCGCGGCTGGTTTTATTACCTGCACGTCCTTGCCACGGCCCTGCTTGACCGCGCCGCCTTCAAGAACTGCCTCGTGCACGGCACCCTGCTTTCGGAGGAAGGCCACAAAATATCAAAGTCAAAGAAAAACTTCACCGACCCGATGGAGTTGATCGACAAATTCGGCGCGGACGCCATGCGCCTTTACCTGCTAAACTCCCCGGCGGTCGTCATGGAGGACATGAACTTCAAGGACAGCGGCGTGCACGACCAGATCAAGCAGGTCCTCCTGCCGCTCTGGAACTCCTATTCCTTTTTCGCCACCTACGCCAACATTGACGGCTACACGGGCAAGAGCGGGAATATGCCGGAAAGTTTCCGGCCTTCGCACCCGCTTGACAAATGGATCCTGGCGGTCCTTTACCGGACGGAAAAGAAAGTCGGGAACGCCTTCCGCACTTTTTACCTCAACCAGAGCGCCGGCCCGCTCGTGGAATTCATTAACGAACTGACCAACTGGTATATCCGCCAGTCGCGCGAGCGCTTCTGGGGCAACGGCCTGACCGCCGACAAAAAAGAGGCTTATGACACGCTTTTCTACGCCTTGATTTCCCTCCTGAAAATGCTTGCGCCCTCGGCGCCGTTCATTTCCGATTATCTGTATAAACTCCTGACCGGCGAGGAATCGGTCCACCTGGCAAAATGGCCGGATATCCCGGACAAATTCCGCAACGACGAATTGATCGAGGAGACTTCCGTCGTGCGCAACATCGTTTCGCTCGGCCTGGCCCTGCGCCAGAAAGCGGCCATCAAGGTCCGCCAGCCATTGCCGGCGCTGAAGATCGTGATCCCCTCGGGCGTCGCGCGCGAAAGCGTCAGCCGGCAAATGCAGATGATAAAAAACGAATTAAACGTCAAGGCCCTGGAATTCATCGCGGATCCCGGCGCGATTGCCGTCATCCGCGTCGTGCCCAATCCGCGGGTCATCGGCCCAAAATTCGGCAAGGATGTCCAAAAAATCATCACGGCCGCCAAGGCGGGTAAAGTCCGCGAAACGCCCGGCAAGGTAATCGTCAACGACGGACGCCAGGAATGGGCGCTGGAACGGACGGACGTGGAAATCTCCTACATCGGCAAGGGGGGCGACGCCCTCTGCGAGAACGGGATCCTTGCCCTGCTGGACACTTCCGTTTCGGCCGAATTGAAGGAAGAAGGAATCGCCAACGAACTGAATCGCGCCGTGCAGGTCATGCGCAAGGAAGCAGGCTACGCGGTCAGCGACCGGATTCAGATTGAAATTGAAGGCGCCCTGGCCGAAAACTGGAAAAAGCATATCACCGACCTGGCCCTCGCCAAATCAATGAATCTCCCGGAAGACAAAGCGGATCTGACAAAACATATTGAAGTGGAAGAGCGCAAATTCCGGGTTTCAATCAAAAAAGTCAGCTAGTGATCACCGCAAGCACCCGCAATCCTACGCAAGCCGGGCAAGATAAATATTCCGGCGATTTTTATCTTTTCCTTCATCTCAAGATCAATCAGGCCTATTTCGGCGGAGTCGGCCGCGGTCGGCGGCGGTCCATGAAGCCGACCCGATGATAAAGATGGAATTTGCCGGAGGGGTCAAAGGCGGCCAGGTCATAGTAACCGAAAAAATAGAACCCCTCGCCTTCGGTTAACCTGGTGACCGGGACAGTTTGATTCTTTATTATATCACCGGCGGGATTTCTTTTTATACCAATAAGGCGGCAAAACATCGCGCTCGGCCTTAAGCAAGTCGGCCAGGCACGCGTCCGCATCGCGGATATTATTGCAGATCGGATCGGCGAGCATCGCCCGGCGCAGGAGGGCGCGGTCGCCGGTCACAGCCGCCTCGGCGGTCAACTCATGCGTATCAAGCACCTCCTGGGTCAGGCCCAAAAGACCGCGCGGCATCTTTCCGAAGAACTGCGGGCGCGGCCCGCGCATATCCAGGTCGCAGCGCAATTCCAGGAAGGCATCGTCGGTAAGGTTGGTCACGGCGCCGCGGTTGGCGCTGTTGATATAAAACTGCTTGTTCAGCCCGCCCCACATGCTTTCAACGATGTCAGTGGCATGGTCATCGCCGGTTTTTTCCAGAAAATCATCAACCGTCAGCTTGCCGCCGGCATATTGTCCAGTGATCTTCCAGGCCGCGGCCATTTCTTTCGCGCGCACGCCGGACTCAAAGAGCTTGATCGGTTCCGGATAGTTTTGCCGGACTCCGTAGCCCTGGAAAAAAGGCACATATTCCTTGGTGTGACTGACCGCCGTGGGATAAGCGCCGTAGAGATCAAAAAGCTGGAGGGCGTAATGCGCGTTGAAGCGCGGCTTGGCCTTCAGGCCTGGATTTTTCTTCTCGGCCGCGGCCTGCGCCACCGCCCAGCGATGCAGGGCCGGCAGCATGTCCTTTCCGCGGTAGCGGAAACGCACGATCCAGGTGCAATGGTTCACACCGCCGATCGCCAGGTCAAGTTTGCCATAAACGTCAGGAGAAACGCATTTTGCATCCTGCGAGACGATGCCGACCCGCTTGCACAAATCAAGGGTATTGCCGGGCTCGTGGTTGCCGTCGCAAAGCGCGAAACTTTTGACGCGCGGCGCGGAGCGCATAAGCGCGATTCCCAGAACGGCGGTTGGGTTGACAAAGTTGATCAGCCACGCCCCGGGGGCGAGTTTTTCCGCGTCGCGCGCCATGGCAAGGACATGCGGGATTTCGCGCAAGGCGCGGAAAATGCCGCCGGGCCCTATTGTATCCGAGCTGCACATGCGGATGCCGTGGCGGGCGGCGATTTTCGTGTCCAGGCCGCGGTAATAGGCGTTCCGCTCCGAAAATGTCAGGACGATGAAGTCGGAGCCGGCCATGACCTTGCGCCGGTCGGTCGCGCCGATCAGTTTGACGCCGCAGCGCGTCCGGTCAAAAACACGCCTGGCAATTTTCATCATCGTGGCAAGCGCGGAGGGATTGGTGTCAACAAGAGCGAGTGTCCCGCCGGCCATAACCGGGCTGGTGGCCATCTTGTGGATGACCGGCTTCCCGAAAAAATAGCTTCCCGCCCCGATAACCGTGACCTTGGGTCCATTCATATCCATTCCTCCAAAATGTTCCATGAATCGCCGCCAAGTTAATAGCCGCGATTGCGCAGATTCTGCTTGTATTTTATCGTTGAAGGCGGGGTAATGAACCCGCCTCCTTTTTCAACCATCATCAGGTTGGGGTCATCGGCATAATAAATTTTCCGGACGGGCAATTTAAGCCGGTCGTACAAAAGCAAATCCTTGTTTTTGATGTGCTCCGACAGGCGCCACGAGCCTTCCATCAGGCACCATGACCGTCCGCTGTTTTCCGACACGGCCAGGATATATGAATTCAAAATATATTTGCCGTCCTTGTCGCTGTAAATATGTTTTTCAGGGATGACGACAAATTGAACGCTCGCGCCATGAGTGACAACCGGCCCCGGATCTTCCACGGTCATGGTTTCAAATTTCAGCTTGCGAAGTTTAAGCGCCGCCTCGGTGGCATTATAATGATTAAGAACGGATATCTTTCCGCCCAGGGCGTTGACAATGTCGCCGCCCATCATCTTGAGGCAGGTGTCGTAGTCCTTCTTAAGATAAGCCTCGCAATACACTTCCGCCTCTCCCTTCAAAAAAGCGCGCGGGTCGGGAGGCGCTGAGCGGCATGGCGCCGGATCAAAGGCAAAGGCGGCCAGCAAGGTTATTAAAAAATAATAAATTCGCGTCATAAAAAAACTCCATAATATTTAAAACCACCGGTCAACGCCTCAAGGCACGGCGCACAATCTCCTCAACCGAAAGATCCGCCCCGCCTCCGGAGGCGGCCGCGGAAGCCATCCGGCCGGCCTCGGCCGGCTTGTAGCCGAGCGAAACCAGGGCAAGAATGGCGTCGGACGTCCGGGTGCCCGGCTTCCCTCCGCCGATGCCGGAAAGCATCCCGGACGCGGAAAGCTTGTCGCGCAATTCAACGACCATGCGCTCGGCGGTTTTCTTGCCGATCCCCGTGATGGTGGCCAGGCGCGCGACGTCGCCGGCGACAATGGCCGCGTTCAAATCGGCCACCGCCAGGGAGCTCAAGGCGCTCATCGCCAGTTTCGGCCCGATGCCGTTGACGCTCATGAGGAGCGTGAAAGTTTTGCGCTCCAGGTCGGTCATGAAGCCAAAAAGCGAATGCTGGTCCTCGCGGATGTATTCAAAAACAAGGATGCGGCAATTTTGATTTTCGGCCGGCAGGCGGTCATAACTGCTGAGCGGGATAAACACCTCATACCCCACCCCGCCGACCATGAGCACCAGCCGGGCGGGCGATTTCTCAACCAGGATGCCTTCAAGAAAAGTGATCATTTTGCCTGTGTTATTTTCCGCGAATCATGATTAAAAGCATCTTGAATTTTTGTTCCGCCTTGAGCGCGTGCGGGACGTTGGCGGGCATGATGACCATGTCGCCGGCCTTGGCCTTGAGCGCCTTGCCGGCGATGGTAATGGCCGCCGCGCCGTCCAGGATTTGCACCACGGCGTCAAAGGGCGCCACATGCTCGCTCAACCCCTGGCCGCGGTCAAAGGCAAAGAGCGTGAGCGTGCCGGATTTGCGGTCGATGAGCGTCTTGCTCACGATCGAGCCGCGGGAATAGCTTATCAATTCCGCCGGCTGCAACGCCCTGCCTTTCAACGTTGATTTTTTTTCTTTCATACCGGCTGCTGATTCGCGCCTTCCGATTTCACCACCGCCTTGGCTTTCTGTCCATAAACCCATTCCTGGACGTCCTCCAGGTAGAGGTAAATGACCGGCGTTATATAGAGCGTGATAATCTGCGAAAAGATCAGGCCGGCGACGACCGTGATGCCCAGGCCCATGCGCGATTCGCCGTCCGCGCCGTAACCGACGGCAATCGGCATGGCGCCCATCAGGGCGGCGAGGGTGGTCATGATGATCGGGCGGAATCTTTCCATGCAGGATTCATGCACGGCGTCGTAACTGTTCTTGCCCTTTTGCTGGAGATGAATGGCGAAGTCCACCATCAGGATTCCGTTTTTCTTCACGATCCCCATCAGCATGAAGAGCCCGATAAACGCGTAAAGCGACAATTCCTGGCCGAAAACCAGCAGGCCGAGCAGGCCGCCGACGCACGCCACCGGCAGGGCCGAGAGCACCGTGATCGGATGGAAATAACTTTCATAGAGGACGCCCATGATGACATACATGATAAAAATGGCGACGAACAACAGGGCCGTCAGGCTTTTCACGGTTTGCGCGAAAAGTTCCGCCTCGCCGTAAAAAGAGCGCGAAATATCTTCCGGCAGGATTTTCTCCGCCAGCTTGCTGATCGCGTCATGGGCCGTGCCGATCGGCATATTGGGCGCGAGGTTGAAGAATATAGTGACCGCCGGGAACTGTTTCAAATGGTTGACCGTTGACGGGCCGACCCTCTTCTCCCAGGTGCAGACCGCGCGCAGCGGGATCGGCTTGCCGAGCGTCTGCGAGAAGACGTAGATAGCTTCCAGGTCCTCGGCCTTGGCGCGCTGGGCGTCCTCAACCTCCACAATGACCTGATACTGGGTAATGGCCGACTTGATGAGATAGACGTAGTTCTGGGCGTAGGCGTTGCGGATCACGTTTTCAACCGCCTCGGCGCTGACACCGTAAAAGGAGGCCTTGTCGCGCAAAATGTTGACTGTCAGGTTCGGCATATCCATCATCAGGTCCGACGAAACGCCGATCAATCCCGGCAGATTGCGGATTTCGCCGATCAATTTCTCGGCGCTTTCATAAAGCTGCGTTGGATCCAGCCCGGTCAGGACATAAGCATACTGGCCCTGTGTTTCGCCCGTGGCGCCGGCGCTGATATGCAGCGTGGGATCGGGCCGCAGGGCAATGAAGATCCCGGGAATCTGCTGGATCTTGGCGATCAATTCATGGGTGACTTCCAGGATCGGCTTGCGTTTATTCCTCTCCCGCAGGAAAATGAAGGAAAGCGCCTGGTTGGCCTGGATGTTGCCGCCCATGAGATTCGCAACCGTCACCGATTCCGAGACGGCCGGGTTTGATTGCAGGATTTCGTCGATCTTATTCTGATATTCCACCATGCGCTCGGGCGACGTGCCGGTGGGCGCCATGAACATGCCGCGAATTGTGCCGCTATCGCCGACCGGAAGGAACGATTTCGGCAGGATCATGAAAAGCCAGACCGTGGCGCCCAGGGTGACAAACCAGACGACAAGGCTTACGGCCCGATGCTTCAAGAACCAGTGCAGCGACAGCCCGTACCAGCGCAGGCAAAAAGCGACCGTGGCGTTGGCAACCTCCTCCATGCGCGTTTTCTTCCCGGTCTGGTGAGCGGCGAGCATGAAACGGCACATCATCGGCGTCAGGGTCAGCGATATGAATCCGGAAGCCAGGATGGAAACCACGACCACGATTGAAAATTCGCGGAAGATGCGCCCGATCAGTCCGCTCATGAAGACGAGCGGGATGAACACCGCCGCGAGCGACAAGGTCATGCTCAAGATGGTGAACCCGATTTCCTCCGCGCCGCGCATGGAAGCGTCATAGGCGTTCTCGCCGGCTTCCATCCGCCGGACGCTGTTTTCAAGGAAGACGATGGCGTCGTCCACCAGGAATCCTATGCAAAGCGTCAGCCCCATCAGGGAAAGGTTGTCCAGGCTGTAATCCAGCATGAGCATAACAACGAAGGTGATCAAAAGCGACAACGGCAGGGCCACGCTGGGGATGATGGTGTCCTTGATCCGGCCGAGGAAAAAGAAAATGACACCGACCACCAGGAAAAAGGCGATGATCAGCGTTTCCTGGACGTCGCCGATGGAAGCCTTGATGGTCTTGGAGTGGTCCGAAATCAACATGACCTGGATTGAATCCGGGATCACCTTCCCAAGGTCCGCCATCAAGTCATTGATGCGCTGGGAGGTCTCCACCGCGTTGGCGCCGGCCGCCTTGGTCACCGCGACAACCATCCCAACCGGCTTGTGTTCCAGCTCCTTCATCTCCTCGGACCAGAAATGAAGCGAAATGCGGGTATCCATGATGCTGTCAAGGCACTTGGCGATATCGCGCAGGTAAACCGGGCTGTCGTTATACATGCCGATAATGAGCTGGCTGTATTGCTCCGCGTTTTCAAGCTGGCCCTGCGGCTGGATCAAAAGGGTCTGGGTCTTGCCGTCCAACTGCCCGGAACCGAGCATGACCGTGCCCTCGCTGACGGACCGGCAAATGTCATCCATCGTCAAACCGCGGCTGGCGGCCGCCTTCGGGTCAACTTCAATCCGGACGGCATAGGGCACGCCGTAGACCTGGACCTGCGAGACGCCTTCGATCGTGTTGATCTGGTTGCCGATGACGCTCTGGGCGTAATCAAAGAGCTTGGCGGTGGTCATGGTTTCGCTGAGCAGGCCGAAATACATCATCGGCATTTCATTCGGATTCGTTTTCTGGTATTGCGGCGGCGACGGCAAATCCTTCGGCAGGGCTCCCATGGCGCGCGAAATCGCCGACTGCACGTCGTTGGCGGCCCCGTCGATACTCTTGGTCAGGTCAAACTGGATGATGATCATCGTGTTGCCCTGGCTGCTCATGGAGGTCATGAGCTCAATGCCCTGGATCTGCATGAACTGCTGCTCAAGCGGGGTGGCGATGTTCGCGGCCATGTTTTCGGGCGTCGCGCCCGGATAGGCAACGTTGACCTTGATCACCGGATAATCAACCGCCGGCAAATCGCTGACCGGCATTTTGAAAAACGAGCCAATCCCGAAAAGACCCAGGGTGGTCATGATCAGGACGGTCGCGATCGGCCGATTGATAAATACAGAAGAAATGTTCATGTTTTCACAGTTTACAGTTCAAAGTTCACCGTTCAGCGGCGGCGGCGGCCTTTGCCCCATTGGCCTTCTGCGGCCCGTTTCCCTTCTCGTCCGGAGTGTCAATTCTCACCTTTGAACCCGGACGCAGCATAAGCTGGCCGGCGGTAACCACTTGCTCGCCGGCCTTCAGGCCGGCCTCAACCACGATATCAGCGCCGAATCTCTGGCCCAGTTTGATCGGCAAAACACCAACGGTGGAATCCGGTTTAAGCACGAAAGTGAATGTCCCCCTTTCGCTGATTTGCACCGCGGCGTAAGGCATCAAGACCGCGTCCTTGATTTCATCAAGCAGGATGCGCGCGCCGATAAACTGGCCGGGCCAGAGCTGTTCCTTCCGGTTCTGGCAAATAGCCCGCAGGGTGACCGTGCCGGCCTTCGGCTTGACCTCATTATCGAGGAAAAACAAATCGCCCGGTTCCTTGATCGTCGGGTCTTCAATGGACGAAATTTCAGCCTGGACCTTTGACTTGAGCATCTGCCGGCGCACGGCGATCATTTCGCGCTCGGTGACAATAAATTCGGCGAAAATCGGCGTGATGGTCTGGATTGAGACCAATCCGTTGGGATCATTCGCCTGGACCACGTTGCCCTCGTTCACGATATAAACGCCCGTTTTCCCGTCAACGGGCGAAGTGATATAACAGTAGCCGAGGTTGATCTGGGCCGCCTCGACCTGGGCCTGGTCGGCCTCCACCGTTGATTCGAGCATGGCAACCTGGAGGCGGTATTTGTCCAAATCCTGCGGGGAAACATAGAGGCCCGGCGCGAGCGGCGCGTTGCGCGCCAGGACAAGCCGGTTCAACTCAAGCTGGGCTTCGTCCTGCCCGAGCTGGCCAAGTGCCTTTTCGAGGGCCGCCCGGTAGGGCCGCGGATCAATGGTGTAAAGCAAGTCGCCGGCTTTCACCTCCTGCCCCTGGATAAAATGGATCTTGACGATCGGGCCGGAAACCTGGGGAATGATCAGCACCTTGGCGGGCGAAACGCAGCTGCCGATGGTGTCAATGTAACGCGCAACGGTCCTGGAATAGGACTGCCCGACCACGACCGGATGGGCCGGCATTTCCGGCGCCTTTTTTTTGCCGCAGGCCGGCAGGAATATCAGCGCCAGGCCCAGAATAAAACTCAAACAAAAAATATTTAGCGGTTTCATTTTGATTCACCTTTTTCTTCCTGGATATTTTTCATGGCGGACACGATTGGTTCCCTGTCGTTCATATCCGGCGGCGCGAGCGCGCCGGTCGAATAAGCCAGATTGGCCGAGGAGAGGAAGAGCGAGGTCCGCGCCTGGATAAAAATCAGCCTGGCCGAGGAAAGGTTGTTCTGCTGGGTGAGCATATCCACAATGTTGTTCAAGCCGGACTTGTAACCGATGGAAGTGGCGTTAAAAGCCTTCTCCGAGGCCGCCACGAGTTCACGGCCGGATTCCAGCTGCTTGAGCGCGGTCTTGTAGTTGTAATAATTGTTCCATACTTCCGCGATGGCCGAGATTTCGGAGGCAAGCAGGTCCTGGCGCGCGGCCTCCGCGGTGGCTTTCGCCTCGCGCGCCTTGTTCCATTTCAAAAAGCCGTCAAACAAATCCACGCTCAGGACAAACGAACCGGCTAAATTATCGGTGACCCCGTCGGGATTGGCCGAGCCCCCGGTCCCCGCCTCGATCGTCTCGTCAAAAAAAGTCCGCTGCAGGTTGAGGTTCCCGGTAACCTGCGGTAAAATATTGCGCTGGGCCTGTTTGGCCAACGCCAACTTTGAGCGGAAGGCGGCGAACTTGGCGGCCAGGTCCGGCCGGCGGACAAGGGCTTCCTCGATCATGTTGTTCACCGTCATGTCAAGTTCCTTCAGGGGCGGATCGCCCGCGGGCGGCTCCACGTTGAGCGCGGAATTGGCCGGCATGCCGACGCTTTTCGCCAGGTTGGCCTGCGCGCTTGTCACCTGGGCCCGGGCGCTTTCCAGGTTATAAACCGCCTGCGCCAAGGCCTGCTGGGCCTGGAGCTTTTGCGTTATCGTGGACAACCCGGTTTTCATCTGGATTTCCACCGATTCCAGCGTGGCCTTGGCGACGTTCAACGCGTCTTCCTGGGCCTGCTGCTGCATGCGGGCGCTGTCCAGGTTGAAATAAGCGGTTTCCACGCCGAGGATTGTGTTCTGGAGGGTCTGGTTAAACTGGAAATTGGAGGCAATCAAGGTCTGGCGCGCGGCCTCGCGGCCGAATCCGCGGCTGCCGAAATCCAGCAACAGATAAGTGATGTTTATCTGCGGACCGTAGTTGAAAGTGCGGGTTGTCGGGGTGTACTGGGTTTGCTCGCTGTTGACACTGTTGTTTTTGCCGACCTGGGCCTGGAAGGTGACTGTCGGGTAATACGGGCTTTTGGCCTCGCCGAGGCGGGCGGCGTCGGCCCGGGCCAGCTCCCAGGCCTGCAAACTGGCCGGGTTGCGCCGCAAGGAAAGCGTGATCAGCTCCACCAGGCGCAAGGGGTTGCCCCCAACCAGTTCAGGGTCGTCGGCCTTGGCCGGAAGCGGCTTGTTGGTTATGGCGCGGCTGGTTGACCGGTCGGCCTGCCAAAATGCCGCCGGCGAAGTCGATATATTGGCGTTCGGGAATATTTCCGGGAAATAACCGCTCTGTGCCCGCAGGACGGAAACGGATGCGAGTAAAAACGCGGAGAAAATGAAAAGCCTGACCGGAGTCCGGAGCGCGCGCCGGGGAAACAAGGGTGAAGGCGGAAGCCACACCCGATCAAGGAGAACACAAATATGCGCAATGATTTTTTTCATGTAAACCGGTTGCGATAAATATATCCAAAACACGGCGACAATGTCAACCTGTTTGCCCTGTCAAATTGGATCAACAAATAAATCCACCACATTGCCCCAGCGCGCTTCGGGATCGGCGCTGATGTGCGCGATTATTTCCTCGCACTCGACCCACATCGCCTCCGTGATCATCTCGTAGGAGTGTCCCCAGAAATAAAAGACGCCGTTTTTCTTGGCTTTTTCGTAGCGCGCCAACAGGTCCGGCGCGCGGAAATGGCAGCAGGGATGGAACGCCATGGCGTCCTCAGGCGGAAACGGATAATCAACATTGCGCACGGTCCGCGCGTAAACATGGCCGGCCTCGCGGACCAGTTTCATGACCGCTTCGTTATATGTACCGCCCGGATAGGCAAAACCAAGGATTGGCTGGCCGAAAAATTGCCGCAGGCGTTCCCGTCCCTCAACGATGTCGCGCCGCGCCGCTTCAACGCTCATCAGTTGCAATTGCGGGTGAGTAAGGCTGTGGTTGGCGATCGTGAAGCCGGAATAGAGTTCGCGCATCTCATCCCACCCGAGCCGCCAGACTTCCGTGTTCTTGTAAGTCCAACCCGGCTTTCTCTGCTTTTGATGAAGACCGGCGTTCAGGTTGAATGTAGCCTTGGCGCGGTAGCGGCGGAGGATCTCCACAAGGCGAACGTCCGTTGTCACGCCATCGTCCCAGCACTGCACAACAGTCATAACTTTCTTCATTTTGTCTCCGTCTTTTTTGACCAGCGCTCTGTTCCGTTCCCGGTTCTTCCCTATTTTACCTATCCAATGGAGTCGCGCACGGCTTCCAGATATTTCATACCATACACGGTATCGGGTTCCAAGTAACTTCCCTCGCTCCACTCGTTCCAGCTGTTCAGCGTTATGAGGCGCGGCGCCAGTGCGCCCGCATCCGCAAATTCCATGGCGCGACGCAGGAAACCGGCGAAGAGTTCCGGAGTGCCGCCGGTGACAAGCTCCTGCCGTATTTCCTTGAAACGCGGATTGGTATCCCAGCCGATGGACACATGCGGATAGAATGGCGCCGAAAATTCACCGGCCCATTTTTTCCACGAGGCAACCGCTGTTTCCCCCCAGTCCCGGTAACTGCCAGTGGGCCGGACATAATGGCACCACTGGTAGTTCGTGAGGCTGTCAAAGCCGAGGAAGCTGATTGTGTTGTCCTGGGTCCGGGTGCGGTCGCCCGGCACCATTCCCAACGATTGCGGAATGTTGCACCACAAAATGGCCTGCAGGTGCAGTCCGGGGAAACCGGCCGCGCGCACGTTTGCCCGCAGGTCGTTGAGGGCGTCACGCGCGGCTTCAATTCCCCCAAGTCCCTGGATGAGAGTTCCGATCTCATAAATGGAAAGGACGGGCTTGCCGTCAATCCGGTAATATGACGGATGGCCGAAAAAACGCTCTATCAGCCGGCGCGTGGCGCGGTCAAACGTCGCCCGGTCCACCGCGCCCGGCCAGATAATTTTACGTTCATGCGACTGCTCAAGGTCCCATAGCGTCGTCGCGTCGTGGTTGGCCCACATTACAAAGAACTTGACCCGGTTGTTGTTCTTCGCCTCGAGGAATCCGCGTTGCAGGGCGTCTTCCAGGAAGGGTTGATTTTCATACCAGTACCAGTCAAAAATAAAAACATTGACGCCGTGGTCGGCCGCCGCGTCTATTTTCCGCTCCATGACCCGGGGATCGGCTTCATCGAGGCAGCCCCATGACGGAACGCGCGGCTGCCAGTGGCCGGGGAATTTCGGCTTTGCCCGGCAAATGGTCTGCCATTCCCCCTGCCCCTCCGGCATGAACCGCCGCCAACGCGGCTCGTCGTGATAAGCCGGCCAGTAGTAAGCCGCAATGTCATATTTGCTCATATCTTCCGTGTTTAATTGCAGGGAGTATCTCAGTCATTACCCGGACCGAGAATTGTCACGCTGTTTGCTTCACATGAAAAAGTAATGCCCGCGCCAAGGTCGCAAGAAATATTATCCAGCGCAACAGGAAATCCGTCTTTGTCGGTCCTGGCGGATTTTTCGCAAAAGACATACCTGACAAGGTTAAAGCTTGCTCCATCCGCCATGTGCAGATGTATAACTCTCGGCCCATCGGCCCGATTGACAACGCAAAAAGTCCAGGATTTTTTCCCCGGTGACTTTCCATCGTCTCCGCATGCCGCAAGGACCCGCACATCCGGGGATGTCAATTTGGCCTGCACGATGGTTGCCCCGGGACGGAAACAGCGGGAAAGGAGCGCCCAGACATAGAACCATGGCTTTGTAGCCAATCCTTCGTTACGGCTCTTCCACATGCCCCAGGTAAATCCCTGGTGGGAATTGTCATCCAGCATCCACGCCATTACCGCCCATGACCCGGCATTGACGGCCTGCACGGCATAATCCGCCATGAATATGCCATAATTTGCATCCAAGTGGAGCGGATTCCGGCCGGAGCTGGTTCCCTCGGTCCACGCGCCGGCCTCGCCGACAACGAACGGCTTGTCCATGGCCTTGGCATCTTTTCTCAAGGCATACGCCCAGCTGGCCTGGTAATAGTCAAACAGTTTTCCAGTCTTCACCGCGTCCTCGGCGGCGTAGCGGTGGATATCATAGGCGCCTAAAATATCCTGGAGTTGGTCAACGGCATTCGTGTGCCAATCGTCCGCGTTGGAATGGTCCGGGGCCATGAGCGCGATTTTTCCGCCAAGCCCCTTCCCGCGAAACTCGGCCGATACATTTTGAACACCTGCCTTCCAGCGCTGCCAGTCCTTGACCTCATAGTTGGGCTCGTTCACCAGGATAAAATACTTGATGCAAGTGTATCCCTTCGTGTTCAGGAGGTAATCCATATAGGTTGAAATGATCCCGGCGTATTTGGGGTCTTCGACCTTGGCGACGTCCGGCGTCTTCAGCCATGAGGGCTCAATCCCCCAGTCTGTGAGCAAGACCGTTATTGCCAGTTCCTGGCATACGTCCAGGTGCCGGTAGAGCGCTTTCATCTGGGGGTCATCCCAGTCATAGCGGCCATTCCCCTTGTAGCACCATTTACTCTGCATCATGATTCGCGCGACTGGCAGGCGCATCCATTCCACCCGGCGGCGAATGACGGCAAAGTCCTCGGCGGTGACGCCCGACGCGTTATATCCGTTGGAATCCCATTCAACGCCGAAGCCCATGAACTTCCGGCAGATTACGTTCGCCGGATCCAACTCAACTGCAATTGGTTTGTCTTCGTCGCACGCAGACATTTTTAAAGAGCCCATTATTGGCATCCCGCAGGGTGCCAGGTTGATAGACTGCCAGGCTCCGCCGAAGGCTTCGCCGAGGCGACAAGGCTGCCAGGCTCCGCCAGAGCGCTTCGCCCAGGCGAGAAGACTATTAGGAAAATTGCAAAAAAACACGCAAAATTTACCAATATTTACAAAGCCGTAGTTCCGGTTTTTGCAAATGCCTACTTTCCGGTTTTCCCTTCAGTCTACAGCATTCCGCCGGAGGCGGATCTTGCCCGAGCTCCCTGGCCGACGCTCGGGCAGGCGGGCAGATCGCCCATGGCGGAAAACTGCTTCAGCCTTGCCGTCCCCACGGGACGGCTGTGCATTACTTTCATTAACCGGCAACCTTCGTAACTGCCACCTCCTGCACTTGAATTCCCTTACAGCGTTTACCAGCGGCGTTGAGCAGATTGAAATTGGAATATGCCATCAAAGCCATATGGTCGCTCAAAGCCAGCAGGGCGGCATAACCGCATGTTTCAGGAGGATATACTCCGATAGTATATATTCCTTTTGGCTCTATAACGGCAAGACGCTTTTCCCATAGCAGTCCGGCAGGATCAGACGTGGCACGGATATATAGACCGGGCCGGCCGTAGACCGCCAACGTCACGCCGTTTTTCAGCATGAGCATTTGGGGCCACACGCCAAAGTCATCAAACACGGCGGGACGTGACCAAGTTTTGCCGTTATCTGTGGAACAGGTCCGATACAGCGGGCCGACGCCTTCGCCGTCACAGGTGCGCATCAGCATTAGCGCTGAACCATCCGGCATGAAGCAGAGATACGGCTCGGTAAACCCGTCGCGTTTGTTGGCCTTCGGATCGGCGGCCGAATCGCCGGCATAGGGAAGCTCACTCCAAATTTCCCAGCTTCGCCCGGCATCGGTGGAACGTAGTAATGTCACATGGCACTTTTCCTGAAATCGGCCGTCCACCACGCGACTGAGCGTGTAATTAACGGCCAAAAGCGCGCCGTCCGGCGCCACGATTAGCTGCGGAAAGAGCCAAGGGAACCACATCACATCATTCGCAACGATACGGACTTCTCCTGGCAATCGCACCGTGGCGCGTTCTTCCTGCCATTGCGTGCGCCCGGCAGGCAGGCGCTGGAGCATCCAGCCGGCAGCGCAATCGGCAGGCAGATCTTCCAGCCGGTAAACCGCGCGGGGTTGTCCATAGCTGGTATACTCTGCAAAAGGTTTGTCCGGCAACCGCAACTCCGATGCCTTGCGCGAGCATAGCGTTTTGGCTTGCAGCCGGTCGCCATTGGGCAGGAGCACGCTCCCTTCGAAGTTCTGATCGCCGTCTGTAATCGCTTCACGTGGCAGGAGCTTCCAGGTCTTGCCATCGTCGGCCGACACGGCGCGGGCGCGCGACAAACCATACGCCGTAGCAGAATCCAACTCAACGTGGAAGCTGACCTGAATGCACCCGTCCGGTAGCCGTGCCAGGTCAGGGAACTGATAGGGTCCCCACCCTTGCACTTCCGGCGGGGCCATGGCTACGGTAACCGGCTGGCTCAATTTAATATGAACGTTTTTTTCTGAAGAACCCATTATTGATTTCTCCTGTATATTTTTGAAAAGCTCAGTCAAACTTCAACCAGCCGAAATCGGTTGCGGGGTTGAGCGTATCCCAGTCCAGGCGGCCCTTGACCGGAGTCCTCTCCGCCCATGAACAGATTGCCGTTCCTTCTTTTCCCGGCACCGGCATGCTGCGCATGATATTGACCCGCATGGGAGACCATTTGCCGCGAGCTTCCGGACGCAGCCAGCGGATCGGGATGCGCAGCACGAACGACCAGGCGGTTGCCGTCACATTATGGACAGCGCGCCAGGGATTGTCCGTCTGCTGAATGTAACCGTCATCCTTCTGGCATGATGTCCAACCGGGCCCGGAGTGGAAGATGATCCTCGGCAGCGTCCGGCGCGGCTCCACCAGGATCTGGACGCTGTTGCCTCCGAACGGATTCTCCGGATCCGCGCCAATCCCGGGGGTGCACATGACACCAAGATATAGAGAGGCATGGTCCCGGCACGCCTTCCATCGTATTGCACGGTCACGGATCTCCGCATCGGTCACCGGCAGATGATCGTTGGGGTCGTAACCGCATTTCTTCCAGCGCTCGGGATTGAAGACATGGCGCAGCCAATGCCTGCACTCAGCCCGGGGAAAATCATCCCAGGCGCCGCCGGACACCATGCCGTCCATGGCAGGCATGGCGGTCACGCGACGGCATTCGTATTCCGCGCCCGCCGGCTGTTCGCCGGTGTAATCCGGAAAAAGCGGCAGCGTCCGGCGCGCCCGGCGTTCAACCGCCGGGAATTCCTCTTTCAGCAGACGGCGCAACTGGCGCATGCGCCAGCGGATCAAAGCCGGATAATATTTATAGCCTTCCGCTTCGGCGATAAAACCCAGGATGGATTCATCCGACGCCAGGGGCAGAAGCTCCCGGTCCAGCTCCAGTTCGTGCCGCACCAGGAGCCGCATCGCCTTGAGCAGCCGCAACCGATCGGCGGGTTTCTGGGCATCGGCAAGCAGTTCGCGCAGTTCGTAGAATCTCAGGATGTTGTATCCGCTGCGCAACTGGATACCGATCGCCAGCGCAACGCGGATATCCTGAAGCCGGTCACGATTGGACCGGAAGAGCGGCAACAGGCGCTTCATGATCTTCGCCCCTGCGCCCCAATTTTCGGCCATGCGGCGGCAGAGGACAACAATTTCCCCGAGCGTGAAACCATTCGTGACACAATCGGCAATATGGTCGCCGCTCGGCGGATACCCGAGTTGCCAGAAGGGCGAGAGCGGTTTCCGGCGCGGGACCAGGTATAACGGCCAGACAACCCCGTCATGCATCGGACCGAAGTACTGGAAAATATGGGCGGTGGGATAATTGCGATAACCAGCCTCGCACAGACGCCAGGCCTTCACCACCCGCGAAACATGCTTCCCCCAATCGCGACGGGCGATTGCCGTCAGGAAATCACCTTCGCCCTGGAACGGCTCAAACGACAAATCGCCGGCGGTGCGGCTCATCATCGATGGATAGGCGCCGGGATACCAGGATTGCATTGCGCCGCTTACACCCAGTTTCCGCATTTGCGCGTATTTTTTGTGAAGAATGCCTGGGACAGGCACGTATTGGGTTGAAGATATCTCATGACCGCAGCCAACCTGCAGCTTGGCAAACGTGCGGGTTCCATTCCGGGCGGCCCGTTGCGCGCATTTCCGGAACACAGCAGCCGGACCGACATAAGATTGCCAGTAGTCCCATGTAGGGCGCAATTTCCCGAGTTGCCTGTTCCATCCGCCGGTTTCAAAGTTGTGCTGAAGCGCCACGCCCGGCGGCACGCGTCCCGCCGCCTCAATGGTGTTCTTCTCCCCCCAGCCCCAGTGGATGAATTGTCCGTAAGGCCATGAGATGAGTTCGGCGTCCGGATCCACGGATTGCATACCGCGTTTCAGGGCGGAAAGAGTGTCGGCAAGCACGTCAAACGGACTGCGCTTTGAGCAGCGCGGACATCCGTGCGCCTGGAATGCCCAGGAGAAGCAATGCGTATGCCGCTCCCCCACGGAAATCACGATCATGCCTCCGAGCCCGGGTACCTCGGAAAAAAGCGTCCGGGTGGCCTCCTCCAGGTACGCCTGCCCCTTCTCGGTGCTGGTGCAAAATGCCCGGTTGTCGCCGACAAGGTCCGGATGGGCAGCCCCGGCGGCGGCCAGCTCGGGATAGGGCCGATCGAATGCAGCCGGTTCCACACAGAACGGAAAGATACGGATGCCGTAGCGCTCGCATTTCCGGACCGTCCGCCGCAGCTTCTCCAGCCGCGGCGCCGCGTTCCGTCCGTATTCAGGTATGATCCTGGATGGAATGGTCTTGAAGAAATCGATGGTCAGCCAGATGCCGTTGACTCCTTCGTGCGCCAGGCGATTAAGATACTCGTCCGGATAGTAGTCCACGTCATCCGCAAGTTCGTCCTTGAGCTTGGGCGGCCGGTTGACCGGGCCGAAAAAACAACGGGAAATCCGCGTCCGCACCCATGGCTTGCGGGCGATGGTCCCGAGCGGGAGGAACGGCCCGCCGCGCCGGAGCATCTCATCCTCCATCCACACGAGCCCGCGGCGGATGCCTTCCGTGTCGCCGGCACGGAGTTCACAGCGATCCTTGCCGACAACAACGCGGTACTCCTCGCGAATCGTCGTTGGAATCCGGCGAACGACGATTGGATATGAGCCGGCGGCGTTGAGGCGAACACTTTCAAGGAAATATTTGAAATCGGCGTAGGCCGTCTCCAAGAGTAGTTGCGGATCCTTAAAACGAACGTCCAGGCGGACTCCGCCGGCAAAGTTTGCCTCGCCGGCTTGCGGCTTGCGCCCCGTCCATCGGACCGGCTGGTGAAAAGGCGTGTTGCTCAGTTCGCCGACAAACCGCCAATCGCTCTCCGCCGGCTGGGGCGGCACCGGATCAAGTTCCATCGGCATTATTTCCATCCTTCAAGCTTGTCATCCTTCATCATCCTGCAGACCTCGGCCACGGCGTCGTTTTCCAGGCCGCATTTTCCATCTTCCTTGAATTTCAGGAATGTCGCCGTTTCATAAAGGATGAATCCACTGAAGCGTTGATCGTTACGAACGCGCTTGAACTCGGCCGGATAATTGGGATTGACGTAGCGGTTTACGACCAGCGGAATATCCTTCCGCCGGCAGCGGGCAATCATTTCCGCGGCGACCGGGTCGCTGAAAACTTTTTCAAATGGAAACTCAAACATGCGCAGGATGCCCTCGTCCAGCAAGCCGTCATCCACCCATCGTTTCCAGTCATAATGGATATTGGCCGAATAAGCCAGCCGGCGGCCGGGCGGCGGATCGGGACGGAACCAGTCAACATTCAGGTTGATCCGCATGCGCCTGCCGCGGGAAGAAATCAGGCGTTTGGCCTTATGGAGAAAATCCGTGTAGGCCTCGCCCCGAACCCGGGCGACGCTCTCGCAATCGGGCGGAAAACTACGCCGGCGGCATTCTTCAAGGACAACGTCATTGAAGCCATACTCCTCGTAAAAATCGGTATGGGTTGAATGATTTTCCACGCGGAAATCAACGCCATCCACGCCCGCGTCAAGCATCTCGCTGATGCATGAAAGCCAGTAATCGCGCACCTGCGGCTCCGCCTCACAGAGCGCGGCGGGCAGGAACTCGTTCCGCCCGCGGGTGAAGCCAATCAAGCCCTGCCGGCCGGACGCGTTTGGTTCATCCAGGCGCACGATGGCTCTTCCGAAGCCGACATCAAAGATCAGCCCCCAGCCGCGGAAATCCACCTTGTCCGCCGCCCAGACGCCGCCGCCGGTGGCATACACGCCCGGAATTCTTTTGCCCTGCGCGTCAAGCGCCGCAAAAAGTTCCGTCCCGGTGTTTTCAAAGTCGCCCGGCCCGCTCGTGAAATCGGTCGTCACGAGAATATAAGGATCGGTGATCCGGAACCCGGACAAAGTCAGCGTGCGCACCGGGTCCCCCGCCCTGGTCACGAGCGCCCCGTTGAGATCGCGCACATCGCCGGAGCAGGGTTCAACGGTCTCTTGGAGGGTAAAATCAACGTCGAGTTGCTTGTAGCGGCAGTTGAGATCGCTGGACCAGATTTGCAGATGCTCGCGCGTGATGCGCGTCGGCGAGTCGTCCTTTTTCACAAGCTTGATTGCGCAGACAGACACGCCGGAAAGGTCCTTGACGGAGTCATCCGGTTTATGGCGGATGCGGAGCTCGGGATGTTCCACGACAAAAGGATCCAGCCAGGCAAGCCTGCCGCCTTTTTGTTTGAGGCGCCCGAAAGAGCGCGCATCCGGGGAACCTTCGGGAAATGAAACCGCCGGGCCGGTCTCATACGGCTTATAATATGCATAAAGTTCCATCCCGTGGCGATGGGCGGCATCCACGGCAATCCGTAGCGGGTTACCGAGCGCGCTGAGCGTGTCGGCATAGTTGCGCCACTGGCCGCTGAAATCGGAAGGCAGCAAATAGCCCCCGTGTCCGTCGCCGTAATAAGCCCAACTCACGCGGCGGACGCCCATCTTGCTCAAGGCAAGCATCATCGCGTCAACACGATCGGGAGTTATTACCACGGCAAGGGCATCGTCCGGGAAGTCCACCAGGGTTTCCAGCCGGAACGCCGGGCTTTCCCCGCCGGACTTATGGCCGGACATGGAAGCGGATTCATTTGATTGCATTGGCGAGACCATGTCGATAGCGGATGCTGTAAAACATATATAATAGAACTATCGTTTACCCGGAAACTTAAGTCAAAACAACCGATTGTCAAATAAAATTACCGGCAACGACACCGTCCGCCTTGCTTTCCGTAATTGTTGGACCAGTTTCCGTCGCTTTACGCCCTCAATTCCGGATACAATTGAATTGACAAACCGTGTTGCAGAATAAAATATACTTTTACTTGAAAAAAAGCCTGGGTGGCGGAATGGCAGACGCATCGGACTTAAAATCCGATGGCCATAAAGGCCGTATGGGTTCGACTCCCATCCCAGGCATCTTTTTACAACTGCCGGCAGACAGGAATAATCAACGCTTCATATCCCGCTCTTCTCGCCAAGACCGAGGAGATCAAGCAGGCGGTTCAAATCTTCGGAGGAATAATAATCAATTTCGATGACGCCCTTGGTCTTCTTGCCGTTGGCCAGGGTGCGGCACGGAAAAATCCGGATGCCGGTCCCGAAATGGCGGTGCAATTGATCGGATATGTTCTGGAGATGAACGGCCGGGATATCGTCGCGGCTGACCCTTGATTTCCTCGGGGCCCGGGTCAGCTTGGAAGCGGCCTTTTCAATCGCGCGCACCGACCAGCCCTCCTCAACGACCCTTCTGGCCAGGAAGCATTTTTCCTCGTCCAACGGGACCGAAAGGAGCACCTTGGCGTGCCCGGCCTGGAGTTTGTTTTCCATCAGCATCTGCCGGACCTCGTGCGGCAGGCCCAGAAGGCGCAGGCAATTCGCGACCGTCGCGCGCGCCTTGCCGACCCGGCGGGCGATCTCGTCCTGGCTGAGGTTGAACTTGGCAACCAGGTTCTGGTAGCCCTCCGCCTCCTCGATGACGTTCAGGTTTTCGCGCTGCAGGTTCTCAATCAACCCGAGCTCCAGCATTTCCGATTCGCTCGCGTCCCTGATGATGGCCGGGATGGTTTCGAGCCCGATGTGACGCGCGGCGCGCCAGCGTCTTTCGCCGGTCACAAGCTCAAACTGATCCCCCTTGCGGCGCACGAGGACCGGCTGCAGAACGCCGTGGGACCGGATGGAGCCGGCCAGTTCCTCAAGTTCCTCGGGCGAGAACCTCTGGCGGGGCTGATAAGGGGTCGGCAGGACTTTATCAACCGGGATTGTCCCGACATCCCCGGCGCGTTGCGCCTCGCCTTTCACCGGCGCCTCCGGCGGAGTTTCCTTCAGCAAAGCGTTCAATCCCCGTCCCAATCCATGCTTGGCCATAATTTATCCTTTCAGAAATATGCTCAAATTCTCGGGGACAATATAGGCGACCGGCCCCGCCCCGGTCAAGTTTTGTTTTCGCGCAGAAAATCTAAAAAAAAGATTGACCATTATTTCGAACAACGCATCTTGCTGATTATAAATAACTTAAAATACCAGAAGCGAAGAGGGATTAATAACATTTGCCCGGCGGCTGGATGGAATCACGGCAGGCTGACGCGGAGAATGGTCGCCGGGCCTTCCTTGGACGCGAGGGCATATTTTGACAAGACGGCCGGGACAAGCACGGTCTCGCCCCTTTTAAGCTGCATCTTCCCGGAGTCAGCTGCCAATTCCACGGAGCCCTCGTCCAGGAACAGGGCATGGAACGTCCTGCCATCCGTCGCGCAGGACAACGATCCGGCCAGGATAATTTTTTCAAACCTGAAGAAGGGCGTGCTCAATAATTCAACAACCGAATTTCCCTCCCGGTCAAGCGCCGTGAAACGCGTGGCCAGGTCGATTTTCGGCGAAAATGAATCGTCCCAGCGCACGACTTTCAGGCCCTTGTTGATCTGCAGCGCCCGCGGTTTTCCGTCCTGGCCGAGGCGGTTCCAGTCAAAAAGCCGGAAAGTGGTGTCGGAATTCTGCATCACTTCCAGGATCAGGCATCCCGGGCCGATGGCGTGAATCCGGCCGCCCGGTATGAAAATAACGTCGCCGCTCGCCACGGGGATATCCTGGAGCAAGTCGCCCGCCTCTCCCTTTGCGAGAGAATCCTTGAAAGAGTCGGCGTTCACGCCCGGCTTCAGCCCGGCATAAACCCTGGCGCCCGGCTCGGAGGCGATGACATACCACATTTCCGTCTTGGGATCGCCGCCGACCGCCCGCGCCCCGGACTCGTCCGGATGAACCTGCACGCTCAGCTTTTCCTTCGCGTCAATGATCTTGATGAGCAGGGGAAATTCAGCGAACGGTCGCCCCGACAATTTCTCGCCGTAGGTTTTCACCAGGCTGAACAGGTCGCGCCCGGCCAGCGGACCGTTGAGCACAACGCTCATGCCTTCCGGCCGGTCGGTGATTTCCCAGGACTCCGCGTAGATGCCCGGCGGCAAGCCGCGCTTGTATCGCTCCTCGATTTTATTCCCGCCCCAGATGTAATCCTTATAAACGGGCTGGAAGAGAAGAGGATAGAGACTGATATTTTTCATAATGCCTTTTATTTACCATATTCGCGGCATTCTGTAAAGAGCGCGTCGATGTTTTCCAGCGGGACCTCGGGCTCAAGGTCATGGGTCGGCGACACGATCAGGCCGCCCTTCCGGCCGTATTTGTCGATCACTTCCCTAACCCGCTTGCGGACATCGGCCGGCTTGCCGAAGGGCATCGTGCTCTGGGTCCCGATGCATCCGTCAAACGTGACCCGGCGGCCGTAACGTTTATGAATGGCGTCAAGGTCCAGGCATTCCGGCTGGAGCGGGTTGAGAATGTCAACCCCGGCCTCGATCAATTCTTCGATAATCGAGCTGATATTGCCGTCGCTGTGATACCAAATTTTACAATCCGGATTGATCTCCTTGATCCTTCCCCACACTTTTTTCCAGCGCGAGAGCATGATTTTCCGCCAGCTATCGGGGGAAAACATGAGATTTTCCTGGTTGGCAATATCATCGCCAGTCGTAATCAGATCCGCCCCGGCGCGCGCGTAAGCTTCCGCCCTGGCCAGGTTCTGTTCCATGAGGCGCTCCAGGAGGCACTCGGCCCAGGCCGGCTGTTCAACCATATCCATTAAAAACTGCTCATAACCCCGGATTTGCCAGGCCGTTTCATACATGTGCCCTACCCAGGCGCCCGCGGTCCTTCCGGTGGCATGCCGCCCGGCCACCTGGCCGGGCAAATCCGAAACATCCCATCCGCGAACGTCGGTCAAGGGATAGTTTTCAATTTCCGACAATGTTTTCGCGTTGCGTAAAGGGGAAAGGAATCCCCAAAAATGATAAAACCCGCTCGGGATCATGGCCACCCCGCAATCGTTGATCGTCGTCCCGGCGGGAAGATTTTCCCCCTTCCAATAGGACGAGTAATCCGGCGCTACAAATCCATCCGGCCGCCGGATTTCCATCCCCCCGCGACAAAACATGCCGTAATGTTTGACCAAGTCCTCGGTCCCGGCGTGGGCAATCACCCTTTTCTGCAAGTCGGGCGTAAACGACGCGTAACAAAGAATCCGCTCCGGCCGGCGATGATTCACGGTCGCGCGGAAAATCTCAAGTTCTGTTGCCATAGAATAAAATTCTCCTTTTTGTTTATTACCAGTTACAGGCGTAAAATGTCAATGTAATCAATCCCGGCGGCGAATTGCAACTCCAAGTATCCCTATAACGGTTTCGTTGGCCACGGCGCGCGCCGTCAGGGATTTCAAATCCCGGGAAGCATCCAGCACAAACCTCTGGACCAGCCCGTGATTGTAATCGCTGAAATATACCGTTTCGTTTTCGGTCTGGACCGCGGCCACCAGCCAGTCGTCAAAATTGACCGGTGGGACAAGCGCCACCTCCCGCGTTTTTCCGTCCGCGTATTCAAGGATTAGCCGCCCGCTTTCAACCCGCGACTGCATCGGATTGGTGACGCCTATCATAAAAACCGCCAGCTCCGTCCCCCGGCCGGAAAGCGAAAAAGTCATCGCCTCGGTGAAATTTTCCCAGAGCGACACGCAGGCCGCGTTCTTCCCGCTCGCCGGCGTGCTGAACGGAATGCCAGATTCCGTCACAAACCGGCCGCCCGCGGTCCGCAATTTTTTGTCATCCACCGCAGTCTTGCAGTACCCGCCCTGGTTCCAATCCCAGCCGAACCTGCCGTCCACGCGCATCATGATTGAATATCCGGCCGGGCGCGGCTGGAGATATTCCTGCCGGTGGATATCGTCCAGGGCGATGTTATAATGCCCCGCCATGTCCACCGGCACCCATTTCCCGTCCGGGGCAACGATCCGCTTCCGGCGCGCGACTCCTTGCGCGACCTGCAGGTTCAGGGGCAGCCAGCCGTCCCATTGCTCCTTCCGCACCCGGACAAAAACCGTATGCCAGCCCGGCAAATCACCGGCCACGGCCCGGATGCCCGTTTCGTTGGTCTGAACTTCCCGCAGGCAGCCGGACGGATCAGTGTATTCAATTATTTCGCCACCGGCCGGTATGAAATTAATTTTCCGGCCCGCGACCGCTTTCCCGGCAAACTTAACCGCCGGAATTTTGCCCCGGCCGTGGCTGACCGAAAGCGATAATTTTCCGGACATTTCCGTCTCAACCACGACATAAGACCGCCCTATCCCGCTTTCAACCCGGTAATCAACCGCCAGGCCGTTGATTTCAACCTTTTCAATCTTTGTCCCGCGCAAAGGCAGTTTGATCACCTTGCGGGCTTCAGCCCCGCATTCCGCGTTTAAAATTTCCGTTTCATTCTTCCGGTTGTATTCAACGGCAATGTCCCGCACCCTGAGCCTGGCATTCTTCCACTCCGCGGGAAAATTCGGGGCAATCTCAATCAGATTATCCAGGAGACTGAAACGCACGCCGAAGAGGCCCTCCACGATCACCCGCAGGTGCATGCTGGCGATCTCCGAAAAATCCTGGGACATATTGGCATAACCGCCCGGCGCCATGCAATGCGAAGCCATGCCGGGATTCTCGCTCATGAAATACGCGTCCACGATCGCCTTCAGGATATCGTTGCCTTTATCCGCCCACCCTCCCGCGAAATACGCCCAGGCCAGGTGCTGGTTTTCGGCCGTGTACAATCCGCAACTGGAATAATTCTGCGGGTACCAGTTTGAGGACCAGACCAGCCGGCCGCCGCGGGGAGCCGTCCGCTCGTTGCGCATTTCCGTCTCCGTAAAGCGCAGCATCTGATAGGCTTGGAAAAAGTCCACCAGTCCGGCCTCGATCGCGTGATAGGCCGTGGCCAATTCCGGGGAGGCGTGAATCAATTTGTTCCCGACGGTGTCCACGTATTCCGCCAGGACCCCCGCGCCCGGTTGCCAGAGAATTTCACGGCAAGCCCTTTTGATTTTTTCCGCGCGCTCCAGGAACGGCGCCGGATCAAATCCCAGTTTCCGCGCCAATCCGGCCATGGCCTTGTTCGCCCGGTAATTATAGGCGCTGGACTGGGCACAGCCGCCGCCGTTGTAGGAATGGGCGTCCGAAATCCAGGTATTAAGCCAGTTCTGGTACAAGCCGTCGCCGTCGGGATCCAGGATCCTCGCCTCCCAGGCCAGCACGTCGGCAATGACGTCAAAAGTCTCCTTCGCCAGGTCCAGGCAATGCGTCCAATCGAGGTGATGCAGGTAATGATCAACGTAAACCTCCTGCATATTGTAAAAAATTTCTTTCCGTCCGTCCGGGATCTCCGGGATGAACCCGTAACTGTTCTTCAGCCGGTGATACTGGTTGCCGCCGCTGGCGACAATTTCCTCCGGCCCATTTGTGTCGGCCTTTGTCACCCGCGTGGCGGCATGAGTCCGGATGGCCTTCTCCACGCGCTCGTGCCAGCCGATAACCGTCGGGCCGTACCAGTTCCGCCAGCCCATGTAGGGACAATGCCACGCGTATGTCCCGTGACAGAAAGCGTCCTTGTGCCAGCAGGCATCCATGGCGAGCACCGTCGGCGGCACGGTCAGGTCAAGCATCCGGTCGGGGGTACGCACCTCGATGACGGAGTGCTTTTCGCGAATCGCCTTTTGAAGCTCGCCGACCGGGTCTTTTTTCGACAGCCAGCGGTCCAGCACCTCTTCCCCGGAGTTGCGGATAACGACGATAAAGCCTTCCAGCGTCTGGCCCGCGCCGATCTCGCACTCCATCCGCGCCATGGGTGTTTCCCCCGGATCGGACTCGCGGCTCAGAAATTTACCGGGCCCCTGCTCCACCAGGCGCGAATCCCCGATGGTGACTTTCACGGGAAACGACGCACCGACCCACATCCCGGTGCTCGTTATATTTTTTTCAGATCCCTTCACATAGGCGCGGTTTTTTCCCGGGGTGACTTTGTTTCCCCGGCAATTTTCCGGTGAAAAATTGCGCGCCTTGACCACCGGCAATTCCAAACGGCCCAGATAATCCGTGATTCCGCCGAACCCGACCGCCAAATGGACGTGCTGGTCGGTGGAAACCCGGAGGTGGTAGAGAAACCCGGCGTCCGGCATCAACGGCAGAACCTTGACTTTCACCCTGACTGACGGTGAACACTGGAAAAAAGGCCAGATTTCGTGTTCCATCCATCCGTTCCGGAAGGTTGAGACCGTCCCGGGCGAATCATGGAACCATTGCGAATAGCGGTCGCCATCCTGCTCGCCCGCGTAAAAAAAAAGCGGGATCCGCACCCCCGGTGTCATCGCGACTCCGAGCATCAGGGTGCCGCATTTGGCGTCGGTGCAATCGTTGCGTTTCCGCCAGTCGGTCACCGCGCCCATCACCAGCGGCTGGTCGCCGGCATAAGTGAAATATCGCTCCGGCAGGTCATCCTGCTCGTGGCCGCCGTACAAGGCCCGGTTAAAAATCTCCCGGCTTCCGACAATCTGGTAACCGTCCTCAACCGGCTGATAATGAGTCCGCACGAACTTTTCTCCCGTCTTTAATATTTTTTCGCGCCAACTTTAAACTTCACCAAAGAATTATTTTTATCCGGCCGCAAATGCGGGGTAGTAAAAAAAAGAAAGGTAATCAAGCAAATGCGGCAATGGCGCAGAACACACAAGATTGGCAAGCACATCGCAACAGTAAAACCTTCTATTCCAATTCCATTTCCGTCAAGGCATAGCTACTGCCCGATATCCACTTGCCCAGGCAGGCATATCAAGGATTATTTCTTAAGTCCGCGCATTGACAATGGAACTCGCCCATTGTAACACGCGCTTTGCCTTGACGATTGCATCAAGATATTCCTCTTCGGAAACCGGCTCATCAAATCCAGGATAACGCCCCTCCACGGCGTATTCCGTCAAAACCACGCAATCCTGAATATCAGCCGGCACATCAAGTTTGAATTTTAGCAATTCAGTAATCAAAGTTGACAAGTCATGCGCATATGGATATCGCCAGCCGCGGCTTACAAAAATGGCCTTCAGCCCCTTTTCCGCCGCCTGCTGGGCGTGGAAACACAAATCCTCCAGATAAACACGCTCAATCCGATTGTCGGCCAGTGTCAAATCGCTCCGGGCCCGATTAAGCCATTCAACGGCATTATCCGCTGGTTTACGCTCAGGCGGCATAAAGCACTATTCCTTCCCTTAATGCCGGCTCCAGAATAAGCGCCGGATTGGCGCCATAGCGGGTTATATCTTCCGGTGTAACTACAACAACGTCCACGGCATGACCAAAGCCAATAAGAGCGCGATAAATTTTCCCCGCAATTTGTCGGCGGCTCAAACACGGCTTGACTACCAGCAAGTCAAAATCACTGGCCGAATTTGCATCTCCCCTGGCTGATGAACCAAATAAAATGATTTTCTCAGGCTGAACGGCCGCCACAACCCGGCGAACGATTTCATTGATATTGTTATTTATCGGAACCTTCATGACTTGGCACCCCGCCATTCGTAACATTGATGTTGATCGTATTATTGATAGCCACTGTTTTTATGCTTTTCATCATGACACAATCACGGGAAAAATCAATGTCTTTTTCCAGCCATTCAACACGACGACTGTTGATATCATGGAGTAAACCCCTCATCCAGGAAGGCATTCAAAGCCTCCTCCCAGGAACGGATTTCAAGGTTCAATGCTTTCCGGATCTTGTCCACGCAAAATCTTGAATTGCCCGGACGGCGCGCCGGGGCCGGAAATTCGGAACTTGAACAGGGAATGACCGGGTTGGCCAATCCCAGCTTGCGGGCGACGAAGAGCGCCACTTCATAGCGCGTCGCGTACCCGGTGTTGGCAAAATGGAAAACACCTTCCGGGCGGGAACGGAGCAGCTCGCAAAGCGCCCCGGCCATGTCAAGGGTCCAGGTCGGCGCGCCGGTCTGGTCGTTCACCACTTTCAATTCGCTCCCGCGGCGGGCGCGCTCAAGCAGTTTGGCAACAAAATTATTCCCGTGCCGGCCGTAACTCCACTCAACGCGCATGATTGAATTGCGGCAACCGCTTGCCCGGACGGCCTCCTCGCCTTTCAGTTTGGAAGCGCCATAAACGCTGATCGGGCTTGGCTTGTCAGTTTCCAGATAAGGCCGGTCCGAAAAACCGTCAAAAACAAAATCGGTTGATATCTGGATGACATAAACGTTGTTCTTCCTCGCCCACGCGCCAAGAAGCCCCGCTGCCGCGCCGTTCACGCGCATGGCAATGTCCGGCATCTCCTCGGCCTTGTCCACGTTGGTAAAGGCGGCGCAATTGATGACCGCGTTGGCGCCGGAAAGCATTGATTCAATGTGCGCCGGATTGGAAAGGTCAAACTCCGGCAAATCCAGGGCGCGGGTTTGATAGCCCGCCTTCTCAAGGCAGGGAACCAGATCCGAGCCGAGCATTCCGCGCCCGCCGGTGACTGCTACTATTTTTTTCATATTCAGAAAGGCACAAAGGAACATAGGCACATAGGCACAGAGTTAATTATCTGAAAACTGATTATCAAGCGCCTCATTCCTACTATGTGCCTTCTGCCTTTGTGCCTATGTGCCTATTTGTTAGTTAACAGAAAAAATCACTGCCGATTTCTTTCAGGCGCGGGTTGCGCTTGTCCTTTTCGGACAGGATCGGATTGGTCACCGGCCACGGGATGGCCAGGTCCGGGTCGTTCCAGATAATACCGCGCTCGCTTTGCGGATGATAATAATCGGTGCAGGCATAAATGAATTCGGCCGTCTCGCTCAACACGCAAAATCCATGGGCGAAGCCGACCGGGACAAACAGTTGCTTCTTGTTGTCCGCGGACAGGATTTCGCCGATCCATTTGCCGAAAGTGGGCGAGGCGCGGCGGATGTCAACGGCCACGTCATAGACTTCCCCCCGGATGACGCGCACCAGTTTCCCCTGCGGCTTCGCGGCCTGATAATGCAATCCGCGCAGGGTATTTTTCACGCTCAGCGAATGGTTCCACTGGACGAATTCAACGTCAATCCCATGCTCGCGAAACAAGTCGCGCCGGTAGGATTCAAGGAAGAACCCGCGGTTGTCGCCGAAAACTTTCGGCTCGATTATTATGACGTCCTTGATTGATGTTGGTGTGAATTTCATGTTTGTCTTAAGGTTAACAGGCTGAAGGCTGAAGACCGAAGGAAAACTCATTATTTATAACGCAACGATCTAATCAATCCATTTATTACTTTTTCTGTTTCTATTATTTTAGACTCCAGGACGGAAACATCTTGCCCTGCAAAGAACCCCAGCTGCTTGGCTAACCCATGCTGATAATGCAATTCCCTTATGGAGCCAAATGCAATATAGAGAAATCTCACATATTCGGCCTGGGTATCGCGAGCACATCCTTCGACAATGTTAGACGGCACCGAAACGGCCGACCTTCTCATTTGAGATGTTAAACCATACACCTCTTCCTTTGGAAAATTCGTTGTATTTTGATATACGAGCATCACCACTTCATCAGCCAATTCAAACGCTTTAAGTTTTGTATGATCTCTCATGATTGCTAATCCTCCTTCAGTCTTCAGTCTTCAGTCTTCAGCCTTCAGCCTTCAGCCTATCAACCTGACAAGATCACTTCTCCGTCACCACCCATACTCCTTCCCAGGCCGGAGGCGGCGCTTCCATCAGCAGGCGGCATTTGACGGCGTAGGCGGCTGACGGCTTGTCCTGCACCTGTATTTTTTCAAATTTCCGCAAGGCTTCCGCGAAACGCCCGGCATAAAAATCGTTCAAGCCGCCGGCAAACTGCTCCATCAGCAACTTGCGCGAATCCCATTCCTCGCGGGTCATGGGTTCAAAAATGCGCACGGCCGCCTTGCGTCCTACCACGGCAACTTTTCCCAATTCGCGCACGGCAATTTTTTCCATTTTTTCAACTTTTTCAATATCGGAATACGTCGCCTCCGAAATGATCGTGTAGGTTCCGAATTGCTTGTTGACCCCCTCCAGCCGCGAGGCCAGGTTGGCGGCGTCGCCGAGAATGGTATAATTGAACCGGTTATGGGAGCCCATATTCCCGACCACCACCGGGCCGGTATTAAGCCCGACGCGCATGAACATGTCCTTGCCGGTGCGTTGCCGCAGTTCCGGGCGCATATTGGCCAGTTGCGCCTGGCAGCGCAAGGCCGCCCGGACAGAGCGCCCGGCGTGGTCTTCCTGCGGCAACGGCGCGTTCCAGAAGGCGATAATGGCGTCGCCCTCGTACTTGTCAACCGTGCCGCCCTCCCCCTGGATGATGTCGGTCATGGCCGTCAGGTAATCATTCAGGAGCGCGGTCAACTGCTGGGGATTCAGACCTTCCGAAATGCCGGTAAAACCCTGCAGGTCGGAGAACATAATGGAAAGAGTCCTCTGCTCGCCGCCCAGGGAAAGCCGTTCGGGATGCTTGACCAGTTGTTCAATCACGTCCTCGCTCAGGTACTGCTTGAACGCGCCACGGATGAAACGCTTCTGCCTGCCCTCCGTGGCATAATTGAAAATAATGGCGGACACCAGCGCAAAGACCGTGGCGGTCTCGGGCGCAATGAACGGCACCCACCATCCGCGCTGGTAGGCAAGGATGGAAATGACCGCCGGCAACGGCAAGGCGACGGCCAGGGCGATGACGTTGTCCCGCGCGCTTTTTCCTAGCACGGCAACCATTCCCCAAAGCACTGCAAGGCCAAGGATGAGCGCGGCCGTGACGCCGCCCGGCAAATCGCGCATAAAATCGCCGGCCAATAAATTATCAAGCATGGTGGCATGCAGTTCAACGCCGGTATATACCCTGCCAACCGGCGACGGCCGAGAATCAAGCAATCCGGGCGCGTTGCAGCCCAGGATGACATAACAATCCTTCAGGCTTGGCAAATCGGTCGCCGGCGGCTTCTCGCCCGCCTGCAATTTCAATTCGGTCTGGATGACGGCCGCGGCGCTGAGGCGCTTGTGGGTTCCTGACTGACCGCGGAAATTCAGGATCGCGGCGCCGCTCGGATCAAGTTCAATATTGTGTCCGCCGATTTGAACCGCATTTTTCGAAAAAACAACCGGCTGATTGGTCGCGGCGGCCAGCCAGGTCGCGACGCCAAGAGATGGGACGGGAAACCCATCAAAAACGGTGAAGGGTTTCAGACGCCGGAAAATGGCGTCCGCGTCCGACCTGGCAAAAACATTCCCAAGAATGGCGGCATTGGCGGCAAGTTCAGGAACCGGGAAGGAAGCCTTCGGCAACAATATGCCCTTTTTTCTTCCCAGATTTGACAGCCAGGCATCCAAGCCGGAAAATTTCAAACGGGGGGCGGGAATATTAGTCGGCCAGGCGGTAGAGCTGCCGGTATCACGGCCGACAAACACCGCCTCAACAAAAGGCGGCGCGTTGGAGATGGCGGTCGCGAAAGCCTGGTCGTCCTCAACGCCATAGGAAGACGGCTCGGTGAACACAAGATCAAAGGCAACCGATTTCGCGCCCTGCCGCCGGCAGTATTCAAGGATCGGCTGATAGACAGTGCGCGGCCAGGGCCAACCCAGGGCATTTTCCTTTTTAACCCAGTCAATGCTGGCCTGGTCAATAAAGACCAGGCGGATCTTGTCGGTAAATTTGCCGGGCTTTGACAGGCGCTGGACGCGCCAGTCCCATGTCCTGGCCTCAAAGCGTTCAAGCTCGCCGGCGCCCCACAAAACCAGCGCCGCGATACCGGCGCACAGGCCGATCAAAAAACCGTAAAATGCTTTTTTTGCCATTTGGCAAAACAGTAAAGTTTCCGGGGCGTCTGATCAAGAAAAGAAACAATACCCGTTCATTAATTTTACCTGGTTTTCCGGTCGGAATTTACCGGAGCAACCACAACAGGGACATCATCGCAACGTCAGCATGATGGCGCTGCGCGCCGGGATTTGCCCCTGCACGGCGGCGCCGGCAACGCCAAGCTGGCTGCCTGCGGACAGTTCAACGCGCAACCCGCCCGCCGGCTGATAGGTCATCGCCACCGCTTCGCGCGTGTAGTTCACCAGGATCGCGGCTTGCCGGCCGTCGGGCGCCCGCCAGGCCGAATGAAAGATCGCCGGGTACTCCCGCAGCAGGTACGTCTCCTCGCCCGGCGCGGTGAAGACAAAGCGCTGCAGGAACCGGGTCTCCTGCGCCGGGCACTCCAGCGTCCCCGGCGCCAGCATTTCGCCCCAGAGGAGAAATTCCCGCTCGCGGTGAAATAGCCGGCTAAGTTCAACGAGAAAGGCGATGTCGCTCGCCAAGCGCGGGTCCTCGAAATGCGCGGAGCGCAGATTGGACACCAGGGGTTGCAGCCCGAAGGTGACGGTGCGCGCCAGCTCCAGCGCGAACTGGTCGGAGCACAGGCTTACCCAGTCCTTTTCCCGGCTCGGGTCGGTGCAATACCTGGCAGGCCACAGTTCGTCGAACGGCGGAATGCCGTCGAGGAACGAGTAGTTCCCGAAACAGACCGTTCGACCGTGGTAGATGGCGCTGAACAACGGCACCGCCCGTACCCTGCCGCCGTACATTTCGGCATGCCACTTCAGGCGCTCAATGCTCACGCCGCAGATGACATGGCTATCGAAGAGGTCCAGGTACCATTCCAGAGATGCTTCCGTGGAAAGCGGAAAGCCGGGAACGAGGGCGCGCGCCTGCCGGAGAGTCTCGCGGAATCCCTGCACGCCATAGCAGCCTCCGCCGGGAGCGTGCGCATGCCGGGGATTAAAGCAGGGCATGCGACCTGCCACGGCGCCAATCATGTCCATATAAAGCCCGTCCAGTCCCAGCGCTTTCGCCTGTTTCACGAACTCGAGCACAATCTGGCGCCAGCGCTCCGAGCCGCCGCAGACACTGGCCAGCCGATGCTTCGTAAATGTGTTGTAAGCCGGCGCGAACAACTGGCCGTCCTCCTGCATCAGCGCGCACTCCGGCCCGTCGGGCTCCCACGCCTTGCCGTCCACGTCGTAACACACGCCGTTGGTGTAGACCTGCACCCGGACATCGTGGGCCTGCAAGTCGCGAACCGCCGCCCGGAAAACCGCCTCCCCCTCGCGCGGGGGAAAGAAGTCCGGGTACTCGGTGTCGTAACCGTGCTTGTGCCACCAGTACCAGTCGAGCGCGACCGGCGCGCCGATGCGGCGGGCGAGCTCCTTGACCGGCGGCGCAACATCCGCCGCCCGTCCCCGATTCCAGACCCAGCAGGCGATGTCGCCGACAAAACTCGCTCGCCGGTCTTCCGGTCCGCGGCTGGCCCATGGCGCCCGCAACGCCCACGGCCGATAGAGTCGCGCCACCTCGTACCATCCCCCGCTAAAACCGCCAAGCGAAACAGGATACGGCAGGGCAAATGTTCCCGGCGGCGACAGGCGGCGGGGCGCCAGGTTCAAACATCGGATACGGACATGCTGCGCGCCGGCAGATTGGAAACACCACTCCCGCATCCACCCGGCGGTGTCGCGCGTGTCCAGATACAGCCCACGGCCGTCCTCAATCCACGCCTGGCACTGCAGGGGCGGATCGGAAAGGCACAAACCATGGGAGCGCTCGGGCTCTTCCTCGAGCGCTTCGGCCGCCGCGCCGATCACCCAGCCCGTGTCCGACGGCACGACCATGGAGGTGTCCTGCGCTTTGTCGTAAGCAATGACAAGATCGGGAAAAACCAGCGCGTGAAGAACATGGGATTCCGGCAAACCGGCCAAAGCGATATTTCCCTGAAGCAGTTCGCCCTGCAATTGCCAATTGACGGTGACCGTCGCGGGAATCAGGGCCCCGCCCGACCGGAGCCCATGGAAGGCGAGTTCGATCTTATCGTTGTCGCGCGACAGCACTAGCCCGGCGCCGGCCGGCATTGCCTCGATTTCCTTGCCGCCGGCGCGCAGCAGCACGGACCAGCCCGGCGTTGACGCAACCGGCCGCCACGCCACGCCGCCCGAACACCAGCCAATCAGCAGGCCGTTATCGTCAAAACAGGCGGTTGTGCCCGTCGTATTCGTCAAAGTAAATTGGCTCATACTATAAGAAATGTGCGAAAAATTATTGACGCTATCAAAGTTTCCCGGGCGTCTGATCAAGAAAAGAAACAGCACCCCTAAAAGAAAGCAGTTGGCCGGATAAAATTTATTTCGCGCAGAAATCAAAGAAACCGATAGCAGTCAAGTCGGCCTGCAGTTTTTTGCGCTGTTCGGCATTGATTTGCGCGAGCGGCGCGCGGACATGACCGCAGTCAACGCCGAGCATTTGCATGACGGCCTTGGAGGCCGAAACAAAACTGGCCCCGCAGCGCGCCAGGATTGAAATCATCGCGATTGACTTCTGCTGCAGGAGACGGGCTTCCTGAAAGTCTTTCTTGTCAAAGGCCTTGATCAGGTTCAAATAAAGCGGGGCGGCGTAATTAAAAGTGCTCCCGACGGCGCCGCGCGCGCCCAGCGCGAGGGCGGCAAGGAAAATCTCATCGCGCCCGAAAAGCATGTCAAACCGTCCGCCCCCGGCGTGCAGGCAGGACGAATAATCCATCAGGTTTTCATGCGTAAACTTTATCCCTGCCAGGCTGGGTATCCTGGGCTCCGCCAGCTCCAGGAAATCAATCATGGGAAAATCCGCGCCGGACAAGACGGGTATATGGTAATAATAGAAAGGCAGCGCGGGGGCGGCCGCGGCAATTTCCGCGCAAAAATTGACCAGGGCATCGAGTTTCGCCGGCTTGAAGAACGAAGGGCCTACCGCCGCGATCGCGTATGCACCTATCTTCTGCGCGTGGGCGGAGAGCGCCTGGCTGTCGGGAAGGGAGTTATGCCCGACATGGACTATAACGCGCA
Source organism: uncultured Verrucomicrobiota bacterium (assembly GCA_964475405.1). Classification (GTDB taxonomy): domain Bacteria; phylum Verrucomicrobiota; class Kiritimatiellia; order JAAZAB01; family JAAZAB01; genus JAQUQV01. Next base: position 59,162 of record CAYYWX010000016.1, read on the forward strand.
TTCCGGCGGGCGCGACTTCCATCCAGCGCGCGGCGACGGTCATCCGCTCCGCAACGCTGAGCGACATGCTCTCCCCGCTGCTCCCGCAGACAAAGGCGATTTGCACGCCGTTGCGCTGGAGGAATCGCGCATACGGTTCAATGACGTCCAGCCTGACCTTGCCGCCGGCATCCATCGGGGTAAAAGGCGCCGCGACCAAGCCGGTTATACGCTGAATTGATTGCATGATTTTTCCTTTCTTAATTTTTTTTCTCTAATTAGGGGTCAACCCTTAATAATTGATATTTCATACTTACCAGAAGAACCGGCATTTCGTTTGAGAACGGAGTCTATCCCTTCGATT
>CAYYWX010000017.1:0-59125 GCA_964475405.1 uncultured Verrucomicrobiota bacterium
TCCGGGTTGGCGGGCGGCTGATGGCCGGCGATCCACTCCGCAACCTTGCCCTGCACGAGGCGCCGCGCGGCGAGGACGTGCATTATGTCCGCGCGAACGGCACCGACAAGCCGGACCGGGTCAAGATCCGCGCTCCGACCCTTGCCAACCTGTCATCGGTCAGCAGGATGATGGAAGACAACTACCTGGCCGACGCGCCGATCATCATCGCCGCGATTGACCCGTGCTTTTCCTGCACGGACCGGGCCCTGGTTCTGAAGGATTCCGGCCGCCCCGGACGGCGCACGATGGAGTGGGGCGAATTGAGGAAATACGGCATTGCCTGGCACCAGAAGCGCGGCATTGATTTTTCGGAGGCCAACAAACGTTTGACAAAGCTGATGGAGACTTATTAATAGCATAGGAATCTAATTTTTTGCGGCGGAGCGGGGACGCTCTCGCCCCACCTTGGGGATTCATGCCAAGGTAGGGCAGCGGCCTCCGGCCGCGCCGTCTTAATTAATATGTTAAATTCATTATTCAATCTCATTGTTTTCCCGGGATTGCTTTTCGTGATCATCGGCGGGCTGGCGTTTGAATACGTCGACCGCAAGCTGCATGCCCGCCTGCAGAACCGGGTCGGGCCGCCCTGGTTCCAGCCGTTTGCCGACATGGTCAAATTGCTGGCGAAAGAGTCAATCATTCCGGAAAACGCCGACCGGCAGCTGTTCCTGTTCGTGCCGGTCATCGCGCTCGCGGCGGCGGTCACGGCGTTCCTGTATGTCCCCCTCTGGCAAAGCCAGGCCGTTTATTCCTTCGGCGGCGATTTGATCGTGGTTTTTTATCTCCTGACCCTCCCCACCATGGCGCTGTTCCTGGCGGGCTGGTCGGCCACTTCGCTTTATTCGCTCATCGGGGCGGTGCGCTGCCTGACCCAGCTTTTTGCCTATGAGGTGCCGTTTTTCATGGGGATCCTCGCGCCGTGCATCCTGGCCGATACGTGGTCGTTGAGCGGCGTGGCCGAATATTACCAGAAAATGCCGGCGATGATCCTGGTCAACGCGATCGGGTTCGGCGTGGCCTTGATCGCCCTGCTCGGCAAGCTGGAGAAAGTGCCGTTTGACATTCCCGAGGCAGAAACGGAAATCGTGGCCGGGCCGCTCACGGAATACAGCGGCTGGGCGCTGGCTCTCTTCCGCCTGACGCTTGACATAGAGCTCTTTGTCGGCGCCTCGCTGCTGGCGGCCGTTTTCCTGCCTTTCGGATTCAACTTGCCCGGCTGGGCGGCCTTCGGCGTTTATATCCTGCGCGTGCTGGTGATCGTCGGGTTGATTACCCTGCTGCGCACGCTCTTTGCCCGCCTGCGCCTGGAGCAGATGGTGAATTTCTGCTGGAAATACCTCGCGCCGGCGGCTCTGTTGCAGCTGGTCATTAATCTCTGCTGTAAGGCGTTCTTAAATGCCGGCTAGGAAGCTATGACGGGCAAGGGTGGAAGGTAAGAAAGATACAAGATAATGAAAAGATGTGTTGTCAATAATTTGAAATCAGGCTTTGTGCCTTTGCCACTTTGCCACTTTGTGCCTGGAGTTATTCAATGATCAAAATCGGGTCAATGCTGCAACTGGTTCTCTCATCGCTGGGGCGCAAGCCGGCCACCGGCCGTTATCCTTACGAAAAGGCGGTCATGCCGCCCAACTTCCGCGGCAAGCTCGTTTTTTACCCGGAAAAATGCATCGGTTGCAAGCTTTGCATGAAGGATTGTCCCTCGAACGCCATCCAGATCAACAAGGTCGGCGAGAAGCGGTTCGAGGCGGTAATCAGGCTGGACAAGTGCGTTTACTGCGCCCAGTGCGTTGACACCTGCCCGAAGAAGGCGCTGGCCATCACGCCCGAGTTTGAACTCGCCCAACTTGACCGCAAGAACCTCAAGATTGTGTTTTCGCCGCCGGCGGAGCCTGCGGCGAAGCCCGAGCCTGTGGCGTGACCATGCCCTCCCTGAAGCAAAAGCTCCCGATCCTGCTTGAAGACGCCGCGCGGATCGCGGTCGTCGGCATCGGTTCCGACTTGCGCGGTGATGACGCCGCCGGCCTGCTGGCGCTGGACCACCTGCGCCGGTCTTTGAAAAAAACTTCTCGCGGGAAAAATCGGCGGCGGTCAATTCCGCTCGTAAAGCTGTTCAACGGCGGCACGGCCCCCGAGAACCTGACCGGCGAAATCAGGCGTTTCCGTCCCGGTCACCTGGTCATGCTGGACGCGGTTGAGCTCGGGAAAAGCCCGGGGACAATCGCGCTGGTTGACGTCGGCAAGGAAGGCAACACGGTTTTCCTGACGCACAAGCTGCCGGTCAGGCTCATGATCGATTTCATGAAGGCCGAAATGACTTTCAAGACCGTCTTTATCGGCATTCAGCCGAAGAGCCTGGATTTCGGGGCGCGGGTGTCAAAGCCCGTCCTGCGCGCCGCCCGGCAAACGGCCGTTTTACTGGCGTCGGCTTTTCGCTCGCGAAATATACGGATCAATGTCGCTGGACAAGGTCCGAGTCTTTCGGGCGGTAAAAGAAGAACCAGTAACAGGCGCCGCTGATTATCAGCAGGGCGATGATTGACACGACGACCAGGACCGCGCTGCTTCTCCGCGGTTCCTCTTTCTGTATCACCGGTTTTTCAGCCACGGCCGGCGGAGGCACAAATGCCGGTTTTTGCGGTATGAGCGCGAGCCCCCTGTTCATCAATTCCGCGGCCTTTCTGTCGCGCGTTTTCTTTGACGCGCTTCCGAGGACGATAGCGATCACGCGCTTGTCGTCCCGCTTGGCCGTTGCCGCGACTGAGTAACCGGCGTGCCTGAACCAGCCGGTTTTGAGGCCGTCGCACCCGGGAAATGAAAAGAGAAGACGGTTATGGTTGTCCATGATGAACTTATTCTCGCGGAACCCGTATTTTTTGCAGGAGGTGTAACGCAGGCTCTCCGGGTGGGTGAGCAGCTCGCGCGCGAGGCGCGCCATGTCGCGGGCGCTGGTCACGTCCGGCAACTGGTCCTTGGCCGGCGGCAGGCCGTGGATTGAATGAAATTCGGTTGACTTCATGCCGATTTCCGCGGCGCGCTGGTTCATGAGCGCGACAAAGGCTTCCTTGCTGCCGGCGGCGCGAATCGCCAGCGCGGCCGCCGCGTCGTTGCCCGATTGCACCATGAGGGCGTAAAGCAGCTCATCCACGGTGAAAACCTCGTTTTCCTTCAGGTATACCTGGGATCCGCCGATGTTCGAGACCTCGGCCGAAATGGTTATTTTTTCGTCAAGCCGCATGGCGCCCGAGCTGACTTTTTCAAGGAGGATCAGGAGGTCCATCATTTTCAAGACGCTGGCCGGGTAGCCCTTGGTGTCGGGATTGTCCGCGAACAAGACCTGCCCGGTATCGGCGTCGACGACGATGGCGCCGAGGTAAGGATCGGCATATCGTATTTCCAGCGGCGCTCTCTGGGCGGCGGCCGACGGTCCGGCCAGGACGCAAACGCATGCCAGCGCGAACAAACAAGGGCTAATTTTAATCTTCAATTGTCTGCCTCCTTACGTTAGGATGATTTCATGTATAGTAATTTAAAAAATACGCGGCAACAGAGTGCCGCGGCTACAGGAGGAAAAGATATAATGTAGCCGCCTCACTCCGTTGAGGCGTCTCAACGGTTGCCGCCTTTCGATGGCTTATTAAAACGCATATTTCACGGATGAATTCCATAGTCAAGTAAAATCACATTATGCCGATCAGGGAATACCAGGCTCTCAATCCGGAGAAGGGATGCAAAATCTGCCGGGATCGCTTTGAGCGCATTGAACGTCTCGATGAAACGCCACTGCTGAAATGTCCCGAATGCGGGGCGGGGGTTGTCCGGTTGATTTCCGCGCCGCGCGTGGGCGGCTCCCGATCCGGGGCCGATGACCGGGCGAAAAGAGCGGGGTTTCATAAGCTCAAAAAGGTGAGCAAGGGCGAGTATGAGAAGATGTATTGATTGAAGGCTGAAGGAAGAGGTCAGAGATCAGTAGGCAGAGGTCAGGGTAATCTGTCATTCCCGCGCAGGCGGGAATCCAGAAAGGATTTAGAAGGGCATGGATTCCCGACCCAGGCTACGCCGGAGGCTTCGCCGAGGCGAGTTAAGTCGGGAATGACAAACTAATATAAAATTGATGTTCCATGGAAAAAGTCAGCGCAAACCTTTCCTATAAATATCTTTTCGGACCCGTGCCTTCGCGGCGTTTCGGCCTTTCGCTCGGGGTTGACCTGGTGCCGTCCAAAACCTGCACCCTTGATTGCGTTTTCTGCGAGGTGGGGTCGACTACTTCCCTGGTCATCGAACGGAAGGAATATGTTCCCGTATCGGCGGTCAAGCGCGAGCTTGCCCGGTGGCGCTCCGGGGGAGGCAAGGCGGACGTTGTCTCGGTGACCGGGTCCGGCGAGCCGACGCTCCATTCGGGGTTCGGCGATGTATTGGCGTTTATAAAAAAAGAAATCGGGATAAAATCGGTTTTATTGACCAACAGCACATTGCTGCATCTGCCGGAAGTCCGGAACGCGGCTTCATCGGCCGATATTGTCAAGGCCACCTTCTCGGCCTGGGACGAGGAATCGTTCCGGAAAATCACCCGTCCTCATCCGGGGTTGCGGTTTGCTTCGGTCTTGAAAGGCCTGCAGCTTTTCCGGCAGGAATATCCCGGGACGATCTGGATGGAAGTTTTCATCGTGCCCGGCCTAAATTCCGGCCGGGAGCAGGCCAAGGCCATCGCCCGGCTGGCGCGGACATTCCGGCCCGACAGGATCCAGTTGAACACCGCCGTGCGCCCGACGGCGGAAAAAGACGTGGGAGCGGCGCCGGAGAGTTTTCTGAATGAGATCAAGGGCTTGTTTGAACCGGAGGCCGAGCTGATCGCCGGGTTTGCCGGGAAAGATTCCGCGCGTGAAAAGGTTGAACGGCAGGACATCCTGGCGATGCTGAAACGGCGGCCCTGCACGGCGCAGGATGTGGCTTCCGCGTTCTCGCTGGGCATGGACGAGGCCCGGGCGGCTTTGCGTAAAATGGCGGAAGAGAAAATTGTCCGGGTTGAAAATCGGGGAGGCGAGATTTATTACATGGTGAAGAAATAATGAACAAGCCGATGATTTTCGTAATGGCGCTTTTTATCGCCATGGCCGTGCTTGACCTGGCGATTGAATTGCTCAACCTGCGTTCGTGGCCGGCCGCCCTGCCGGCGGAATTCGCCGGCTATTACGACAACGACCGCTACGCCATCGCCCAGAAGTACCTTGCGGAAAGGACGGTCGCCGGGCTGGCAAGGGAAATAACCCTGATTGCCGCGATCATCCTTTTCGTGGTCCTGGGCGGGTTTAATTTCGTGGACCATGTCCTTGACCCGGTCCGGTCCGGGCCGGTCGTGAAGGGGCTGCTCTTTGCCGGCATTTTGTTCGTTGTTTTTTTCCTGGTCAATCTGCCGTTTGACATCTACGACACCTTTGTCATCGAGGAGAAATACGGCTTCAACCGGACAACCGCGCGCACTTTCTTTCTGGACGCGGTCAAGACGCTTTTATTGAGCGGATTATTGGGCGCGATCGTGCTTTCGGCGACGATCTGGCTCTTTGCAAGGGGCGGCGCCCTGGCCTGGGTTTACGGCTGGCTGGCGGTGTCGATTTTCCAGCTGCTGGTCATGTATGTCGCGCCGGTCCTGATCATGCCGCTTTTCAACCGGTTCAGCCCGCTGGAGGAGGGGAAGTTGAAAGCCGGAATTGAGCAGCTTGCCCAGGCGGAGAATTTTAAGATAAAGGGAATCTATACCATTGACGGCTCAAAGCGCTCCAGCAAGGCCAACGCCGCCCTGACCGGGTTCGGCAAATTCAAGCGGATCATGCTCTATGACACGCTCATCAAGCAGCTCGCGGAAAACGAAATTATCGCCGTGCTGGCGCACGAGATCGGGCATTACAAATACAGGCATATCCTCAAATCAATCCTGATTTCACTCGTGGTGAGCGCGATCGGCTTTTACCTGTTTTCGCGGCTGGCCGGCCAGGCGTTCCTTTTCCGGGCGTTCGGCGCGCAGCAGGCCTCGATCTACGCCGCCCTGGTTTATTTTATGATTTTAATCATACCGATCCAGCGTTTTTGCGCGCCGTGTCTCGGCTGGGTTTCGCGCTCGTTTGAATACTCGGCCGACCGGTACGGGGCGGGGGCCTGCCATGATCCTGAGGCGTTGATCACGGCCTTGAAAAAAATAAGCGCCGACGCCATGGCCAATCTGCAGCCGCACCCGGTCAAGGTCATTTTTGATTACAGCCACCCGCCGATCCTGGAGCGGATCGAGGCATTGCGGAAATTTGCCCCTCCCGGGGCGGGAAAATAATTTCGATATTTTTTAAATTTCTCCAAAAAGATTTCAGCTAAAGCGGATTTCACCGCCTGCTTTGCTAGTGTAATGTAACTGAATTAAATGAATTTATAAGACTGAAAAACGCTAGAAAAATCGCGGGATTGTCATTCCGAGCGTGCGAGGAATCTCGTTATGATGGAGATGCTTCGCTACGCTCAGCATGACAACCTATAAATACACGTCTGCGTGATACACTCCACTAGTCTGTTCGTAGTGTTAATCGCAGTGTTGCAGACGTGTCATTCCCGCGACTTGTCCGCCATAGTCCGCAGTAGCGAGACGACGGCGGAAGGCGGGAATCCAGAAAATTATCATACCACAGACAGATATGTCAGCCAATGGTTGGGATGCCTTAAAGCCGACGTCAGAGACGGCAATACTGGATTCCCATTTTCATGGGAATGACAGAATTGAACTCAATAAAATTCCGGATGGTTTTGCGCGCGGATTTATTCCTGCCGGCGGCGACGGGCGCGCTTGGCCGGGGAGACGATGAGCGGCCAGTCGTTTTCGCCTCCGGCCAGTACAAGGCTCCACTTATCCTTTGCCTGCTGGAGCGCCAGGCCCCGGTGGGAAATCGTGTTTTTCAATCCCGGGCTCATGTCGGCAAAGGTTTGTTCGTGGCCATCGGGCACAAAGAGCGGGTCATAGCCAAATCCTTCCCTGCCGCGCAATTCATGGATGATATGCCCTTCGCATTTCCCCTCAACGATCTGGGCGCGCCCCGAGGGGCTGGAGAGCGCGATCACGCACCAGAACCTGGCCGTGCGCAGCGTGATCCCTTCCATTTCCTTCAGGAGCCTGGCGTTATTGGCCGCGTAGTCAGCAGGTTCGCCCGCGTAGCGCGCCGAACGGACGCCGGGATCGCCGCCGAGCGCGTCAACTTCCAGGCCGGAATCGTCGGCGATGGTCCACATGCGCGAAAACATTGCCAGGGTGACGGCCTTTTTGATCGCGTTGCTCTGGAAGCTGGCGCCATCCTCAACCACTTCCGGCAGGCCGGGGATGTCGTTCGCGCCGACAAGGTCAATGCCGGGCAGGTTGAAGATCGCCCTGATTTCCTCGAGCTTGTGCTTGTTTCGGCTGGCAATCAGAAGATTCATTTTAATGGTGCACGGGGCGGGGATCGAACCCGCACGCCATTACTGGCATTAGCCCCTTAAACTAACGCGTCTGCCATTCCGCCACCCGTGCGTGCGAAAAGAGTGAATATAAAAACAGTTCCGCATGAAATCAAGCTTCTTTTACACTCCTGTTGACATATTGACATTCCGCTGAAATTGAATAGACTGGTCAAATTATGACTGATAATGCCGAAAAAAGTCCGGCTGACAAAAACGTCCTGCACCTGGACGGGGCCGAACGATTGCCGAACGATTCGCATGGCTTGCCAAGCGGTTCGCATGGCGGCCTGCCGGCGGTTACCACTTCCCCGGCGGCGGAGGTTGTGAAGCAGATTATCGAGCAGATCCTGGCGAACGAACGCCGCCGCGCGCGGATGGAGTTCATTCGCCTGAGCGTTTTTTTCCTCATTTTCCTTTTCGTCATGCTCGGCGCGGGCGTCTGGTTCGCCCGGCAATTGCTCGCGCAATTGCGGGCGGAACGCCAGCTCACGGAGCAGACCTGGCGGATGATGGCCGGCGGCGGGGCGGATAAAAATTTAATGTCGCCGGACCAGTCCGAGCTGAAAACGCCGCCAACCTTGAACCCCGAGGAGGTCGCCGGCCTTGAGAAAAACATCAACGACGTTTCCGATCTTTTAAAATCCAATCCCGGCGATTCGTCGGCTTCCATCCGTGAAAAACTTCAAAAACAGCAAAACGCTATTCAAGCCCTGAATGCGCGGTTGAATGAAGTCAAGGGCCAGGGCGCCGGCGCGCCGCCCGCCGCGGATGCGAAGAAGATTGATTTTATATCCGCCCCGGTCGCGGAAGACATGCAACTGCGACTGCCAGTGCCGTAACCCGCATTTCTCACACCCGGCGTGTGAGAAATCCGGGTTAAGCAGGCGTGAGTCTTCATTCTTGAAATGCCAGGCGCTAACCGCTGATTGTTATTCACGGGATATGAGGAACGAAATGCCCGACTCCCCTCCTGATAAAACGGAAAAAAACCTCTCCGGGACGGTTGAGCGCATTATTTATCGCGACGAGGACTCCGGCTATACCGTCTGCGCCTTGAAGGCCGATCATATCCGCGGGGAAGTCATCCTGGTCGGCAACAGCGCCGCGATCTGGGCCGGCGAAGTGTTGCACGCCGAGGGAAAATGGACCCGCCACAAGGTGCACGGATTCCAGTTCAACGCCGACAAGATCGTCTGCGTGGAGCCCCACACGGTTGCCGGGATCACGAAATACCTCGCGAGCGGATTGATCCGGGGCGTCGGCGACGTGCTCGCCGAGCGGCTGGTCAAGAAATTCGGCGGCGACACGCTCCGGGTGATTGACCAGGAATCGGCGCGCCTGGAATCGGTGCACGGCATCGGCCGCCAGAAGCGTGAGCGGATCAGGCAGTCCTGGGTTGAGCAGAAAGCGGTGCGTGAAATCATGATTTTCCTGCACGCGCACGGGGTAAGCGCCTCCCAGGCCGCCCGCATTTACCGCGCCTACGGCGACGACGCCATCGCGGTCCTGCGCCAGAATCCCTACCGGCTCGCGGCCGACATCTGGGGGATCGGTTTCAAATCGGCCGACAAGATCGCGATGAATCTCGGCATTCCCGTCCAGTCGCTGATCCGCGCCCGGGCGGGGCTGGTTTATACCCTGCAGACGCTCGCCGACGACGGGCATTGTTATTGTCCGCGGGAGGAGCTCATCGCCCAGACCGAAACCCAGCTGGCGATCGGGCGCGTTCTGCTGGAGGAGGCGCTCGCGCTGGAACTGGCCTCCGGCGCCCTGATTGCCGAGGGGGAGAATATCTACCCGCCCGCGCTTTACCGCGCCGAGACCGGCTGCGCGGAGAACCTGAAAAGGATCCGGAACGGCGCCGTGGTCAACCGGCTCCAGCTCAACGCCGGCAAGGCCATTGAATGGGCGGCCGAAAGGATGAAGATCGCCTTCTCGCCCGCCCAGGCGGAGGCGCTCAAGATGGCCATGACCGAAAAAGTCGGCATAATCACCGGCGGGCCGGGCGTGGGCAAAACCACGATCATCCGGGCGCTGGTTGACGTCTTTTCGGCCAAGAAATTGATCGTCCGGCTCGCGGCGCCCACCGGGAGGGCGGCGAAGAGGATGGAGGAGGCCACGACCCGCCCGGCGATGACCATGCACCGCCTGCTTAAATTTCAGCCCGGGCAGGAAAAATTTGAATACGGCCCGCAAAAACACCTTGAGGGCGACGTTTTTATCCTGGACGAGGTGTCCATGATTGACGTCGTGCTCATGAATTATTTCCTGCGGGCGGTGCCTTCCCACGCGCGGCTGCTGCTGATCGGCGACGCCGACCAGCTGCCGAGCGTCGGCCCGGGCAATGTCCTGCGCGACCTGATTGACTGCGGGGTCCTGCCTTCCATCAAGCTGGATAAAATATTCCGGCAGTCCGAAAAAAGCATGATCGTGCGCAACGCGCATCTGGTCAATTCAGGCAGGTTCTTTGAGCTCCCGGAAGAGGGCGGCGGTCATCTTCCCGATTTTTTCTTCATTGACGAGAATGACCCGGAGCGGGTCATCGCCCGGGTCGTGGAGCTGATTTCCAGGCGCATTCCGCGGCGGTTCGGCTTGAGCCCGCGCACCGATATCCAGCTTTTGACCCCGATGCGCCGGTTCCAGCTTGGCGCGGACAACATGAACGTGATCCTGCAGGGGGTCATCAACCCGCGCGGGGAGGAGTTCACGCGTTTCGGGAAAATATACCGGGTCGGCGACCGGGTGATGCAGCTGCGCAACAACTACGACAAGGACGTCTATAACGGCGATATCGGGCTCATCAGCGCGATTGACAACGGCGAGCAGCAGGTTGCGGTTGACTATGACGGCCGGACGGTCATCTATGATTTTTGCGAGGCCGACGAGCTGAACCTGGCTTATGCCTCCTCCATTCACAAGTCCCAGGGCAGCGAGCACCCGGCGGTGATAATATTGATGACCACCCAGCACTTCAAGCTGCTCCAGCGCAACCTGCTTTACACCGCGCTTACCCGTGGACGGAAGCTTGTCTGCCTGGTCGGGTCCAAGAAGGCCGTCTCAATGGCCATCCATAACAACCGGACGGCCGAGCGGCGCACCGGCCTTAAACAGCGCCTGGCCGCCGGCTAGCCCGGCCGCGACACTGGTGTAGTATTTCACTCAGATATGTATTTAATAGCATGTCATGCTGCCTGCCCGCCATAGCATATTTGCGACGGCGGGAGCTTGGCGAAGCATCTCCATCATAACGAGATTCCTCGTCCCGACCTCCCCGAGAGTCGGGACTCGGAATGACAAACTCATGATTTTAAGGCGTTTTTCTTTCTCATAAGTTCATTTAATTCAGTTACATTACACTAGCCATGTCAGATTCTTGCGCGTTTTTTTTACATTTTGCTTGCATTCCATATAGTAGAGGGTTACTAATACTCCGGTAAGTATTTATTAAAGAAAGGAGGCGGAAAGGGTAAGAATCGGACAAATTTTGCAATTTTTGAGGGAACAGTTTTAATCATTTAAATCAGGAGAAGAAGATGAATTTGAAGAGTTTGATGGTTGGGTTGATTGTTGCGGCAGTTGCCGTTGTTTCGTTTAACGCCCAGGCGGAAGAGAAAGCGGCCCCGGTTTCCAAGAAATCGGTCGCGGCCTCGGAGCTGACATTGACCGGTAAGCTTATCCTGAAAGAGGATATCAAGGGTGAAGTCAAGGTCACGGACGAAGTCAAGAAGGACAAGGAAGTCACCAAGATCAAGGGCAGCGAAACCATAGTCAGCAAGTATGCTCTGGTCACGGCCGATGGCGAAGTAGCTTTGCCGGAGCCCAAGGCCAAGGCCGGCGAGAAGGCGATTGACATGGTCTCGTTGGTCGGCAAGAACGTCAAGGTCGTTGCCAAGGGCCGCGTCAAGGTCGGCGAAGGCGGCAAGAAGCACGTCATGGTCAGAAGCATCGTCAGCATTGCCGAGGAATCGGCTCCTGCGGCGGCCCCGGCGGCGGAAGCCCCTGCGGCAGCTCCGGCAGCGGCTCCTGCGGCGGCCCCGGCGGCTACGCCTGCGGCTCAGTAATTGGTAAACAAAGATAATTTTAACAAAAAAAGAAGGAAGCGTTTAAAAGCGCTTCCTTCTTTTTTGTTTTCCGGGGATGATCAGTTCAGGGAAAGATCGTGTTTGTTTATATTTGCGCCTGCAGACTTCCAGCCTCCGACCTCCGATCCGATCTCCGTCCTCTGACTTCTGACTGCTGATCTCTGACCTCCGCCCTCTGACCTCTGACTTCTGACCGCTGACCTCTTCCTCTTGCTTCCATTCATCCCGTCCTGGCCTTGATCTGCAGCAGGTCTTTCATCACCCGGCTAACGGGGACATTTGTGCCCCCGGCAAGGCCGAAGGCGTCATGAAGGGTTTTATAAATGCGGTAAAGCTCGCGGTAAACGGCGGCGTTTCCGGAAATCGGCCTGTAAATTTTCGGCTTGATACCCGTCATGGCCCCGACCGCCGGCTCAATCGCCGGGTAAATCTTGGCGGCGAGCGCGCCGGCAATCGCCGCGCCCAGAGCGCAGGTTTCATTTGAGCGCGAGACGCATATCGGCCGGTTCAGGACATCGGCATATATCTGCATGAAAAGATCGTTTTTCCCGGCAATGCCGCCGCAGCAGACGATTCTTTCAATTTTGACGCCGTATTCTTCAATGCGGTTGACGATGGTCAGCGCGCCGAAGGCGGTCGCCTCCAGCAGCGCGCGGTAAATTTCGTGCCGCGGGGTATGGAGCGTGAGGCCGACGATCATGCCGGTCAGGAGCGGGTCGGCCAGGATGGTCCGGTTGCCGTTGTTCCAGTCCAGGGCGAGCAGGCCGCTTTGCCCCGGGAGCAGCTTGCGGGCTTGTCCGGTCAACCTGACCTGGAGCGCGTCGTCCCCCTCGCAGAGGACGTTGACGAACCATTTGAATATGTCGCCCACGGCCGACTGGCCGGCCTCGATGCCTAGGTAGCCCGGCAGGATGGAGCCATCAACTATTCCGCAGACGCCCGGGATGTCGGCGAGGGCGGTCGTGTTCGGGAAAACGAGCATGTCGCAGGTGGAAGTGCCGACGATTTTGACGAGCGTACCGGGTTTTATTCCCGAGCCGACCGCCCCGAGATGGGCGTCAATCGCGCCGGTCGCCACGGGAATGTTTTCCGGCAGGCCGAGTTTGCGCGCCCATTCGGCCGACAATTTACCGGCGCAATCGTTGATTGAGCGGGCCTTCTCCGGCAGACATTCGCGCTGCCTGGCGAGGGCCGGGTTGAGCGCGGAAAGAAATTCAGCGTCGGGATAGCCGCCCCATTGCCCGTTATACATGGCCTTATGGCCGGCGGCGCAGACGCCGCGGACGACTTTTCCGGGCGAGCTGATCCCGCAAAGGACGGCCGGGATGTAATCCTGCTGTTCCACCCAGGAGCAGGTAGCGGCGTAAAGCCCCGGGTCAACATTCAGGCAATGAAGAATTTTCGACCAGTACCATTCGGAAGAGTATGAAAAACCGCACTTGGCGAGATATTGCGGCCGCATTCGCCGGGCGGTTTCCGTTATCTGTCCGGCCTCGGCAAAGGCGGTATGATCCTTCCACAGCCAGGCCTGGGCGTTGAGATTTTTCCTGTATTTCGGCTTGAGGCACATGGGCCGGTTGTGTTCGTCCACCGGGATGGGTGTGGACCCGGTCGTGTCAACGCCGATCCCGGCGATGTTTGCGGGCTGGACGCCGTAATTCACCCGGGCTTCGCGCAGGGCCGCCTTGGCGGATTTTTCCATGGCGGTCAAATAGCCGAGGGGCGACTGGCGGGCGAGGTTATGGTCCTTCGGGTCAAGGAGGATGCCTTCCGTTCCGCCCGGATAGGGGGCCGCGGACGAGCCGGTTTCCTTGCCGCTGGCGGTGTCAACGACCAGCGCCCGGACTGAGTTGGTGCCGAAATCAATGCCGATGGTGTATTTTGCCATTGAATGCATCCCCCTCATTCAAATATCTTTTCGAATGAAATTTCCACGTAAATTCTATATGGGCGTTTCGATGTCCTGCCTGGCGTCAGGCACCTCTTCCTTCTTAAGCGGGTCGAAGATCCAGCGCTTGTTGAACCAGAACCATTGTTCCGGTTCTTTCTGGACGTATTCGTTCAGGATGTCAAAAAACGCCTGGGTAATCCGCATGGCGTCGGCTCGCTTGTCGGCCTTTGGATCGGGGAATATGGGGTCATAAACGCGGTAGCGGTGCTGTCCCCAGCCGATGCGGGTGATGATGGTGGGGAACACTGGCACGTTGGTCTGGCGGGCGATGAACCCCATGCCCCCGGCCACGTTCGCGGTTTTCCCGAGAAACGTGATGGGCAGCGCGTCGGTTTTGCCGCGCACGTCCGTCAAAATGGCGAGCATCTTGCCCTCTCTTATTTTACGGATGATTAATTTTATAACGGATGGGCTCCGCAGCAAGGTTTCAAAACCGGACTCTTCCCGTGAGCGGTTGATGAATTCATCAACCAGCCTGTTTTTCTGGTGGGCGCCGAGTGAAAAGAGCGGGATATCAAAAGTCAGGCAGGCAAGTATCGCCATTTCCCATGAACCCGTATGGCCGGTGGCGATTATGCCGCCTCTGCCGGTCTTTACCCACTCGTTTACCTTGAGCGCCGTCTGGTTGGTGTCGACCACGCTCCGTATCCAGGCCCGGCTGGAAACCGGGACGCGGATTGCCTCAATGATCGTGAAAATGAAATTACGCCATGAAATCCAGGCGATATGCCGGATCTCGGCTTTTGAGAAGCGCTCCCCGAACACATCCTTGATGCGTCTTTTTGCCTCCTTGACCCGAAACCCGAAAATAAAAAACGCGCACCAGGCCCCGCACCACCCCAAAAAGAGCGCGGCGCGGTAGGGGATGGCGCGCAGCAGGGCCGCCAATACCCGGACGCAGGCGTATTCAAAATTATGTGCCAGGCTGTGTTGCATTCATTGTTTTCCCTGATGATGTCAGGCGCATCGGCGGGCCGGCAACCGTTTTAATCGCGCGCGCCGGACGGATTCAATCAAGTTGTTCATTCTTGCGCATATTTTTCCGTTCATTCCTTCCTGACCGGGACGCCAAACATTGCTGAATTTTGACGGCCGTTTTCTTCCTTAACGATCGGATCAAAAATCCATCGTTTATTGAACCAGAACCATTGTTCCGGTTCTTTCCGGACGTGATCGTTCAGGATGTCAAAAAACGCCTGGGTAATCCGCATGGCGTCGGCTTTCTTTTCGGCCAGGGGATCGGGCAAGATCGGGTCATAAATGCGATAGCGGTGCAGTCCCCAGCCGATGCGGGTGATCATGGTGGGAAAGACCGGCACGTCGACCTGGTGGGCGATGAATCCCATGCCCTCGGCCACGTTGGCGGTTTTCCCGAGAAAATTAATGGGCAGCGCGTCGGTTTTGCCGCGCACGTCCGACAGGATCGCGAGCATCTTGCCCTCTTTTATTTTACGCATGATTGTTTTCAAAACGGAGGAGTTGCGCAGGACGGTTTCAAAGCCGGTGCCGGCCCGGGATTGGTTGTAAAAATCATCCACCAGCTTGTTTTTTTGCTGGGCGGCCAGCGAAAATATCCTGATTTTGTAAGCGATACAGGCCATGGCCGCCAGTTCCCATGAGCCGAGGTGCGCGGTGGCGATAATGCCGCCCTTGCCGGTTTTGGAGCATGCGGCAAGTTTCTTGTAATCATCCAGGCTGGAGTCAACCACCTTTAAGACCCAGTCATGGCCGGTGGCCGGCATGCGGACGGTCTCCACCACGGTGAAAATGAAATTACGCCACGAAATCCACGAGATACGCCGGATCTCGGATTCCGAGAAGCGCTTCCCGAAAATTTCCTTGATGCGCCGCCGCGCTTCCCGGACGCGGTAGCGGATGATGTAATGCGAAAACCAGGCCGCGCACCACCCCAGGAAGAGCGCGGCGCGGTAGGGCAGCGCGCGCAGCAGGACCGCTATTACCCGGACGCAGATGTATTCAAAAATATGTTTCAGGCTATGTTGCATTAAGCATCTTCCTTAATGAGGTCAGGCGGAGCAACGGGCTGGCGCTCATTTTAATCGCGCGCGCCGGGCAAACTTCGTGGCAGCAGCAGCAGCCGATGCATTTCCGCCGGTTCACGACCGGGCGGCCGGGCGGGGTCAATTCCAGGGCTTTGACCGGGCACGATTTGACGCATATCCCGCAGGCCGTGCACGCTTCCGTGAAGGACGGCGCGATCCAGACGAGCGGTTCAATGAACCTAACCAGCCGGCGCGGGATGAGCCGCATCGCGTCCGCCGCCCCGGGCTGCTTGATCTTGCCTGTTTCCGGGTGGTCGCCGGCCAGCTCAATCATTTCCGGATCCCATTCACCGCCGCCTGATCGCCGCAGGCTGTCCAGATAGAACACGTTTTTCGCGTTTATTCCAAGCAGATTGCAGAGCGCCATGTCAAGCGCAACCCCGTCGGCCGAGGCGGCCAGGAAGCCGAGCTGGACCGGAGTCCCGCCCGAGGGCCCGTCGCCTTCCATGCCGACCACGGCGTCGCACACGGTCAGTCCCGGCTTGACGGTCTTGTAAAGGAACGCCAGGCATTCGCCGAATTGGCGCGGGTTCGGGAAACTTTTGTGCAGGAGCATCTTTTGAAAACCGGGCAGGAGGCCGAAGACGTTCTTGACCGCGTTCGTGAAGAGTGTGAAGGCATGGGTCTTCAACTTTGGCACGTTGATGACCAGGTCGGCGTCAAAGGCCGCCTTGGCGATCGCCAGCGAAACGCCGTTGAAGTCATGCGTGACGGTCGGCTCCTTTTCAAGGACGGCAAACCTGACTTTCTCCTCCGCGCATAACGCGCGGAAGCCGGTCTTTTCAAGCACGGACTCGATTTTCATCGCGCCGGCCGGGCTGTCGCCGATAAACGGATGCCCGCCGCATTTCCGGACCATCCTGACCAGGGCGCGCGCGACCTCCGGATGGGTGGTGACCGCCTTTTCCGGCTCGCGGTCGGTCAGCAGGTTCGGCTTGATCAGGACCGACCCTCCCGGCGGGATAAACCGCTGCAACCCGCCCAGTTGCGAGAAAAGTTTCTCGAGCGCGGCGGAGATGTCTTCTTGGCGGTACTGCGTGCATTTTGCGAGGGCGACGCGGGTGCGCATGATAAAAATTGCTTATCCTTGGGATTTGCCGGACGGTGAAGGCGCGGGGCTCACGCGCAGCGGGAAACGAATTATAAGGTCGTTATCCAGCAGGACTTCAATCCAATGGACGCCGGACTCGGTGAAGGCGATGTTGATGAAAAACTCCACGTTGGTCACGATGGCCTCCGTGCCGGGCAATTTGACGGGGATGACCTGGCCCTGGGCGATGACCGATTTCTGGTCGGGCTTGATCAGGCGGCTCAGCTGGCGGAATTCGCCCTCGCCGTTGCACCAGCGCGTGACCAGGGCCATGCGCGGGAAGACGAGCGGGTACTGGTTGGCGTTGATGACGTCAAAGAGTCCGATCAGGATGAATTTGCCGTTGCGTTCCTGGCGAACGTCGTCGCATAACAAGCAAGCCTGGAGGTCTGGAGTCATTTGCCGTTATTGTCGCCATTATTCGGGGGTTGTCAATACGCTATCGCCATTTTCATGACATGCCCGAACCTGCGCCTTTATTCTTGAATTCTCCAAGTGCCGCTATAAGCTTCCTGACATTTACGGGAGCACAACTTAATGAATAAACATGGCGGTTGGCATAATATAAAATGAAATCAGACCAGGATAAGGTTGCATGGTTGATGCAGGCAATGAGGGCCGCCGGCGGTCTCGCGCCGGTTGACCTTGGGCGTTTCTGGAGCGAGCAGGAAAAAGCGGCTAAAAATCCTTTTGGCCGCGATATTGCCCAGGTGGCGCTTGGAATAGGCATGTCCACGGAATGCGTGTTCGACGAGCTGGGGGTTGGGGAGGATGCCTGGAAATATGACCATGATCCTGAATGGGCCCTGTCGTTGAACAAGGCCTATAACGACAAGTCGGAAAAGATTGTCGGAAGGCGTCTATTGCCCGACACCCTGCCCGATTCTTCCCTGCAATATCCGCCGGTCAAGAAACTCAGCGATGTTTTTGAGGCGCGTGAAGAATGGCGTTCCGGATCCTGGTGGCTTCATCAATCGGCCAATACGCCGGATGAATTAAAGGCTTTGCTGGACAGGGTTGAAGCGCGCGATATTCGCAAGTTTATCCTGCCGGAAAACTGGGGTGAAGCGAAAGAACGGCTGATGCCCCGGGGGATCCGGCCGCCGCTCTATCGCGGCCAGCGCGGCCCCGTCACGTTCGCCACGTCGATTTACGGCGTTGAAAATCTTATTTTTCTTATCATGGACCAGCCCGGTTTGGCGGTCCGATTCAGCAATGTGATCCTGAAAACCATGCTTGAAATCGCCCGCGTCATGGATGAGGAGGCCGGTTATACCAAGGAGACCGCTCCGCACGGATTTGGCTTTGCCGATGATAATTGCTGCATGTTAAATCCGGAAATGTACGAGCTTTTCGGTTATCCGGTATTAAAAGGAATTTTCGAACGTTACAGTCCGGATCCCGGTGATTCCCGCGGCCAGCATTCGGATTCAAACATGGCTCATCTGTTGCCGATCCTCGGCCGGCTAAATCTGACATGGGTTAACTTCGGGCCGACGCTGACGGTGGCCGAAATCCGCAGGCACTGTCCGAAGGCTGTCATTGCCGGGCAACTGGCGCCATTTACTTTCAGCCGTAACGAGGAGGAAAATATTGTGCGGGAATTTCTGCGCGATTTCGGGATGGCTCGTGAAAAACGCGGCCTGTTGTTCAGCACCGCCGGCTCCATTAACAACGGCTCGCGGCTGACCGGCATGCGCCTGATCATGTCCGCTATCCAGCATTTTGGCCGATATGACGGCGATTAGGTTTGCTGTTACCGCCAGTCTTGCGCCGCCGGGTTGTTTGCAGGGACAAGCGCCGTAGAATATCAGTCCCTGGCAAGTAGTTGCCGCTTCAATTTCCGGTAGCGCGCGCTCTGCCAGACCGTCATTTGCGATTCGCGGTGGTCAAAGCCGAAAGCGCGCCTGGTCACGGCGAGGATAGGGGGCGCCTGGATGCGCTTGGCCACTCCCAGCCCGCAATACAGTTCCCACCAGCGCTCAAGGTCGGCGATGAACGAGCGGTTGGTCTTGAACAGCCTGTCTATTTCGCCCCCGTAGCCGATTTCCTTTTCCAGCTTGCCGGCCAGCCGCCACTCCAGGATTTCCTCCGGCGTGATTCTCTGCCAGCGCTCAACCCAGGAGGCGAAGAGCCGGTCATGATACGGGTAAATCAGCGGGTCGCCCTTGTGTTCGTCAACATTCTGTCGTGGACTGAGCTCGGCCGACGGCGTCAGGGTAAAACATCCTGACGGTATTGTTTCGCGCTTGAATATTTCCGCGTTCAGGTATTTTGCCAGGGCGTAAACCTCGCCTTTCCACAGGTCGCCGATCGGCGCGAGGAAGCCGGCCAAATCGCCGTAAAAGGTTGAATAGCCGACCGTTGTCTCGGCCTTGTTGGAGTTGCAGGTGAACGCCCCGCCGAAGGCCGCCGCGGCGGCGGAGAGTATCCGCGCGGACCGGTCGCGGGCCTGGACATTTTCCAGTATAAAATCGCTCAGGCGCAAACGCTCGCGCAGGGATTTGTCGCGCGATTTGATTTCAAGCCGGTCAATCTGGGCTTTGGTCAGCGCAACGCTCCGGTCAATCGGTATTTCGGCGTAATAACACCTCAAGTTGGCCGCCAGCGTGCGGGCCAGGGCGATGGTAGTCGGCGAGTTGAACTTGCTCGGCATGTTGACGAGCAATAAATCCTTCCGGTCCAGGATCCGGCTGCAAAGGCAGGCGACCACGGCGGAATCTATCCCGCCGGAAAGCCCGACCACGACCCGCCTGATCTTGGATTGCCCGAGGAAAGCGCGCAACCCGAAATGGAGGGCTTCATACACGGCCTTGATCCCATCCCCGGATTTGTCGGGCGGCGTTCCAAACGGCGAGCCATCCAGCGGGATGTCAAGGGTCAGGAGCTTTTCCTCAAACCGGCCGGCGATCTGCCGGCAGTTGCCGGAGGCGTCGTAAACGCAGGATGAGCCGTCAAACACATACACGGTCTTGCCGTTGTTCTGGATGCCGATGTTATTGACATAGACAAGCGGCTTGCGCAGCTTGGCGCATTGGGCGGAGAAAACCCGGTGGCGCTTTAGATTTTTGTTAAAGGTGAACGGCGAAGAACTGCAGTTGACGATCATGTCAAGCGGCCGGCCGGTCAGGATTTGCAGGGGAGAGAGGGCGTAGTCATGGTCCCAGGCGTCCTCGCAGATCATGCAGCCGAGATGGAGTCCGCAGGCCTTTACAGGCGAAATCAAATCCTCCGGCTTTTTGCCAAGCTCCAGGGCCAGTTTGCGCAGGTCGTAGAAATAGCGGCTTTCGTCGAATTCGCGGTAATTCGGCGAGAGGGTTTTGATGATAAAATTATATTTTCCACCATACGGGCCGATAAAGCTCCCGTTCTCGGCCACGAACAGGGCGTTGTATTTGCGGACACGCCCGTCCTCGTTCTTTTTGTCCCAGTCCAGGCCGACGTTGCCGAAAATGACCGTTATGCCCCGGGCGGCCGCGCGGATTTTTTCACCGCACTCCTGGCATTCGCGCAGGAATGCCTCCCGCTCCCAATTGTCCCCGATCAGGTAACCGGGGATGGCCATTTCGGGGAAGACGACCAGACTGGCTTTTTGACGTTTTGCCGCGGTGATGGCTTTCAGCATCGTTTCGGTGTTAATTGCCGGCTGGCCGGGAATGACGCATATCTGGGCCAGCGCCACGCGCAATTGCTTCTTTTTAGATTGGGTTTTCATTTTAACCACGGATATAAGTACCATTTTCCATATGATTTTCAAAGAGAAAACGAGCTGGGCGCCAGGACCTTGACATCCGGTCTGAATATTGTCTAACATCCCCTAAAACTGAACAAGCCTTTTCATTTTATGATCGGAGTTTGTTTAATAAAATATATTCGCAGGAGAAAGATAAAATGAATAGCGAGACCGAAAATCAGATACTTAATGAATTACGCGGCCAGACAGTATTGCTTAAGAAAGCCATGCGGGCAAACACGGTGGCTATCATTATGCTGGGCATATTCATCCTCTTTTTTTTCATCAGCATTTCGCTTCGTTCCCGGCTGCATGCAAATTCTAATCCGACTCCGCAGTCGTTTGACTCATGGCGGGTGGCGAATGATTTGTCGGATCGAGGAAACTACAAAGAATCGGCCGATATGATCCAGCGGCTCATTAATAAACACCCCGACTATTATTACGGCTATGCTCTCATGGGTTCTCTGCAACTGGAACTTGGAAATCTCCAGGATGCCGAAGCCAACTATGCTAAGGCGTATGATCTGTTACCCACAGAGGACAACGAGAAAAATCTTGTGGCGATCCGAAAAGCCCTAGAAAAGAAAAAAACATCTGCGAACAAAGTTTCGGAGGCTATCGCCCCGCAAGGCGGGGCTCAGTCTCAACGCTAACGCGTAAATTAAGTTCCCCAAAAGGAAGGACACGCGGCTTGGGTTTATGAGCGATCAACAAGCCAATAATCCGCTGCACGGAATTACACTGGAGCAGATCGTAAACAGCCTGGTTGAGCATTATGATTGGAGCGAGTTGGGAAAGCGCATCAAAATCAGGTGTTTCAACAGCGATCCGTCAATAAAATCCAGCCTGACGTTTTTGCGAAAGACCCCCTGGGCAAGGAAGAAGGTCGAGGACTTATATATAGCCATGCAAAAGAATAGGGGACGCGTCGCTAATAATTAATTTGTTTGAGCCAAAGTGTCGCGTAAACGGCACGCGTTGCCTGATTTGCTTTGCACCGCTTTGCCGCAATCGCCAAGATTAAAAAATACTTGACATTGTATTACCGCGGTTATACCCTGTTAAACATGAAAACAGCCATATCAGTGCCAAATGCAATCTTCTCGCGTGCCGAGGTCTTCGCGCGCCGGCGCAAGATGACCAGGAGCGCGCTTTTCACGGTCGCGGTTGACGAATACGTTCAACACCACCGCACCGAAGACATCACCCAAAAACTGAACGAGATCTACAAAAAAGAGGACTCTTCTCTCGATCCGGTCCTGGAGCGACTGCAGGCAATTTCCATTCCCAAGGAGGAATGGTAGTGAAACGCGGTGAAATCTGGTGGGCATCGCTTCCCGATCCGGTTGGATCGGAACCTGGATACCGCCGGCCGGTGCTCGTCGTTCAGTCCGATGAGTTCAACCGTAGCGGCATCCGGACTGTCATCTGCGCCGCAATAACGACCAATCTGAACCTTGCCGGCGCTCCGGGAAATGTCCACCTGTCAACGCGCGCGTCAGGACTTCCGAAGCCATCCGTTGTCAACGTGTCGCAACTCATCAGTATTGACAAAACACGGCTGACCGAACGCATCAAGGGGGTTGACACGCAGAGTATGCTTCAGGTAGATGATGGCCTGCGATTGATCATGACTCTGTAGGAGAAGCGGCGAACGCACGGAGCATTATGTCGCGGGCCGCGTCGGATCGGAAAAAATAACATTTACGGGGATATGGCCAAATAGTGCATATCCATATGCATGAGAACAACACTCAATATAGACGATCGGATACTTCGAAAAGACCTCAGGAATATAAAATGACGTATTTTATTCATCAGACCGATCTCTTCCATCCCCATGGCGACCCGGATGACCATTGGGACCTGGCCACAGTGTATTCCTTGGCCGCTCAAAAATGTTTGGATTTGCGCGGGATATTGCTTGATTATCCCCCGGATCATCGCGCGGGCGATCCCGCTACTCTTGCCATCGCCCAACTTGGCTACTTGACCGGCATCGCCGGCGTTCCGGTCACGATCGGGACGAAAAGCCCGATGCGAAACCGGAAGGACGACCAGCGCGACGCGGACCACGCGAGCCGGGCGGCCGCCGCGTGGCTGTGCCGTATGCTTCGTGAAAGCACGGAACCGGTCGTCATCAATATCGTCGGATCGTGCACGGACGTGGCGATTGCCGGACTGCTGGAGCCGGACTTGTTTAAGTCCAAGTGCAAGGCGGTCTACTTGAATGCCGGCGCCGCCCATCCCGGGAAGGGCGGGGTGCTTGAGTATAATGTGATGTTGAACCCGAGCTCCTACGCCGCGATCTTCGACCTTCCATGCCCCGTCTACTGGTGTCCTTGCTGGCACCAGACGGAAGTGCAACAGGTCGGTCCCAACGGGACATGGTATTCCTTTCTCCAGGGCGATGTCATGGGCCGTTTGGGCGATCCGCTCTGCAACTACTTTCTTTACATGTTGAGCCGTTCCGCCGATCCGAAATACTTACGTTTCCTTGCGGCGCCGGTTGATCCAGCCTTGAAAGCGGATTTTGGAAGCCGGGCGCGCAATATGTGGTGCACGGCCGGCATCCTGCACGCCGCGGCCATGGGCGTGGATGCGAGCGGAGGTTTGATGCCTGAAAGCCGAGTGACGGCCCCGGTTTTTGAATTCAAGCCGGTGAGCGTAACCTGCACGGACGCCGGTCACACGACGTGGCAGTTTGCGGACGGTGATACGGGGCGCTATATTTTCAATATTCCCCGTCCGGATATCTATTCTTCCACCATGACTTCCGCGCTGGGAAAGTTGTTGGCCGGAATCGGAAGGTAGAATGGGCCGGATGCGAGCGACTCGTCATGCGCGCGTGATCCATGATAGGAGAGTTCTTAACTAGTAACCTTCGTTATGCGGGTAGGTTGTGAATTTCAATACTGTCATTCCCGCGACCTTCCTTCGCCCACCGAAGCGAGGGCTTCGCGAAGGCGGGAAGCGGGAATCCAGTATTGCTTTTTCTGGATTCCGATCAGGTCGGGAATGACAATTAGCCCTTATAACTGGGGTTACCTTAACTAAGAAAAAACAGCTTGTCAAAACGACATAGTCTATATAGAGTAAAAATATGAATTATCGGAACATTATAACTATTGAACCCGGCAAACGAAGCGGCAAGCCTTGTATTCGCGGCATGCGTATTACCGTCTCGGATGTCCTGGAATATCTGGCATCCGGAATGACCGAGGCGGAAATTCTGCGAGATTTTCCGGAACTTACCCCGGACGACATCCGCGCCTGCCTGGCTTTCGCCGCTGATCGCGAGAAAAAACTGGCGGTGGCGGTGGCGTGAAGCTGTTGTTTGACCAGAACCTTTCCCGCCGGCTTTTGCGGGATATTGAAGCAGCATTTCCCGGTTCACAACATGTTGCCGATGTCAATCTGACGGCGAAAGACGACGAGATCGTCTGGAGATTCGCGGCAGATCAGGGCTTTGCCATTATCTCAAAAGATTCGGATTTCTTCCACCGGGCGCTTCTGCGCGGCCACCCGCCCAAAGTCATCCACCTCAGGGGCGGGAATTGCTCTACGCAACACGTCAGAAAATTAATAATGGATAATGCAGCGCTGATTTCGGATTTCATTGCCGATCCCGCGGAATCATTGCTGGTTCTGGAATAAACAAACGCTACATAATCCAATCGTTGATTTGTACGTTTTTATCCCAAGGGTGTGTCATGAAAAATGAGTATAAATTAAAGAAGATAAAAAATCGCTTGAAACCGAATGCCAGGACCGCTGGCGGCAGTAAAATGTCATCTGGTTCGCAATTCCAACTTTCAGCCGAACGGCCCTTGCGGGTCTTGACCATGAACATCTGGAATTTTTCCGGACACTACGAGAAACGCCAGGCGCTCCTGCGCCGGGGGATCCAGGAGCTGGATCCCGACCTGATGGCATTCCAGGAGGCGGGGTTTGCCGATGGCCGCCACCAGGTGGCCGATGCGCTCCGGGGGATGGGGTATCACATTTTGCACCAGCTTGAAGTCAGCCCCGACCCGCGCTGGAACCAGGGGTGTTGCATCGCCAGCCGCTGGCCGGTTGAATTGGCGGAACTTCTTTCCCTGGATATAACGGAAAATACGCACGATTATCCCTATGTGGCGCTGGCGGCGCGTGTGGCCGTTCCCGATCCGGTCGGGCCAATGCTGTTTGTGAGCGCCATCCCGTCATGGGAGCTGAACCGCGAGTATGAGCGCGAACGCCAGGCTGTTGAGATCGTCAAGATGGTGCGCCGGCACGCCTCCGCGAACGGTTTTCCCCCGATCATTGCCGGCGATTTTGACGCGACGCCGGAGGACGCCAGTGTGCGTTTCATTACGGGGCGGCAGTCGCTGGAGGGGATGGGCGCGTGCTTCAGAGACGCTTGGGCCGAGGCGGGCGACGGCGGAGCGGGCCATACCTGGACCACGGAAAACCTGCATGCCCGCCACCTGATTGAAACGATCCTCTTTGAGAAGCGCCACGGCCGGCGGATTGACTACATCTTCATGGGATCGTTTCATGACTATCCGAAATTCGCCCGGATCTCAAGTTGCCGCGTGGTGATGGATAAACCGGACGACGGCGTCTGGCCAAGCGATCATTACGGCGTCTTCGCGACGATTGACGTCATGCCGTAGTTGCCGGGAAGACGCGTGTTTGTTGAAAAAATATATTTGACAAGCTTGATGGATGTAATTACATTGTAATCATGAAAACAACACTTGTCAGAATCGGTAACTCGCAGGGAATACGTATTCCCAAGCCATTTATTGAACAGTGTGGGTTCAGGCGCGATGTTGACTTGGATATCCGCGGTAGGGAGTTGGTAATTCATGCCCGTTATAAACCCAGAATGGGGTGGGAAGCCGCGTTTCAACAAATGGCGCAACAGGGGGATGACCGTATGGTAGATGTCGCAGCGACCGGCCAGACCTCATGGGATGACAGGGAATGGGAATGGAAATGAACCGTTTTGATGTTTTCCTGGTAAATCTTGACCCGACGATTGGCCATGAGATAAAAAAGACGCGACCATGCCTGATTATTTCGCCCGATGAAATGAACCGTTTCATTGCGACTGTCATCATTGCCCCTATGACTTCAAAAGGCCGCGACTATCCGTCGCGAGTTGATTGCACCTTTCAAGGGGTACAAGGGCAAATCGTGCTTGATCAAGTTCGAACGGTGGATAAATTGAGATTGGTCAAAAGACTTGGAACCATTTCTGAAAACGCGCAGGAAAAAGTGCTCCAAGTACTGAACGAAATGTTTTCTCCTTGAATAGAGCGGCAAGCTGTGTGCCTTGCTTATAGCAAGGTTACAAAATACAGTTCGTAGCCTATTCATGAAAATGCCATTGAAACTCCCGCTTCAGTCAGTCATCTTGCTCGCGAAAAAAATATTTAGAAAAATATGCCATAACCATGAATATCACGCTTGAAATAAGCATGGAAGGCCGTGGGAAAGATCTGCTTTCAAAAAAGTTTCCGTCCATAATGGCGGCCATTGACGAGGCAAGGAAATATTCTCCCGGGACGCGGCGGACAATCATTCTCGGCGAAGGCAAGTATATTATCGGGAAGACCATTCTCCTTGACCAGCGTGATTCCGGGCTGACGATCGCTTCCGCGGCGGGTGAAAAGCCGGTGCTTTACGGCGGCGCTTTGTTGATGGGCTGGGAGAAGGACGGCGACCGTTTCTGGTCCGCTCCGGCCAGGGGCGCCTCTGACGGCGCTTGGGATTTCAGGCAGTTGTATGTCAACGGCGAGGCCCGTCCCCGCGCGCGCCTGCCGGAGGCGGGGACCATGCAGCACGCTTCTACCTTTGACCAGCCCTGGCTTTTCACTTCCGGCGGCGGGTTTGTGCCGCCGCCGTCGGTTGAAAAACGCTCCGAGTTGATTTACAATGCGGGGCAACTGCCGCCGGGCTTCGCGCTGAAAAATGCCGAGTTTGTCATCATGCATTCCTGGGACGAATCGCAGGCGCGGGCGGCCGCCCACGATCCGGCCACGCGAACCCTGCGCTTGGATCCGCCCTGCGGTTATCCCCCGGGCGCGTTTGGCAAGAAAGATTTCTATATGCTGAACTTGCGCGAGGGGATGACCAAGCCGGGGCAGTGGTATCTGGACCGCGAGCGTGGCCGGGTGGTCTACTGGCCTTTGCCGGGCGAGGAACCAAACGTCTGCACGATTGAAGCGCCGGCAATCAACATCCTGCTGAGAATCGAAGGAAGCAAGGAATCCCCGGTCGCCGATATCACGCTCCGCGGCCTGACCGTGGATCTCGGCGGGGTAAAACTCGCGCCTTCCGGCTGGGGCGCCGCCCCGTTTGATGGAGCAATTATGCTCCAGTTCGCGCGCCGGTGCCGCCTGGAAAACCTGGTCATCCGCCGCACCGGCGGGCAGGGGATCAAAATCCTTGATGCCGATGAAACCAGCGTGGCGAATTGCGATGTCATGCATACCGGCGCCAACGGCATCTACTTCATCCGCGGCGCGCGCAACACAATCCTCAATAACCGCGTCCAATATGCCGGCGAGATTTACCCGAGCGCCTGCGGCATCAATGCCGGCTACTGGACGAAAAGCCGCATCGCCAATAACGATGTCTCCGACTGCGCCTATTGCGGCATTACCCTCGGCAACGGCATGAAGGAGCAGGCGCCGGCGGAGAACGCCGTTGAATACAACCATGTCTGGAACGTGATGACCGGCGTCAACGACGGCGGATGCCTCTATTTCTACGGGATTGAGCGCGGCACGGTTGTGCGCGGCAACCTTTTGCACGGCGCACTGGGCCGCTCCGGTAATTTCGCCATGGGGCTCTATCTGGACGAGAACGTGGAAGACATCACCTGCGAGGATAACGTTGTCTACAATATCGGCCAGTTCCCCCTCCATGTGCACCAGGGCAAGCGCAATGTTATCCGCAACAATATTTTTGCCTGTGGTCCCGGCCGCCAAATCTCTTTTGCGCGGTCAAACGACTGTGTCAGCGAGCGCAACATATTCTACGCGCCAGAAACAGGGATCGAGTTCTTGAATCCCGGCGGCGCCCATTATGCCGGGAACATCTATTACGCCGCCGCGAACCAGATGACGATTCCGCCTTCCGAGGCCAATCCGCTGGTTGCCGACCCGCTTTTTGAAAATCCGGCCAAGGGCGATTTCCGCCTTCGCCCGGATTCCCCCGCGCTCAAGGCGGGGTTCCGTCCGATTGACGTCACCCGCGCCGGCCGCACGAAACAATGAAAAGCTAGTAACCTGATCAGACTCTAAAGAAAGTGAGCAAAATGAAACGTAACAGCGACTTGATGCGATATTTCATGGACGGGAAGGAAGAACTTTCCCCGAAACTTGCCTGGCACGCGCGGACACTTCCCGAACACCGGGCATGGCGCCGGAGTTTTTTGCTCCGGCTGCGCAAACTTGTCGGACGCCAACCGGACGCGGTTGGGCTCAAGGTTGAGTGGGCTGAAAAGCGGGAGACGAAAGCGTTCACGCGGCACAAGGTTTATATCCGGTCCGAAAAAAACTACTGGGTGCCGGCGTTTTATTTCGTGCCGAAGCACATGCGCCGCGCCGCGCCGGCGATCGTTTGCCTGCACGGGCACAGCGGGATTTACCCTTATATCCGCGAGGGCGACGAAAAACAGCGCGAGATGGGCCGCAAGCTGGACTTGGATTTCGCGCTGTTCTTCGCCGAACACGGATATGTGACCATCGCGCCCATCCAGCGCGGCTGGGACGAGACCGCGGCAAGCGTTGATAAAAACGAAAGCGGTTGCGAGCGGATGGTGCTCAATAGCTTCCTCACCGGCATGACCCCGGTCGGGTTGCGGTGTTGGGACGCCTCGCGCCTGATTGACTTTCTGCAGACGCAGCCCTGCGTGGATTCGACGCGCATCGGGGCCGCGGGACTCTCCGGCGGCGGCATGGTCGCGCTCTTTTGGTCCGCGCTTGAGCCTCGGGTCAAGCTCGCGATGGATGCCGGGTATTTCTGCTCGTTCAAGGATTCCATCTATTCCATCTACCACTGTCTCTGCAATTGTGTCCCGGACATGATGGAGTGGGGAGAAATGAGCGATGTGGCCGCCCTGATCGCGCCGCGCCCGCTCCTCGTGATCAGCGGCACGGAAGACCCGATCTTTCCCATCAAGGCCACGAGGAAAGCTTATGCCGAACTGGAAAAGGTGTATGGCCTGCTTGGCGCCGGCCGGAACCTGGAGAAGGATTTCTTTGGAGGCGGACATGCCTGGAGCAATCGCAAGACCCTTGCCTTCCTTGAAAAGCACTTTGGGAGAAGTGATGCTGCGCTTTCTTCTGGGAAGGGTTAGTTTTTCCCGGGCAATGCGTTTTCCCGGTTGATATCCGCCAGCCAGACTATCGGGGCCTCGTGCAACGTGAGTGGGTCGCGCCCGGTCCAGAGGCGCCGCCAGCGCCGGACGGAAGTGATGACAATCGCCCCGACCAGGAAAAGAAAAACACCCGCCACGACCGCGTCCAGCTGGGCGTTGAATATCATTCGTTTAAAGGCGGCCACCTGTTCGGCCGCCAGGGCGCCGCCGGCCAGTTTATCCGCCAGCCCGGAGGCCTGGGCCAGGAACCCGATTTTGGGATCGTGGTGGAATATTTTTTCCAGCCCGGCCGTGAAGGTCACGCAGACC
Source organism: uncultured Verrucomicrobiota bacterium (assembly GCA_964475405.1). Lineage (GTDB taxonomy): Bacteria > Verrucomicrobiota > Kiritimatiellia > JAAZAB01 > JAAZAB01 > JAQUQV01. The sequence continues at coordinate 29,124 of CAYYWX010000017.1, forward strand.
ATGAAGACGAGCGGGATGAGCGTCACCCAGATGTAAGGTCTTTTTTTCATCTTGATCAGGACGGTGGTTGCCAGGCAAAGGGCCACTACCGCCAGGAGCTGGTTGGCGATTCCAAAGAGCGGCCAGAGACTGTTGATGCCGCCCTGGGGATCAACCACGCCCTGGTAAAGAAAATAACCCCAGGCGGAGACCAGGAGCAAACTTCCGAAAACATTGGCCGGGTAGGAGCGGGTGTTCCCGAGCGGTTTCCAGAAATGGCCGAGGAAGGCCTGGATCACGAACCTGCCCACGCGCGTGCCGGCGTCAACCGTGGTGAGGATGAACAGGGCCTCGAACATGATCGCGAAATGATACCACAGGCCCATGCCGGAGCCGCCGAAGGCCCTGGAAAAAATATGGGCCATTCCGACCGCGAGGGTGGGAGCGCCGCCGGCCCTGCCGAACATGGTCGCTTCGCCCACTTCCTTCGCCAGGGCGGACATGTCCGCAACGGTGACCGGGAATCCCCATTCGGTGATCATCTTTACGATAAGTTCCGGCGAAGACGTTCCGAGCGGAGTGTTGATGGCGAAATAAACGCCCGGCTGGAGCACGCAGGCGGCAATGACCGCCATGATGGCCACGCCTGATTCCACCAGCATGCTGCCGCCGCCCACGAGCTTGATCTGCGATTCGCGAGTGAGCATCTTGGGGGTGGTGCCGGAGGCGATCAGGGAGTGAAATCCGCTGATCGCGCCGCAGCCGATGGTGATGAAGCAAAATGGAAAAATACTCCCGGCGACGATCGGGCCGGTGCCGTCAATGAAGCGGGTCAGGGGCGCCATCTGCAGGTCGGGCAGGACATAACAAATTCCAATGACCAGGGCGCCGATCGTGCCGATTTTCATGAAGGTGCTCAGGTAATCGCGGGGCGCGAGCAGGAGCCAGACCGGCAGGATGGAAGCGGCCAGACCGTAGGCGATGACGGCCCAGGCCAGGTTGACCGCGCTCAGGCTCAGCATCCTGGAAAGCTCGGGAATTTCGTGAAAGAATCGCCCGCCCCAGACCGAAAGCAGGAGAAAGACCACGCCGATCACGGTGATTTCCAGGATTTTTTCCTTCCGGAAATACCTCAGGTAACATCCCATGAACATCGCGAGCGGGATGGTGGCGCCGATGGTAAACGTGCCCCAGGGGCTGTGCGCCAGGGCTTTCACCACGACCAGGCCGAGGACCGCGATCAGGATGACCATGATGGACAGGATTGCGACCGAGGCGATCAACCCGGAGGCGGATCCGATTTCTTCCTTCACCATCTCGGCCAGTGATTTTCCGTCCCGGCGCACGGAGCAGAAAAGGATGATCAAATCCTGGACCGCTCCGCCGAGAACAACGCCGATGAGGATCCAGAGCGTTCCCGGCAGATATCCGAACTGGGCGGCGAGAACCGGGCCGACCAGCGGGCCGGGGCCGCTGATGGCCGCGAAGTGATGGCCGAAAACGATCCATTTGTTGGTGCGCACATAATCGCGCCCATCCTCGTGCGCTTCGCAGGGCGTGGCGCGGCGGTCATCCAGCGCCAAAAGTCTGGCGGCGATCCATTTATGATAAAAACGGTATCCGATCAGGTAGGTGCAGATTGCGGCCGCCAGCATCCAAACGGCATTGAGGCCCTCCCCGCGGTGAAGGGTGATCACGCCATAGGCCACGGCGCCCAGGAGAGCGATGCCAATCCAGAGGATAACGGTAAAAATTTTACGCATTTGGTCCTGTGCCTTGTTTTTTCCGCGTTGTCAGCTGCCGGCCGGGATTGTCAAGCCGCTTCATTGCCGGCAAAGTTGAAGCTGGAAGCATAATATTTCAGGATGAATTAGACAATCTTAATAAAACTCAACCGCGTTCTTATCAATCCTTGACATTCAATCCGGCGATATTTAGCATTCAGAAAAAAATGACCATTTATTTTGTCACGAAATGAATTTCTTTTAATGCCTTTATGAGCGGAAACATGATGATCACCCCCGGAAAAATCTGGAAGGATTCGGATGGAAAGCCGATAGAATCCCATCTGGGCGGAGTCCTTTTTGAGGACGGCGTCTATTATTGGTACGGGATGAACTGGGCCGGCCTCACTATCCCGCCGAATTCAATCCCCGGTCAGATTTTCAGCTGGTATTTGAACCTCGGGGTCACGATCTATTCCTCAAAGGACCTCTATCGCTGGAAGCACGAGAGCACAGTGCTGACAGAAGTGAGCTACGATCCGGCCCATTTACTGCAGCCGCTCAACGGATTGGTGCGTCCGAAGATCATCAAGAACGGGATGACCGGCAAATATATACTGATGGCCGCGTTGACTTCCCCGGACTTTGAGGCCTTTAACGACATTGTCGTGGCGGAGGGCGACTCGCCGGTCGGCCCTTTCAGGCTGAAGGGCAAGCTTGACTGGCGGGGCGCGCCGAACCGGACCGGACTCTGGAACCGTGTCTGGAAATGGGCCGCAGCCGACGCGCCGACCCGCATCCGGGGATTCGACATGGGGTTGTTCAAGGACGACGACGGGAAGGCCTACCTGATGGTGGGGCATGAAGACGTCTGGATCTATGAATTGAGCGATGACTACCTTTCCGTGACGAGGGTGGAGCGGATGGAGGGCGCCGAAGGCGAGGCCCCGGCCATGTTCAAGGCGGATGGGACATACTATTTATTGAGTTCAAGACTGACCGGCTGGGCCCCCAACCGGAACACTTATTTCACGGCGAAGAGCATCCGTGGGCCGTGGCGGCCGGGGGGGCCTTTCGCCATGGGGCCGAAGGAAGAAACGACCTTTGACTCGCAGGTGACATTTGTCCTGCCGGTGGCCGACAGGACAAACGCGTTCATCTTCATGGCCGATCTTTTCAACAGCGTTTCCGGCGCCGAGATACCTGATTTGCGAAAAGCCCTCCACGTCTGGCTGCCAATTGAGCTTGATCGCAGCAACCAGTCCATAAGCGTGAACTGGAAAGACAAATGGGATTTATCGGTATTTGACGCCGGGTAGGGATCACAGTTGTAAAAGAGCGAAGATTATGCAATCAAAGTCGTCAGGAAGATTAAGTGAGGATATTCCGATCCTGCCCGCGCCGCAGCATCTTACGTTTGAAGACGGACGCGGCTTGCGGGTCACTAAATCATTGTTGGCCGCCGTGGAAAAGGCGCTTGTGACAATGAAGTCCAGCCGCCCCGTCATCCTCAAGCTTGCGCCGGATGCCCTGAAGGACATCCGGGATATTTTGCCGGGCTGTGCCGGGCAAGCCTATTGTCTCAAGATCGGAAAACAGACGGTGAGCGTCACGGCGCGCGGCCGGGCGGGGCTGTTTTACGGACTACAAACTTTTAAGCAAATGCTGGACCAGGCCTCTCCCGGCCTGGCGCTTCCGCGCGTGACCATCTGCGATTATCCGGACCTGGCTTGGCGCGGCTTGCAGTATGACCTGGCGCGCGGCATGACTTACCGGCACGAGCATATTAAGGACGTGATCCGGCACATGACGGCCCTGAAGCTGAACATGCTGCACCTCTACCTGGAAGGCCGGTTTGCGTATCCTTCCCATCCCGAACTGCATCAGCCGGGCTGGATGACGCCGGACGAGGCGCGCGACCTTTGCGCGTTTGCCGGGAGGCATTACGTGACGCTGGTTCCGCAGGTGAATGTGCTCGGGCACATGGAGCAGATCCTGCACGCGCCCGCGAACGCGGGGGTGCGCGAAGACTTTTCTGACCCGGAGATGATCTGCCCCTCCAACCCCAAGTCATTGCCTTTCGTCGTGTCGCTCGTCAAGGATCTGTGCGATGCCTTTGACACGCCGTTCATCCACATTGGCATGGACGAAGTCCCGAAGCTCGGCCATTGTCCGGCCTGCCGCGCAAGGATTGAAAAGGACGGCCATCCGGGCCGCCTGCTGGCCGACCATGTCAACGCTGTCGCGTCGTATGTCAGGGAGCGCGGCCGGCGCGCCATGATCTGGGGCGACATGCTGCTGGACAAGATGAGCTTCCCCGGCGCGCACGCCGCCAACGGCGGGGTTACGGGGTGGGGCAGCCGGAATTACACGTCCAAAGCCCTGGATAGCCTTGACCGCGGGATCATAATCTGCGACTGGCAATACGCCCACTTCTCGCCGGCGGAGATGGCGCACCTTCGTTCCCTGGGTTTTGACATCATGCCGGCGATGGATTCGGACGAACGCGGGTGCCCGTGGGGGCCGGCGCGCGGCATAGATTTCCATATCCGGAACTTCTTTGACGCGGCGAAGGAGAACGGGGCGCTCGGAGCGTTCACCTGCACCTGGAGCCTGCAGATGGGAGAAGTCTTCAACAACCGCTGGCTTGACTTTGCCAGGTCGGCCGAGACCCTCTGGACGCGGCGCAGTTACGACCCGGACGAAATCGGCCGGCGTTTTTCGCGGATTTTCTTCGGCCTTGATGAGCCGCTCGTTCATTACCTTGACCGGGGAATCAAGATTAACGTGCTGCCGGACTCCATGCGGCTTGTGCCGAACCTCATGCGGCTGGACCGCCCCTGGGCAATCCTGGAAGCGCCGGCCGGCGCCAAAATGCCGGTGGCGCCGCCTGGCAGCGCGGATGCCCTCATCTCGGCCAAGGAACAGTATCTGGTGCAGTGGCGCAAGGCGAAGCGCGCCGCCACTCGTCGGCGGCACCTGCTTGAGGCCATGGATATCCCGCTCCTGGTGGACGCCCTGGCCATGCGGATGTTTCACCTGAAGGGCGGGATCGGCGTGATTTACGATTACGCGCAGAAGCAGGCAAACGACCGGCTCGCGCAGAACTGGTGCCGCGAATCGCTCATCACAGCCATGCGGGGGTTGATCGCCGACGTCCAGCGCCTGCGGGATCGTTTTGAAACCATCCACCGATCGTTCGGGAACGATATCCAAGACGTCCGCCGCGCGGAAAATTTTCTGGCACACTTGAAAGATTTGCTGGCCGTGATTGAAGCCGCGCCGCAACTTTTACCGCGGGCGCAATGGTGCCCGCCGGCCTTGCAGGACGCGGCGGGTAAATAAAAATTTACAGGGGATGAAGAAAGTTATGAACAAGGACCGGACAAAATGGCTGGCCGAAGGCAAGTTCGGGATCATGGTTCATTACCTGGTTGACGCGCCGGGCAGGACGCCTGGGCAAAAAACGGCCGGGCTCAACCGGATCGTGGATAACTTCAATCTCGCGGGATTCATTGAGCAGGTTAAGGCGACTGGGGCGCGCTGGCTGATCTTTACCATCGGACAAAACACAGGCTATTATTGCGCTCCGAACGCATTCATGGACCGGGCACTCCCGGGGCGCACCTCGCGTCGCAATCTTCCCCTCGAGATCGCCCGGGAGCTCAAGGCCGGGGGCAGGCGGTTCATCGCTTACCTGCCGGCGGAGGTCAAGGGGCAGTCCGATGAGGTCCACCAGGCGTTCGGGTGGCGGGATGACGATCCTGCCCAGGGTGTTTTCCAGCAGAATTACCTGAAGTTCATCCGGGAATACGCTGCCGGACTTGGCGACTGCCTGGACGGATGGTGGTTTGACGGCTGTTACGAGTGGCCGGTGTTCCCCAATAAGAATCTTGATTTTGCCGGCTATATCCGCGCGGCGCGCGCCGGTAATCCGGACGCCATCTGCGCGTTCAATGACGGCTCTTTCTGCGTCGGCAAACTGGCGCCGGTCACGAAACAGGAGGATTACCATCCGGGTGAAATCCACGTGTTGGTCAACGGCGACGTCGGCCTGGGCTGGTGGGAGGAAACCCCGGTCGCCTACATGCCCTCCTCGCGGTTCATTGACGGGGTCCAGTGGCACGGGCTCCTGCCGGTGGATTCCACGTTTGCCGGGCCGGCTTTGCCGGAACAGCATTACAGCGACGAGGTGTTGATCAGCCTGATTGCCCGCATTAACGCCGTCCAGGGCGCAATCACTTTGAATCTTCCGATCGGCCAGGACGGCCTCATCCCGGCAAAGACCTTGCTGCAGATGCAGCGCGTGGCGACGGCCCTTGACGAGCGATCGGTGCCTGGGAATTAACACAAGAGAGGGAAATCTGATGTCAAATTGCATGGATGAAAAAGATGGCCAAGACAGGAAAGCGCTCGTTTACAAGGGCATGGTTCCGAACTGCACCTGCTGTGACCAGACCTTGCGAATTTTGCCCAATGGCGACTGGGTCGTCATCTTCATGACCGGCGGCAACATAGAGCCGGAAGTCGTCAATTTCGTGGCGCTCTGTCGTTCCACGGACAGGGGCGAAACATGGGGGCCGCTGGAGGTCGTCCTGCGCCGGGAGAACATGGCCTGCCTTCTGTCGGAAGTTCTGGTCCAGGACGGAGAGATAACCGTCTTTGTCATCATTCACGGCGGCTTTTTTGAAAAGTGGATGAATTACACCATCCGCAGCCAGGACAATGGCCGGAACTGGAGCGAGCCGGAACCTTTCACTCCGTTGCCGCGCCGGGGTATCGTGCGCAATATCTACCGGGCATCCTGGGGCGACTGGATCGCGCCCTTCCAGTATTACGCGCCGACCGGCGACCCGGACGCGTCGGCGCTCAGGGATAATTCCTTTGAGAAGATGTGGATCGGCGCGCTCGTCAGCCATGACCGGGGTTTTACATGGCAGAAGTCGCAACTTGTCCGGGGCCGTTACTGGGCCGAAAACAACGTGGTTGAACTGCGCGACGGGCGGCTTGTGATGCTTATCCGCGCCGACGGCACCGGGCGGCTGTGGCGCAGCGAATCCGCCGATCGCGGCCGGACGTGGTCCGATCCCGTGCAGACGGACATTCCCAATCCCGGGTCTAAATTCAGGCTCTTTCGTTTGCGCGACGGCCGGATCGCCATGATACACAACCCGAACCCGCAGACCAGCCATCCGAACTCCAAGGATTACGCATTGTGCAACCGCAACCCGCTGGCGTTATGGGTTTCTTCCGACGATCTGCAGTCATGGGGGTACCAGCGGGTCCTGACCGATTACCCGGGTCACCTGGCTTACCCGGACGGGGTGGTGGACGAGAAGGAAGAGTACATACACTTTGCTTTTGATTATAACCGGCACGACGTCATTTACTGGGGAGCAAAACTTCCCGGCAAAACGGAGGCATAACAGTTGGTCTGTTTGTAACTTGGCCCGCGCGAAAAAGGAGGGGAGAAAAATGATGGAAATAATCAAGGCGGACAGGCGTCATTTCTCTGATTTCGGATGGCTGAAGACCTACTGGCTGTTCTCGTTTTCAGATTATTTCGATCCGCGCAATATTCAGTTCGGGGCCTTGCGCGTGTTTAATGACGATATTGTTGAACCAGGAATGGGGTTTCCGACGCATCCCCACGAGGAAATGGAGATTGTGACGATTGTCCTTGAAGGCGAAATGACCCACAAAGACTCCATGGGAAACAAGGCCGTCATCAGGGCGGGGGATGTGCAGCGCATGTCGGCGGGAACCGGCCTGACCCATTCCGAATTCAACCTGGCGGAAAGGCCCGTGCATTTCTACCAGATCTGGATTTTTCCGGACGAGGAAGGACTTGCGCCGACATATGACCAGAAGAATTTTGGCGCCGGGGATTGGAATAACCGTCTTTTCCCCGTGGCATCCGGCCGGAACATCCCGGGAGCAGTCACATTTCACACGGACGCCACGATCTATCGCTGCGGCCTGGATGCCGGGAAAGGCGTCACGCACGCGGCCACCGCCGGACGCCGGATATTCATTTACCTGACCGAAGGCCGGATAACGGCTAATGGCAAGGCGCTGTCCGCGAAAGACCAGGCGCGCATTGACATTGACGAGCCGCTCCTGCTTAAAGCCCGCGAGCGTTCCGAGTTGATCCTGATTGACGTTCCCTCGTGCAAAGGTTGGGGCTATGGCCCGGAGACCTTGCGGGGAAGGAAAAAATAAAGGAATAATATGCTCAGACCCGATCATGATTTGCACGTGCACACGTATCTTTCAAATTGCTGCGCCGACAAGGTCAACCATACGCCGCGCAATATTTTGCAGAGGGCGGGTGAATCCGGCCTGAACACCGTCGGCTTTACCGATCACGTCTGGGTGAACCCCGGGTTGCCGGCGCCCTCGGCGTGGTATCGTAATCAGGGCGCGGGGCAGGTGGATAGGCTTCGCCATGATCTTGAAACGGCCGGATATTCCGGGCGTGTGTTGGTCGGCTGCGAGGCCGAGACGATCGCGCCCGGAAAATTCGGCATTACCCCGGCCTTTGCCGATACCGTTGACTATGTCCTTCTTGCCTGCAATCACTTCCATATGACGGAGTTCGTTGAACAACCCTCGGCCCGGACTCCCCGTGCCATGGCGGATCATCTCGTTAAATTTTTCAGTTCCGCTGTCCGGAGCGGGTTGGCGGACGTCATTCCGCATCCGTTCTTTCCGTGCGGTTACCTTGAGCTATACGACGCGGCCATCGCGGCGATTTCCGATGAGGAGTTTCTGGAAGTTTTCGGACCGGCAAAGGAGAACGGCGTGGCCCTGGAAATCACCGCGGCATTTCTCCCGCCGTCACGAAACGGCTTCCCGCGCGAAACCGAGTGGCGGATGGACACGCCCATCCGGATGCTGACGCTGGCCCGCCAGGCGGGTTGCCGGTTTACGTTCGGGTCCGACGCTCATTCGCTCAATGATCTGAACCGCCTGCCGCAATTGCAGTTGTTCATTGACGCCATTGGCCTGACCCGGTCCGATCTTTGGCTGTATCGCGACCGGCGGAATTAACCCGGATTTCTCACAGGCGAAGGGCGCCTGCGAGAAATCCGCTTGTGCCGCAAAAGATTGCGGCACAAGTTTCGACGCGGTGCTGCCGCACCTTGCTCAAGGTTGCCCCGCGCCGTGCCGAAAGGTGAACCCTGAGCAAGCCCTGTTTTTAGGGCGCGCCCGGCCTTCGCAGCCAGGAGGCTTTGCTACGGCGGAGTAGGCCCGAAGCCCTTGGGGCGCATTTCTCACACTCCGGGTGTGAGAAATGCGGGGTAAGCCGGTGGCCGGATAAGGCGAGAGAATATGATGAGACTCATGGTCCTGCAATTCATTTCAATAATGCTCTACGGCGCGGCCGGATTTTGTGTCTTTCTCATGGTGCTCAATCGGTTTCTGATCCTGATTGCGGACAGGAAGCTGAAAACTCCGTTCATTCTTGTTTCGTTTGCCGTTGTGGTCGGCGGCGCGGCGGCGCTGGGCTTTTTCTTTCCCCGCCTTCCCTGGGCACTGGCTCCGTTCGCTTTGCTGTGCCTGGTCCTGATCGGCGAGGTTCGCAGGGCAGTTGTCCGGCGTTCCAGCGCCGGATCCGGGCCGGTTGATACAATCCCGCACAACGTGAGCATCATGCGCCCGGTCACGACCACGGATTTTATTGTCCATCGCTTCCTGGTGCCTCATGCAAAGTGGAACAGAGATCAACTTCGCATCGTTCACCTGACGGATCTGCACGTTAGTCCAAACTTGCCGCTTGATTACTATCAGGAAGTGGTCACCGCGGCGGAACAGGCCAAGCCGGACATTGCCGTTTTCACGGGCGATTTCATCACCACAATAAATGCGCTGCCAAAACTGAGGCAGGTCCTGCGTCCCATCGCCAGGCTGGCGACTTATGCCGTCCTGGGCAATCATGACCACTGGGCGGGGGCGGACGCCGTCAGGGCCGTCGTCAGGGAGAGCGGGCTCTGCCTGCTGACAAACGAATCCGCCACTCTCCGGGTCGGCGATGAAAATATCATGGTCACGGGATACGACTATCCGTGGGGAACGAAGGCAATGAGCGTCCCGGCAGGCGATGGCGGGCTGCTCCATCTTGTGCTGTCGCACACTCCGGACAATATCTACCGGATAAGCAGGGCGTCTGGCGACATCGTCTTTTCCGGGCACTACCATGCGGGACAAATCAGGCTCCCCGTGATCGGGGCAATCGTCATTCCTTCGGTCTACGGCCGGCGATTCGATCACGGCCATTTCATCGTCAACGGCGTCCACCTTTTTGTCGGGGGCGGGATAGGGGCGGCCATTCCCCCGGTGAGGATCTACTGCCAGCCGGATATATTTATCGTGGACGTCGTTCCCCGGGAGGCCGGATCGGTGAGCATCAACCATTGACATCCGGTTTGGCGATAATCTAAGATATGCCGCATGATTAACGCGCGTTCATATTGCTTCAGCCTGGCCGCTATTTTGATCTTGCCGGGTTGCGGCGCGGTCAACGCGCAGGAGAACGAGCCGAAGATGACAATCGCGGATGTTATTGCCCGGATGAAACCATACGCCGGGGAGCATAAGGACGGGGTTGACGCCTCCACCCTCAAGGGGAAGGTCATGTGCGGCTACCAGGGCTGGTTCGCCGCCGAGGGCGACGGGTCCGGCCGGGGATGGTTCCATTACGGCGAGCAGCACAAGCTCCTCAGCCCGGGCCATTGCACGTTTGATCTCTGGCCGGATATGAGCGAGATGACCGGCGCGGAGAAATATCCAACCAGCTTCAAACACAAGGACGGCCGCACGGCCCATCTGTTCAGTCCTTACAACCCGGCCACCGTTTCGCGGCATTTCGGGTGGATGCGGGAGCACGGCATTGACGGCATCTTTCTCCAGCGCTTTGGATCAAGCGTCAAGACCGCCAAAAGCCTCAATCACGGCAACGTGTTCACGGCCAATGTCCAGGCCGGCGCCAATCAACACGGTCGGGTCTGGGCGTTAATGTATGACCTTTCCGGACTCCAGGCCGGGGAAATAGAAAAATATGTTATTGAGGACTGGAAACTGCTGGCCGGCAAAATGAAGATCACGCGCGACAAGGCCTACCTGCATCACAACGGCAAGCCGGTCGTGGCGGTATGGGGGATCGGTTTCAATGACGGGCGGAAATATTCGCTGGACGAGTGCGAAAAGCTGGTCAGGTTCCTCAAGGACGACCGGGAATACGGCGGGAATACGGTCATGCTCGGCGTGCCGGCCTATTGGCGGACCATGACGCGCGACGCGGTGATGGACAAGAAACTGCATGAGATAATTTTGCTGGCCGACATTGTCAGCCCGTGGACGGTCGGGCGATATAATTCACTCCTCACGGTGGAAAACCATTCTGCCCGGTGCATGAAACCCGATATCGCCTGGACGAAGGAGAAGAAGCTTGATTATCTCCCGGTCATTTTCCCGGGGTTCAGCTGGCAGAACCTGATGAAGACCCGCGGCATAAGCGCGAAGCTTGACGAAATTCCGCGGCTGAAGGGCCGGTTCCTCTGGTCGCAGGCGGTCGCGTGCAAAAAATCCGGTGCCGAAATGATTTACGTGGCGATGTTTGACGAGATTGACGAAGGGACCGCCATCTTCAAGTGCACGGATGATCCGCCCGTGGGCGAGAGTAATTTTCTTGGCTATGAAGGACTGCCCGGCGATCATTATTTGTGGTTGACGGGACAGGCGGGGCGGCTTTTGCGCGGCGAGATTCCCGTGACCGGGCCAATGCCCGAGCGCAACGCGCAATAAAATCTTTCGGCGGGCATGGACATCCCCCGCCACTGAGTTTTCAAATTTCTGATATTTAGTTTAACGATTATCAAATCATAAAAAATATCGAAACACGAGGGACATGCATATGGCAAAAGATAATTCAACCAAATTACGGCCGGAACTGATCGTTGACATTGATGTCAACGACGAGGTGTGCTTGCGCGACCACGACATGACCGGGGACGATGTGAAGGACCTGGCCGCGCGGTTGAAGCGGCAGGGCGTCCAGGCGCTGATCGTCCGCTGCGGTTTTCTCGGTTTGCTTCCCTACCGCACAAAGCTGTCTTATCCCGGCGAGTTCGACGAGGCGCACGCCCGCGCTCATCCGGGCCAGTCGCCTTTCGGCGGGGACATGGCGTCATATATCCGGCAGAGAAAGCCCTACCAGGACCGATACGTGAGGGTGCTTCATAATTTGAATCCGCCCGAGGTGTTCATCCGCGCCGGGCACGATCATGGCATGAAGGTGCTGTGCTGGATTGATCTGTTTGATGACGGCATGCCGGGCTATCGCTCCAAGTTCCTCGACGAGCACCCTCATTGCCGGTGGGTCGGCAAGGACGGGAAAACATTTTTCAATGGATTGATGGATTATGCCTGGCCGGAGGCGCGCGCGTTCCGGGCGGAGCAGGCGCGCGAGCTGCTTGATCTCGGGGCCGACGGCATCCACTGTTCCACCAGCAGCCATTGCCGCCACATGCCCAACACCCATGAGGAAGATTTCTACGGTTACAGCCAGCCGGTCGTGGAAGCGTTCAAGAACAAGTACGGCGTGGATATCCGCGCCGCCAAAGACTTCGACAAGGCGGCCTGGCACGACCTGAAGGGGCAGGCCATGGTGCAGCTTTATCGCGATTTGGCCGGGATTTGTCACGGGCGCGGAAAGGAACTGTGGATTGGCCTGCAGCTGGGACGTTATACGCAATTTGCGGTAGATCCCCATTGGAGCACAAACGTGGTGGTGCGCTTCACCAACCACTGGAAAACGATGGTGGACGAGAGCATAGCCGATGCCTTCATTGTCGGGGACTATGAGCTTATGTCCCAACCAGGACATCAGTACTGGAATGCCAAGCCGGATATCCGGCTGGAGCAGGGGGAAAATCTTTACGCCTGGGCGGCGCGGAACTACCGGGAGTACTGCCAGGGGAAAACCAGGCTCTATCTGTTTTCAGAATGGCTGCCTCAGGACCCGAAGCAATTGGAAGAGCAGGTCGGTTTCTGGTCGGACGTCACCCGGACACACGGCTTTGACGGCATAGATATGCATGAAGCCTGGAACTTCGAAAGCGATCCCGCCAATATGGCGTTGCTCGGCCGGATGGCGAAGTCATTCGGCATACAGTCGCGGAAGTCATCAAATCAATGAACCGCGCCGGCCAGGCCACGCACGAATGACTTGAGTTTTTTGTTCCGCGCCGCTTCCACCAGGGCGCTGCCGACAACGATCGCGTCGGCGTGCTTTGCCGCGGCGCGCGCCTGCGTGGCGTTGCTGATGCCGAACCCGACCGCGACCGGTATTTTGGCAAGGGCGCGCAGCCTGGCCACGTGGGCGCCGATGCCGGAGCTGAGCCTGCGGCGTTTCCCGGTGACCCCCTTGACCATGATGTAATAAACAAATCCGTCCGCGCCTGACAGAAGTTTCATCGCGCGCTGGGGCGATGTTGTCGGGGCGATGAGCTGGATGAAAGTCAATCCGTGCGCGCGCATGGGTTTCCTGAGTTCCTCCGCCTCCTCAAACGGCAAATCCACGACCAGCAAGCCGTCAATGCCGCTCTTCGCGGCGTCGGCGCAGAGCTTGTCGTAGCCGTAGGAGAAGAGCGGATTGGCGTAGCTGAAAAGAATGAACGGGTTGCCGGACGACCGGCGCAGACTCGCGGCCATCCGGAGGATTTGTTTCAGGTTGGTCCCGGCCTTCAGCGCGCGTTGTCCGGCCGCCTGGATCACGGGGCCGTCGGCGGTCGGATCCGAAAAAGGAACGCCGATCTCCAGGATATCAATGCCGTTGGCCAGGGCTTCGCGCATGATCCGTTCGGAAGTTTTAATGTCCGGATCGCCCGCGGTCAGGTAGCCGATCAGGGCTTTCTTGCCCTGCTTTTTCAATTCGTCAAATTTTGACTTGATCCTGTTCATGTATTTATCCGTTTTATCCGTTCAGCGTTCAAGGTTCAGGGTTTCTGATGTTTGTTCTTTTAAACTCTGAACTATGAACCCTGAACCGTGAACTCTGAACTGTGAACCGCTAACGTTTAACCCTGAACCCCGGCCCAATATTGGCCAGGATATGGTCCAGGTCCTTGTCGCCCCGGCCGGACAGGTTGACGACGATGTTTTTCCTGGGGCCGATCCGGCGCGCGCGTTTCCTGGCTTCTGCCAGGGCGTGGCATGATTCCAGGGCCGGCAAAATGCCTTCCAGGCGCGTCAGCTCCATAAACGCGGCCAGGGCTTCGGTGTCGGTGATGGAGCAATATTCCACCCGCTTGGAATCGGCCCAATAGGAGTGTTCCGGTCCGACCCCGGGGTAATCCAGGCCGGCGCTGATTGAATGGGCGTTGAGCACCTGGCCGTATTCATCCTGGAGCAAATAGCTCTTGCTGCCATGCAGGATGCCGATCCTTCCCGTGCCGATGCTCGCGGCATGTTTTCCGGTGTGGATGCCGTCGCCGGCCGCCTCCACGCCGATCAGCCTTACTTTCGGCGTTTCAATAAATTCGGAAAAAATCCCGGCCGCGTTGCTGCCGCCGCCGATGCAGGCAATGACCATGTCCGGCAATTTGCCTGTTTTTTCAAGTATCTGTTGGCGGGTCTCCCTGCCGATCACGCTTTGGAAATCGCGGACCATGAGCGGGTAGGGATGCGGTCCGGCCACCGAGCCGATCACGTAAAATGTGGTGTCCACGCATTCAACCCAGGAGCGGATGGCCTCGCTCATGGCGTCCTTGAGGGTTGCCGTGCCGCTTTTGACCGGGTGCATGGTGGCGCCGAGGAATTCCATGCGCCGGACATTCGGCGCCTGGCGGCGGATATCCTCCTCGCCCATGTAAATGTCGCATTTCATCCCGAAAAGGGCGGCGGCGGTCGCCGTGGCCACGCCGTGTTGTCCGGCGCCGGTCTCGGCCATGAGGGCTTTTTTGCCCATCCGTCTGGCCAGCAGGGCCTGGCCGATGGTGTTGTTGATTTTATGCGCGCCGGTATGGTTCAGGTCCTCGCGCTTGAGATAAATATTCGCCCCGCCGTATTTTGAAGTCAGGCGTTGGGCGAGATAAAGCGGGGAAGGGCGCCCCACGTAATCGCGCAATATCGTTTCGAACTCGCGCTGGAAAGATTTGTCTGTTACGGCCGCCCGGTAGGCCGTTTCAATTTCCCGGAGCGCCGGCATGAGCGTTTCCGCCACATACTGCCCGCCGTAAGGTCCAAAATGACCGCGTCCATTCGGTTGTCGCTTGCTTTTCATTCTTTCTGACCTCTGACCTCCGACCTTCCGCCTTCGCGGCACGGCAAAGCGTCGCTATGGAGCGACGACGGCTGACCTCCGATCTCTGACCCTCCGCCGTCACTCAGATAGTCGGTGGACAAGTCTGCCTTCTGATTCTTGCTTTTAAACTTTGAACCGTGAACTGTGAACTTTGAACTTCAAATCATGTCACGCGTTTTTAACCAGTTCAATGAAAAAACGCAGTTTGGCATGGTCTTTTTTGCCGGGTTTGGATTCCACGCCGGAGGCCGCGTCAACGCCGGCCGGCCGGACAATCCGCACGGCCTCAACCGCGTTTTCGGGGTTCAACCCGCCGGCCAGCATTATCTTGTTTTTTCCGGCGAGCCGGGCGGCAATGTTCCAGTCCACGGTTTTTCCAGTCCCACCGTATTTTTTACCATTTTTACCATGGCTGGAATCAAGCACATAACGGACGGCTGGCCATTCGTCGAAATCCGGTTCAGGGCGTCCGTTATGAATCCTGGTCACGCGCCAGACCGGCATGGGGAATGACCGGAATTCAGCGTAAGATTCATCGCCGCACAGCTGGACAATGCACAATCCGCAATCGGACGCGATCCTGGCGACCGCCATTGGCGGTTCATTGACGAACACCCCGACGCATTTTATATTTCTATTAAGTTTTCCTATTAAACGGCGCAAGGCGGCGGGCGCGATCGCCCGGGGCGATTTTTGATAAAGCACGAAGCCGAGATAATCGGCGCCGGCGTCGCAGGCGGCCCGGGCGTCATCCAGGCTGGTGATCCCGCAGATCTTGATTTCCGGCCGGTATTTTTTGTTCATGAAATTTATATTTTTTACCACTGATATCACGGATGGCGCTGATACCGTAAGACCGTTAGACGGTCAGACGGTCAGACAGTCGGACAGTCAATATCCGTGTTATCAGTGTAATCTGTGGTTTATAATTCTTTTCTTCCATTCTTTATGTCGCGCCGACCAACTTGGCCAGCGCCTTTCCCGGCGATTTTTCCCTGAGAAGCGATGTTCCGACCAGGAACCCGCGATAGCCGAGCTTGGCGAGCATTTCAACCTCGCGCCTGGTTGTGATTCCGCTTTCCGCAATCGCGATCCTTTGCTTCGGGATCGCGCCGGCCAGGACAACCGCGGTGGAGAGATCCGTCTTGAGGGTCGCCAGGTTACGGCTGTTGACGCCGATAATCGCCCGGGGAAACTGGAGCGCAATTTCCAGTTCCGGCAGGGTGTGAATTTCAACGATCGTCTCCAGGTCGGCCTCGTTGGCGGCATGGTATAATTCCTTCAGGAGCGATTTGTCCAGCGCAGCGATGATGAGCAGGATGACGTCCGCACCCAGCGCGGCCGACTGGTAAACCTGGTAGGGGTCAACGGTGAAATCCTTGCGCAGGACCGGTATTTTGACCGCCTGGCGGACCGTCCGCAGATCGCCGTCCGAGCCGAGGAAATGATGCGGCTCGGTGAGGACGGAAATGGCCGCGGCGCCGGCGGCTTCATATTCGCGGGCAAGCTCGGCCGGGTCCAGATCCGGACGCAGGACGCCCCCGGAGGGGCTGGCCCTTTTTATCTCGGCGATGATCATTGCTTGGTTGAGGTCGGGCGCCGACTGAAGGCGGGCGACAAGCGACCTGATCTTGCCCCGTTCCTTTGCCGTTTTCTGGATGGCGGAAAGGGGTATTTCTTTTTCAGCTTTGCGGACATCCTGCCGCCGCCCGGCAATTATCTTTTTTAGAAAATCATTCATGTTCAAACCGCATTAGTTTCTCATAAAATTCATCGCCGGTCAAACAATCTTGCGGTTCGCGCGCAATTATGATAGCTTTCATAAAAAGTAAGAGGTGGTATGGATAATAATGATCCAAATGATGCTTCAGCCATGGCAATGCGCGGGGATGTTATCGGCCCCGTATTGCGCGTCCTTAACGAGCTGAAACATAAGGGATTATTAACGGATTACGCCATAGGCGGCGGAGTGGCAGTCTTGTATTATTCCGAGCCGGTTTTGACGTATGACTTTGATGTTGTTTGCGTGTTTCCCCACAGCGGCGGATTATTGCTTGATCCGACGCCGGTATATCGGGAGTTAAAACAGCTGGGATTTTGCTTTGGCAAAGAAGATCAGATCATGATCGCGGGTGTGCCTGTGCAGTTTATCCCTGCGGACGACGGCCTTCTCTCGGAGGCGCTGGCTAACGCCCGGGAAGTTGTCATAGACGGCGTGCCGACCAGGATCATCACGCTCGAATACCTTGTCGCAAACATGCTGAAACTGTATCGTCCGAAGGATCGCGCCAAGCTTGATCTGGTTGTGAACAATGAAGCTGTGAAGCTGGACCAGGGACATCTTGAGCAAATTCTGAGCACATACGGCCTTCTGGGAAAATGGAGTCAATTTAATGAACCCTGACGCTCTGATTCGGGAAAAAGCGGAGATGAGAAAGCGGTTAGCCAGGGAGCCGTTTGCGAATAAAATTGCCATATTGATTCAAATGCAGCGCATGGCACGAACCATGGCCCAATCTTCAGGCCGGACGTTTCGCGGGTGCGTCTGGAATGAAAATCTTTCTACTTCTTCGCCAGGCCGTCCATTATAATCTACAGGCTGGACGGACGCGCGCAGGCAATCCTTATTTCAAATATTCACGCAGGCCGTCGAGCGCTGCCTGCGCCTTGCCGTCGTCAATTGATTTCCCGGCGAGGCGGTGGCCCTCCTTAAGCGTGTCCGCTTTCCCGCCGGCCACGATGCCGGCGGCGGCATTCAGGAGGACAATGTCGCGCGCCGGGCCGGTCTCGCCGGCGAGGACGCAGCGCAGGATGGCGGCGTTCTTGGCCGGGTCGCCGCCGGCGAGCAATCCCATCGGCTGATATTCGCCGATGAAAGGAAGCGGGTCGAATTCATAGGTCCTGATTTTGCCGGCGTTGAGCTCGGTAACGCGGGTGGTGGTGGTGGTCGTTATTTCATCCAGGCCGTCGTTGCCGTGGACGATGAACGCGCGTTTGCTTCCGAGGGAATTGAGCACGCGGGCGAAAGGCTCGGTAAGCTCGGCCGAGAATACGCCCAGGATCTGGCCGCGGGCGTTGGCCGGGTTGGTCAAGGGCCCGAGCATGTTGAATATGGTGCGGATGCCGAGCTCCCTGCGCACGGGGGCGGCGTGTTTCATCGCCGGGTGCATCTTGGGCGCGAAGAGGAAACCGATGCCGACCGAGCGGATGCATTCCTCAACCGCCTCCGGCGGCGCCTCAAGGTTGACGCCGAGCTCGGCCAAAACGTCGGCCGACCCGCATTTGCTGGAGACGGCGCGGTTGCCGTGCTTGGCGACCGGAACGCCCGCGCCGGCCACGACAAAGGCCGCGGTGGTTGAAATATTGAACGTGTTCCCGCCGTCGCCGCCGGTGCCGCAGGTGTCAACCACCGGCAGGCCGCCCGTGTCGATTTTTACCGCGTGCCGTCGCATGGCCATCGCGGCGCCGGTTATTTCTTCCACCGATTCGCCTTTCATGCGCAGGGTGGAAATCAGGGCAGCGGTCTGGGCGGGGGTGAGCTGGCCTTCCATGATCAGGTCAAAGACGCAAGACATTTCCCTGGCGGTCAGGTCCTGGCGCTCGATGATTTTCTGCAGGTATTTGCGGATGTCAATTTCGTTTGCCATGTTGAAGCCCGGGTATGTGTCAATTAAGTGCCGTCATCATATCCCTTCCCGGCTTGCCAGTCAATGCCTGGGGTGTAAAACAAATTCTTTGATCCGGCCAGATCAAACCCACCCCGGCCTTACGCCTGCCCGCAATGCTTCGCATAGCGATGCAGGCGGGCCACCCCTTCACTCTGAAACTTCGGAACGAGTCCAGTGGAGGGGATCTTAGAACCTATCTCAAAATTGGCATGGAGCATGGTGCGAGCGTCGTGCTGGTTTTATTTCCAATGACAATGACGGCCTGTTTTGATAGTTTGCGGGGAAGCAAATGAAAAAAACTTTTGTAGGAATCGGGTTTGGTCCTATCCAGGCGGGACTCTTCCTCTATGAGGCGTTCTCGTCCGGCAATTTCGACCGCTATGTCGTGGCTGAGGTAATGCCGGACATTGTCGCGGCGGTGCGGCGTGGCGGGGGTAAATGCTGGGTCAATGTGGCGACAAAAACGGGGGGGGAGCGCCGCGCCGTCTCCGGCCTGGAAATATTCAATCCGAATGACGAGGGCGAACGCCAAATATTGATCGCGGCCCTGGCCGAGGCCGACGAGATCGCCACCGCCTTGCCGAGCGTTTCCTTCTACACGACCGGCGGCGAAAAATCGGTGGCGGCCCTCCTTGGCGAAGGATTACGGGAACGCATTGCCGCCGGCCGGGGCAGACGCGCCGTCATTTATGCCGCCGAGAATCACAACCATGCCGCCGAGATCCTTTGGGAGGAAATCGGCAAATCCATTGGGAAAACGGCGGCTGAAGCCGGGAGCCTGGTCCAGTGCTTGAACACGGTCATCGGCAAGATGAGCGGCGTTGTCGCCGATGAGGCGCAGATCAAGGAGCAGGACCTGGTGCGGGTGGCCGGCGATGCCGGCCGCTGTTTCCTGGTGGAGGAGTTCAACCGCATATTGATTTCCAAAATTCGCTGGCCGGATTTCAAGCGGGGTATAACGGTCTTTGAGGAAAAAACTGATCTCCTGCCATTTGAGGAGGCAAAGCTCTACGGCCATAACGCCACCCACGCCCTGATCGGCTACCTGGCGCGACGCGAAAAGTGCCGGTTCATGTCGGAGGTGGCCGATGACGCGTCATTGCTCGCCCTGGCGCGGGGCGCGTTTACGGAGGAATCCGGCGGGGCCTTGTGCCGCAAATATCGCGGGCTGGACCCGCTTTTCACGCCGGCCGGATATTCCGCCTATGTGGAGGACCTCCTGGAAAGAATGCTCAACCCGCACCTGCGCGACGCGGTTGACAGGGTCGTGCGCGACCCGCGCCGCAAGCTGGGCTGGGATGACCGCCTGGTCGGCACGATGCGCCTGGCCCTGGGAGAGGGGATCAACCCGGCCCGTTACGCGCTGGGCGCGAAGGCGGCCTTGGAAATGCTTGCCGAGACCGAAAAAGGAGATCTCGATTCACTGCTTGATGGCGTCTGGGCCGGGAGCAAGGCAAGTCCGGAAGAGAAAAACCGCATTAAGCGGATTATCAATGGAGTTCAGGGTTCAGGGTTCAAGGTTCAAGGTTATTAGGATTTTCACCCCTGCCTACACAAACGGCAGAGCGGATTCCGTTTTAACGGCACTTCCCGGAATTTCATCTTCAGGGCGTCAAAAGTAAGCAAACGGTTCGTGAGCAGATTCCCGATGCCGAGCAGGAACTTTATCGCTTCCGCGGCCTGGATGCAGCCGATCACGCCCGGCACCGCCCCGAGCGGCCCCTGGGGAATTTTGGGATCTTCTGGCGGCGATTCAAAAACGCAGCCGTAGCAGGCCGTCCGGCCCGGAATTACCGTCATGGTCTGCCCGAAGAATTCCGAAATTCCGGCGTGCGAATATGGTTTTTTGGCGGCATGGCAGGCGGTCGCGATCATGATCCTGGACGGAAAATTATCAGTGGCGTCAATCACGAAATCAAAATCGCGAAGGATTGCCGGGGCGTTTTCGCAAGTCAGGCGCTTCGGATATGTCAGTATCCGGACATCCGGGTTGAGCATGTTTAGTTTCTCGGAGGCGGACGATGTTTTTGGGTGCCCGAGGTCGGCCGTGAAGTGGAGGATCTGGCGCTGAAGATTGCTGAGTTCCACGACGTCGGGATCAATCAGCCCGATGGTGGCAATGCCGGCGGCGGCGAGGTAATAGGCCGCGGGCGAGCCGAGTCCGCCAATCCCGACGATCAGCACGCGGCCTCGGGATAATTTTTCCTGGCCCGCCTCGCCGATTTCGGTGAGGGAGAATTGACGCGCGTAGCGCGAGAGTTGGGCGGCGGTGAATTTCATCTCAGCCACCCCCGGCAAAGGTCAGTATTTCCACGCGATCGTTTTCTTTCAGGAGATGATCGGCCAGTTTATGCGCATGAACCAATTCGTCGTTCAGGAGGACGGCCACGCGCTTGTTTGACGGGTTATGTTTCTTGACCAGCGCGGCCAGGGTTTCCCCGTTCCGCGCGTCCTGCTTTTCCCCGTTGACCGTAATGTTCATGGTGCAATCCTTATGATGCGGCGGGGCCGGCCTGCCCGAGCTCGGCCAGGGCGGCCCTCGCCCTACCATCGGCAATTAAAGCAGGGCGGCGGCATTTCTGCCATGCCGTTTAATTGAATTGATTCCTCGATTCAAATTCCCGCTCCGCAATCCGTTTAAATCCAGGACGGCGTACCTGAAGCCGGCCCGGCGCGCCGCGATCACGATTGACCTACGTATAGCGGCATTTGCGATCAATTGCAATTCTTTTTCCGGCACTTCGATCCGGGCGATGCCGCGCTCCTCAACCCGCGCGCGGCAATCGCTGAAACCCAGCCGGCGGATTTTTGTTTCCAGGGCGTCCACCGAGCGCAGTCTTGCCGTGGTGATCGGCGTGCCGTAAGGGAAGCGCGAAGCCAGGCAGGGGGAGGCCGGCTTTTCGGCGATGGAGAGCCCCAGCCGGCGCGCCGCGAGCCGGATATCTTTCTTGCCAAACCCGCATTCCTGCAACGGGTGCCGGACGTCATTCTCGCGCGCGGCCCTGAGGCCGGGACGGTAATCGCGCAGGTCGTCGGTGTTGGTTCCGTCGGCCACAAATTTGAATCCATTATCGCTGGCCATTTTTTGCAGACGGGTGAAGAGGGCGTGCTTGCAGTAGTAGCAGCGGTCCTTCGGATTGGCGGCGTAGCGCGGCTCGCGCGATTCATTGATGGAAATTGTCCGGTGCCTGAATCCGAATGATTTGGCCACGGCGCGCGCGTCATGCCGGTCGCGGTCGGCGAGGGAAGGGGAAAGGGCCGTGACGGCCAGCATCCTTGTGCCAAGAACTTTGCCGGCAACGACCGCGAGGAATGCGCTGTCCAGTCCGCCGCTGTAGGCCACCAGGGCTGATTTCATCTCCCGCAGGCATTTTTCCAATTTGCGGAGTTTATCTTGGATGGGGGTCATTTCTGTTTTTTTTGCTCTAGATTTTGAACTCCGAACTGTGAACTTTCAACATTCAACTTTGAACCCTGAACCCTGAACCCTGAACCTTCAACCTTCAGCCTTCAGTCTTCAGCCTTTCACCTTATCCCACAATCCATCCCCCGCCGAGGACCTCGTCGCCTAGATAAAAAACAGCCGCCTGTCCGGGCGTGACGGCGAATTGCGGCTCGTCAAAGACAATCTTTGCCTTTTTATTGCCTGCAAGCGTGACCTTGCATTGAATTCCGGCATGACGATAGCGCAGGCGCACGAGGCAGTCAAATTTTTCCGCCGGCGGAGTTTTGCCTATCCAGTGAATTTCCGCAATGGAAGCTTCCGGCAGGAGCATGTCGGAGCGTTCGCCGATGACGATTGTATTGGTCGCGGGGATAATCTCCTTCACGTAAACGCGCTGCCCGGCGCTGATCCCGAGGCCGTCGCGCTGGCCGATTGTATAGTGCACCAGGCCGCGGTGGGTGCCGACGACTTTTCCCGCGGAGTCCACGATCGGGCCCGGACGTATTTTGCCGGCGTCAAACAAGGCCGCGTGATCGTCGCTTTCAATGAAGTCCTGGCTTTCCGGCTTGTCGATCACGCGCGGCAATCCCAGTTTTTTTGCCTCCGCGACGACGTCGCGTTTGAGACGCGCGCCGAGCGGCAGCCTGACCCTGGCTAGTTGCGCCTGGTCCAGGCGGTGGAGGAAATACGACTGGTCCTTGGATTTATCAACTCCCTGCCGGAGCCGGAACAAGCCCGTGGCCGGGTCATGCTCAACCCGGGCATAATGGCCCATGGCGAGCTGGTCGCAGCCGAGCCCGGAGCGTTCCAGGGCGTCCCATAACGCGCCGAACTTGATGAGCGAGTTGCAGACAACGCACGGGTTGGGGGTCCTCCCGGCGAGGTATTCGCTCCGGTAATAATTGAGGACTTTGCCCTCATATTCCGCGGCGAGCGGGATGACCTTGTGCTGAATGCCGAGGTGTTTGGCGACCTCGCCCGCCGCGGCGATGTCATCTGCTTCGCCCGGGCCGAAGCAGGCGGCGCGTCCGTTGGGCTGGAGCTTTATCCGGCCGGTCCAGAATTGCATGGTGACCGCGCAGACTTCGTGCCCCTCGCGGAGCATGATGGCGGCGGTCACGGCGGAGTCAATCCCGCCGCTCAACCCCACCGCGATTCGTTTTTTAGTAGTCATGATTGTGTGATGAGTGAGGCAGATGTTTTTGCTCAAAGGACCGGCAAGTCAATACTGGATTCCCGCTTCCGCGGGAATGACATCTTGATTAACGTCACCTGTGCACAATGGTCAGCCGCGTGGCTAAACGACCGGAAAAACAAAGACCCAATTTCTCTGACTTTGTGCCTACTGCCTTTGCCCCGGCGCCTGCCCGCCATAGTCCGCCTCATGGCGAGACGACGGCGGGAACCTTCTTTTATACCGTCTTCTGCAAGGCCTGGTCAATATCGGCCTTGATATCCTCGATATCCTCCAGCCCGATCGAGAGCCGGATATAATCGGCCGTCACGCCCGTCGCCAACTGCTCGGCCTCGGTCAACTGCTGGTGCGTGGTGGAGGCCGGGTGGATGACGAGGCTCTTCGCGTCGCCGATATTCGCCAGGTGGGAGAGGAGTTTCACGGAATTAATGAATTTCTTCCCGGACTCCAGTCCGCCCTTGATGCCGAACCCGACCAGGCCGCCGAACCCTTTTTTCAGGTACCTGGCCGCCAGTTTATGGTTGGGATTATCCTCCAGTCCCGGGTAAACGACCCAGCTGACGAGCGGATGCTTCTTCAGCCAGCGCGCGACCGCGAGCGCGTTTTCCGAATGCCGCTGCTGGCGCAGGGTCAGGGTCTCCAGGCCGATCAGGAATTCATGCGCGTTGAAGGGGCTCAGGGCCGCGCCGATATCGCGCAGGAGCGTCACCCGCACCTTGAGGATGAAAGCGATATTGCCCATTCCCGGGACGTTGTTGAGCGCGTCCCAGTAAACCAGGCCGTGATAACTCGGATCCGGCTCGGTGAATTCCGGGAATTTGCCGTTGTTCCATTTGAAATTGCCGGAATCAACGATCACCCCGCCGAGCGAGGTGCCGTGGCCGCCGATGTATTTCGTGGCCGAGGAGGCGATGATATCCGCGCCGTGCTCAAAGGGCCTTACCAGTCCGATGCCGACCGTGTTGTCCACCACGAGCGGGATGCCGTTTTCGTGCGCGATCTTCGCGATCGCCTCGAAATCCGGCACATCCAGTTTTGGGTTGCCGATGGTCTCGACGTAGATGGCGCGCGTTTTATCCGTGATGGCCTTGCGGAAGGCTTCCGGTTTTTGGGAATCAACGAATTTCGTCGTGCGCCCCAGTTTCGGGAGCGTGTAATGAAGGAGCTGATACGATCCGCCGTAAAGATTATTGGCGGCAACGATTTCATCTCCCAGGCGCGTGATGGCCAGCAGCGCATACGAAATGGCCGACTGGCCGGAAGCCACGGCCAGGGCGCCGGTGCCGCCTTCCAACGCGGCGACCCGCTTTTCAAACACGTCGTTGGTCGGGTTCATCAGGCGCGTGTAAATGTTGCCGAATTCCTTCAGGGCGAAGAGGTTCGCCGCATGCTCCGTGCTTTTGAACACGTAGGACGTGGTCTGGTAAATCGGGACGGCCCGCGCGCCCGTGGTAGGGTCGGGGACTTGTCCCGCGTGCAAAGATAACGTGCTTAATCCTGGTTTGTTCATTTTATGTTTTCCTTTCTATGTGTTTATTCGTTCAGAGTTCAAGGTTCACCGTTCAAAGTTCAGCGTTCATAGTTTGTTAAGCGTGAATCGTCTCTAGTGTTTCGCTCAGATATGTATTTAATAGCATGTCATGCTGCCTGCCCGCCATAGCATATTTGCGACGGCGGGAGCTTAGCGAAGCATCTCAACAATAACGAGATTCCTCGCCTTGGCTCGGAATGACAAACTCATGATTTTAAGGCGTTTTTCATTCTCATAAGTTCATTTAATTCAGTTACATTACACTAGTTCCTTGTCTTTCGTGGTTCGTGATTTTATCTGTTTCCGCACCGACCAGCCGTGGCCGAAATCCGTTCCGAGCGGACGATGCAGCGCGGCCAGGCGCCGCTTTAAACACGCGCCGCATTGAGTGTCATCCTCGTCCACGCACGGCTTGTTCGGGTAAAGCATGTAAAGCTTCCGGTAACGCCGCGGGGTCATGTTCGGCATGATAATGTTCGCGCCCACGGTCAGGAGGCGGTCGCGCGCCCCGGGCATCATGGCGTCAAAGGCCGTCGTGGCGGGGATATGCGCCCGCGGGTTCATCAGGCGCAGGATTGAGATTGTTTTAAAATAAACCTCGCGGTCGGCCAGCAACGAGCTCTCGGCCAGGGGCGTGTCCGGGTGCGCGAGGAATGGCCCGCAGCCGATCATGTCCAGCCCCAGCCGCGTGGCGAAAATTATGTCACGGGCGATAATTTCATCCCCGGCGCCCGGCAATCCTATCAAGAATCCGCTGCCCGGCTGGAATCCGGCCTCCCGGATCGCCTCCAGGCAGGCCAGGCGTTCGGAAAGCACGTCGTCGGGATGCAGGCGCGCGAACAGTTCCGGGTCGGACGTTTCAAACCGGAGCAGGTAGCGGTCCGCGCCGGCGCGGTGCATCGCCAGCAGTTCTTCGCAGGGCCGCTCGCCGATTGAAAGCGTGATTGCCAGCGGATATTTATTCTTGATTTCCCGGATTATCCCGCAGAGGCGTTCAACGGTGAACCAGGGATCCTCGCCGGATTGCAGGACGACCGAGGTGCAGCCCTGCTCCAGGGCGCGGCCGGACTGCAGGATGATTTCTTCCGGGGCCATACGGTAACGCTTGATTTTTTTATTGCCCTTGTTGATCCCGCAATAGGAGCATGATTTTTTGCAGATATTTGAAAATTCGATGATCCCGCGCAGGTAGACCGCGTCGCCGACGTTTCTTTGCCGGACGCGGTCCGCCTCGGCGTAGAGCGATTGCAGGGCCGAGCCTTCCGAGCGCAGCCAGCGCAGTACCGTCGTTTCCCCTGCCGAAGGGCCGGGGAAAGGTTGCTTTGTATTGTTTGCCTGCATTATTATGATTACCTGTACTATTTATTAGCAGTGCGAATTTCGTTCGCCCTGCGATTCATTCCGCGCAATCGCAACGGTTGCGCGGAGTAAGACTTAGTCCGTTCTCCGTGCGGCGCTACGGTTGTAGAGCGTCACCAGACTCCGCGAGCGGCGTGACGCATTGTTATCTTATTTTCTTCGTTGTCTCCTATGGTTATGACACTAACAGCCTTCAGTCTAACAACCTTAGTATCCTGCTGAACTTATTTAATTCCCGAATACAACGGAGTGGACAAGTACCGTTCCCCGAAGCTCGCCACGATCGTGACGATCCGTTTGCCTTTCAGGTTGAACTGCTTGATGGCCTTTGCCACGGCGCAGACATTCGCCCCCGTGCTGATGCCGCCGAAGACGCCCTCCTCGCGCGAAAGCCGCCGGGCCCAGTCAAAAGCCTCGTCGTTGGTAACCGTCACCACGCCGCCCAGCAGGGAGGTGTCCAGGTTCTTGGGCACGAAGCCGGCGCCGATGCCCTGGATTTTGTGCGCCCCGGCCTTTCCGCCGCTGATTACCGGCGAATCCGCCGGTTCCACGGCTATCGCCAGGAAGTCCGGATTCTTGCCCCGGATGAAGCGGGTAATGCCGGTGATGGTCCCGCCGGTGCCGACGCCCGTCACGATCGCGTCAATTTTTCCATCGCTGTCAGCCCAGATTTCCGGGCCGGTGGTGGCCTCGTGGACGGCGGGATTGGCCGGATTTTCAAATTGCTGCGGCATCCAGCTTTTCGGCGTGGCGGCCAGGAGTTCCTGCGCCTTTTCAACCGTGCCGCGCATGCCTTTTGCGGCCGGGGTCAGGACCAGCTCGGCGCCGAGCGCCTTGAGCATGGTCCGGCGCTCGATGCTCATTGAATCCGGCATGGTCAGGATCAGGCGATATTTGCGGATTCCGCAGACGAAGGCCAGGGCGATGCCGGTATTGCCGCTGGTCGGTTCAATGATCACGGTTTCCGGCGTGAGAATTCCCCGCCGCTCGGCGTCCTCGATCATCGCCGCGCCGATGCGGTCCTTGACGCTGGAGTAGGGGTTGTGCGATTCCATTTTCAGGAAAACTTCCGCCTCGGCCGGGTCTATGAGCCGGTTGATTCTTACGAGCGGTGTGCGGCCGATTGTTTTGATGATATCCGGTTTGATTGCCATGTTTTGTTTCCTTTCTTGAGCATCCATAGGATGCTCAGGTTGTTAGGCTATAGGCTGTAGACTATTAGGTAAATCAATATTAGTTTAATTGATAAAACCGTATTTCCGGCATTTTAAAATACGTTTTCCATGTTTCGGACTAACAGTCTGCAAGTCTTCCGCCGTAGGCGGATCCGCCAGCGGCGGAAAACTGCTACAGTCTTTGCGCCCTATGGGGCGCAAAGAGTTTCCTTTCAAATAAAATACGATAATGCTTCCTGGTCGCGGCGTTTTTTTGAGCGCGAAATAAGGTCGGCGAGCGTGACGGATGTGAGCACGTCCGCGATCCGCCTGCTGACATCCTGCCACATTTCCCTGGCCGCGCAGTTCGGGTTGCGTTTGCATGAAGCCGGGTCATGGACGCAGTCAACGAGGTCGCAGTTGCCTTCCAAAGTTTCAAGGATGTCCTTTAATGAAATCCGGCTTGGCGGTTTGGCCAGCAAAAATCCGCCCTGTTTGCCGGACACGGCCGAGACGAATCCGGCGGTTTTTAAATTGGCGACGATCTGCCAGAGGTATTTTTCGGAAATATCCTGGCTCCTTGCGATTTCGTTAAGCGAGACCGGCTTGGATTGATCGCGCAACGCTAGGTCCAACAGGAACCTGACCGCGTAACGTCCTTTAGTTGATACTTTCATTGTATTCCTAGTAAATCTATAGACTTCAAGAAATATATATGATTAGTCTAAAAAATCAATATATTTTTTCAATTATTTTTTAATGCCATTTATAACGATAGCATGACAACAATCCATATCGCGCGTAAAAATTATGAAATGTCAGTGAATGGATTGCTCACGTTTTCCAATTCTGTCATTCCCATGAAAATGGGAATCCAGTATTTCCTTTACAGATGGACGATGCCACGGTCCGTGCTATAATAATATTCTAGATTCCCGCATTCGCGGGAATGACAATAACGCAATCACATTGGGTTGTGGCTATCCAGGGCAGTTTGTAAATATTTGCTCTAATCAAACCGGACATATTCAAGCGCTTTTTGCAGGCGCTGTCCACGCAGTTTCAATTCATCCAGTCCGCCCAGGCGTCCTTCCCGGCGTCGGTCCAATATCCGCGAAACCGTCAGCGGGCCTAACCCCGGCACGCGCAAAAGCGTTTCGCGGTCGGCGCGGTTGACATTGACCGGATAAAATTCAGGGTGATTTTCCGCCCAGCATTCCTTGGGATCCTTGTCCAGCCGCAGATTGTTCCTTGATTCGAACGTGAAATCCCCGGCCTTGAAGCCGTATTTGCGGACCAGGAAATCGGCCTGGTAAAGCCGGTGCTCGCGCATGAAGCGCTCGTCCGCCTTGGGCGCCCCGGCCGCTTCGCCGGGGATGCCGGGCGCGCCGAGTCCCGGCTGGTAAACCGAGAAATAAATCCGGCGCATGTGCAGGCGGTCATAAAGCCCGAACATGTAGCGGACGATCTCGGCGTCGGTTTCGTCCGAGGCGCCCACCACGAACTGCGTGGTCGTTTTGACCCGCGCGTGCCGCTCGCCGCGCGCGGTCAATTGCGAGATGAGTTTCAGGGGGCGGATGATGTCTTCCAAAAAATGCTTGCGGCTGGATAATTTGCGGAAATGCTCCTCGCCGGGAGTCTCGATATTGAGCGAGACGGCGCTTGCCAGCGAAATGGATTCACGAATCGCCGCGTCGGAGGCGCCGGGAATAATTTTCAGGTGGATATAACCCCTGAACCGGTGGACGCGCCGGAGAATGGAGGCCACGGCGTTCAGGCGTTCCATGGTCTGGTCCGGAGTCCCGATCACCCCGGAACTCAGGAACAGGCCGAAAATATTCCGGCGCCTCAGGTAATCCATGAAAATTTTTGCTGTTTCCTCGGGAACAAGCGTGCAGCGCCGGATATTGGTGTCGCTGCGCAGGGGGCAGTATTTGCAGTCGTTCGCGCAGGCGTTGGAGAGCAGGGTCTTGAGCAGGATGGATGTGCCGCCGCCGGGCATTGTCACCGGGTAGAGCCATTTGCCGTCTTTGCCCCGGTGCCGGTGCTCCTGGTCCGTGGTCCCGCAGGCGCAGGCCAGGTCATACTGCGAGTCGGCCGATAGAATTTTAAGTTTTTCAATCGTGTCCATGTTTAAATTCCAACGTGGCTAATCCTGTGCGCCAGTTTGTGCGCGCTATCTTCCATAGTGTGTTGAATTCGGTTCGAAAAAGGTGGCGGCGATCTTGGGCCGCCTGTGCTACTCTGCGAAGTAGCTTCGCTACGTAGCACGAGTGGGTTTTCCGCGCTCGCATAGAATCGAGTCTGATGCTTTGCGCGGCGCACGCCACATTCGTCCCAAGCTTGCCTTGCTTTTTCTCCTCCTCCGGCGGATCCGCCAGTGGCGGAGAATCCGGCTTCCCGCCGTCGTCTCGCCATGGGCGGACTATGGCGGGCAGGTCGCCGGAAACCGAATTCACCACACGATTGCATCGGGCTTCGCTCAAAGCTACGCCCGAAATTAAGACCTTAATGCTGATTTTTAGCTGTATCTTTATGTTGAAAACGAGTTGCGAATACATTGCCGCGGTATCTCAGCTGAAAAAGTCGCGATTGACGCGCCAGCCCACATAAACCCCAAGCAAACTGCCGATGCCGCTGA
>CAYYWX010000018.1:0-24781 GCA_964475405.1 uncultured Verrucomicrobiota bacterium
GACGCATCCTTTAAATGCGCCTCCACTTCAGTCCAATTCGCATCAAACGGATCTACCCGGGTCCGCCAAGAACGCGGCCTCTGCCCGTCTTCCCATGGCTTTTCCTTTTTCAGCAGCTTCCTTGCCGTTTTCCGATCCATATCCGCCTGCAGGGCGGCCTGACTCACTTTCCCGGTCTTCTGATACTCACTCATTAGTTTCCTCATCTGTTTTGGGGTAATCGTCATATCCTCGGTCCTCCTTGGATATGGCATCTTATTTGCCCCTCACAGATGGGGAATTATAATTGTCGTCAGTGGGGAATTATAGTTGTCGCCGCGCACGATGATCTGCGGAATGGGACAAACGGGGGCTGAAGCCCTGTAATTAGTACCTTAACATTTGGGTGTGTAGGATGAGTTTGTGGAATTGTGGTTTCGGTAATTCACAATTCAGCCTTGGCGGTCGGGCGGTGAATAGAAACAAAAGCCGTGACTTGTCCATGCCAGCGGTGGGGTTCGTTTTGATAAAACGAGTGTTCTCTCGATGAAAATTCATGCCAACATAAAACCCTATTCCCTTTTCCTCTGTGCATTTCCGAGGGTTCTGGTATCTTTCTACGTGTTTGGTCTTTACATCAGTGCATGTAAAACACTACAAAGAAAATAAGATGCGCATAGATACATTGTGTATGTTCAATTTTATAAACCCAAAATAATAAGGAGACCAATGAAAAGACAATCATCCGTAGTTGAACTGAAAAAGGAACTCGCCATACGTGAAAAAACAGCTTCCGGCATAAGCACGCAGATTGACAAACTGGAAGCAAGTATAGTCCGGCTTAAAAAGCAACGCGACGAAATCACGGGTGAAAAAAGTGTTATGACCAATGCTGGTCGCAGGAAGGTCAAAGCCAAAGCCCAGGATAAAGTCAAGCGCGTCAAGGGTAAAAGTGGACTGAAGGAATCGCTGATTAAAGTTTTTACTCGGGCAGGAAAACCGTTGCACATCAATGATATTCTCAAGGGACTAAAAACCGTGGGACATAAAACGAATGCAAAGGATATCAAAAAACAACTAGGCGTTCGGCTGTATACTTGCAAGGAGTTTATAAAAACGGCTCCTGGAACGTTTACACTAAAAGCCATGGGAGCAAAAGTTTCCAAGAAGGCTTCCAAGACAATATCGAAGGCTACGGGCAAAAAGATAAAATAAACCTGCGTTCAAAAGGATCCCATGCAAGCAACTATCAAAGACGGTAAGCTTATCATGGAAATTGACCTACAAACCCCGCCAGTGCCAAGCGTCAGTGGTAAAACGCTCATGGTCGCCAGTACCCATGGCAACCAGGTGACCAGCCTGATAATCGAAGGCCAGCCAGTAGTCGTTGGGGTGAATGCGTATATCAAGAAGACGGCATAAACGGGATGATAATGCCTGTTCGTTCGCCGAGAATCAGTATTACCGCCGTCATGGTTGCCACTTCCCGCGCATATCTCATCCCGCATAACAATTTATGGTGCCTAAAAATGGGGATGCCGTGATAAGGGACAAACCGAGATCAAGCCTCATACGTGATTCTGGACGGTGTTTTTTTGCTACAACGCGTTAAAAAACACCCTTCTTGTCATTATCTCACGCGGAAGGCTGTCTGGTATTTCCTGGACGATTGCCAGTTTCGCACGTCAAAAACGTCGTTTACCGGGCATTGCAGGATGCCGGCAAGGTGAAAATAATTAGGCTGATTGCGGGGATTGGAAATATTTGACAATTATTTTATCACCTACGCCAACGCTACTCAAAATACTCAAAATACTCAAAATACACAAAACTCTGGCCGTACCAGAAGAGGGTGTTTTGCCGCTACACCGCTACAAAACGTGTTGCTGAAACATGCTGAAAAACAGCTGGCCGTAGGTTGGCCGCGACCGGGATCGTCAAACGCTGGCTATTTTCATCCGCCCAGAATACTCTTCACCGGACACATCGGAACCGACTGCTACCTTTATGCTTCTACTTCAAACCCCCAAGCAGAATAACCGGCAATAGCACGGACTGGCGGGCAAGCGCAAGGCCGAAATCCGGGCATACTCGCGTAATGCTTGATTCTATTGACTAAAATACGTGTGCGGCAAGTGGAATCAAGTGGAAGAAAAGGTGGCGAGAGTCGGAATCGAACCGACCACACGCGGATTTTCAGTCCGCTGCTCTACCAACTGAGCTATCTCGCCATTATGTATCTTGTAGGTATAACTTATTAAATGTTAATAAGTTATAACAAATCCATAAACAATAAAAATTTCTGCATTTTCTCACAAAAAGCCACGTGACATCTACGTGACATTTCATTTTTGCAGAAACAAGGGTCAGATTATATATTAAATCATTTAAAATCAACGAAAATATTCCAAATTGATTGTTCATGAACATTTTTTCAATCCAATATTCACTTTCTTCATTTCGTCCATCCTGAAGTCGTGGTCAAGATGGCAATAATATTCGTCAATCATTCTAGTGGAACTGTGCCCCAACTCGTCTTTTAAAGCACCTCTGTCCATCCTACTTTTTATTGCTTTTGTAGTAAAAATATGTCGGAGGGTGTATGGAGTTAATTTCATTTTATAGCCTTCGACCTTTTTTGATGTCATTTTAATACCTGCTTGGATGTTTTTATTTTCTATTATTTTTATTGCTCTTGCCTTTGCCTCCTCAAAACATTTTCTGAATCCCTTCGCCCTGAGATAATGACGTCTAGGATGGAAAAATACCCAGTCGTGTTTCTGCCCTTCATTTTCTAATATGGCATTCCATTCCTTTCGCCATTCAAGAAGAACAGGTTTTAAATCTGGATGCATTGTCACTGGCCTATATTTTCTGCTCTTAAGTCGGTTTTCCACATTATGTTGCGTGTCTATTTTGGGCTGAATGTCAATGGTGTCGTTTTCAAAATCAATATCTGGCCATTCCAAGTGAAATGATTCATTAGGACGCAATCCTGCATATATAGAGACAAGAATCCATGTGACCAGTTGTTTGCCAGTTGATGTTTTTGCGGCTTCTTCAAGAAATACGATAATAAATTCATCGCTGGGAAGGGAACGCTTCATTTTGATAACCGTGGGATATTCGACTTTAGTTACTGGATTATCAAAAGCATAACTATGAGAAATGGCGTACTTAAATAAACTGCTAAGGAAGGTTAGTTCAAGATTAATAGTTCTGGGCGCTTTTCCTTCTTTAAGTCTGGCCTGAATATGTTTTTCAATATCAGCATTCGTTATTCGGCTCAGTATTTTATCTGGAAAATATTTTAGTATGACCCTTGCTCTTCGTCTTTCTCGGTCAATTGTGTTGGGGGCTTTTATACCATTTCTATTGTCAATAAATTCGGTAATAATTGTTTCCAAGGAAGATAATTTGATTCTTTTCTGTCCAGAGCGGGCTTTTTTTCTGGCGTCTGCTTCTGCAAACAAAGCCTCCTCTCTAGTTGCATATCCTGCCTCACGATATCGCTCACGGCGGAAGGAGAAATCATAACCCCAGACAGCTTTGCCATAATCATCGTTATATTCTCGTGTCCTTACCGCCATAAAAATATTACCTTGAATTGAAAGGATCATACCGTCGTTTGTTTGTCATCCATCTGTCCAAATCAGACATACGATAGAGATTTGGCTTGCCCCGATAATAGGGTACGTCTTTTTGCCTGAGCATCCAGCTAACGCTTCTACTTAAATATTTTGCCGCATCCCTGGTGTTTAAATATGGCGAAACTATCACGCTGCTTGGTCTAACCTCACTCGTAACAACATTATGTTTAGTAATAAGTGCATTTTCGCAAAGAACTTTATTTTCTATCATGGCGCTTCTCCTTATTTATTATCATTGAACACAATATTTAAGATATTATTCTTTCGGATCAGATATCGGTTTCTCTTTTAAGTCTTCCAGCTGGCACCCATTAACGCATTGCCAAGACCCACGACGGAATTTCCCACCTGACATGATCATGGCTTGGTGCTCGCTTTCGCAAACCTTGCACCTCATCCATCCCGTGTGGCGGCAAACTAGTTTCATTACTTTTTTACTCATTGTTTTGTTCTCCTCGTTAAATCAAATATCCATTTCTGAAATCTATGATAGAACTATTATGAAAATATTTTACGGTAAACTGCCGATGATTTTCATTAGACTTATTTTTAACACATGCATCCGAAATGTCTTTGAACTTTACAAGCACCACGTCGCCACAGTTGATGTTGGTAACATGCGTTGGGACATTAGCTAAACGTCCTATGAGATATTTGTTTGTCAAATCTATCTCAAATACATTTACCCACATATGTTCGGTATGATTGTTATTGTTGAAATGCGTTTTTACTTCAACTTGACGACCATTTGATAATGAAGCCTGGAGGTGTTTCTGCAAATTGATATCAAAGAACGCTTGAAACTTTTGCAGTTTATTTTCGGCACAGGCATTAGATATCAGCTCGACATTACCGTGTTGGACTATTTTGTTTTTCATTATGTTTCTCCTTGGTTTAAATCCACGTAACGCCCGTTCAATTTTTCCGTTTTTAGATTTCGCAGAACGGCGGCGTTGCTTTGGCCGTAAGCCACCAAGCAAGGGGGAAACGGTGGATTATTGCCCAGCTTCCCATTCTCTTGATAGAAATGTATTCGGCCTTTCTTAAAGAAAACGCCATCCGCCGAATTCCAAACTAATTTGTGGAACCATATTGTATCCACCCTGGCTCCCACCAAAGCTATACCGTTTCCGTGCTGCGCCAGCCGTTCAATCCAGACTGGGCCTTCACCAAAAGGCGGATTGCACCACACTCTCCCAGTCCAAGGTCGTGATAGCCCGTCATCTTCTACCGTGTAGTGGTTTTTGGCAGTGGGCCACGGGCGATTAGAGGCGGCACAAGGGTCCAAATCAAATTTGCCCAGGGCTTCCAGAACATACCGAGGCGTCAGCCAGATATCCGTGGTTTTTTCATCACGCCCGCTAAAATCTTTCTTCTTGGGCGAAATCTCTTTTGTTAATTCTATTAATGCTTCTCCCATATTAAGCATTATACAATTTTTAATTCTGTATTTGATAAAAAAGAATAAAAATCTTTTATGCGATAATATTTTGATGGAAAAGACGGAATAAAGTCGGGGCGTTGGCGCATCGGCAGCAGCGAGAATCAGAAGTGAACGGCGACCAGGAGCGGAGTAAAAAACGGGGGATGCTAGATATGGACGGAGTATTTTAAGGCCGCTGTAGACCGTTTTAGAGGCTGTTTATTTTGGCA
This sequence comes from uncultured Verrucomicrobiota bacterium, assembly GCA_964475405.1. GTDB lineage: Bacteria > Verrucomicrobiota > Kiritimatiellia > JAAZAB01 > JAAZAB01 > JAQUQV01. The sequence continues at coordinate 5,283 of CAYYWX010000018.1, forward strand.
ACTGGCAGGAAAATGGCAGGAAGTCAAAAATAAAGCGGACCTGTTTTGGAGCAAGCTATTGTATTTATAGGCTAGAATAATCGTATTAAACCAATCACGTCACCATTTTTAACAACTTGCGCAGCCTGCAAGAAAAATTTGTGAATACAATCTGGAGCAACTTTTCTTTCGGCCAGCAAAAGCCATATTTCATTTTGAGGTATCAATTGAATATCGGATTTGACACCCTCGTATGCGTCATGGAAATAAATAATTTCTAAAAAAAATTCATCATTATTCGCCCTGTACAATGTTTCCATATGAGTATCAATCTCACCATAATTGCCAATTGTCCAGTGTGTTATTTCTTCTGATTTACTGGTGTTGTAGACCTTTCCTTTAATTTTCTTTTTCATTTTATTCTCCTTATTTTATTATTTTTTCAACTAAAATAGCTGTTCAGTTCATTCCGTTGGTTCACCGCCTGGACGGATTGGACGGATTCATAAGAAAATCCATATAACCTCTACCTCTTCTTTTTCTCTGTGTGTGCTATATATGGAAAAATGCTTAACATCTGTCCAATCCGTCCAGCAATCCAGCTCATGCAGCAGAAACCAGCCGTAAGCCCTTAATAACCCGCATTCCTGCCTGCTTGATCAGCTCAAATCCCCGTTCTTTGAGCGACTGGGAGAACTTTTTCTGTGTTTGACAGTATTCTCCGTCTCTTGTCGTCCATGCCTGGTAAGCTCGATACAGTCCACCAGCAGCCACAACCTCGTTCTTTTCCTTCTGGCAGCATTCGTTCAGGAACATGCCAATTGTGTCCATGCCCTCCTTGTACTGCTTCGTTGCCATTTGAATTTCCTTGGGTTCCTGGAGGCCTGTCCGTCGCCATTCCATGCAGCCCTTGACCGCCCAGGACAGAATCCCAGGCAGTTCTTCTTCCTGCAATTCATCCTTTAGCCGTTTATTCTGCTCCTGGTCTGGAATCGTGACGTTGAAGGGTATTTTTTTGATGCGACGCCAAATACCATGATCGGTTCCGCTAATGACTGGCTCGTAGTTCCCGTATATCCAGAGCTTGTGTGTAGGCATAAAATTAAACCATTCCCCCCGCATGAATCGGGCTGTAAGCTTGTCGCCGCCAGTCAGGTCCTTCACCACGCCTTCCGCCAGCCGCTTTCCGTCCTCCACTTCGGCAACGACAACAAACCTGGCCCCGAACAACCTGGCTATGTCGTTGGGAATGGTTTCGTATTTCTTCGCTGTAATCATGGAAGTGGGAGCCTTCTGAGAATAATCGCACAACAGAGCCAAGATAGTATCAACAAAGGTGCTCTTGCCGTTATTATCCAACCTGATTGTGTCGTATCAGATTGAAAACCATCACTTGTTTCTAACAACTGACGAGGAATACGACATAAATATTATTATTTCTTGTGGGCAGGTTTGGCGTCCCTTGTGCAAGAAGGGAGTGCAGCTCTGGAACAGGCAATGCGTTGAATATGATTGATGGGCAGTCAAAGAGGCAATATTATAACCAATAGCTTTTCAGGTAATGGGCAAGTATGTCGCCGCAGGCAGATAATGTTTGCTGGATCAGTATTACGGCAGGAGTGAGCCGTCAAAATGGATATTATCTGGACGATTAGCTGACGACAGGAGATTTATAGATGTAGTCCTGAGGTGTTCTGAGGCATAAAGGTTAAAGTTAAACCATGAATTCCCGAAAATAATCGTCAGATTTGCAGATCATCCTTTCGGGACAGATGTCTTTAGCATATTTGATAAGTTTCTGATCTCCGCTGACAAAAATGTCTATATAGACAGCACTAAGGAAATGCTTAAGATCGGTCAGCATGTCATGAGGAAAAGTTCCGTCTCGTCCCATTTTAAAGAAAAAAAATAAGTCAATCTTCGGTCCGAGTGTAAAGCACGGGAATCTATGCGGTTTGTTCACAATTCTCTTGACGGTTGCATTAATGATACAGCTAGGCATACTGTCACGGTCAAGGAGAACATCAAGTCTGCAGCGAACCCATTGTTTTCTAAAAGCTTCATAATTAACTTTGTGGGTCGCTATAAAATCGGAAAAGGCCTGTTTCCGTATGTCCTTTAGTTTAATTGCGCCTGCCTTGCTGAGGCAGTCTTCTATCTGTTGTCTGTAATCAATCTTGCCCCCCCAGTCTTTTTCGATGAAGTCGCTTGCATTTTTATCGTAAATGCCACATGTCAATTTTTGGATTTCTTCCTCGAACAGTCTTTTATCATTTCCCTCATAATAGATGGACCCAGCGGGTTGCCCAATGGCTTGTCTAACCTCTCTCCGCAAAAGACCACTGATGTCGAGAAGCATCTTGATTGGCAATAATGATTTGAAGTATTGTGATAATAATTTTCCTCTTTCCGTGTTCTTTCTCTCGCCACTCTTGAAACAAGATGCCACTTCAAGAATATCAAGCGTTCCAAGCACTAATTCATGGTTCTTATGATGGAGTATCTTTCGCAGGTCTACAGAAGAAATGTTGTCAGCGCAAAAATCGTAGACATTCTGATCAAAATAGACGCTGGCCACATTTGCCTTGCCGCTCATGCTTGGTCTTCCTCAATCTTAATGTCCGTAAACAATGCTAAATTGTTTTGCAATCAACTCCCGAATCATTTATCCGTTTTCCGAGCAAAGAGTTGTCGGATCATTAAAAGCACTTCTGACTCTGAACTTTTACCTGTTGCATATTTCTCACAGGCAATGATCAGTTGCTTGAGTGATAGCAATCCGCCCACCTTTTGTTCCAAGTTGGCCCGCAGCTTTTGATCGTGACCTGGGACGAAGTCGCCATTAGTGGACTCATTGCAGTTGTCGCACTTACATTTGTTCATTTGTTTGCCTCTTCCTCGAACTTGTTATTATGCCCCAGTTTCCTGTCGGCTTATACCCGTTACCCAAGGAAAATGCATTCTTTGATTAAAGGCTATAACCGTCTTATTTCTTCAGAATGAAACCACCTTGTCCGATTCCTTCACGATCTCATAAAGGTCTTTCATCGTGGAAAGTGGGCAAAGCTCTGATCCTTCGGAATGTCGGAGCTTCAGGCAGGTGCCGCAGGCAAGGATTTGTCCGCCAGCGTCCACGAAGGATTGCATCATTTCAGTAACCTTGAATTGCTCGGTGTTCAGTTTTTCGCACTCTACTCCTCTTGCCATTAGAAATACTTTTACTTTGTCACCCTGTTTGATCGAGAAAACACCGAACCGAAATCCGTTCCACACCGTTTCCGCATCCGTTGAGTAAATCACAATTCCTATCTTCATTTCTTGTTTCCTTTCTTGTTTTCTTTTTCTGCCACGATTCCATAATGATACGGAGGCAAGTTGACGTGTCTTTTTGTGATGATGAACCCGACTGTCTCAGCCCACTGTGCGCATTGTTCAGGTTTGGGGCGGATATTCATAGGAGGACCACGAGGGGTTTTGGGGTCATAATTCCAGTGCATAATGCCAACTGTTCCGCCTTCACGCAGGATTCGGAACGACTCGAAAAGAAGTCGGGAGGGGTCTTCTGTATGAAGAATATTGTAGAGCATCACATAGTCAACGGATGCATCGGATAGTCTAGTGCCATCTGTGATGAAGTCACGCAGGTAGAGTTTGATATTTGCGAGTCCAGTCCGTTCTGCCTTTCGTTTGGTTTCTTCAATCATTTCGGGTTCTATATCGAATGCGTGGACAGTTCCGTTGATAAGTTGGGCGGCGGGGATTGTGAATGTCCCGTATCCACAGCCGAAGTCCACGACATTCGCCATGCTTCGGTGCAAACCAAGTGCTTGGAGTGTCTCGGTGGGACTAAAGAATGTCTGCCACATCTTCTCGACTGGCATTCCGCTTTCTCGTGCTTTCATTTTTCTTGTTGGTCGAACTTGTTGTTATGACGCTAACACTGGTCGGCTTATCCCGAATAACGCCAATGAATTCCAGGTTTAATGACAAACAATGCAACCTGCTTCATTGCGGGGATCAGGATAGCGGATTTCAGATGGCATGGCGAGGATATTTGCCCGTAGAAGTTCTGAAATCCCCAGGCATAATCTGACAGCCCTGGATAGTTTTGAGAGCGTACAGGCGGTTTTAGAAATTCCTGGGCCAAGATACAAGGTCTGCCAGGCAGGGATTATTTTAATTTATGGATTTATTCTTGGATTAAACTTGACACAGGCACAGCGGCAAAATATAAATCTTTTCAAAAGCAAATGACAAAAAGGTGATGGAGTTCACCTGGAATTATCCTTGGACGGATTGATAACTCCTATCGGACTTAACGGTTCGGTAGGAGTTTTTTTGTTTTTGGAGGTAAAAATGGACATCTATGTGGCAACTACAATCGCTTTGCTGATATTTCTGGCCAGCGTCATCTCCGTGGAAATTGCCCTTTCAGCGGCCATCATTGAAATTGTAATCGGTGTCATTGCTGGCAATTTCCTGCACCTTCAATCGCCGCAATGGATGGACTTTATGGCTGGCTTTGGCGGGATACTGCTGACCTTCCTTGCTGGGGCAGAAGTTGACCATCAAATTCTCAAGTCAAAGCTGAAGGAGAGCATTTTAATAGGCGGTTTTTCCTTTCTAATCCCATATCTAGCCAGCATTGCTTACTGCTACTGGATTGCTCATTGGACCTGGAAGGCGTCCCTGATTGCGGGCTGTGCTCTGTCCACGACTTCGTTGGCGGTGGTGTATGCCGTGCTGGTTGAAACAGGAATGACGGCAACCCCCATCGGCAAAATCATTATGGCGTCAACCTTCATTACGGACATTGGAACAGCAATTGCGTTGTCATTATCATTTGCGACTTGGAGTATGAACACCGTATGGTTTCTGGTTGGGTCTGCCGTGTTGATTGTTTTGGCCCCGAAGTTCCTTCCCAGGATATTTGAGCGGTATGGAGCACGGGTGATTGAGCCTGAAATAAAACTTCTATTCCTGCTTTTGTTTGTCCTGATGAGTCTGGGAAAATGGGGGCAGAGCCAAGCCGTCTTGCCCGTATTTGTCCTTGGGCTTATGCTGGCTCCTATGTTCCAAAAGCACAAGGAACTTCAACGAAAACTGCGAATAGTGGCTTTTGCAATGATTACTCCCTGCTTCTTCATCAAGGGGGGGATGAATGTTTCTTTGGCTCTTTTGGCGTCCAACTGGGCATTGCTGTTGGTCTTGTTTGCCGTAAAAACGGGAGCAAAGTTCATCGGCGTCTGGACAGTTGCTCGGCACTATATCAAGGAACACGCCAGTTATACTACATTGCTGATGAGCACAGGGCTGACATTTGGAACAATTTCTTCTTTATATGGATTGCAGGCAGGATATATTGATTCCGCTCAGTTTTCCGTGCTCGTGGGCGTGGTTATTGCCACAGCCGTTGTCCCGACTTTCATTGCCCAACGATGGTTTTCACCGAAGTTGTCTGCGGAAATGCAGGAAGAGGTGTCGGCACAGGAGGAGGAGAGCCCGTAGGGGTAATTATTTCCACGAATGTCTCATTTCCCCATCGTGATTTTCCCAGGTTGGTTTGTGAAAAAGATGCCCGAAAATGCAGATGTATGGGTGTTGAACCATAAGGCGCTGCCTACTTTCATTGCTAACAGCCAGGCGAAATTGGCCGTAGAGGATGTTGCGCTTGTCACCTTCCATCTCAAACGCTATGTCATTGCGGAAATGGAGCGGAAGAAATAGGAGCGGGCTTCCAGTCATCAGGTTCAACCCTCATTAAATTCCTTAAAGTCCTGCTCGGTAGTATCTCGAAGATGCAATTTAAGCCAATCGTTCTGTTTTTCCACAAAGTAAATGTCTGATGCGGTTCTCGCAGACCTGTGGGCGGAGCCATCTTTTCTGGGACTACTCACAATGGCGATATTATATTTGCAATATTTCTCTGGCTTCTTGCTGACTCGCATGACTTTTTTCAACAATGCCATTCTGCTGATGCCGTTCTGTCTGTGTTGAAATAAAATATTATAAACCTGGGAATATGATCCAGCTCGGTAAGGGTTATTTTTGGCATTTATCATATGCCGCCTCCTGTGTATCTAACTGTTCTTTCTCTCAAACTTACCAACAGGATACCATAAAAAATACAAAAGTCAAGCCAAAACTGAGTGTAACTAATTGATATTCCGAGATATAGAACAGTGGGTATTAGCGAGATGAATGCAATGAAGATAACGTTGGCAATGCGGAAATATGCGAATGTACTTGGCAGGACTGGCGGGACAACAAAAGTCACTCAAATAATGGAGCAGAAAGTAGCAGGAAAATAGGTTCAATAATTCCGAATCAGGAAATTAAAATCTCGTGCCACGTGACATTTTCCCGTGACAGATATGTTGGGGAATGAAAATTTTATTAGCATTTTGTTGCACGATGGGTTTACGCAAAGGCTTGAAAACAAAGGGGATTTCAAAAGGGAAGGCAGGTCACTGCATTTTTTCAGTCCGCTGCTCTACCAACTGAGCTATCTCGCCATTCATTAAACAAATCAATCAATAACACGCGCGGATTTTTCCGCCTGAGGCGGACCAGCCTGCGGCTGGCAGTCCGCTGCTCTACCAATCTTCCTGCGCTTCCCCTTTATCCACCCCCTAGCTACGGAGGACAGGCTGAGCTATCTCGCCATTCATTAAACAAATCAATCAATAACACACGCGGATTTTTCCGCCTGAGGCGGACCAGCCTGCGGCTGGCAGTCCGCTGCTCTACCAATCTTCCTGCGCTTCCCCTTTATCCACCCCCTAGCTACGGAGGACAGGCTGAGCTATCTCGCCATTTATCGATCAAATCAATCAAAAACACTTGCGGATTTTTCCGCCTGAGGCGGACCAGCCTGCGGCTGGCAGTCCGCTGCTCCAGGCTGAGCTATCTCGCCATGAAAGTATCTTTTGCGGCAATAACGGGGAGGATAGTATCTGCCGGACCATTTATAATCAACGATAATTTTAATTTTTGTTGAAAAGAAAATAGAGCCAAGGCTGGCGGCATCTGTTCGGTAAAATCACCGCCATCGTATAAGTTATGGCGCGCTCAGAGTATATGGTCCGCAGCGCACTTGATATTGCGAAGTGGAGAACCAGACATACCAATTGGAACCCACGACGGTGATCAAATCGGCCAGCCGGTCGCCGTCAATGTCCCCGGTGGCTGGCGTGCCGGATAACCCCAAGTCAAACGGTCCGCTCCGCACCATATATTGGGCGGTGGAGAACCAGACATACCAATTGGAACCCACGACGGTGATCAAATCGGCCAGCCGGTCGCCGTCAATATCCCCGGTGACGGGCGTACCGGAAATACCCATGTCATATGGTCCGCAGCGCACCTGGTATTGCGAAGTGGAAAACCACACGTACCATCCGCCACTGGCGGACACGACGATCAAGTCGGCAAGCCGGTCGCCGTCAATGTCCCCGGTGACGGGCGTGCCGGAAATACCCATGTCATATGGTCCGCAGCGCACTTGATATTGCGAAGTGGAGAACCAGACGTACCATCCGCCACTGGCGGACACTACCGTGATGAGATCGGCGAGTCCGTCCCCGTCAATATCGCCGGTCAATGAAGCGCCGGAAATGTCCAAGTCATAAGGCCCGCAACGAACTAAATATTGCGAGGTTGAGAACCATGCGTACCAGTTTGATCCTATAACCGTGACAAGGTCAGCAATCCCGTCCCCGTCAATATCGGCACATGAAATCCATCCGCCTGAATTATATTTCCAGAGGTCATTGAAAAAGCCACCCCCAAAGGAGGGCATGAAACCTTGGCCGCCGAAGAGCCAGAGCGCGCCCGAGTTGTCCGTCCATGCTATTGAGCCCTCGCGCGCGCCGGGCGTGTTAGGCGGGTCTGCCATACCCTGCGTGCCGTAAGTTCCGCTCTGATTAGCGTTTGTCGCGCCCTTTATCCATGTCCAGTTCATTGATGACGGATTGTATTTCCATAGATCGTTGAGGCGACCCATTCCCGAGGCGGAGTAGCCGTAGCCGCCAAAAAGCCACAACGCGCCGACGCCGTCCGTCCACGATATCGCGTTATAGCGAACGCCGGGCGTGTTGGCCGGATCTGGCACGCCCTGCGTGCCATAGGTCCCGAACTGGCCTCTTGTATTCGCGCCCTTCATCCAGGTCCAATTCCCGGTGGCCGGGTCGTATTTCCACAGATCGTTGAGCCAGCCGTCACTTCCCGAGGCCGGGTAGCCTTCGCCGCCGAAGAGCCAGAGCGCGCCCGAGCCGTCTGTCCATGATACCGAGCGATAGCGCGCGCCGGGCGTGTTGGCCGGGTCGGGCACGCCCTGCGTGCCGTAGGTACCGTGCTGGTTGGTTATATTCGCGCCCTTCATCCAGGTCCAGTTCCCGGTGGCCGGATCGTATTTCCACAAATCGTTGAGCCAACCCTCATTTCCCGAGGCTGGGTAGCCTGTACCGCCGAAGAGCCAGAGCGCGCCCGAGCCGTCTGTCCATGCTATCGCGCTAGAGCGCGCGCCGGGTGTGTTGGCCGGGTCTGGCACGCCCTGCGTGCCGTAGGTCCCGGGCTGGGCTTTTGTATTCGCGCCCTTCATCCAGGTCCAGTTCCCGGTGGCCGGATCGTATTTCCACAAATCGTTGAGATAGTCCTCGGCTCCTCCTATGCTGTCGTCGCCGTAGCCGCCGAAAAGCCAGAGCGCGCCCGAGTTGTCCGTCCACGATATCGCGTCAAGACGCGGGCCGGGCGTATTGGCCGGGTCTGCCACGCCTCGCGTGCCGTAGGTTCCCTTCTGGCCGGTTGTGGTATTTGTGCCTTTCATCCAGGTCCAGTTTGTCGTGACCGGGTCGAATTTCCACAAATCATTGAGCTGGCCTGCGCTTATGGAGGCGGCATAGCCATAGCCGCCGAAAAGCCACATCGCGCCCGAGTTGTCCGTCCATGATACCGAGCAATAGCGCGCGCCGGGCGTGTTGGCCGGGTCTGGCATGCCTTGTGTGCCGTAGGACCCGTGCTGGTTGGTTATAGTCGCGCCCTTCATCCAGGTCCAGGTATTGGCCGGATTTTCCGCTCCCTGCGCTGCAATCAGAGATAAAGCCGCGATAAAAAACGCGACACTGATTTTTGATTTTATCTTGTTCATTATTTTTCCTTTTGGAGATGTTTTTCCAAGCATATTTTTTTCCTGTCTCAGCTAATTAACCGTATCACGCTTAGTCGTTTTTATTTAAAAATGCTCTTTATGCTCTTTGCCGCGTCGTTCGCCTCGCTCGTGACGCTCTTGGCCGCGCCGGAGGCGGTATCGGCGGCGCCCTTGGCAGTGTCGGCCGCCGCGTTGGCAACGCCCTTGGCCGCTTCAGCGGAGCCTTTCGCCGCGCCTTTAAGAGCTTCGGCCGATTGGCCGGCCACGGCCTTGACCGCCTGGCCAAGACCTCCGACGATCTCGTTGACAATCAGGGTGATGGCATCCGCAAACGAAGCGCCTCCCGTTTCTTTGCCGATGTCCTTGACAGTCACCGGCGCCAGCGGCAATGTCATCGCCTGGCCGAGTGTCAGGGTGGATGCGTAGGACACCTTGGCGCCGTTCAGAGTAAAGACCTCGATGATCACTTTCTTGCCGGGCTTCTTCTCGCCGGATTTCACGGCGGCGGGTTTCCGCGTCTTTTCTTCGTCGGACGATTTCCTGGCATTGGCCTGGATCGTGTCGAAGTTTGATGCGCCTTCCTTTATTTCATAACTAATTGCCGGCGCATCCACCTGTATCTTTTTGACCAGGATCGTGTCGCTCGTCAGCGAAAAGATGTCCAGTTCCACGTCCACCTTTTCCACCGCGAACGCGGGTTTATCCGAGTATCCTTGCGGATTGCCGACGCTCAATTCTGAGATGGTCAGGCGGCCCGCAAGCGGGCTGAGCGCGATATTTCCAACCGAGACCGGCACGCCGAGAACTTTCGGCCCGATGGTTGAGGCGGCCGCCTTGACGATCGGATTGATCGTGAGCGGCAACGTTACTGCTGCGATCAGGACCAGCGCCACCAGTAAAATAATGATACCAAAAATCATCTTGAGCATTTTTTTCATTACATGCCTTTCTTTCGTTATGCTGGATTTTATTTTACCGTTCCGCCCGCGCGAGTGGCCCGGCTCCGCCGGATCGCGCGTGACAGCGCATTGTTCCAAGGACATTTATGACGAATTATGTCGATTCGCGAGTAATAAATCAAGTCGGAATAGTTTTGTTATATTGTCGGGATAAGCGCGGCGCCAGGGCCCGGCGCCGATTAAAGATTTTTTCTTTACATATTATTTAATGATGGTAAAAATAAAACAGTATGCTTTTGGTTTACTCGTTCTGTTCATTCTTGGTGCTTTGAATATGATTGCTTCATTGGCAAGACAAGATGTCAACCAACAAGGAGAATAACATGCATGCTCAACAACGCGGTTCAGCCGGGCGGTTCGGACGGATTTTCGTCATTTCAGCGGCGATTGGATTAGTCATCCATCCGCTGGTCGTGATGGCCGCGGGTGTTCCTGGTTCAACCAATCATATCTGGCGCACAGGCGGCATTATTGATTATTCAACGGTTGCCCTTGGAAGCAATGGCGATTTTTATATCGGTTCCCAGGATAATGCGCTCTGGTCATTCAACACCAACGGCACGACCAACCTGGTCTGGCGCACGGGATATATTGTCCAGGGCTCGCCGGCGCTCGGCGCGGATGGCACGATCTATTGCGGATCCGGTGACGCCAATTTCTACGCCTTCAATCCCAACGGCACGACCCAGCATGTCTGGCGCGCGGGTCGTGAAGTTTATTCATCGCCGGCCATCGGCCGGAATGGGACCATTTATGTCGGCTCCTATGACACGAATTTCTACGCCTTTAACCCGGACGGCACGACCCAGCATGTCTGGCATACCAGCGGCGGGATGGATTCCTCGCCGGCCATCGGGGGCGACGGCACGATTTATGTCGGCGCTTACTCCATAGGTCTCGGCAGTGGCGCCAGCGCTCTCTATGCCTTTAATCCGGACGGCACGACCCAGCACGTCTGGCAGGTTGAGGGCAATATTTTCTATTCTTCACCGGCCATCGGCTCAGACGGCGTAATTTATATCGGCAGCCTGGATTATCCCGGCGGCGTCAGCGGAAAATTTTATGCTTTTAATCAGGATGGAACAACCGGGCATGTCTGGAAAGCCGGCGAGATCGGGTTCGTGTCATCGCCCGCGATCGGGACCAACGGCACCATCTACGCCGGCTGCGCCGACGGCATGGTCTATGCTTTCAATCCGGACGGAACCACCCAGCGTGTCTGGTCGGCGCCAAACCTTGCATTTTATCTGCTGGCTTCGCCCACGATCGGCGCCGATGGCACCATTTACATCGGCTCAAGCGGGAACAAGTTCTACGCGTTTAACCCGAACGGCACTACCAGCCATGTCTATAATGTCAGCGACTGGATCTATTCAGGCGCGGCGCTTGATTCCGACGGCACGGTTTATGTCGGCTGCCGCGACAGCAATGTTTACGCTTTTGCCGGCACGGGCGCCGGCCTGGCCGACAGCCCTTGGCCGAAGTTCCGCGGCAATGCGGGCAACACCGGCCTTACTCCGCTCATCGCGCCGTCGAATATAACGGCCAGCGCCGGCCTTTACGCCGGCTATGTCAAGGTAATGTGGACCAGCCTGGCCGGCGCCGTCGGTTACGAAGTCTGGCGGGGCCCGTCTTCCGACCTTGCCCAGGCCGTGTTTGTGGCCCAGACCACGTCCACATGTTTTTACGATACCGAGGCGGCTCCCTGGGCATCTTATTATTATTGGGTCAAAGCCAGATACACGCTGGCCAATTCCTGCCTGGCCGGCGGGGCCTTCGGCTTGCGAAGAGCTTCGCCCAATGTCTCCGTCGATTATGACGGCGACCGCTGCGCGGATCCGGCCGTCTATGATATATCCGGCGGCACCTGGCACGTCATTTTATCAAGCATAAATTATACGCCGGTCATAAGCTTTGATCTTGGCGGGTTGGGGTGGGAAGCCGTTCCCGCCGATTATGACGGCGATGGTTTGCCGGACCCGGCGGTCTATGAGCAGGCAAGCGGGACGTGGCGCGTCTGGCTTTCCAGCGCGGACTACTATCCCGTTTCCGTCGCGGGCTGGGGAGGCGACGGGTTAATGCCGGTTCCCGCCGATTATGACTTGGACGGCAAAGCCGACCCGGCGGTCTATGAACTGGCAAGCGGGACGTGGCGTGTCTGGCTTTCGAGCGCGGACTATTACCGCGTTTCCGTCGCGGGCTGGGGCGGAGGAGATTATATGCCGGTTCCGGCCGACTATGACCTGGACGGCAAAACCGACCCGGCGGTCTATGAGCAGGCAAGCGGAACCTGGCGCGTCTGGCTTTCCAGCGCGGACTACTACGGAGTTTCAGTCGCGGGCTGGGGGAGCGGCAACGGGTCAATGCCGGTTCCCGCCGACTATGACCGGGACGGCAAAGCCGACCCGGCGGTCTATGAGCAGGCAAACGGGACTTGGCGCGTCTGGCTTTCGAGCGCGGACTACTACAATGTTTCAGTCACGGGCTGGGGTGGAGAAGACTATGCGCCTTTCCAGGCCGATTACGACGGCGACGGCAAAACCGATCCGGTGGTCCGCCTGGAATCAGGCAGTTACTGGAGCGCCTGGCTCTCCAGTATAGATTATTCCCCGCGAATTAATTTCAGTTACTGAGATAGGTCCTTGTCACGGCCCTTTTAGATGCAGGCGCCGGACCAGCTTGACAAGTTCCATTGCCCAGAGCGGGAACGATGAAAGCAGCATGATCAATCCCCAGTCCTGCCACCCGAGCTCAGTGGTCTTGAAGACCGCGTGGCTGAAAGGCAGTTCGGTAATGACAACCTGCAGGACAAATGAAACGCCGACCGCCAGGAGCAGCTTGGGGTTTGAGAGGAATCCAAGCTTGAAAATGGACTCGGTATTGCTGCGGCAATTAAAGGAATGAAAAAGCTGTGAACAAGCCAGGACCATGAAGGCCGCCGTGCGCGCTTCGGCGATCGGCTCGTTTTCATAAAAGAACACTATCCCGAAGGCGGCCAGCGTGCAGCAGGCGATGAACAAACCCTGCATGATCATGATCAGACCGTTCTTCCGCCCGACAACCGGTTCCGACGGGGCGCGCGGGGCCTTGCGCATGATGTTCCGGTCAACCGGGTCCATTCCGAGCGCGACCGCCGGCAATCCGTCGGTAACCAGGTTCACCCAGAGAATGTGGATGGGCAGGAGCGGAGGCAGCAGGCCCGCGAGCGAGGCGAGAAACATAACGAATATTTCTCCGGCGTTGCAGGAAAGCAGGTAATGGATAAATTTCAGGATGTTGTCGTATATTCCCCGACCTTCTTCCACCGCGGCGACGATCGAGGCAAAATTGTCGTCCGTGACAATCATGTCGGAAATTTCCTTGGTGACATCCGTGCCGGTTATTCCCATCGCCACGCCGATGTCAGCCGCCTTGATGGCCGGCGCGTCGTTGACCCCGTCGCCGGTCATGGCCACGATTTCGCCGCGCTTTTGCCAGGCCCTGACAATCCGCAATTTATCTTCCGGCGACACGCGCGCGTAGACCGATACTTTCCCGGCGCTTTGCTCAATGTCCTTGTCGCTCATTTTTGACAATTCTTCGCCGGAGAGCGCCAGCATGCCTTCGGAAAGCAGCCCGATTTCGCGCGCGATGGCCATGGCGGTGTTTTTATGGTCGCCGGTGATCATGACCGCCTTGATGCCGGCCGTCTTGCATTTCAGGACCGCCTCGCGCGCTTCCTCGCGCGGCGGATCAATCATCGCCGCCAGCCCGGCAAATGTCAGGTTGTTCTCAACCGTGTCGGCCGATATGTTTCCGGGAACGTCGTTTAATTCGCGGAACGCCACCGCCAGGACCCGCATGGCCTGGGAGGCCATTTGCTCGTTGGCCTCCAGGATGGCAGATTTGTCACCGGGCGAGATGTCCTTTATGCCGTCCGGCGTGAGCCGGCGCGTGCAGCGCGAAAGGAGGATATCGGGGGCGCCCTTGACAAACGCGAAAGTTTTGCCTTCCGGCGCTTTCCGGATCATGGACATCATCTTGCGCTTTGAATCAAACGACAACTCCTCAAGCAGCGGGTGGGATATATCCAGTTTTTCTTTCTCCAGAGAGCCCTTGGCCGCGCAGGTCAGCAGCGCGCCCTCGGTCGGGTCGCCGACAATCTTCCACTGCCCGTGGTCTTCCCGCAATGCGGCTGAATTGCAGAGCACGCCTCCCTGCAAGGTCGCCATCAGTTCCGGAAAATCGGCCGGCCTGATCTTTTGTCCGCCAAGCGTGAAATCGCCCGCGGGCTGATAGCCCGTGCCGCCGACCTGGAACAATCGGTCCCCGGCATAAACCTGGCGCACGGTCATCTCGTTTTTTGTCAGAGTGCCGGTTTTGTCGGAGCAGATCACCGTTGCGCAGCCGAGGGTTTCCACCGAAGGCAGCTTGCGAATCAGGACGTGGCGCCTGACCATGCGCTGGACTCCGAGCGCCAGGGCGACCGTCACCACCGCCGGCAGGCCTTCGGGAATGGCCGCCACGGCCAGGCTCACCGCGGTCAGGAAAGAATCAAACAATGAACCCCCGCGCCACCATTGCAGGAGGAAAACCAGCGTCACGAGGACAACGCAAACCTTGACGATAAATTTTCCAAACTCGGCGAGCTTTCTTTGCAAGGGCGTGGTTTCGGATTTCGGCTCCTGCAGCATGCCGGCGATTTTCCCGAGCTCGGTCGCCATGCCGGTGCCGGCCACCAGCGCCCGGCCGCGTCCGCTCACAATGGATGTGCCCATGAAAAGCAAGTTGATGCGTTCGCCCAGGGGCAGTTCGGCATCCGGCAAAGGATCAGTCATCTTGGTAACCGGCATTGATTCGCCGGTAAGACTCGCCTCCTCGGCGGAAAAATTGGCGGTTTGCGAGACCAGGCGGCAGTCGGCCGGGACATGATCGCCGGCCTCAATTTCAACAATGTCGCCGGGCACGATCCGGGCGGAGGGGATGATTTGCAGCGCGCCGTCGCGCAGCACCTTTGACGAGGGGCTGGCCATGCGGCGCAGGGCGGCCAGGGCTTTCTCGGCCCGGTATTCCTGGATGAAACCCAGGACGGCGTTCAGGATGACAATGCCGACAATTGCCAGCGTGTCCACCAGTTCGCCCATCAGGCCGGAAACGATGGCCGCCGCGATCAAAACCCAGATGATGAAATCCTTGAATTGGGCGAAAAACAGCGCCCACGGTCCTTCCTTCTTGCCTTCCTGCAATTGGTTCGGCCCATGCCTGCCCAGGCGTTGATTTGCCTCCCCGGCCGATAAGCCCCGGGCCGGGTCGCAATCCAGTTCGCGCGAAATATCCGCAATGTCTTTCTGCCATATTTGTCGCATGGTTTGGCAAGGATATACGGAAGAAAAATTAATGGCAAGCAGGACCGGACTTAAATTTTCATTGGCATTCAAGCCGGTCAGGATATATAGTATGAAACAAATTAAACCCATGACTGTCTGCGAGTCAAGACGGGTGGGGGAACTCGGCCGTGAATCCGTCCCGGACGGCGGAGAAACATGATAATGCCAAAAGCCGGAAAAATATAATGGAACAGAATCCCTATCCCGGCCAGCATGTTTTGTCTTTCTGCGGCGACACGCTGGAATTTACGCTGCGCGGTGTTCCGCCGGACCGGCCGGGCCGCGCCTGGCTGAGGACGAATATCGGCCACGTGGAGGCCGCCCGCATCGCGATTGTCGCCGAGACCACTCTCCACCAGAAAAGACTCGCCGAGGACTGGTTTGACATTCCGATGATCAGCGTCGACCCGCAAACCTGGCGGCTTACCCTGCCGCTGACCGAGGTCGGTCATTTTGAGGCCAAGGCTTTCTTCCTGCCGGAGGGCTCAAAAATTCCCCTGTGGCCGCAGGGGGAAAACACATCCATTAACGTTCATCCGGCGGGATACTGCTGCGGCAACAGCATCTATAACGCCTTTGTGCGGCTGTTCGGGCAGGAACGCCAGCCGGCGCATTTGACAAAGGGCCGTGGACAACATGACAAATGCCGCCTGATCGAGGATCTCGGGTTTGCCGTGATTCCCCCCTCGGGAACATTCCGCGACCTGATCCGCCAATTGGATTTCATCGTCGGCCGGCTCAAGTGCCGGATCGTGATGCTCCTGCCCATCCATCCCACGCCCACGGTCTACGGGCGGATGGGCGAGTTCGGCAGTCCTTACGCCGCGCTGGACTTCATGGATGTTGATCCGGCCCTGGCCGAGTTTGACCGCAAGGCCACGCCCCTCGAACAATTTTCCGAGCTGGTTGACGCGGTGCACGCGCGCGGCGCCCGGCTTTTCCTGGATATCGCCATCAATCATACCGGCTGGGCGGCCAAGATCCATGCCCTGCATCCCGAATGGCTCGTGCGGGACAACGACGGGGCCATCCGTTCCCCGGGCGCGTGGGGCGTGACCTGGTCGGATTTGACCGAGCTTGACCACAAGCGGCCCGAGCTGTGGAATTACCTGGCGGAGGTATTCCTGACCTGGTGCCGGCGGGGCGTGGACGGCTTTCGCTGCGACGCCGGGTACATGATTCCCGTCCCGGCCTGGGAATTTATCGTCGCCTGCGTCCGCCGCGAATTCCCGGACGCCATTTTCCTGCTGGAAGGACTCGGCGGCGGCATGGACGCGACCAAGGCGCTCCTGAATGTTTCCAACCTGAATTGGGCCTACTCGGAGCTCTTTCAAAATTATGACCGCGCCCAGGTTGAAAATTACCTTTCCTTCGCCTTTCAGGTCTCGGAAAACGAAGGCCTCCTGGTTAATTTCGCGGAAACGCACGACAATAACCGCCTCGCGGCCCGCTCGATTGCCTACGCGCGCCTGCGCACCGCCCTTTCGGCGCTCTGCTCAAGCAACGGCGCGTTTGCCTTCGCGAACGGGGTCGAATGGCTGGCCACCGAAAAAATCGATGTGCATAAAATGACCTCGCTGAACTGGGACAATCCGGTCAACCAGGTTGATTTCATCGCCCGGCTCAATTGCATCCTGGGCGAACACCCCGCGTTTTTCAACGGCGCGCATCTGAAGTTGATCCAGCGCGGCAAGGGAAACAGCATCGCGCTGCTCCGGCACCATCCGCCGACCGGCAAAAAAATACTCGCGCTTGTCAACCTGGACGATAAATCGGTCCAGCCGGTCAACTGGTCCGAGGCCGACGCGCAACTGCGCCAGAAACGCCTGACCGATCTCCTGACCGGCCGGGAGATTTCAGTCACGGAGAAGGATAATACGATTGAGCTCGCCCCCGGCGAGGCGCTCTGCCTGACGCCGGAGCCCGATGATATGCGCATTGTCCTTTCCGGCAAGCAAGCGCCCGCGATTGCCGGCGGCCAGGTCAACCGCCAGCTGCTGCGGGCCAAGGCCCTGGAAGCGCTGGTGGCCCTCGGCCATATCGGCGATGTCTCCGGGATCGATTTGGATAAAATGGCCGGGGAGCTGGCGGCCGACCCGCGCGCCTTCTGCCGTAAATTAAACCGCCGGCACGTTGAGGAAATGGTCGTGACTTGGAACTGGCCGGACGATGTCCGGCGCGAGGTGATGATTCCTCCGTCTTATTTCCTGCTTGTCAGGGCTCCTGTCCCGTTCCGCGCCAGGCTGCGTGACGGCCTGAACGTCCTGAACCAGCAGGATGCCATTTGCCAAACAAAGGGGGATGGAGTCTTTACGGAACCCTCCGAAGCCGCTCATTTCTATAACAATTCGCAGAACTTACTGGCGAAGGAGAGGTATTTTGCTCTGTTCATGCCCCGCGCGGCGCCCTCCGATTTCCTCGCCTGCAATCTCAGCCTGTCCGTTTATCCCCCGGAAGGCGCCCGGCACGCCGAGGGGCATCTGCTCTTCCTGCCGGAAACCGGCAAGATGACGGTCAAACGGGTATTCAGGCGCAATGAATTGCCGTCGGCCAACCCGGTTTTTCTCGGGACGAACGGCCGCGGAGGGATGATGCGCGTTGCCGCCAGGTGGGGCGAAATCCGCAGCAAGTACGACGCGCTCCTCGCCGGCAATCTCAATCCCGGCCATCCCGAGGACCGGCGCGTGATGCTCACCCGTTGCCGGGTCTGGCTGGTCTACCAGAGTTATTCGCAGGATATCACCATTGACCGCATGGAAATATTCGCCGCCGGCGACAACCACGCCCACTGGCAGTTCCGCGTGCCGTTCGGCTTCGGCAAGATGGTCTTTATTGAGGCCGAAAGCGCGATGTTGCCCGGCCAGAACGCCGTCCGGCTTTCGTTCAAGCGCCTCGCCTCCGTTCCCCACCGCCAATGCCTGGCCAACGCGGAAAGCGTCCGGATCATCATCCGGCCGGACATTGAGGACCGTAATTTCCATGAGGACACCAAGGCCTTCCTCGGCCCGGAAAACTCTTTCCGGCGGGCGGTCCAGCCGCAGGTGGACGGGTTTGTCTTCGCGCCCGACCCGAACCGGCAGTTGAAAATGAATATTATCGCCCTGCGCTCCGCCACGGCTCCCCGCGACGGCGAGGCGGAGAAGCCCGGGTCACCGTGCGAGTTTTGCGTCGCTCACGAATGGCAATACATGCTTCACCATCCGGTTGAAGCCGAGCGCGGCCTGCCGGCAAGTTCCGACCTGTTCAGCCCCGGGTATTTCCAGGGCGAGCTGAAAGGCGGCGACGAGGTGGTTCTTTCCGCCCGGATTGTCACTCCGCAGGAACGCGAGGAGAATATAATTTCCCTGCCTTCGACGCCCATCGCCGGTCTGCCGGCGGAGGAAAATATTTCCGGCGTCCTGAAAAACGCCCTGAAGCAGTTCATCGTCAGGCGCGATGATCTGAAAACCGTCATTGCCGGCTATCCGTGGTTCCTTGACTGGGGGCGCGACACGCTGATTTTCTGCCGCGGGATGATCGCCGCCGGCCTGACGGACGAGGTTCTCAGCATTATCCGCCAGTTTGCCTCGTTTGAGGAAGGCGGCACTTTGCCCAACATGATCATCGGTGATAACGCCAGCAACCGCGATTGCTCCGACGCGCCCCTCTGGCTTTTCACCGCTTGCGCCGACCTGGCGCGCGAGTTGAAAACTACCGCCTGGCTCGATAAAAAATGCGGTTCGGCAGGTAAAAATTCTGCCGGGTCGGGACAGGCGGGCGGGCAGCGGACCCTGCTGGAAGTGCTCCGTTCCATCGCGCTTTCCTACCGCAAGGGCACCGCCAACGGCATCACCTGCGATTCGGAGAGCGGGTTGATTTTCAGCCCGGCCCACTTCACCTGGATGGATACCAATCATCCCGCCGGCACGCCGCGGGAAGGGTATCCGGTTGAAATCCAGGCGCTCTGGTTTGCCGCCTTGAAATTCCTGGCGGAAGCGACCGGCGAGCAGCAATGGAACGACCTGGCCGGGCTTGTCCGGGAATCGGTCTTAAAATTTTACTGGCGGG
>CAYYWX010000018.1:24791-49986 GCA_964475405.1 uncultured Verrucomicrobiota bacterium
GAAAAATTCTTCGCCGATTGCCTGCACGCGGCGCGCGGCCAGACGGCCGCGCGGGCCGGGGCCGACGACGCCCTGCGCCCGAACCAGCTCCTGGCGCTCACCCTGGGATTAGTAGAAAATGAAAAGATTTTTGCCGGTACTTTGTCGGCTTGCGCGGAACTCCTCGTTCCGGGCGCGATCCGCACCCTGGCCGACCGGCCGGTTGCCTTTCCCCTGCGGATTGAGCGCAACGGGAGATTGATCAATGATCCCCAAAATCCTTACTGGGGCCGGTATGAGGGCGACGAGGATTCCCGGCGCAAGCCGGCCTATCATAACGGCACGGCCTGGACGTGGCTCTTCCCGTCATTCTGCGAGGCGTGGTTCAGGCATTACGGCAACCCAGGCAAAACCACGGCGCTGGCCTTGTTGAACAGCAGCCTGCGCCTGGTCAACCGCGGCTGCCTCGGCCAGGTCCCGGAAATTCTGGACGGCGATTACCCGCATGCCCTGCGCGGTTGCGACGCGCAGGCCTGGGGGGTGAGCGAGCTTTATCGCGTCTGGAGGGTGTTATGCCCGGATTAATATTTTTACCACGACTGTTCATCATTCTGGCAGTTGCCGCGTTTGTTCAAGCGGCGTTGTTTGCCGGAAATGTGGATGATGACGCGGATGAGGAAGAGCAGGAAAATATTATCCTTGACCAGGATGCCGGCAAGACCCTGGAACTGAAAGCGATCAATATCCTTGCCCAGCCGGTCAAGCCGCGCGTCCATGGTTTCCTGACGCTCGGCGCCGGGACCGACCTGGAAAACACGCTGAAGGACGGCGGGGGTTACGCCAGGGCGATCAGGGAATCGCTGCATGCCGGCCTGGACGTTCCGATCGCCGAAAAATCGGCCCTGAGCGGATCGTTTGAGCGCGAGTTCAGCCAGTACAACCTTGACTTGACCCCGCCTTCCGTTTCCGAGATCGGTTCAATGCATCTTTCCATCACGCGTTTCGGCCTGATCGCGCGCCACCAGCTGGGCGGGCGCTGGTCGGTCTTTGCAATCGGCGACATGACTTTTTCAACCGAGAATCACGCCTCATGGAATGACGGCATGACTTACGGCGGCATGGTGGCCTTCCGCCAGCAGGTGAACAAATCTTTCGCCTGGCAGGTCGGCGTCATGGCCCGGACGCGCCTGGAAGACAAGACGCTTGTTTTGCCCATCCCCGGGATTGACTGGAAAATAAACGAGCGCCTCTCTTTGCGCACCGCCCAGGGCCTGACCTTGACCTATGACCTGGTCGGCGACAAACACTGGTTGTTCGACCTGGGGGCGAGCGTTGAAAACCGCGTCTACCGCATGGACGAAAGCTCGCAATTGCCGGGCGGCATTTTCATTGACCGGTTTATTCCGCTCGTTACCGGTTTGACCTACCAGTTATGGCGCGGAACGTTCATCAAGGTCGCCGCCTCAACGCCCATCTACCGGAGGTATAAATTCTGCACAAGCGACACGGAAACAGTGGAATCGCTGGACTCAAATTATTTTCCCACTTTCAACTTATTGGCCGGCGCGGCGTTTTGAGATTGATCAGGATATGCTTTTATGATGTGAGGGTCTTTGTCATTCCCGTGCAAACGGGAATCCAGAACCGCATTAGGCATGGAAAAAATAAAAATAGGCGTGAGCTCCTGCCTGCTCGGGGAAAAAGTCCGTTATGACGGCGGGCATAAGCTGGATAATTTCATCGCGCGCACCCTCGCGCAATACGTTGATTTCGTGCCGGTCTGCCCGGAGTATGAATGCGGACTGGGCGTGCCGCGCGAAGCCATGCGCCTTGCCGGCAATCCGTCCGACCCGCGCCTGGTCACCGTGAAAACGCGCGTTGATCATACCGACCGCATGGTCAAATGGGCGGAAAAGCGCCTGCGCGAGCTGGAGGGCGAAGACTTGTGCGGGTTTATATTCAAGAGCCGCTCGCCGAGCAGCGGCATGGAAAGGGTCAAGGTCTATGACGAGCGGGGCTATTCCGTCAAGACGGGCGTCGGGATTTTCGCCCGCCTGTTCATGCGTCATTTTCCCTACCTGCCGCTCGAGGAGGAGGGCCGCCTGGCCGATCCCAAGTTGCGCGAAACATTCATTGAAAACATTTTCATCCTGAAGGAATGGCGCGGGGCCCTTGCCGGGAACAAGGCCGTTGGACTGCTGAAATTCCATGAGCGCATGAAATATTCATTCATGGCGCGCTCCCCCGGCTTGCTGGGCCGGATGGGCCGGCTCCTGGCCGGACATAAAAAAGGATCGTTTGCCGCGATCCGGGACGCTTATTACGAACTGCTGGCAAATATGCTGAAAACCAAGTCCACGACCGCGCTCCACCTGAACGTGCTCCAGCACCTCATCGGCTATTTCAAGGAACAATTGACCTCGCCGGAAAAAGAGGAGTTCGGCGAAATTTTAAAGCACTACCGCGCCGGCGATCTGCCGCTGATCCTGCCGGTGACGCTCATCAACCATTACGCC
This sequence comes from uncultured Verrucomicrobiota bacterium, assembly GCA_964475405.1. Classification (GTDB taxonomy): domain Bacteria; phylum Verrucomicrobiota; class Kiritimatiellia; order JAAZAB01; family JAAZAB01; genus JAQUQV01. The sequence continues at coordinate 27,287 of CAYYWX010000018.1, forward strand.
CGGAAATACGCCTGCGCTTACCTCCTGAACCAGTATTATTTAAACCCGCACCCGCTTGAACTGCAATTACGGAACCATGTCTGATGCGCCTTGGATATTGCTGCATTAATAACACCCTGCGCGCGCGAAAGCCGTCGATCTATACCGGGCGCTCGCTGATCAAGAGGCTTTTTTCGGCGCAAAAAGCCTCGGTGCGCGCCGCGCAAAACACCGAGGATTTGCTGGCGATCCTGGAGTGGAATTTAAAACACGATATACGCGTCTTCCGGATCACGAGTGATTTGTTCCCGCGCATGACCGATCCCGAAAATGGTTACCGTATTCGCGACCTGCCGGACGCCGGGGCGATTATAAAAAACCTGCGCACAGCCGGCAAGTTCGCGGCCGGGAACAGGATGCAGCTGTCGTTCCATCCCGGCCCGTTCACCCTCTTCGGTTCGCCGAATGAAAAAGTCAACGCTTCCGGGTTGAAAGAAGTCATGGCCCACGCCCAGATCGCCGAATATATCTGCGAAGGCGGCAACCTGGATATCCCGATCAACGTTCACGTCGGCGGATCATATCAGGGCGATTTTGAGGGCACCGCCCGGCGCTGGCTGAAAAATTTCGCAAGGTTGCCGGAAATCGCCCGCGGACGGCTGGTCCTGGAAAACGATGACCGGCCCGGCGGATGGTCGGTCAGGAAACTTCATCATTACATTCACGGGCAGGCCGGGATACCCCTGACGATTGACCTGCATCATTTCATTTTCTGCCACGAGGAATATTCAATGGAGGATGATTATTTCCTCGCGAAGACCACCTGGCGGAAAAGGTCAAACCAGGTCCATTATTCCGAATCCGCGGGCATGCCTTTCCCGCGCGTCGCGCGTGGTTTATCTGAATCAGAAAATCCGACTGGTAGGGCGCGGGCCGCCGGCCCCGCCGTATCTTCCAAATTATCATCCGGCAAGTTAATCCCGGCGCATTCCGATTATTTGAAGAAACCTCTCCCTGTTTATGTGTTGAATGACGCCGAGGCGCACGTGCTCCTTGAAGCCAAGGCCAAGGAGCTGGCCCTGTTAAAATACCGCCGCCGGTTCAGGATCCGGGAAACGGGGATGTGATCAACCTGCCGTCCGTCCGGATCGCGCGTTAAAATAACTCCACCGGGAATATTTTTCCCGCTTGCATTTTCAACTCCGTTTTAATACTTTCCAACCCGGAGGCTTAGCTCAGTTGGTAGAGCATCTGACTCTTAATCAGAGGGTCGCGGGTTCGACCCCCGCAGCCTCTACTTTATTTTTTATGCTTTTTCGTCATTTCCGCAGTTTAAAACTGTCCTCAAGCATTTTACTGCAAAAATTAAATAAATGAGTTAAAAATAGGAATAAAATACGCCGAATAAAACTAACATTATTTTAGCCGCAAGTATTGAAAAGCAAATCATGCTCATCCGCGGCCAGAAGGTTATGCTTGATAGCGACCTTGCCACGCTGTATGGCGTAGAAACCAAGGCGCTCAATCGGGCGGTTAAACGCAATCTTACGCGTTTCCCGGGTGATTTTATGTTCAGGCTTTCAAAGGCTGATTATGATTCTTTAAGGTTCCAATTTGGCACCTTAAAAAGAGGTCAGCATGCAAAATATTTACCGCATGTTTTTACTGAGCAAGGCGTTGCCATGCTTTCAAGCGTATTACACAGTCAGCGAGCTATTAAAGTCAATGTTGCCATCATGCGTGTTTTTGTTCGGTTGCGTGCAATGCTGACTGGACATGCGGAACTGGCAAAAAAGCTTTCTGAACTGGAACATCATATTCAACACCATGACCAACAAATACAGTCTATCTTTCAGGCGATCCGCAAGCTTATGATGCCGCCACCGGAACCGCCACGGAAGCCGATTGGCTTTCACGTAAAGGATTGAAATTAATATTCGCTCCGGAGTCAGTAACTTTCAAAGTAACACCTTATGTAGAAGGCTAGGCGGACAAGCCCCGCGGGTGCATTTGGCTCCGCCGTCTGGCGGACAGCGTGTTTTCTGATCACGCTCTATGTTGCCATCTCAAGGAAGGAAAAACCCATGAAGAAAACTGCAGGCATTGCGTCCATGGTTTTATGTCTGCTTATACTGATCACAACAGGGTGTTCAACCGTTAACGATGCCGCAAAAGACGGAGATCTCGCCGATGTCCAGCGGCATTCGGGAGACATAAACGAAAAAGACTCGAACGGCTGGACGCCGCTGCTGTGGGCCGCGTTCGACGGCCATCTGGATGTGGTTGAATTCCTGTTAGCCAAGGGCGCGGATGTGAACGCAAAGAGCGATAACGGCGAAACGCCGCTGATGGGGGCTGCCGAGAAGGGGCATTTTGAGATTGTTAAATTACTGGTGGCCAAGGGCGCGGACGTGAATGCCAGGAGCAAGGACGACTGGGGGCCGCTGATGATGGCCGTGAACAACGACCACTTGAATGTGATCAAATTTCTTGTGGATAAGGGCGCGGATGTGAACGCCAAGTATAAGGACGGCTGGGGGCCGCTGATGGTGGCCGCGGACAATGACAGTCTGGAGGCGGTTAGATTCCTGGTGGCCCGGGGCGCGGACATAAACGCAAAGAACGAGGATGGCAATACGGTGTTGATGGTGGCCGCGAACAACAATAATCCGGACGTGGTGGCGTTCCTCAGGCAAAACGGCGCAAAGGAATAGACGGCTGTAAGCCCAACAAGATTTAACACGAAAGGAACCCGCCCCCTTTCTTCCCGGGAATGCCTGCCATTTTAACAATTCTGCATGTGGACATGGACGCGTTCTACGCGGCCATTGAGGTGCTGGACCATCCGCAGTGGCGCGGGCTTCCGCTGGTCGTGGGTTCTCCGCCGGACCAGCGCGGGGTGGTCTCCACCTGTTCCTATGAGGCCCGCCGTTATGGCATTCATTCCGCCATGCCTTCGCGCACCGCCGGGAAGCTTTGTCCCCGGGCCGTGTTCGTCACCCCGCGCATGGAACGCTACGCGGAAATCTCAGCGCGGATCATGACCATCCTGGAGGAGTTTACGCCGTTGGTCGAGCCGCTCTCGCTCGACGAGGCTTTCCTCGATGTCAGCGGGGCCCTGCTGATTTTCGGGGATGCGGTCGCGATCGCCCGGGAATTAAAGAAGCGAATCAAGGCGCGGACGGGGTTGACGGCCTCGGTGGGGGTCGCCCCCAACAAGTTCCTCGCCAAGATGGCCAGCGACATAAACAAGCCGGATGGATTGACGGTTGTCCCGGTAACTGAACGGGCAATCATGGAATTTCTGGCTCCGCTCCCGGTGACCAAAATGTGGGGAATCGGAAAGGTCACCGGGGCCCGCCTGGAAAAGAAAGGCATCCGGACGATCGGCCAGTTACAGGCGCTCGGTCCCGGCGCGCTGGAGCGCTTGTTCGGAAAAGCGGGCGCGGCGGACATGGCCGACCTGGTCCGGGGACGTGACAGCCGTCCGGTCATCACCCATTGGGAAGAAAAGAGCATTTCCAATGAGCACACCTTTGCCCGTGATGAGGCCGATCCGGAACGGGTGCGCCAGCGCCTGCTGGAGTTGGCGGAGGAAGTCGGCGAGCGGTTGCGCAAATCCGGAAAACTGGCCGGAACCGCACGGATCAAGCTGCGGTTCGGCGATTTTTCGACCATTACCCGGCAGACGTCGTTCCCGGCGGCGCTCAACAGCGATCGCGAATTGATTGCCTGCGCGTTGGCCTTGTTTGAGCGCGAGCGCGTGAAACGCGCCATCCGGCTGGTGGGATTCGGCGTGAGCAATCTTGTCGCGCCGGACCAGGCCGTTCCGGCCCAGCAGGAACTGTTTGCGGAATCAGCCGGCCGGGACCCGGCCGGCCGGAACAAGAAACTTGACCAGGCCGTTGATAAGTTGCGTTATTCCTTTGGCAGCGATGCCATCAAGCGCGGGAAATGGGCCGGGGATTGAAGCGATTTTTACCTGTGTCATTACAGCAGAATACGTGGCCCTGCCGAAGATACCCTCCGCGCCTTCCACCTGCAATGCGGTGTGACCCAAATCGGACTGGTGGCGCGTGGAATTTCATTCCATCGCCGGTTGATAATCCGCTCCGCCGAATCCGCCGCTGGATTTCTGATAATCCCGGCTTGAAAGGAATAATTCCCATAAACCAGTATCTTGATGATACACGGCCAAATCGGCTTTTTTGTCGCCGTCATAGTCCGCCGGGACCGGTATGCCGTTGATATTTCCGGCCGGCCCGCCCCAGTAGGTATAACTTTCCTGAGCGTCCGACGAGCCGGACATTAACACCTGCCAATAAGCCGTATCCGGGGCATATACTGCCGGATCGGCCAAACCGTCACCGTCATAATCCGCGCAGGCCGGCAGCCAACCGGGGCCGCCGAATATCCCGGTCACAAGCGGTTGATAGCCGCTTCCGGATAAACTGATTGCCCAGAGGCCGGTTGTTGGGTTATAAACCGCCGGATCGGCCAGCCGGTCGCCGTCATAATCCGCCGCCACCGGCTGATATCCTGTCATGCCAAGCGATGCATAACCGGGAGCATATGCTCTTGACGAAGCCGCTCCCGCCCAGTATCCATCCGCTGCGCGGTACACGACCGGATCAGTTTTCGCATCACCGTCAAAGTCACACGGCGTCGCCGTGAATTCATGTCCGCCGAACGGGGTGGTCAGGATTTGTCCGGTGGAGGTCAATAATACCTTCCATTCCCCGGCAAGCCGGTTATACACGGCCATATCGGCCAGTTCGTCGCCGTTGTAGTCTCCGGGCACGGGTGTCGCGCCGGCGCCGAGCGCGTCCGAGCTTTGCCATGCCCGGTATTCAAAACTGGAGAGCGCCACGATCCACAGGCCGGAATCCGCGTTATAAAGGGCCAGGTCCGCCTTGCGGTCGCCGTCATAGTCGTTCGGCGCCCGGGCCAGCATAAAATCAAACCACCGTTTGGCCGACAGCGTAAATGGCAAGATACCCGATACGTGGCCCCATTGCGGGTCAAGCGGCACGAGTTCCAGGTTCGCGGCCCCGAGGGCATTCATGCGATCGCGGGCATAGACCGACAAGGAATAAGTCACCAGTTCATCGTTGGGGGCATGGTACAAGCGCGTGGGCGTTGCCGGGGCAAAATCGCAAGTAACATCCGTGGCCATGGCGGCGTAAAACGGGTGCGTTTTCGCGTTCACCCGGGCGAGGAAAGGGGACAGCATCAAGGCCTGCATTGTCTTCGGGAGCATGTTGCACATTTCATCCGAATTATGGGCGCCGTCATCAATGCTTTCAATGGTGGTGTCGTAAGGCGGGATGAATACTTCGCCAAGGCCCTCGCTAAAGCCGTAAATCCGTTTATAGGATAAATAAAGATGGGCCAGCAAGGGCGGGACATTGCTCGGATTATTTGCCTGCCAGAAATCCCAGAGCATGGGCAGGAAATAAGGACCGGCGCAGGGGGCGGAGGCGATGAGATTAAACGGTTGCGCGGTCGGCGAAGTTTCAAGATATTTCTGGAGCGCCATGGTGGCCTGGCCGCCCTGGGACAATCCGCAGATAACCAAATTGGAATTCAATTGCACCGGAAGCAAAGCCGACAGCTCGGTGACCGCCTTTAGCATGTCCGCAACCGTGGTCGCCGTCGTGGCAACATACAGGTATGGATGTTTCACGTTGGCATTGGTTCCGCGCCCCTGGCCGATATAGTCGGGCATGACCGCCACATAGCCGTGGGAGGGGAAAAGAGAGTTGATCAGCGTGGCCTCGCCGCTTCTCTCGGGATAGGACGGCACGTCCTCGTTGTTCAGCGCCGTTCCGTGCATGTAGGCCACAACCGGATAGGCCGCGGATAAGGGCGACGGGATGGAGACCAGTCCCGACGCGATTACCAGTTGCCCGTCGACGTAAGGGGTGTAATATTTTACGGCATATGCCTTGACGGCGGTCGCCGACCTCATCAAGGCGCCCAGGTCTTCGCCTGTTTCGGAGTAAGCCGCCGCGAGCGTCTGGGTTATCTGCTGGACGGAATATTCCGCGACCAGTTCATGTTCCACCAGTTGCCCGGCATACGGGGATTTGTGTCCGCCCGCGGCCCGGACGGAAGAAAGCAGGGCGAGGGACAATAACGCCATGCCCGCGCATTTGACGAATGGACAAAATTCTTTTGCCGCGTAAATGTCGCGCGGTTCAATGTCCGGACAATAACTGTTCATATTCATGTTTTTCAACGTTCCGGGCCGGGCGCGGTTAGCGTTGAATTTCATTCGCGGAATGCGGCCAGGATTTCGCCGAAGTAGACCCGGTGGTAGTCATTGGCGCCGTAGTTTTCCTGGATTGTCTTGTCAACGAAGCCGCGCGGATCCATGTCCTGCCAGTATATTTTCCGGCATTCGAGGATCAAGTTCGCCTCGTTATATGACGGCGCGGTAACTTTCCGGGAGGGTTTCAGGGTGAGCCCGGTCTTGGATAGTTTCTCGCCGTCGCGCCCGGAGAGCGTGCCGAGCGTCTGCAGGTCCTTGCGGTGTTTTTCGGGAAAGGCGCAGAGGGTGAACGAATCGGATTTTTCAATGTATTTGCGCGTGTGCCGCTGGGGGCGGACCACAACCTGGGCGAAAGGCTTTGACCACATGCAGCCGATGCTTCCCCAGGCCACGGTCATCATGTTGCAGTCCTTGATGGTGCCGGAAGTCAGCAAGAGCCACTTGTTCATCCAGAGGTTGATAACGTCAAGCGATAATTCCGTCACGGCCACTTCGCGCATGGTGTTTCCTTTCATGTTCCAGGGCGCAACTGATAATTTGATGCGATTGTGCGATAAACGAAGTTCAATTTGGTTTGTTAGATTTGATTCCTTTCCTGCGCGATTATAATCTCAATTGTGTTGGATTTTATCCTTTGAGACAACGGCTTTTCGCCAGGTTCAGATGATGGAAGCATTATCTCAAACATTATATTGTACTTTCCAGGTTGTAAAAAGGGATTATTGAATGATGATTCTTTAAACTCGTACGTGACTGGGTCGGGATTAATGTAAGCCATTCGGTCCTTTGCGGTAAAGGTGAATGAGTAAATACAGCCAGAATGAATGGGTAATTCCCATGTCGCGAAAGTGGCGTGCATGATGTAGTGCATTTGAACTGGTTCGATATCCCAAAGTCGGACGCCATCACGCCAGACCACGAGATTGCCGCCATGGGGCCATCCGCTTCGCATGCGCAGTGAAAATGGGGGCGCATTGCTTCCCCCCGTGTGACATATGGTGACAATGAACTTAGGGTTGTGCGGTTCTTGAAAGGTTAGATCCCTCTCCAGTTTCAGTTGGCAAAAACTTTGTAGGGAACCCTCGCAGTTTGGGATGAAGTGTTTTTCGTTAATCGTGGTGCAGGAGCAACAGAGCCCCAAAAAAAGCGTAAGAACACAGCGTAGAATCGCTTTCATCTTCGTTAAAACCGGGATTATTATATTAATATTCCTCAACTTTCTGCCGGCAGGTTCCGAATTATCAAATGAGTTCAGCGACATCCCGCAGGATGCTCAGGCTGCAGGCTATCGGGTAAATCAAAGACAATAAAAAGCAAAAAGGCGGTATCAGGCATAGACAAGCTGGCGCGCATGCGGAATTTCACGCTTATGGACGGGCCTTAAATCTTCGGCGAGGACAGTTGCCACCAGGCTGGTTTCCCCGTCCAATGAAACAAATTCCACTTCAAACGTTGCCCTGTCTTTGTAGATATGCACGACAGTGCCGATATCTCCGGTTTCAAGTCCAAGTTTTGGGATATCCTTGTTTAATACCACCCGTTCATGTTCGTTGATCATATTGTTTTCTCCTATACGGGATGGGCCGTAATCAGGCGCGGCGCAGATTCTCCATTTTCAATAATCCATACCGTGCGCACGTTTGGATTCCGTCCATCCGGGGACAATATTTTCCCTTCCACAATGTAACGCCAACCGAAAGCGGATTCAACCGCATTCACTATTTTATTTTCCAAACCGTGTTGCCGTAAAGCCTCCGCCAGTACGGGCCAGTTATCAAGGGAAAAACCAAAACGCTGGAAAAACCTTGCCTTGCTGCCTCCGTCCGGATGCTCCGCGCAAAGAAGGTACTCAACAATCTTTTCTCTTGTTACCTGCGCCTGCGATGCATGCGGTAAATGTTTGCTCTTCATTCCATCAACTCAATCTGGATTTCAGCCCGGCTTACTGCACGGTGACGATTACCGAGGCGATCAGGATCGGCCCGTAAATGTTCAAGATTCCGTCCATTGGATAATCAACCGCAAACCAGAACGTGTATGATCCGGGCAGCAAGCCAAATATGTTCAACACTTCCGTGGAAGGCAGGTTGAATAAATCGCCCTGGTGGAAAGGGCGGCAGCTTGAAAGGTTGCCGTCAAACGGTATCCACTGGAAGTAATTATTCATGTAATACCAGGAGGAGCCGGCCTGGGCGACCGCCCACCAGTCAACGGGCAATCCCGTGTAATCTCCCGAATTCATCGCGAGGGTGATGGACAATGTTCCCGGATAAGCGATGGCGGCTGCTCCCGCGGCGCCATTGGCCTTGATTAGCGGCCCGAACGTGTTGACCCAGGGCGCGGTCGGGCGGCCGCCGAAAGTCTGTCCCCAGCCGGAAGCGCCCGGCAAATAATAAACGGTCAAATTGCTGTCGGCCTCAAACGCGCTTGAAGCAATGCCGGGGGCGCTGCCCTCGAAATACATTCCCGCCAGCCCGCCGCAATTGGAAAATGCCCAGTCCCCGATGCTGCCGATGCCGTTGCCGATCGTGGCGCTGATCAGGCTGGAACAGGAACTGAAAGTCCAGTCCCCGATGCTGGTGACCGTGCCGGGGATCGTGATGCTGAGCATGCTGGTGTAGTTATAAAACGCCGAGTTGCCGATGCTGGTGACGCTGGAAGGGATTGTCACCCCGGCCAGACCGGCGCTGTTGGCGAAGGCCGAGTTCCCGATGGCGGCGACATTATTGGGGACCGTGTAACTCCCGGCCTTGCCCGCCGGATACCCGATGAGCACGGTCTGGTTTTTGTCGAACAGCACCCCGTCCACGCTGCTGTAGTTTGGATTACCAGAGTTGACCGAGATCGCGGAGAGGCTGGCGCAGCCGTCAAACGCCAGAGTCCCGATGCTGATGACCCCGCTCGGGACCGAAACACTTGTCAGGTTCGTGCTGTACCGGAAAGCCTTGTCAACAATGGCGGTGACGGTGTTGGGGACCGTGTAGTTTCCGGCCTTGCCCGCCGGATATTGGATGAGCACGGTCTGGTTCTTGTCGAACAGCACGCCGTCCACGCTGCTGTAATTTGGATTTCCGGAGTCCACCGCTATCGCGGCCAGCCTGGCGCAGTTATCAAACACGTGGTTCCCGATGCCTGTGACGCTGTAAGGAATAGTCACGCCCGGCAGGCCGGTGCAGAAGCTGAACGCGTAGTCCCCGATGGTGGCGACAGTGCCGGGGATCGCAACGCTTGCCAGGTTGGTACAATTCTGGAAAGCCTTGTATCCGATCGCGGTGACGGTGCTTGGGATCGTGTAGTTTCCGGCCTTGCCCGCCGGATATTGGATGAGCACGGCCTGGCTTTTGTCGAACAGCACGCCGTCCACACTGCTGTAATTTGGATTTCCAGAATCAACCGAGATCGCGGCCAGCCCGGCGCAATTATCAAATACCTGGTTGCCGATGAAGGTTACGCCGGAGGGGATCGTTATGCCGGTCAGGCCGGCGCAGAAACTGAACGCATAATCACCGATGGAAACGACGCTGTATGAGATTGTCACACCGGTCAGGTTGGTGCAGCGCTGGAATGCCCTGTCAGAGATGGCGGTGACCGTGGTGGGGACAGTGTAGCTGCCGGCCTTGCCCGCCGGATACCCGATGAGCTCGGTCTGGTTATTGTTGAACAACACCCCGCCCACGCTGCTGTAGCCGGGGTTCCCGGAGTTGACCGTGATCGCGGCCAGCCTGGCGCAGTTATCAAACGCCAGTGTCCCGATGTTGGTTACGACGGAGGGGATCGTGATGTTGGTCAGGCTGGTGCAGGAGGCGAAAGCGTAGTCCTTGATGTTGACCACTGTGCTGGGAATTGTCACGCCGGTCAGGTTGGTGCAGTTATTGAAGGCCGAATTACCGATCGTGGTGACGGTGGTGGGGACCGTGTAACTGCCGGCCTTGCCCGCCGGATATTGGATCAGCTCGGTCTGGTTTTTATTGAACAATATCCCGTCCAGGCTGCTATAATAAACGGAATTTCCCGAGTCCACCGAGATCGCGGCCAGCCTGGCGCATTTTTCAAACGCATGGGTCCCGATCGCCGTGACGCTGTAAGGGATCGTCATGCCGGACAGGTTGGTGCAGGAGCTGAACGCGTAGTCCCCGATCCTGGTGACCGTGTTGGGGATTGTCACGCCGGTCAGGCCGGCGCAGAGCTGGAAGGCCTTGTACCCGATGACGGTGACGGTGCTGGGGATCGTGTAGCTTCCGGTTTTGGCAGCCGGATATTGGATGAGCATGGACTGGCTCTTGTTGAACAATACCCCGCCCACGCTGCTGTAGACGGAATTTCCCGAGTCAACCGAGAACGCGGACAGGTTGGTGCAGTTATCGAAGGCATGGACCCCGATGCCGGTGACGGTTTTGTCATCTATTTCGGACGGGATGACAACCGCGTCGCCGGGCCCGGAGTATCCGGTGATGGTGATCGTGCCGTCCGGATTTACGGTATAAGTAAAATCATCGGCCAATGCCGTCATCGCGGTTGCCAACAGGAAAAGCGCGGACAACCAAAGTGATCTGCCGATCCGTTGCCGCAAAAGAACCGTTCCCGGTCCGTTCGTCATTTTAGCCATCCTTGATTTTTTCGGGCGTTGTCGCGACCGCATTATTGATAACAATCATGACTATACCGCATGCGATCAAAAAAATAAAGATTTATCCGCCTATGGCGGATTTATCCGTTACAGGCGGAGTGGGGGCAGACAAAGGGCTTAATGATGGCAAATCCTAGGCCTCGTCGCCTTCGGAAAGCTTGGCGAGCACGTTGAAGTCTTCCAGGGTAGTGATGTCGCCGGAAATTTCAGTGCCGGCGGCAACCTGGCGCAAAAGGCGGCGCATGATCTTGCCCGAGCGGGTTTTGGGCAGGGCCTGGACAAAGCGGATTTCATCCGGCTTGGTCACCGGCCCCAGCTCGGTCGCCACGTGTTTCCGGATTTCCTCGCTGAGTTCCGGGCTGGCTTTAACCGTGGAGCGTAAAGTCACGAATGCCACGACGGCCGAGCCTTTCAGGTCGTCCGGCCGTCCGACCACGGCCGATTCGGCCACGGCGGGATGGCTGATCAGCGCGCTTTCCACCTCGGCGGTGCCGATGCGGTGCCCGGCCACGTTCAGGACGTCATCAATGCGCCCGACGATCCAGAAATAACCATCCTCGTCGCAGCGCGCACTGTCGCCGGTCAGATAACTGCCGGCGATGTCCTTCCAGTAGGTCCATTCAAAACGCTGCGGATCGCCCCACACCCCGCGCAGCATGCCCGGCCAGGGCTGGCGGATGACCAGCTTGCCGCCCGAATTGGGCGGGAGCGCCTTGCCCTGGTCGTCCACGATTTCAGGGAGAATCCCGAAAAACGGCAAACCCGCCGATCCGGGCTTGGCCGGAAGCGCGCCCGGACACGTCGAGATCATGATGCTGCCCGTCTCTGTCTGCCACCAGGTGTCAACGATCGGGCAGCGGTTTTGCCCGATCATCTCGCGGTACCACATCCATGCCTGGGGATTAATCGGTTCGCCGACGCTGCCCAGAAGGCGCAGCGAGGAAAGGTCGTGTTTCTTCGGCAATTCGTCGCCCCATTGCATGAAAGCGCGAATGGCGGTCGGCGCGGTGTAGAAGGTCGTCACGCGGTGGCGGGCAATAATCCGCCAGAACCGGTCCTTTTCCGGAAAGTTTGGCGCACCCTCATACATCAGGACCGTCGCGCCGTTGGCCAGCGGGCCGTAGACCACGTAACTGTGGCCGGTGATCCAGCCCACGTCGGCCGTGCACCAGAAAATATCGTCGGGCTTGATGTCGAAGATATAGTGGTGCGTCATGATCGCGCCAAGGAGATAGCCGGCGGTGGTATGCATGATGCCCTTGGGCTTTCCGGTGGAGCCGCTCGTGTAAAGGATGAAAAGGGAATCTTCGCTCTCCATCGGCTCCGCGGCGCAATCGGCCGCCGCCTTGGCCATCTCGTCGTGCCACCAGATGTCCCGGCCGGGATGCATCGTGACCGGATTGCCGGCGCGCCGCAGGACAATCACCTTTTGGATTGTCCGGCAGAGCGGTTTGCCGTCGGCGTCCGTGAGCGCCAGCGCCTCGTCAACCGTCTGCTTCAGCGGAACAACCGCCCCGCGCCGCCAGGCGCCGTCCGCGGTAATGATCAGCCTGGCGCCGCTGTCCTTGACGCGGTCGGCCACGGACTGGGCGCTGAACCCGCCGAACACGACCGAATGCACGGCGCCGATCCGGGCGCAGGCCAACATTGCCACGGCCGTTTCAGGGACCATGGGCATATAGAGGATGACGCGGTCGCCCTTGACCAGCCCCTGTTTTTTTAAAACGTTCGCGCACCGGCCGACTTCGGCATGGAGCTGACGATAGGTCAGGGTGCGGATTTCGGGCGTGTTCCCGGGCCCGACCGGCTCGCCTTCCCAGATCAGCGCGGCCTTGTCGGCGGTCGGCGTGGCGAGGTGCCTGTCCAGGCAATTATGGGCCACGTTGAGTTTACCGCCGTGAAACCACTTTGCATGCGGCAGGCGCCATTGCCGGACTTCCTTCCATTTTTCAAACCAGGCGATGTGCTTGTCGGCCATGCGGCCCCAGAATTCATCGGGATGATCAATTGACTCCCGGTAGAGCAGGCGATATTCATCAAGGGAGGCCAGGTTGGTTCGCGGCCAGCCGTCCGGCGGAGGAAACACGCGCGTCTCGGAGAGGACATGCTCGATGATGTTGTCCTGGGGCAGAAGTGAGTCCAGCCCGCTGGTGGTTATCAGGTCGCGCGTGAAGACGCTGGCGCGGCTGATTACGAAATTCCCCTTGTGCGCCTTCTTGGCCGTCACCAGGATGACGCGCAGGAATGCGGAGGAGACATATTCGGCCCCGCCCAGGTCAAAGTCTATTTTCAGGTCAGGAGGAAGCGGTTTGCCGATCGCGGCTATTTTTTCGTCAACCGCCTTCGCCGCCGCGGGACACGCGCCGCTGTCAAACCGGCCCGCGAAACGGCAGAACAGCGTTTTGGATTCCGGATTGTATTTAATTTCAACCATTTTGTTTTCTTTGACAAATAGCCGGGATTTGAGAGGAAGGCGCTTTCAGGATTTTGATGCCTTTTCCGCCGAGCTTTGCAGGTAGGCCATGAAATGACGCATCTCATCCTCGTCCCCCTTGCGGATGGCGCGGATCACGTCCCGCACGGTGATCATCCCCATGATCTTCGGCCCTTCCATGACGGGCAGGTGCCGGATGTTTTTTGAAAACATCAGGTCCATGGCCGCCTGGATGCCGTCGTTGATGTCAATCGTCAGGACGTTCTTGGTCATGACGTCGCCGATTTTCACCCTTGTAAAATCCGCGTTTTTGCCGCATTGATAAAGCACATCGCGCTCGGTGATGATCCCCGCCAGCTCGTTTGTGTCCTGGGTTACCACGAGGGCGCCGATTTTCTTCTCGCAGGCGACCCGCACAAATTCCGAAAGCGTCGCCGAGGACTTGATCGTAAAAACATCGGCATAACCCTTGACGTCAAGTATCTGCTTGATGGTGATGTATTGCATCTGTTCCTTGTTTTCAGTCTTGTTATGATGCTTGAGGCCGGCCAAGTCCGGACGACCCGGCTTGCCCTCTCATAATGGGTTGCAAGCTATCCGAGTAATACATCCTTGTCAATTATTATTTTAAACGGGTGTAAACCCGAATTAATTCCGGATGAATTTTCTTTGATGAGCAGCTGGATGTGTGATATTTTGAAAACAAATGATAGTCAACATCAATGGGATTGCATTCTTGCCGGGACGGTGATCGCATGAAGACGGTAAAAAAAATCTGTTATTCGTTTTTCATTGTCCTTGCATCGGGACTCCTTTGTTCGGCAAGTGTGGTTCAGATTGACGGCGGTTCCATCAGCGGCATGGAGACGAACGGACTGCGCGTTTTCAAGGGCATTCCGTATGCCGCACCGCCGGTGGGTGCGCTCCGCTGGAAGGCTCCTCAATCGGTGACGCCATGGAGCATTGTGCTGAGCTGCACAAATTTCGGCCCCTCCTGTTCCCAACCCGCAAGCGGCGAGGATGTGGGAGCAACCGGCGAGGACTGTCTCTACCTTAATGTTTGGACGCCGGCAACGAGCTCCAATGCCGGGCTGCCGGTCATGGTCTGGATCCATGGCGGCGGCTGGACCATCGGGTCCGGGTCAATGTCCAGGTATGACGGTGCAGCCCTGGCACAAAAGGGCGTTGTATTTGTCAACTTTAATTATCGCCTGGGTCCATTTGGATTTCTGGTCCACCCGTTGTTGTCCCGGGAATCGACCAACGGGGTGTCGGGCAACTATGGCTTGCTGGATCAGGTTGCGGCCCTTCAATGGGTTCATCGGAATATTTCGGCGTTTGGCGGAGATCCGGGGCGGGTAACCATTTTGGGCGAATCGGCCGGGTCAATGAGTGTTGCCCTGCACCTGGTTTGCCCCTTGTCAACCGGGCTTTTCCAGCGCGCCATTTCGGAAAGCGGCGGGCCCAATGCGCAAGGCTATATTTGTCCCCAGGCGGATGGTCAAATGGCAAAAGCAATCCAAATGGGGAAGAATCTGGCCGCGGCGCTTGAATGCGACACCGCGCCGGATGTCCCGGGCGCGCTGCGGGCAAAAACCAGCGCTGAAATACTTCATGTGTTTGATTTTACACTGGCGCCGTTTTCGCCCGGCATGAAATTTACCCCGGTCATTGACGGCTATGTGCTTCCCGATGATCCGGCGCAGTTATATGCCGGCAACCAGTCGGCGGATGTGCCGGTGATCATCGGTTCCAATGCGGATGAGGGCAACACGTTTTACGAAGAAATGTCGGTGGAGCTATATCAATACTGGATTCAGCTAAATTTTGGCCGGCGCGCTGACGAGGTGTTTGCCATGTTTTCCGCCACCGGGCCGGATAATGTCAGGAGCGCCTTTGACCGGCTGTTATCCACCGCGCTTTTTGCGGAACCAGCACGTTTCGTGGCCGGATCATGGAACATGAAAACATCCAAAGCCTATCTTTATCAATTTACCCGCGTTCCGCCTTATGCGCTGAGCCAGAATATGGGGGCGAGTCATGGCGTTGAAATTCCCTATGTCCTGGGACACGTTGATACGTCAACCTGGTCCTACAATGAAACCGATGCGGCGCTTTCCAGCGCGATGATGGATTATTGGGTAAATTTTGCCAGGACCGGCGATCCGAACGGGGCAGGGCTCCTGGCCTGGCCATGCTATGATCCATCCTCCAGGCAAAATATTGAATTCGGCGATACCAACCGGATCAACACTAATCTCCTTGTCCAGGAGTGTGATCTCTTCAGTCAATTTCACCGGTTCAACATCAACCTGCCGGCGCCCGGCGGAGTATTTGCCACCGACGGTATTTATGCCGACCGGGTCCGGGTCAGCTGGCCGGGCGTGTACAATGCCTTGGCTTACGAGGTATGGAGGAATACTTCCACCGACACATTGTCGGCCGTGAAGCTGGCGACCATTGCCGACACGTGTTATACCGACACGTCCGCCCTTCGCGGCACGGTGTATTACTACTGGGTAAGGACCCTGGGCGCGACGACAAACAGCGACGCCAGTTATTATGACAGCGGTTACGCTTCCCTGACCGGCGGGGCGGTTCATCATGCGCTCAACGACTACGACGGCGATGGCAAGGAGGATCCTTCGCTTTACAACAGCTCGAGCCAGTACATCTGGAAGGGATTGCTTTCGGCAAGCCAGTATGCCCGGGTCAACAGGACGATGGGGAAACGGGGGGACGTTCCTGTCCCGGCGGATTATGACGGTGATGGCATTACTGAGCCGGCATTTTACAATAGCGCGGCCGCGTCATGGCTTCTCTTGAAATCCGACCAGGGCATTCTTCCCTTTGTCTTCCTGCTCGGGGGGCCGGGCTGGGAAGCCTCAGCCGCGGATTATGATGGCGACGCCCTGGCCGATCCGGTCGTGTACCGCGCCGCCACCGCGGAATGGCAGGTGTATTTGTCAAGTTCCGGATATACAACGGCATCCCTCGCGGGAGGAGGTCCCGACTGGCAGGCGGTTTCGCGGGATTACGACGGCGATGGTAAAACCGATCCGGCCCTGTATAATGTTACTGACGGCACCTGGGCCGGTCTGCTTTCGGCCGGTGATTACGCGACCGTGATGCTCAACGGTTTCGGCGGGGCCGGATGGACGGCGGTGCCGGCGGATTATGACGGGGATATGAAGAGCGACCCGGCGATCTACGACGAAAGTAACGGCGTGTGGGCGTTTAAGCTTTCAAGCGAGAATTATATGACGATCATAATGACGCAAGCCCTTGGCGGAACGGGATATCTCCCCGTTCCGGGCGATTATGACGGTGATAAACTTGCCGATCCATTTGTCTTCAATGAGTCTGGCGGGCAGTGGGCGGGATTATTTTCCGGCAGTGCCTATGCCCCGGTTGGCGCCGCCTTTGGCGAACCCGGCGATAGTCCCACTGGTCCATGATGATGCGATATTGGCGGCGGCGGGAAGGCTTGCCGTGCTCTAGCCAGTCCGGATGTTTTTATAAGCACCCATGTCAACTACTGTCCGGATGGAGGTGTTGAGAGTGTGCCGGCGGAGACGTTGTAATCCGCTACCGGGTTGCCGTCCTTGTCCACAAACCGCGCGCAGAAGCTGCCCCCGAAAATATAGGCAACTTCCATCCTCAATACGTTGCGGCCTTTTTTCAGCGTTACGCGCTCCGATACGGAAGTTTCCCCTCCCAGACCGCGGTTCGCATTGACCCGTATGAGTTCCTTCCCGTTGAGCGACCAGAGGGAACTGTCGTGGGATCCGCCGATCCTCAGGAGGAGATCCGGCATATCTTCGTTGCAGTCGATGTATGCCACGCAAAAAAGCACTTCCTTCTTTGTGCCATAGGCAAGATTGATCACTGCGTCGTTGGATAGCAACGCTTTCCACGCCAGCTCCTTGCCGTCCACGCTGACCTTGTCGCCGTCATTCGGCGCGCAGGTCTTCTGTCCCGGAAAATACTCCTTGCCGAAAACGTCCTGCCCGCCGGCCATGTCCAAAGGCATGGAAGGCAGTCTCAACCAGTTGCGAATAAAACCTTCTGCGTCGGGCGGGGAGCGGAAGCGATAGAACGCCTTCCCGGATTTGTCCGCGACCGTGTTCGGCTTCCGCGCGCGGTCCCTGACGTTCCCGGCCGTCAGTTCATACTTCACGTTTTCCGCCAGGGGCGTCGTGGTGAGGATGACGGTGGAAGAATCCGGTTCAAGCGTCCCGGAAAGAACTTTCACGCCCTGGCTGATTGCGTAGTTGGAAGAATTTTCGGCGGAAGCTTGTTCCACTTTCTCATTGAATTTCACGGTCACGTTTGTTTCCCCCTTGACAGCAACTGATGCTATGACCGGCGGCGCCTTGTCCACGGGCGTCACGGTGATCAAGGTCTGCGCCTCGTCCGTCGCCCCCTTGTCGTCCGTCACGGTCAATTTGGCAATATATGTCCCCGCATTCGCGTAGGTGTGAGAGATATTTGCCGCCACTTGCGGTGAGCTTGTCTGCACTGAGCCCTGTCGAAGTGTCGAACCGTCGGAAAAGTCCCAGGCGTATTTCACCACTTTTTTCCCCGGCATTGCACGGGACTTGCTTGCGTCAAATTTCACAGTCAAGGGCGCCTCGCCGCTGGAAACATCCGCTGACTGGAAAGCCCATACATTCTGCTCCACGCAATAAAGATTTTCAAAGCCGCGGAAATACATCCGGTTGCCCTCAAAAATCGGGGTGCCGGTCATGGTGCAGTCCTGGTATTCCGCGCAGCGCGGGGTGTAGTACTCCGGATAAAGGTAAGCGCCCATCATCCGGCCTTCCTTGCCAAGGCATTGGATCCTGTTCCGCGCCACTTCCTCATATTTGCGCCCGGGCTTGATGACAATCATGACGCCGGTGGAACCCATCAGGTAAATATAATCCCCCGCCAGGGTCGCGCTGGTTCCGAAGTAGCTTCTTCGGTTATCGATCTGAAACAGGTCAAGCGGCAGGACCTGCTCGTATATGACCTGCATGGTGGCCAGGTCGACCACCACGAGCGCTCCCCAGCATTTCAGAAAATAGCCCAGTCCGTCGTGAACCAGCGGTGAGGACTCAAGCCAGCTCCCGCAGTAAAAGCCCGGCACAACGGGACTCTCTTTCGGCATCTTCACGCTTTGTCCCGCTTTAACCGCCAGGTCATTGTTGGTGGTTGTCTCAATCGGATATTTGCCGATGCTTCCCTGCACGGCCGACCAGGCGCAGCCGTTATCAACAATCGGCGTCGCATAAATATCTCCGCCGGCGCGATACCCGAATCCTTTGCCGTCGCTCGCCCGGAACAGGTATGTGCCGCCCGGGCAAAGCGCATACTCCCCGCCGCCGATAACGGCCCGGCTTAACGAAGCGAACCAGAGATTCATGCCGCTGCTTTTCAGGGGGATTTTTGTCAAGTCGCCGCTGGTCCATTTCGCCGATCCGTCGGCGCAATCCAGGGCCGTGATTGTCCCGTCCTGGATGATGAACTTTCCGTCGGCGACGATTGGCGACCCGAAGCAGCCGTGATGCTGGGGCAGGGGCCGTTCATAGCGGATCCATTTGCGCTTGCCTTTGAGGTCGTACGCGGCGCTCACGCCGCGCGTATAGAACACGAAGACGGCGCGGCCGTCCGAGACGGGCGTCGGGATGGTCCACCAGTCCGGCTCGCCCTGTTCCTTGGGCCTTTTGTAACGCTCGTCAACGTCCACCATGAGCTTGTCCAGTTCGGCTTCAAGCTTGCTTTCCTCCTGCACCGCCGTGCCGGTCGGCATTGTGCCGGCGGCGAACGCGGCATAGTAATCGTCACGCTTGATGGCGAGCGCGTCCATCTTGGCGAACAGCTCGGGCTTGGCCTTGCGATCATCCGCCGTGGCCGCATCGTAGGGACTGTTCGGCCGGACCCAGAGGACCTTTCCCGATTTCTTGTCCAGGCAGGCAAGACTGTAGGGGGAGGCCGTGGTAAAGATCAGGTCGCCGACCACGATCGGCATGGCCTGGGAAAGGCCGGGCATCGGCGTGATCCAGGCAATATTCTTTTCCTCGTAGTCGCGCGGCTCCTCCGCCGGCCAGAAACGGCATTGGACGGAACAACTGTTGGGAAAATCCGCGGCGCCGTACCGCGGCACGAATTTAAACAAAAAGCGGTATCCAGCCCGGTTGCAGGTCCAGCAATACGAATGGCCGGTCGGGATTATGAGTGCTGAATTTGCCGTTGAACCAGAACACCGTGCCTGGGCCGGGACTGAAATGAAACCAGATCTTCACCGCCTTCTCGCTGTAGAGGCATGACTGCGCGTACGCCGCCTGTTGCGTCGTCATCGGTCCGTACATCTTCAGGATGTCAACGTAGGAATTGTCAACCTCAACGCGTTTCCAGGTTGTCCCGCCGATTTTGTCGCCCTCCCGCGGCGCCAACGATGCTTCGCCCGGCGTCAACTCCTGCTTGATCGCGTTGGTCACGTGGGCGGACGATATCGGGCTGGCCACCAGCCATTCCGTGAAAAATCCATAGCCGGCCGACATGGCGTCAGCAGGCGATTGATTCGTTGGAATCGCGGCGGAACATTTCAGGGCGGCGGTCTGTTTGCAGATCCGGCCCCAATGCACCGGGGGATTGGCGCCCGGATATTTTCCGGTCCAGTCCCCGCGCCAGCCCACGGGTTGTTTGGCGGACGGAAGGAAGTCCGGGGATCCAATTAACGCTTCCCCGGCCACAACGCCGGGAGCGCTCTCCATGATGACTGCCAGGACGGTTGCCAGAATTGCGGTCCGCATCCCATTCCAATCAATTATCATTGTTGTTACTCCCCGGTTCGCCGTCAGGTATGTTTTCCACCGCGTGACAAGCGATTCTTTTCATTGTTATTTTTCTTCGACACAATACAGGTTCGCCATGCCGCGGAAGTACATCCGGCGGCCGTCAAAAATCGGAGTGCTGGACATGGTGCCGTCCTGATACTCATCGCAGAAAGGGGTGAAGTACTGCAGATACCCGTAGTTGCCCAACATGCGGCCTTGTTTTGCCAGATTTTGAATCCTGTTCCGCGCCACCTCTTCATATTTGCGCCCGGGCTTTATGACGATCATGACGCCCGTGGAACCCATCAGGTAAATGTATTGCCCGGCCAGCGTGACGCTGGCGCCAACGTATGAAATGTTGCCGTATAAATCCAGCGGCAATTCCTGCCGATAGACAAAATCCATGGTGGCCGCGTCAAACACCATCAGTACGCCGTTGTACGTGACCGCATATACCAGCCCGTCGTGAATCAGCGGCGACGCCCCGAATCCGTGCCCCTGGTACAAGTTCAGCCCCAGGAAATTATCTCTCCCGTTCCAGGTCGTGGATTTTGCCGGACCAATCGTCACGCCGTCGTTTGTCGAGGCATTGACAGGATACCGGGTAATGGACCCAACCGTCTGCCAGATTGCGCCGTCCTGGAAAACCGGCGTGGCGGTGCAGTGTTCAACCCCTGCGCCGAAAATCCTGCCGTCACCGGCGCGGATCATGACATTATGGCTCGGGCACAGCACGTAATCCGCGCCGCCAACCGCGCAGCGGCCGAGCGACGAAAACCATATCCGCCGCCCGCCCGTGATATTATCCACGCTCCATTTCGGCGATCCATCCTTTATATCCAGCGCGGTGACCGTGCCGTCCAGGATGACGAATTTGTTGTCGGCAATGACCGGCGATCCGAAGAAGCCGTGGTGCTGGTGCTGGGGCCGCTCGTAGCGGATCCATTTGCGCTTGCCCTTGAGATCGTATGCGGCGCTCACGCCGCGCGTCAGGAACACATAAACGTTACGGCCGTCCGAAGCGGGAGTCGGGATGGTCCACCAGTCCGGTTCCCCCTGTTCCACCGGCCTTTTATATCGCTGGTCAACGTCCACCATGAGCTTGTCCATGTCGGCCTCAAGTTTGCCCTCCTCCTGCACCACGGCGCCGGTCGGCATCGCGCCGGCGACGAACGCGGCATAGTAAGCGTCGCGCTTCGCGGCCAGTTCATCCAATTTTGCAAACAGTTCCGGCTTGGTTTTCCGGTCCTCCCCGGTGGCCGCGTCGTAGGGACTGTTCGGCCGGATCCAGAGGATCTTGCCCGATTTCTTGTCAAGGCAGACAAGATTGTAGGTATGGGCGGTGGTAAAGATCAAATCGCCGACCACGATCGGCATGGCCTGGGAGAGGCCGGGCATGGGTTTGATCCAGGCAATATTTTTCTCCTCGTAGTCGTGCGGTCCGTCCACCGGCCAGAAACGGCAGCGGATGTAGCATGTGGGCGGAAAGTCGTCGCGCTTATCCAGGCGCGGCGTCACTTTGAACAGGAATCGGTTCCAGCCGGGCTGGAGATTGAGTTGCACGGGGTATCCGCTGCTGCCTATTCCCTGGGGCCAGTCGGGGAAACTGAACTTAAACTGGCCGTTGAACCAGAATGTTACGCCCCTGGCATGGACGAAGCGGAACCAGATCTTCGTCGGCTTTTCAACGAAGATGCACGACTGGGCATACGCGGCCTGATTGCTGGTCATCATTCCCACGGCTCGGAACAGGTCAATGAATGAATCTTCCACCTTGACTTTCCTCCAGGCCGCATCGCCGAGCTTGTCGCCTTCCTGCGGCGCGAAAGCCGCCTCTCCGGGCAGAAGCTCCTCCTTGATAGCCTTGATCTGGTCCACGCAGGGAATCGGACCTGCCACGAGCCACTCGCTGAAAAATCCGGTTATGGCCTGGGTTGCGCCGGCGCCGGAGTTGTCCTTCGGCACGGCGGCCAAGCACTTCAAATCGCCCAGTTGCTTCATGGTGCGGCCCCAATGCACCGGGGGATTGGCGCCGGGATATTTTCCGGTCCAGTCCCCGCGCCAGCCCACGGGTTGTTGCGGTGAAGCCCGGAAATCAGGCGAGCCTAAAAGCGCGTCTTTGGCCGCGGCGGGAACCGGTGTGTTGCAGGTTAGAAAAACCAGCGCGAGGACGGTTGCCAGCGTAATTTTTTTAATGTTTTTCCAGGGGAGTTTCATTGCCAATCTTTCTTGTGTTATTTTAATTAACCGGTTCTGAAAAAATTATGATTTGAAACTTCAGCCCGTGGAAGGGGAAGTCCCCGGGGACAAAAGCCAGCTTTTCAGCGTTTCGGCGTCGCGCAGAAAATTATCCCGGTCATCATCTTTGACAAACTCAATCATGACGAAATGATCGCGGCCGCTTGAGGCAATTGCCCGCAGGCAATCCGCCCAGAAATTTGTTCCGTCAGCCAATGGGTGGCGCTCCGCCTTTGCGCCCCAGTAAAAGGCATGAACATTGCCCAGCCATGGCAGGATATTCTTCAGGCCTTCGAGGGCATAGTTCCTGTCAGCCCCCACGGGAGG
>CAYYWX010000018.1:49996-55071 GCA_964475405.1 uncultured Verrucomicrobiota bacterium
CGTTATCGTGGGAAACTTCCGAGAGCAGCTTCAGGGCGGAGGCGTTGGTGTCCGTCAAGGTCCTCGCGTGGAACTCGTAAGAAATTGTGATGCCGGCCTCCGCCGCCAGGCCGGCGATCCGGCGTGTTTCCGATACCGTTTTGCCGAAATATTCCCTGTCCGCAAGATCGGATCCTTTTTCGCCTGCCCAGACACGGATGGTCGGGGCCTTCAGTGCGACCGCCGTTTCTAAAACCGCCTCAAACGGCGTTTGCCTCATGGAATTGACAACATAGTAGGAGCCATAGGCCGCGACCGCCAGGCCCGCGTCCTCCGTCATCCGGCCCACCTCTCGCGCCTTGCCCAAATCGCCGGGCGGCACGTGGACATCGCCTCCCCATTCAACGCCTTCAAGCCCGGCTTGCGCCGCCAGGGCCACTATCTCTGTGGGCGACAAATTCCTGAATGTGATTGAAACCAACCCGGTGTGAAGCATTTTATTTTCTCTCTTCGCTTTCCAAATTGTCGCCGTCTTTATGCCATGATCCCGGCCTTGTCGCGGGAGATATTCCATCGCAAAGGCGCGCCGTCAAGATAACGCCGTAACTCGTCGGCCATATACCTGCCCATGCGCCGGCATTCGTTTCCCATGGAGCCGGCGATGTGGGGCGTAAGGACCACGTTCGGCAGGGTATAAAGAGCCGAGCCGCTCCGCGGCGGCTCGGGATAGGTCACGTCCAGGACCGCCTGGATATCGGGGCGTTGTTTCAGCGCTTCCAGCATTTCGTCCTCGCGGACGATGGCGCCCCGGGCGGTGTTGATGAAGGCGGCGTTCGGCTTCATCAGCATGAAGTGGGCGCCGGTGATCATCCCTTCCGTTTCCGGCAGCCACGGCGCGTGCAGGGAAACAACGTCCGCGCGCCGGAACATTTCGTCCAGGGAATAGAGTTCAACATTCAATTCCGCGGCAGTTTGGCTGGAAACATGGGGATCATAGGCCAGGACTTGCAGGTCAAAAAATCCCAGCAGGCCGCGCACGCGGCGGCCTATCGCGCCGAGCGAAATAATGCCCACGATGCTTTCGTATGCGCCGGGCGCCGCGATCTCCCGTGTAAATTTGCCGTCCTGCGTGACGGCCCGGACAAAATGCCAGCCGCATTTCAGGCAAAAGAGTATCTGCGACAGGGTATACTCGGCAACCGGCACGGCATTGGCCGCATAGGCGCTGGTAATCAGTATGTTTTTTTTCCAAAAAGCGTCGGTAACCACATTTTTCAGCGAGCCGGCGCCGTAGAACACCGCTTTCAGGCCGGGGGCGGCCTCGAGGAAATTTTCGTCCATCAAAGGGGCGCCCCAGCCGGAGAAGATAATTTCCGCGTCATGGAGAATGGACGGGTTTTCGGCCACGGTCTGCCGCGTTTGCTGCGGCGCGTAAATATCAACCATCCTGGCGATGTCTTCGCGCTCGGCATCCCCGTAAATGTCGCGAAAAGCGTTATTATCCAGAATATAGATGCCCTTTAACATGCTTTTTCATCAGCGGACGCCGTAGATGGTGCCCGCGCGGATGTGTTCATAGGCGCCCATGTCAACGGTTCCGTAACGGAGGCGCTGGCGGCCGTCCAAATCTTTATTCGTAAAACTTCCGCCCGTCATCCAGGAAAAATTTGTCCCGGCGTTGATGCACGGCGAATCCGCTGAAAGGCGGTAGTTGTCATTGGTGTTAATAAATAGCGGGGCATTAGTGATATTCCCGACTGCCCATCCACCCTGGGCGGGTGTTGTGCAAGTGTTTGTAAAGTAACCTCCCCCGTAGCCGTAAACGGTCCAGTTTGCGCCGTTGTTGTAATATACTATGCAATTATTCAGGGTACCGCCGTTCACCGCGACATAGGAACCCAAGTTGCGGGTTACCGTGCAGTTATTCAAGATACAGTTCAACGTTGCGCTGCCGTATTCATTCCCGGTGTTGCCGGTCAGCAGGCAATTATACATGGTGCAATCGACCGCTCCGCCGCCCCTTGCGCCGGTATTGTTTATTACCTTGCTATTTATAAGGGTGGCAGAAGACACCCCGCCGGCGCCGGTAGCCGCCCGATTGCTGATCACCGTGCAGTTATACAGCGTGCCTCCGGACACTCCGCAATACCAGTTTCCGGTTATGGTGCAATTATACAGGGTGCCTCCACTCGTCCCGCCGGCGCCGGCTGCCGAGTTGCCGGACACCATGCAATTAGACATGATACTGTTGTTCGCTCCGCCGCCGAAATAGTAAGCCGAGTTGCCGATCAGCGTGCAGTTAAACAATGTGCCATAATACGCTCCGCCGCCGCCGGGGTATGGAGAATTAACCTGGCCATAAGCCGAATTGCCGGTTATTAAACAGTTTGATATTGCCGGCGTGGTGACTGCCGGACAAAATACGCCCCCGCCGCGGCTATCGTATCCAGCGGTCGTCATTGTGGCCCCGTTGGTCAAAGTGAACCCGATCAGCCAGGAATTACTGGTCATATACACGCAACGGACCGCCGCCGTGCCGTTTGTGGCGGGATCCCAGGCGCCCCTGATGATCGTATTGGTCGGGTCGTTATCCTTGCTCCTTACCGTGATTGATTTCCAGATCGCAATCCGGTTGGTCAAGATATAGCCGGCGGGATAATTCGTAACCCCGCCAGTGTCATATACGCCGTTACTTACCCAGATCGTATCGTTCACCACGGAATTATTTATTGCGCCCTGAAGATTGTTGGTGGCATTCGCCCAGCCGTTTGTCCCCAAGCCGGTTCCATTGGTCGCCACATACCAGTCGGTTGCCTGCGTTGCCTGGAGCAAGCCGATCAATAAAAAAACCGCCAGAAAAATTTTCATTACCTGTTATCCTACAATATCCGTATTTGCCTGTCCAGAGAGGAGATATTCTGGAGTTTCCGGCCTGTCATTTCGAAGGCGCGGATCCAAGTTTGTCAACTTCGTTCGTGCTCGTTGCCGGCGGTTTTTTGCCCAGGTGCGAAAAATGCATGGCCGGATGCTCGGCGTCCCAGTTATGGCAACGCTTGCCGATGCGCCGCGTCCCGGGCGGGCCGTACCGGATTTCCAGCTCGCGCCCCGGACCGGCCTTGCCTTCCGCCAACATGCGGTGCTTGCCGCCGGCTAGCGCGACCGGCAGGAAGGTCCAGCCCTTTTCGGCGATGGGCGGCATTTTCACATCGTCAATTTTCAGCGCCGCCGGCCCGTCCGTCCAGACTTGGAACTGGCACAGGTCGTTGGTCAAGACGTCAAAGAATGCTTCAATCCTGTAAGCGCCGCCGACCGGCACCTTCGCTTCCTGGAGGGCGGCGCGGCGCCACATGTCCAGCACCTCCAGCGGCCCGATCCCTTCGGCGGTCAGCAGGGGGCCATCCAGGAAATCCTCTCCCTCCGCCGGTTGCACGGAGATGGCCGGCATGAATTCTGGCGCGATCACTTCAAAAAAGACCGGCGGAGCAAAAAACACAGATTTGCCGTCAACCTCGCCGGCCGCGTCCAGCCGGATTTGACCAAGGCCCAGTTGCAGGGACGAAATTTCGCATTCGCCCCCGGCGCCTTCAATGGTTTTCACGACGCGGCCGCAATGCCGGATTTCAATCTTCCGCGCGCCCGGGATCGCGGCGCGGACTTTTACCTCCTGGCCCAATGCCACCGGCTTGTCGCCGGAGAGCGCAAATTGTCCGGCCTCCCGGACGATGAACGGCACCACCAGAAAACCTCTCGAGGCGATATCGTCCTTTGAAACTGCCACCGCCATCAATTCGTGGTAGCCCGCCGAAAGAGTTTGCTTGCCGGCCGGCGCGCCGTCCACGAAGCATTCAATCTCTAACTTTGATTTTCCGGCGTTTTTCGCCGAGATCTTGACGTCTTTGGCTGTCCACGTCATCGGGACGACCTGGCCGCTCTTTAGGTTGTCCACGACCACGTCCGGGATCTGCGCGTAGGGCCGGCAGAGCGGGTCGCCGATGATCAGGAGCTGGAAGGGACCGCTGACGCTCTGGTAAAATGCTTCCGCCAGCGAGCAGCCGGCCGCGTAATGCACGAACAGGAACGGGGTGGGGAATTTCTGCCAGGTGGCGTTCGGCTCGGTGACTGTGCCGGATGTTCCCGCGGCCCCGAAGCGGATGAAATCGGTGATCGGGACCTGGCCGCCGGCCCATGACATGATGCCACCCTCGCTGGTCAAATTTTCCACGATGGCGCCCGGCAAAGTTTTGCTGCCCGACCGGGGCGGGTTGGGATACTGCTGGCCGAGCATCGCGCCCATGATGTCGGGGCGATTGGTTGGCATGGCGATGCAGCGATCCTTGTCGCCGGGCGAAGTGTCGTATATTTTCCGGCCCTGCCGGCCCATGTCCTTGAGCCGGGCGATGGCCGGGGCAAACAAAGGATTACGAGTCTTGGTGCGGATGCCGTAGTCGCTCATGAAATAGAACGCGCCGTCGGGATTTGTGCCGTCGGCCGCGGCGGCCCGGCGCAGGCAGGCCATGGCCTCCATGATGGAGTTGCCGCGATTGCTCGTCACGGCCAGGACGGTTGATAATAAATACCCTGGAAAATTCTCGTTCTTTGACCAGACCTCCAGTCCCAGGCTGAGTTCCAGGCCGGAGAGCGGTTCCTTCCGGTCGTCGGAGGCGGGCACGGGTTTGTATTTGCGGAAGTAACGGTTGGCGTCCAAGGACCAGTATGGCTGTTTGGCCAGCACCATTTCATGGAGGAAGGTCAGGCTGTTGATGGACCCGATCGTGCCCCCGGAATGGCCTGGTTTGGCCGCGCTGTCGGCCGAGAAATCGATCGCGGTCGGGATATCGGCCGAGTAGGCGACGCAATCAATCATGTTTTCCAGGCCGCGGTCCTTGATGGCGGCGAGAACGGGCTTGAGGATTTTCTCGCGGAATGTGTCAACGCCGGTCGCGTTATCCCCCTTGGGGAGCGCCAGGTCGAGCGCGATGACGTGGCTTGGCGGAATGTTCCGCCGGTGGATGAATTCATTGGCGACCGAGAGCGACGCCCAGGAGTTCGCGTTGACCACCACGACTGTTTTCTCCGGCCCGCCGCCGGCCAGGACA
>CAYYWX010000019.1:0-54399 GCA_964475405.1 uncultured Verrucomicrobiota bacterium
CGTCCTGATTTTGCCGAACGCGTGGTAGATGCACCGGACGTCAAGCCGGCGATCGAGTTTTTACGCCAGCAGGGCATCATCCATTGTGTAGCCTATCACTGGCAGGCCTACCGCCTTAATTTCTATACGGATGAAACGATTCTCTTCAGTCAGCCATACAACGATCGCTTCAATGATTGGCCCCTGCCTTACAAGGACCAGGTTGATGCCAGCACCAACCTGGCTTATGTGATATCCGAATTTAGCAGTCGGGATTTCAATCCGTCCAAATTTGAAGCGGATCTTAAACGGATGCGGGTCACGGCGCAAAAAGCGGTGAGGGGGCAATTTAGTATTTACTATACATTTAGCCAGGAGCACGCATTGATGACGGACGAATTGCTTGTCCCGTCAAACGTGCTAACCGTGACGACCAGCCATAATCCGGCTGAAGCGGGAAACCTGATTGATAATCGTCTCAGCCGATGGACGACGCATCACCTTCAGGAAAAAGGCATGTGGATCCAGATCAATCTAAAAGATCCACAATGGTTAAGCCGGATTGTGCTGGTTTACGGGCGGTATGCCCACGACAAGGCCCCCAAGGTAAATATCGAAGTTAAGTCAGCGGGTCAATGGGGCCTGGTGGGCGATCCTGTGGCGGGTGATATCGATCCCTTTGAGTTTGAGAACGGGAAGCCGGTTTACAATCGTTATGTTCAAGGCATAAAAATTAACCCTGTTTTTACCGATGGCTTGCGATTGACAATCGTTGAAGCGGATCCAAGTTTTTGCTGGACATTGATGAAAATTGATCTTTATGCGCGTTCCGCGCCCGCTAGTCAGTGAGCGGAGGATGGTTGACTCACAGGGGGCGGTGTCGTCTCGTGAGTGTATTTTTATTTTTGAGCACTTAACTCTACCATGGACACAAAAACTTCTTTATCTAGCGGCGATGCGCGCCCAATTTTATCCGTGATCCTGCTCCTGCTGGACTTGTTGTTGCTGATAACGCTGGTGGTTGCTTTGTTGGCCTGGCTTTTTGATCCGCTGGTGCTGCGGCTCAGTCGCCTGCATTTGACCGTCAGTTGGAACTGGAAGCCCATCCTTGCGCTGCCGGCGGCTTTTTTACTCCGGACCCTCGTAAAGACCGGCTATGAGCGTTGGTTCCCGAAGTCGGCGTGCGGGCTATGGGAAGCGGCGGGTTTCAAAAAATCGGCGCTGGCCCTGGCCGTATTAATCCTGTTTTTCGCCGGGACGGAGGCCGCCTTGCAAGGGACCCGTTTCGATGCTCCGTTGCCCCCAATTATCATCCAAGGACAGGATGAGCAGGGGGGGCTCTCGATTAAAGATACTGTGCCGGACGCGAAACTGATTTATCGTCTCAAACCGGGAAGCTATTTTGAGCGCCGCCTTGTCAACAGCTTGGGCTTCCGGGAGCGCGAAGTCGATCCGAAGAAAATAACCGGGACAATCCGCGTCGTATGTATGGGCGATTCCGTCACCGCCCAAGGGCGCCCGAGCTATTCCCAATATCTCCACGAGCGCTTGACCAACAACCCGCCGACGCCACAAGCCTGGGAGGCATTCCATATCGGAGTTCATGGTTATTCCTCCCTGCAAGGGTTGCGGCTGTTCCAGACAATGGGGCGGCAATTGGAGCCCGATCTGGTCACGCTCTACTTCGGCTGGAACGATCACTGGTTAAGCCTCAGTCCAGACGGCCAGGTAATGGGCCTTGAAGTGCGGCCTTGGGCGGGCCGGCTGGTTTTGGTGTTGCATCGTAAACGGGTGTTTAAGGCCCTGGTCTGGGCGCTGAGTCCTGTCCAGCGCCCGACGGAAAAACGATCTCTGACTGGGCGCGTATTACGCGTCCCGCCGGATGAATATCGTTCCACGCTGCATGCCTTTATCAGGGAAATCCGCGCCGCGGGTGCCGTGCCCCTGCTGATCACGGCGCCGCGCCGGTCTATGACCGAGGCACTTATCGCAAAAAATTATGCGCTCTCGATCGACGAGGCTAACGCCATTCATGATCGCTATGTGGAAATCACTCGCGAGGTTGCTCGGGCAAACCAGGCCGAGTTGCTGGATCTGGCCGCCCTGTTCGCCGGGCCGGAATGCAATCACTATTTTGCCCCGGATGGCATTCATTTCGACGCTTATGCTAAAGAGGCATATTTATCCGCGGATCCCGACATCCAACCCGGGCTCATGTGCATCGCCTCGGAAATTGATCGCAAAATCAGGGAAATCGTCCTTTGTCAATCATGGAAAAAGCGGAGCGATCATCCCTAAACACGTCATCATACTGATAGGGGCCCCGTGACAATCAGGCATTGTTCGTTTCACTTGCTTCCTCATTATCGGTTATAGCTACTGGCTCCTTCTTCATTTTCTGTTTTATGCGGAACATAAGCTCTGTCGTGCTTTCTTCTTTTTCCTGTATATCTGGATTATATTGTCCCCTTGCCAGATCAGCCACCTCCATTAAATATCTAGCCGCCTGCGGCCTTTTTGACAATCGTTGAAAATGATCCCCGTTATTGGTGGACATTTATGAAAATTGAACTTTACGTGCGGTCCGCGCCCCGTAGCCCGTGAACCGTTGGGGCGGTTTCAATGTTATCAAACGGCGAATCTGCAATACAGTGCAACCGAAGCGACGTTTTTTTCGGGACATTTGTCAATCAGTGTTTGAAGAAACTAATTGTTTACGAAAGAGTTAGATAAAAAATATCCAAGTGGCCAGAACAAATATTGGCATCAGAATAACAATCGAATATGCCATATATCCGAAAAAACTGGGCATTTTGACGCCGTTTTCCTCGGCAATGGCGCGCACCATAAAATTTGGCGCATTACCGATATAGGTGTTTGCGCCCATAAATACAGCCCCGGCCGAAATTGCCTGAAGGATGGCCGGATGCTCGGCGATCAGTTTAATAATGGCGGTCCGTTCGGAAACGCCATTAATGAAATTACTGAGTGCCGTTGTAAGAAAAACCAAGTAGGTCGGCGCATTGTCAAGAAAACTGGACAACAAACCTGTTATCCAGAAAAAATGCCACGGTTCCCTGGCGGCATTGGTGATAAAGGCCAGTTGTCCAGCAGGACCAGCGCGGAGCATCGCCAGTGCCGGCAGAATAGTAATAAATATTGCCGCAAAAACAATCACGACTTCCTTTATTGGTCCCCAGTGGAAATGATTCTCAGCGCGGATATGACGGGATGTTGTTTGAAGTGAAAGCATGGAAAATGCCAAAAGCAACGCGTCGCGCACAATATTCTGCAACTTGACCGGTGTGCTAAAGACGACAATCTCTCCAAGGTCAACGGTGCCGCTGAAAAGCACGGCCGCAATGATTCCCGCGAGATAAATAAAATTATGCCCGCCGTGGAGGCGAATGGCGGCTTGAACATTTTGACCGCCCGGCGCCGGCAGATGATGCTTCTCGCGCAAATAATAAAATGTATCTAGAAGGAAAAAAAGCGCCAGCAAAGAAATACTGATAAACAAAGTGGAGGGCAGAAGATTAAACGTCCAGAAAAACGGCACTCCGCGCAAAAAACCCAGGAATAATGGAGGATCTCCCAACGGTGTAAGCGACCCTCCGATATTGCTGACAAGGAAAATGAAAAATACAATAATATGAGCTTTGCTCTTGCGGATTGCATTGGAGCGAATCACCGGACGAATCAACAGCATCGAGGCGCCCGTTGTGCCGATCCACGAGGCAACCAGCGTGCCGATAATCAGCAGAAATAAATTAGTCAACGGTGTCCCTTTGAAAGCGCCCTTGATATAAATTCCGCCTGCCACCGTGAAGAGAGATAGAAGCAGGATCATAAAGGGAATATAATCCAGTAATATCATGTGGCAAATTTCGGTCATGGCCGGTTTACCGAAGAACCATAAGAGGGGCACGGCCAGCATCAGCCCCCAGACCATAACCACAAAATTATAATTGCGCTGCCAGAATTTGGGCGCGAAAAGCGGGAACAAAGCCAGGGACAATAAAAGACCGGCAAAAGGCAAGGCGCTCCAGTAAGGCAATAAAGTTCCAAGATCGACAGATCCCGCCAGTGTCAATTTTTCCGATCCAAAAGAGGATGTCATAAAAAGGCTTTTAATCAGATTGCAAATTCATTTATGTATTAGCGCGAAATCCGACGATGATTTATCCAAAACAGATTGTTGTCATCATTAATAAAGATTTTTTCAACTTGTGTCCAATGGGTCAGACGTAAATCCGTCCGCATGTGCCGCGCCGCGTTCGCCTTATGAAGGAAGGATCGTCTTGATGCGGCCAGCAGTGCCGTACGGCAACCGGCTCGCCGCGCCGGCGCCAAGTCATTGTTCCAGTCATTGCCTATCACCAATACTTCCCGTGGTGTCAGGCCATGTTTTTGTTCAAGCCGCTTTAAAGCCAGATTCAACAAGTCAGGTGACGGTTTGGCCCGGCCAAACCGATATGACCAGATGCAGAGTGAGCGATCAAAACCGAGTTTAGCGAGGCTGGCGCCGAAAAGAATCTGAAGAATCAAGGGCGTATAAAACTGGGCATTGGAAACGATCCCCATTTTAATGCCGCGTTGGCGCAATCGCGCCAGCGTATTTATTATTCCTGGCATTAATGTCACCGGATTTCGAGCCCCCTCAAACTCAATGGCAATACGGGTGATTAACACGGTGTTTATGTCTCCTGTGATCCATCCGCGTTGAATACCCAGCTTTAGTGCTTGCCTCCAAATATTGCGAATATCAACCTCCGGATAATCTACCCCGTGCTCACGGGCCAGCCGATGGGCGTGCTCAATCCTTTCCCTCCATGCATCCAGAACAAAATCATACGCTCGCGGACAGCATGGCTCAAATCCTGCATATCGTAACAAGTTTTTTATTTGGTGCCTTAAAGGCCTTTCAGGGTTAGCCCGGAAAGGATCCGTGCCGGAATCCACCATGGTGCCATAGACATCAAACAGGACAGCGTGGATTCCCGGCAACTTCTGCAATCGCGGCCGACATTTCAACGGAACAATACGCCGATCACGATTCAGCTCTTGGATCCTGGCAACCAATTTCGGAGATAACTGATTCATATCCGCCTCATGTGCGCAGTAAAAAAAATCGGTTTGAATCTAAAAATTCATCCAACAACCGACTTGCCGACAGACAAAAAACGGGCTCGACATTCGCTTTTAGCAATTTATTGTAAATAGACATCAGACGGGCACCATATTGTTTCAAGTTGTAAGTCTTCCCGATCACCTTAGCATTGTATACAACATCAGAATGTTTTAGTCCTTGGTCCAGATTCAAGGGCTGGATCTTATGCCGCAAGCGGGGATAATTTCGTATTCGATCTATAACGGCCAATTGCAAGGCCTCGTTTAACCGGCCGAAATCAACGTTATTTTCCCGTACGGCTGCTTCGTAGGCACGATCTCGATCATTCGAAGTTACGCAACGGCCATAGGCGCGATAGGTTTGCAGCAAGCCATGGTTAAGAATGCGCCTGAACTTATCGGCTCCGATCCAGGATAATGGCACTTCCAAGCGGTGGTATAAATTGTGAATACGAACACCTGTATCACGAAACTCATTGGTGATTTCCGGCAAATCTCGTCCCGCTACCGGCCGAGCGGCCAGCCATGGCTCTAAAAAAGCCAGACCGAATCCTTCGGCAACACTGGTGGTAATAATGGCGGTGGATGCCTGCATCCAGGATCCCAACGATACATCGGAAGTCATCCCGACTTCAAAACGGACCGGCAGACGCCAACACCGGACATATCGTTTCCAGGCGTCATAGGCGACCCGATCCGTCCGATTGGTTGGCGCTAAAGTCAGGGCAAAAGAATCATTTGGTTTTCCCGCAACAGCCCATAAAAGCGTTTCACCGATATTTTTACGGCGCAACGCCCGGGTCGGATACAAAAATCGCCGTTTTCCTTCCCATTTAACTGCGGTTGATGAATTATTATCGTCCGGCAACATGACCGGGTTCGGCAGCCAATGGGTAAATGCGGGGTTTGCCCCGGCCGACCGAAGGAAACAAATATCCCGCTGATTAAGTGTAGTATAGTGCACATGGGGTGCCTTGGGATATGCCATCGCGCCAAAAACTTCCATGTTGCCTTTGGCCACGCTATGAAGCATGCAGTGGTACAGGCTTGGCCGGCCATCCTCGGCAAAGTCATGAATTTGCAGCAGGATATGCTGTCCTTCAGCGGCTAAGTGACCAACAGCCATCGTCAGCGCTGGATTTTTACCCAACGCATGATTATGGATGTGCCAGACATCCGGTGAACGCCCAAAAGCTTTAAATGCCGTCCGTTTCATCCGTTCGGCCAGAAGCATGGCCGCGCGGTTGGTCACATTTTCTTTGGATAGATAATCCAATCCTTCAACCACGCAAACCGGACAAGACCAGTTGTCCTCTGGCGCAGATCCGGATAACACCACGGTTTCAACTGAACGCTTCCGGAGAGCATGGACAGTGTGTTGGATAACACGCGCAACGCCGCCAGCGCGAAGATGATAATGGACAATGGCCACGCGCATAGGCAGTTTAAGGATGACGACCGAAAGCCTGTTGATATTCCGGGATAGTTATAATCGGAGGACGTTCTTCTTCCCGGATTAATGATTCAATTTGCTCATAACGGCCATCACGATTCTGGAATTGACGCAATATTGTTTCCATGGCCGGCAATCTTTCCACGCATCCATAGGTCTTCCATCGTCGGAAAAAAGTCTGATAAATACCGAAAGCCATTTTGCCCAGTGCATGCGTGGATTGGTTCCGATGAACGCGCTGGTCTAAATCAGTCTGTGCAAACGCCGTCATGCCCCAGCGATGATAAATATCAAGCAAATGAGCGGTTTCCACTCCATAACCGACCGGGAAGGGTAATCTTTCCAATGCCTTGCGCCGGGCGGCATATTCACCGGATAACGGTTGAATAATAGCGGTCAGTTCGGGAAGAAATAATGAAAAGAGCGGCCGTACCTGTATTTCGGTTACCCTGCCACCTCCTGACACGCGCACACCCTTGGATAAAGTCAGCGGCCGGTCATAAAAGGCTTTGACATATTGTACTTCCGGCATACGGATCAATGGGCCTACCAGTCCGTAGGCAAAATGAGGCCGAATATTCGTGATGTCGGCGTCTATATAGATGATTATATCCCCGCGCGTTTGATACAAGGCCTTCCACAGGTTTTCACCCTTGCCGTGTTTCTCTCCATACTGTGGAAGAATATTGCGCGCCAAATAAACGCTCGCTCCATAAGACGTGGCAATTTCACGAGTTTGATCGGTCGAGCCGGAGTCAATTACAACCAATTCGTCCAACAGCGGATAACGTGTCATGAGCTCAGACTTGAGCATGATGATTTCCTTGCCGATGGTTTTTTCCTCATTCAAGGCTGGCAAGCATAATGAGATGCGCAGGTTCTGGCGTTCTTTTTCAACCACGAGCGATTTAATATCCGCGAATTGCGAATGATGAAAAGTATGGGTGGAAAGCCAGTCCGCAATTTGGAATTTTTTTTGCGCTGCTTTGGCCGGCGGGTGCCCCATCAAACGTCGCAACCATTGTTGCGGCTTCATGAAGCCCCCCCTTCATCCATTCTTTGAAGAAGCCCGACCACTTGTGCAAGCCCCATTGTCAGCGGGACAATATTTACTGATTCATCAATTTCGTCCAGCTCATAACGGCGTTCGCCCGTGGTCAAGCCGACGGTTAATCCCGGAATTTTCGCATCCCGGATGGCCGAAAGCTGGGAAGTAGTGGAATATAACATCGGTTGTAATCCCAAGGCGGTCAAAATTGACGTAGCATTACGAA
The DNA here is from genome assembly GCA_964475405.1 of uncultured Verrucomicrobiota bacterium. Lineage (GTDB taxonomy): Bacteria > Verrucomicrobiota > Kiritimatiellia > JAAZAB01 > JAAZAB01 > JAQUQV01. Next base: position 7,837 of record CAYYWX010000019.1, read on the forward strand.
CCAATGGATGCGAAATATCGAGGCCACCCGGTTCACGCTGGGAAATTACATCCAGGGTGATCTTCACTCCTGAGCGAGCGCCAACTTCTGCGATAATATCGTTAATTTGCTGTTTAATCTGGTTCAGGATCTCCAGCGATTCACTCCGTGCCTCGAATGACAAAATCGTTTTCCGTGAAATGTTGTTATAGGCAATGCCGCCTTTAATCATGCCCATAATAATTGTTGTCAAAGGGCGATGAGGCAACGCAATCTGGCTGATGCGGTTGACGACATCACTCATGGGGATGATGCTTCCGGTCGTCCCATATTGAGCCCAGTTGTAATTTTCTGGCAACCGGCAATGAATATCCCCGCGCAGCAAACCTATGCAATGATAATTCAATCTTCCCAGTTGAACGCTTTCCAGGCATAGGCCTGTCTCGATGGGTCGTTCCGAATTTGCCAGAAAATGTTTTAATCCCTCCAAATTACCGCGTTCCAGGGATCGTGTCGTTGCCAGCAGAATGATGTTGGATTTGAGTCGCAAGTTAAGACGCTCCAGCAGCAAGGGCAGGGTCGTTAATGCCGCCAGGGCGATGCTGTTATCCCCGACAAATGGACCAACCAAGCGGTCGACTTGCACTTCAATCGTTTGGTCTTTGATATCCTTTACGATTGTATCCGCATTGGTCAGAACCAATAAATTGCGGCGGGCTTCACTGCCCGCAATAATCCCAATGCCGTTGCCAAGGGCGTCAATAGAGATATTGGTAAGGCCAATCTCCTCAAACCGGTTGGCTAGAAAATGGATCCTCTGTTCTTCCGCATATGTCGGTGCGGGAATTTCTCCAAAATGAATCAAATCGGCCAGCAACATATCGCGAAGGCTTTCCGCCGCCGATTTATATTGCTCAATCCTTGTCTTGAGAACATCCGGCGCTGGTGGGACACTATCGCTGCTTCCTGGTCGGCGATCGGGCGAAGGCTTCCCCGGAGATGCTTGTGTTAAATCAGTCAAAGCAAAATCCCTAACACATGGGCTAATATCAGAAAAAGCAAGTATATCGGAACCATTACCAAAATATGCCTGCGCAAATGCGCCGCTGAAGCGGGCGTGCCGTAAACTGTCTCGCCCTTTAAGTAACGGATGTCAATAAAGCGGGAAAGAATTATCAGAGCAATTGATAATAAATAAATACAATCATAAATTGAAAAGCTACGGACATGCTTTTCAACAATAAACATGGCTGTAATAAGTAGAGCCGCGTGGCCGATGACAGTCCATAATAAACGAACCAGGCAGCCGCTGGCCGATGTGTAAGATTGTTGTTGATTATCCATGTGCCGTCTCCAGTAAAACTATAAAACAATTTACTGAATGGCGGCCCGACCATCCCACAACCTATGATAGATTTACACCTATCACACCCTTAACGGTCACGAGGTTTACACAAAGATAAAAGTACTTCAATCATTATTTCAATAAATATTAAGAATGATGGCAATGGATTATTTCAGATGGACAAAAATAGCGGTAAAACTTTATTTTTTACCAATGCCGTCTGCTCGCTTGCTGTCGGGAGCTTTATTTACCTTGACAGCGGGCCGGCCCGCAACAGTCCGTGCGTGCAATACCAGCGGGTTGTTTCAACCAGGCCTTCCTCGTCGGTGTGCCGCATTATGTAGCCGAGCTTCTCGCGCAGCTTGCCGGTGTTGAACGAGCGGTCCTTCGTGAAAAACGCCAGGCGCCGGCGGTGGATCGGCGGCTCAATCCCGATTTTCCGGCAGACGGATTCGCAAATGTCGGCGATAAAAAAGAAAGGCCAGGACGGCAGGCGCACGACCGTGAAATGAGTTCCCAGCTCGCCGGCGACCACCTTCGCGATCTTTTCCAGGGTCATGCATTCCGGATTGCCGCAGATGAAGGTTTCATTCATGGCCGCCGGGTGCGTCGCGGCCAGCAGGATCACGTTGGTCAGGTCGTCAACGTGCACCAGGTGGTAAAGCCCGAGTTTTGTCCCCGGCAGGATGAGCCAGCGCCTGGCCGCCATCCGGAAAAATTTTAGGAGGCGCGTGTCGCCCGGGCCGTAGATTGCCGCCGGCCGGATGATCGTGAAGGGCAGTTTGTTTTCCAGGGCAAAGCGCCGCAGCCATAGCTCCGCCTCCGCCTTCGTCTCCTGGTAAATGTCGCCGGGGTGAAACGGATAGTTTTCGTCCGCGGGCGGATTGGCGATGTGGCCGTGCACTCCGACCGTGGAGACGTGCACAAACCGCCTGAAATCCTTGTTTTTCAGGACGGCGTTTGCCAGGAGCCGGGTGCTGGTGGTGTGGACTTTTTCGTACATCTCGTCGCCGTATTTCGCCTCGCGGTAAGCGGCCGCCAGGTGGAATACATATTGAACGTCGCGCGCGGCCGCGGCCACGACGGCCGGGTCATAGACCTGGCCCTGGTGCCAGCATATTTTCAGGTCGCCGAGCGCCTTTGTCCTGGAAGGCTCGCGGGCGATCGCCCTCACGTCCGCGCCGGCCTGGAGCAGCTTGCGGACCAGGACCGCGCCGGTAAAGCCGGTCGCGCCGGTCACGAGGACTTTTGCGCCGGCGGGGAATGACAGGGCGGAAGACTCCATTTATGGATACTCCTTGCGAGCGGCCTTGATGATGACCGGCGAGCCCCATTTGCGGGTCAGGCCGTAATGCTTGCATTTATCCTCAAGCCAGGCCGACAACCGGCGGGATTTCAGCTTGCGGTGCAAAACCATCGGCAGGAAGAACTGGCCTTCGCGCGCTTCTATTTTAAACCCGTTCGCCAGGAAAAAACTTTCAATTTCATCGTGCCGGAAGAGCTTGAAAGTCCGCGTGTTGCCCTCCAGGTGTTTTTTAACGCCGAAGAGCGTGCCGGCGGCGAAATTCACGCTCTGGCTCGTGGGATAGTCCATGATCACGGCGCTGCGCGCCACACGGCATAGCTCCGCGAGGAGGACTTGCCAGCGGTCGCAGTGGGTTGCCAGCCGGAAACAGACGACGGCGTCAAACGATTTCGGCGGATAGGGAAGCTGGAGGAGGTTGGCCACCTGGAAGCGGCAGACGCCGGAATCAATCAGGCTGTTCAGTCGTCGGCTGCAGGCGTCGGCGCTGCCGACCACCGTGACCGCGAATCCTTCCCGTCCGAGCGGGACGGCCAGTTGTCCGTGGCCGCCGCCGACGTCCAGCACCGTGGTAACGCCGCTTTGGCGAAGCATCCCCAGGACAATGGTCTCCTGGATCTTGAGCATCCATTCGCCGACCGCTCCCGCGAAACGGCGGGCGTAATCGTCCGAGGCCGTCTCGATATCGGCCGGCTCCGCAAGCCAGGCTTCCTGTTTTTGACCCAAGTTAATCATTTGAACTCAACCGTATATTGAAAAGGAGAAAAAAGACTATTTCTCATGCTTGTCATGTGCTTCACGCGATTGTCATTCCCGACTTGATCGGGAATCCAGGAAAATTTAGCGCTGGATTCCCGCTTTCGCGGGAATGACAGAAAGAAAGCGGGCGCAAGATAGTTTTATAAGTGAATCAGTTGACAACATCATAGAACGTGAGGGCCATGAGATTATATCCCATGACGTTTGGATGCAGACCGTCTTCCTGCAAATAAAGCGGATCCCATTTGAAAGCGGCGTCCAGGTCCACGAGGGCCACGTTCATGTCGACCGCCAGCTGGCGGATTAACACGTTCAGGCGCTCAACGCCGCTGGTCCATATTTGGTGCGTGCCGGCAACGGGAGTAAGCGTGGCGAGAACGGGAATGGTCTTGTTGTCGATCGCCGCCTGGCAGATGTATCGCAGGTTTTCAATGGCGAAGTCTTCCCCGTAACCCATGATCAGGTCATTGACACCGAACAAAATCAGAAGAATACCGGGCTTGTATTGATTGAGGATGCCATGAACCAGGTCGGAGCCGACATAAGATTCGGCCCCCGGGTATCCCTCGTTGATCACCGTGCGCATCAACATGCCGCTCAGCTTGCTCGGGTAGCTGTCCGCGGAGCTGACGCCGGTGCCGTAGGTTATGCTGTCGCCGAAAGCGACGTACAAGGCCGGATTGTTGTTGCCGAAATCATGCCCGTCCCCAAAATGGCCCGTGCTGCTATCGCAGCCCGAAAACATAAAGGCAAGGCTGACCAGGGCGGCCAGCACCAGGCCGGCGCTTCCCGTGAACCATGATTTAATGTTTGGCATATCTTTTCCCTTTAAACAATAACAACACCAATTGTTTTATATCGTTATTTGACACAAACAACGGCAAATAGTATAGTCATAAATAATGTTTCCGCAATGGATAATTGAGAAAAAAAGAGACGGCGCCGAATTGACCGCCGCCGAAATTGATTTTTTCCTTGGAGGCTATGTCGCCGGACGGATCCCGGACTACCAGATGGCGGCCCTCGCCATGGCGATCGCCATCCGGGGCATGACCATGGCGGAAACATGTTCCCTGACAAAAGGCATGATCGCCTCCGGCATTGTCCTGGACACTTCATCCATTCGGCTGCCGAAGATTGACAAGCATTCCACCGGCGGTGTCGGGGACAAGATATCCCTTGTCCTTGCCCCGCTTGTGGCCGCCTGCGGGGTGGCGGTGCCGATGATTGCCGGCCGGGGGCTGGGATTAACCGGCGGCACGCTGGACAAGCTGGAGGCGATTCCGGGTTATCGCACCGGTCTCGGGGAAGAAGAATTCCTGCGGGTCGTCGGCGAATGCGGGTGCGCGATTGCCGGCGCGTCCGGGCGCATCGCGCCGGCCGACAAAAAACTTTACGCCCTGCGCGATGTCACCGGCACCGTGCCTTCCATCCCGTTGATTGTCGCCAGCATTCTCAGCAAGAAAGTGGCCGCCGGGCTCGATGGGCTGGTATTTGACGTGAAGCGCGGCCGCGGCGCCTTCATGAAGACCGGCGCGGCCGCGAAAAACCTGGCCAGAACGCTGGTCGAGGTGAGCCGGCTTTCCAATCTGCGTTCAGGCGCCCTGATCACCGACATGGACCAGCCCCTGGGCCGCGCGGTCGGCAACGCGCTCGAAGTTGTTGAGGCCCTGGAAACGCTTCAGGGCAAAGGCCCGCCCGATGTCGTTGAACTGACCCTGGCCCTCGGCGCAAGGATGCTTTTGATGGCGGGGGTTGAGCCCGACCTTGAGTCCGCCCGCCGCCGGCTGGCAGGCCGGCTCGATTCCGGCGAGGCGTTGGATAAGTTCAAGAAGATGGTGCGGCTCCAGGGCGGCGACCCAAATTGTCTTGATCTGCCCGGCAAACTTGTCCAAGCTGCCTTCAAGGTCCCGGTCGCGGCGGATAAGTCCGGCTTTGTCCGGGAAGTGAACGCCGAACTGATCGGCAGGGCTTCGGTTGCCCTGGGGGCGGGCCGGAGCCGGCTGGATGAAAAAATCGATCATTCCGCCGGGATAGCTGACTTGAAGAAAACCGGCGCCTCCGTTGAGCGCGGCGAGCCGCTGGCCGTGCTGTATGCCAATTCGGAAGAACGCCTGGCGATCGCAAGGCCTTTGGCGGAGCAGGCCTTTGAAATCGGCGCGGAACGCGTCCGTTCGCCGAGACTTATTATTGCCGAGATATAGGATCTTAATCATGAACACGAAAATTCTGTCCGAATCGGCGAAAATTGTTGCCTGTCGTTTCAAAGGCTGCCGTCCGGCCTGCGGCCTCATCCTCGGTTCCGGCTGGGAAACGGCGCTGGATTTTTTTTCCGTTAAAAAAAAGCTTCCTTATTCATCCTTGCCGGCCCTGGGCAAAACAACCGTGGCCGGCCACTCCGGCGTTCTCCTTTGGGCGGAACGCGCCGGCGTTGAAACCCTGATTTTTCAGGGACGGCATCACTGGTATGAAGGCCTTGGATGGGAGCCGGTCGCCGCGCCGATTTATCTTTTGAAAAAACTGGGCGCGATGGCGGTGGTCCTGACTAATTCCGCCGGCGGTATTCGTCCTGATCTCCGCCGCGGAGGGTTTATGGCGATTGCCGATCATATCAACGGCATGGGGGTTAATCCCCTCCAGGGCCGCCATGACGATTTCTGGGGAAAGCGTTTTGCGGACCAGACCGGGGTATATGACCCGGAACTTCGCTCCCTTTTGAAACGATGCGCGCGCAAATTGAAAATTCCCCTCGCCGAAGGCGTTTATTATGCGGTGCCGGGCCCGGTCTACGAAACTCCGGCCGAAATCAGGGCATTCAAAAAACTGGGCGCCGATGCCGTCGGCATGTCAACGGTGCCCGAGGCCGTCCTTGCCAGCGCGGCCGGCTTGCGGGTGCTCGGGGTGTCCTTGATTTCAAACCCCGCGGCGGGGCTCGGGAATTCGCCCCTCGACCATGAGGATGTGCGCCGGGCGGGAAGGGAATGGGGCCGGAAATCGGCCGCTTTAATCAGGGAATTCTGGGACGCGATGGCGAAGGAGAAGACGGCATGAATAAAAAATTACAAAATCGGCTTGTTAAAAAGGCGCTGGAAGCGTCCCGGAATTCTTACGCTCCCTATTCGGGGCTGCGCGTCGGGGCGGCGCTCCTGGTCGCCGGCCAAAAGCGGATCATCAGCGGCGGCAATGTTGAAAACGCGTCATATGGATTGACAATTTGCGCCGAGAGAACGGCCCTGGGCGCGGCCGTTACCGCCGGCCACCGCAAATTTGAGGCCATCGCGGTCGTGGCATCGGGCAAAACCATCCTTGTCCCCTGCGGGGCCTGCCTCCAGGCCCTGGCTGAATTCTGCCCTCCGGACTTGGTCGTGCTCGCGGCTGCCGCGGAGCGGCCCGGCAAACCTGAAATTTATAAACTGCGCGATTTGCTTCCGCGCGCCTTTCGTTTCCGTCCATGAATGACAACGACAAAAATTATTTATTGGCGGAAGGCGCCCGGACAATTGTCCTGCGCCTGCGCGCGGCCGGGTTCCAGGCGCTTTTTGCCGGCGGGTGTGTCCGCGACCTGCTCCTCGGGCGCGTGCCGAAGGATTTTGACGTTGTGACCGATGCCCGGCCGGACACGGTCCTCAATCTTTTCCCGAAGTCGGTCGCCGTGGGCAAGGCCTTTGGCGTGGTGCGCGTCGGCGTGCCCCCGGCGGAGAACGGTCCGGATGTTTATTACGACGTGGCTACCTTCCGGACCGACGGGGCCTACAGCGACGGGCGCCATCCGCAATCGGTCGCTTTTGCCGACGAGGAGACTGACGCCGCGCGCCGCGATTTTACGATCAATGCCATGTTTTTTGATCCGGTTGAGAAAAAAATCCGCGACCATGCCGGCGGCCAGGAAGACCTCGAAAAAAAAATCATCCGCACGGTCGGCGACCCGGACAAGCGTTTCCAGGAGGACCACCTGCGGATGCTGCGCGCGGTCCGTTTTGCGGCGATTTTGGGCTTTATGATTGAGGAGCGGACGGCGGAAGCCGTGCGGCGGCAGGCGGAATTTATCGGCCGGGTCAGCGCGGAAAGGATCCAGCAGGAACTGTCAAAAATTCTGCTTGAAGCCCCGAAGCCCGGCGACGCGCTGGAAATGTTAAGCGCGCTTGGATTGCTTAAGGTGATCCTGCCGGAAGTGGAGGCGATGCGCGGCCAGGAACAGCCGCCCCAGTTTCATCCCGAGGGCGATGTCTGGACGCATACCATCCTTATGCTGAACGCGATGCAAAACCCGTCCCGGCCGGTCAGCCCGGCCGCGCGCGGCGCGCGGCTGGCTTATTCGGTCCTGCTGCATGACGTCGGCAAGCCGGGGACGGCCGTGAAGGCGCCGGACCGCATCCGGTTCAACTCTCACGCCTCGGTCGGCGCGGACATGGCCGCGGTCATTCTCCAGCGGCTGCGGCTGCCCTCGGCCGACATCAAGGCCATCAGCCATATCATCGCGAACCACATGCGGTTTATGGACGTGCGCCGGATGAGAAAATCCACCCTGCGGCGGATGGTCACCGCGGAGACTTTCCCGGTCGAGCTTGAGCTGCACCGCCTCGATTGCGAGGCCAGCCACGGCGACATTCAAAACTACGATTTTTTGAATGATTTCAGGAACAAATTCCAGGCCGAGCCGGTTTTGCCCCCGCCGCTGGTTACCGGCACGGACGTGTCGCGCGCGGTCCCCTGGTGGCAAAGCTGAAAAAGGCGGTTTACGACGCCCAGCTGGAAGGCAGATTTGACGGACGGGACGCGGCGCTGGAGTGGCTGAAGAAGGAGCTTGCCCGGCATTCATAAATTTTTTAAATTTTTATATTGATTAATTTTGGAAAGTGTTTAGTCTTGAAATGAGTTGGGGAAAAAAACCAAAGGAAAGATTTTTTACCAATGAGCGACAACACCGGCAAAAATAATTTCAATGTTATGGTTATCGCAATCTACCGCGACCTGGCGGATGATTTTCTCGGTCCCAAGGCGGTCGAGGACATGAAGGAGATGATGATCGGCAGCCACGGGGTGACGCTGGATATTTTTGTGGGGGATCCGGCCGAGGAGCCTTCCTTTACCGAGCGCGCCGCCAAGGCGAACGCCATTGCGATCCTCGTGCGGTTTCTGGATGTGCTCTCGCTTGACAAGATCAGGAGCATCTATCACCACCTCGCCCAGGTTGATTCCATTCCCAAGGCCGTTTTTTATCTGCGTGATAAAGGGGAGTTGGATTTCAAAATCAGCTGTCCTTCCTGCGGCCAGAAACTCTGGCTGCGCGACACGGACGTGGGCAAGCGCGGGCGCTGCCCCAATTGCAGCAAGCCGTTTATCATTTTGTCGCAGCCCGACCACCTGAAATCCCAGTTGCTCCTGCCGGAAAGCATGCCCTGCTTCAAGATCATCCGCAAGGACAACGATTCGTTCCGGCTTGCCGTCAGGAAAATGCTGGACAGCAAGATCAGCGGTGTAATTCCCGCGGATGCGAGCGTGAATCTTGAGGCCCTGAAACATGCCACGGTCCGCATTCAAGTCCAGGATACGTAATTTATGGCACTTTTCCGGACATTCCTTGCGCGCGGCGCTTTCTTCACGCTTGCCGCCCTGATCCTGTTCCAGTCCGGATGCGACCAGCTCAAGCCGCAGGGCAAAACCTACACCATCCGGCTCGGTCCGACCGCCAAGCTGAAGCTGGTTTATGTCGAGGGATTGAAGCTCTTCGTCGGCAAGTACGAAGTCAGCAACCTTGAATTTCGCTGTTTCCGCCCAGCGCATTCCAGCGGCGACCATGAGGGGTTGAGCCTGAACGGCAATAACCAGCCCGTGGTCAACGTCAACTGGGATGACGCGCGCGCGTTCTGCGAATGGCTTACCCAGAATTACGGCGCCACCAAGACCGGCAAGTTTAATTTCCGCCTGCCGTCCGAAAAGGAGTGGGAATATTACGCGACGAGCGGGTCCGGCAGCGAGTTTCCCTGGGGGACCGGGCCGGTTCCCAAGAACTGGAATTACTTCGGCCGGGAAAACAAAAGCGCCGGCCAGATGCTGGATAACTATGATGGCCATCGCGTTTCCGCCCCGGTCAACAAGAGCGGAATCAACGACCTGGGGTTGTACGGGGTCGGCGGGAATGTCTGGGAATGGTGCCAGGACGATGATGAGGGAGCGCGCGTGCTGAAGGGCGCTTCCTGGGCGGATTGCGCCCCGCTTTTCCTGAAAACCTCCCGGCGCAGTTCCAATGCCGCCAAGTATAAATCGGTCAATCTCGGGTTCCGCGTTGTCGCCGAAAAGACCGCTCTTCCGCAAGCATCGCCGGACAAGCCGGCTTCATCCGACCAGCCCGCCGCGCCTGCTGCGCCCGCCCAGTAGCCTTGGTCTTGTTCAATGCCGGCAGCGAAATCAGGGCTGTTTTTCGCGGTCCCGGCGTTTCCCTCCAAAAAAACAAAAAATATCCTTGAAACAAAAAAAATAATCAATAATTTTAGGCATGGTTTATCGCCCTTCCGTTCCTGAAAGGCGCGGATGAATGTCGTTCGAATAAAAGAGTAAGACTGGATTTATGCCGGACAACTCGCCCGATAAAAAAAGCAGGGAGCAAGCGCATCGCGACACGGTGATTCGCGCGCTCAACGTCAAGCGCTATTACGGGAGCGGAGAGGCCGTGACCAAGGCCCTGGACGGCATATCCCTGGATGTCTACCGGGGCGAATATCTTTCCATCATGGGGCCTTCCGGTTCCGGCAAGTCCACCCTTTTTAACATGATCGGCGGCATTGATTCGCCGACCGAGGGCATGGTCTTCATTGACGAGATTGACGTGGCCCAGCTGGATTCCTTTGAGCTGGCCTGGATCCGCTGCCACAAGATCGGGTATATTTTCCAGTCCTATAACATCCTCCCGGTCCTGACCGCCCTTGAAAATATCACCCTGCCGATGCTCTTCGCCGGGTTGAGCGCCGACGACGCCCGCAAAAAGGGCGTTGAAATTCTGAAGAAAGTTGGCCTGGGCGACCGGATTTTTCACCGGCCCTATGAGCTCTCCGGCGGCCAGCAGCAGCGCGTGGCGGTTGCCCGGGCGATCGCCAATGATCCGGTCATCATCCTGGCCGATGAGCCGACCGCCAACCTGGACGTCAAAACCGGCCGGGAAATGATAGAATTGCTCGTGCATTTGAAGGAAACCGAGGGAATCACGATCATTTCCGCCACGCACGACATGAAAATGCTGGATGTATCCGACCGCATTTTATGGATTCGCGACGGGCAGATCGACCGGCTCGAGGAGCGCAAGAATTTGAACATCCGCATCGGCGCGATTGATAACAGCGAGGTCTGAGCGCGCGGGGCGTTTGAATTGCAGAGGGGAGAAAAGTCATTTTTAATTTATTCAACAGGCAGGAAAAGCCGCAACTTGACCGCCGGCAGTCGCTGGACGGCATTCCGGTTTTGAACGAGCAGGTTACCTTTGCGGATGACCAGTCCGGCCGGCTGGTAGTCAATATCAGGTTAAGGCGCGGCAATGGCCTCCTGGCCCGTTTCCAGCCGCCGGTCCTGGAGCGCAACGTGCGCCTGGATGAAATCGGCGCTTATGTTTTTAAACTGATTGATAACCGGCGCAGCACGCTTGAAATCATCAACATGTTCCTTGCGAAATACAGCGTTAACCGGCGGGAGGCGACCTTGAGCGTGGTTGATTTCCTGAAGTTGCTCGTCAAACGGGGGGTTGTGTCAATTGCCATCAGGTAATTCCAGCATGAGCAGAATACTGGCGCTGGCAATCATGCTTTGCGCCGCGCCGGCCTTCGGCGAGGTCAAGGCCGACCTGGCCGTGAAGGCGGAACCGTGGGTTTCATCGGCGGAAACCGGCGCGCTGGTCCAGGAGTTGCAGGAATTTCTCAAGGGCGCGGAAGTGCGCTATCCCGGGTCGCCCGGCAACCTGGCGATGGAGGAAAAGATCAATGCGCTTTTCACTGATTCCGGATTGCAGCGCGGCGAAATCAAGTTCCGGACGGCCTGTTTTGTTCCCGGGGAAACTTTCCTCACTGTTTCCAACCGGGCCCCGATCCGCATCTACCCCATGCATCCGACCATCTTCCGCCCCGGCAATTTCAAGGAAAAGGAATTCGCCGCCTCCGTGGTGTACCTGGGCCGCGGCTCCAACGATGACCTGGATAAAATCAAGGGCGTGCCGCTGAAAGGCGCCCTGGCGCTGATGGAATTTAATTGCATGACCGATTGGATGCGGCTTTTGCGTTTCGGGGTGAAGGGTTTCATTTTCATCGAGCCGGAAACCTATGATCGCCAGGATGCCCTCGCAAAAATCTTCAACACCGAGCTGGCGGTTCCCCGTTTCCTGGTAAAGAGCGCCGACGGCGCGCTGCTGAAGGCGGACAGCGCGCGCGGACTCGGGGTGCGCGTCAAGGCCGAGCCGTCGCGCTGGGAAAACAAGATGTTGCGCGATTTATGGGTCCTTATTCCCGGGTCGGACCCGGATCTCAAGCGGGAAGTCGCCGTGCTGGTCGCGCCGCTTGACAGCAACGGCATTGTACCCGAAATGGCCGCCGGCGCGCAGGACGGTGCCAATCTCTTTTGCCTGACCAGGCTCCTGGCTGATTTCAAACGCACCCCTCCCGCGCGCTCCGTCATATTGGCCGCGCTTAACGCGCGGGTCCTGGCGGGCCAGGGCGAAAAAAACCTGGCCTGGCATATGCTCGCCAACGAGGAGGAGATCGAGGGCTTGCGCGATACGCTCAACGGCGACCTGCGCGCCCAGCGGGCGTTGATCGCTCATTACGGCCAACTCAAGCTTGACGGCTACAACCGGGAGGACGACGAGCTGCTTGTCAAGTGGCGTTCGCTCGTGGACGAATTCACCGGCAGGAATATTACCGTGAAAGCCCCGCTGGTTACCCTGGCCAAGCGCGATATCAACCAGGTAAAAATCGAAAAACTGGCCTTGACTGAGCAAAAACTGCCGAAGGAGGAAACCGGTCGGCGCGAGGCGGAACTTGAAACAAAACTGAAAAAGCATGTCAAGATTTTGACCCTTTTCAACAAGGTCGGCATACAGTCCAAGTTGAGCGACCTTACCGCCGAGGAAATAAAAATTCTCAAGGGCTACGCGCAGGAGGTCATCCAGTTTAATTCCCTCTGCGCCGGGCTCAACGAGCAGGACTTGGCCCTCGGCAGGCAGAACGACGCCATTCGCGAGGCCCTCAAGGGCAACAAGGTGGCCTTCGTGATTTCGCTCGGGATGGATTGGACGTCGCCGCAGATAGGTTTTTTTGCCGGCCAGGCGGCAAAATGGAGCCAGCGCTGGGGCGCCAACACGTTTAAGATCGCCGGCGAGCTTGAAGAAGTGCGCGCCGGTAAAAAGAACTACCTGGCCGACACGCTGACCATGCGTTCCGGGTACAGCGAAAATTATTACTTCAACAACCAGGAAGTGAACAAGGTGCCCCAGGCCAACGTGTTCCAGGGCGCGAGCCAGACGGCGGCCTTTGATCTTTTGAACGTTTTCCAGACCGGCGGCAACGCTTTCCTGCCGAGCGACACGCTCGAGACCCTGCGCCGGGATAACTTTGCCGGCCAAGTGTCTTTCCTGTCGCCGTACCTGCGCGCGCTTTTTAACGTGCGCCAGGTCACGGATTCATCCGAATTGGATAACTCCAAGATTGCGGTCGGCCTGCCGCCGATGACGGCGATCCAGATCAAGACTTTCAAATTCGACGAGTATTCGGCCAGCGTTGTCCCGGAACTGCCGGTCCCGGACACGGCCGTGGTCTTTGACTCGCTGGTGATGTTGACCGACGCGCGCGCGGCGACTGTGGTTTACGGCCTGAATTTGCACAAGGCCAGGGGGAAAAACCTGCGCTCGATATCGGCTTTCCATTGTGACAAGGATTTTGTCGAGGTTGACCACGTGATTGACGCCGGCGAGGCGCAGAAGAAGATGAGCAGCGACGACCTTTACAAGAATCTGACCCTGGCGCTTTTTGAATGCCGCGAGCTCCCGATCTTTGCCACGGCCGATTCCTCCCTTATTTCCGGCTCGCCGATCTCCATTGAATCCATTATCCCGCTCACGGCCAAGGGCAACACCTCGCCGCGCAAATACGGCCTGGCCGGCATCAAGTCGGTGTTTTCCGCCAAGAAGGTCACCAAGCCCTCGGCCGGCGCGCCGGTCGCGTTTTATTTCAACGCCTCCGAGAAAATCAAGCTCGTCACCGACAAAAAACGGCTGGCGCTCAACGCGACCGAAAAGGAATTCGAGGGGCGCGGCTACTCCTCGGCGGCCGAAATCGGGCCGGACTTTTTCCGCAATGTCGCCTGCGACATGTCGGCCCTGAATCACGCCCGCATGAAAAAAATGCGGGACGTGGTGAACGAGCTCGTGCAGGAATTCGCCGACCGGGGCGACAAGTGCATCAGCGCGATGAAATCCGCCGCGGCCGCCAATGATTACCCGCAATATCTCCGGAAACTGTATGAGGGCACCGGGGCGCATGTGAAGTCATACGAGCAGGCCAAGCAGACCGGCGATGACATGCTCAAGGCGATTGTCGTTTACATGGCCCTGCTTTTGCCGTTCTGCTTCTTCATTGAAAAATTGTTGTTCAATTTCGTCAAAATCGAGCACGAAATGGGCATGTTCGCGGTTCTCTTCGTCGCGACCTTTGTCGTTTTCCGGCAGATTCATCCGGCCTTCCGCCTGGCGCAGGCGCCGGAGGCGATCTTCATCGCGTTCGTCATGGGCACCCTCGGCCTTTTCGTCATCAGCATATTGCGCACCCGGTTTGAAGGCGAGATGCAGGTCATCTTCCGCAGTTACATGAGCAACATCGTGGATGAAGCCGCTTATTCGGCCGTGACCCAGAAGGCGATGCTGATCGGCGTCAACAACATGAAGCGCCGGCGGATCCGCACGATCCTGACGACCATGACGATTGTTTTGATCGCCTTCGCGATGCTTTCCTTCACGAGTATTTCCAAGAAGGTCAACCCGACCATTGTCCATAAAAGCAGCACGGCGGCCTATACCGGCTTCATGTTCTCCTGGCCGGGCAAATCGCAGATGGACGAGGCCACCTACGAAGTCATGCGCGATTTGTTCAGCTCTTACGGCGAGGTGTCCGAGCGCCGCTGGAAAGTCATGCCGGCCCGCGGAATCAATCCCTTTCATGTTTATGTCAACAACGGCAAGGAAACGACCGTTGACGCGGTTCTCGGCCTGACCAGGGCCGAAGACGGCTTCGTGAGCAAGCTGCCGATTGTCGCCGGGCGCTATTTCAGCGCGAACGACGCGCACGAGGCCGTTATTTCCAGCCAGATGGCGGAAAATCTCGGCATTGACCAGGCCAAGTTTGAGGGGACAATCGTCAATTGCGGCGCCTACGACCTTAAGGTGGTCGGGATCTATGACGACGACAAGATCAAAAACATCAAGGATTTAAACGGCATTCCCATCCTGCCGATCAGGCGGATCAGCCAGGTTGTCGGCAGTTACGGCGACGAGGTCCAGGTGGAGGGGGAACTGGATGAACTGGGCGTGCTTTTCTTCGTTGACCCGCTTTCGCTGCTCATCGCGCCCGCGGATATCGTCCGGCGGATGGGCGGCCTGCCTTACAGCGTCTCGGTGAAAATGAAGGACGATGCGCCGGTCTGGCCCCTGATGGACATCATCCTGACCTCGACCATGGCCAAGTTCTACATGGGCAGCATGAAGCCGTTTGCAATCGGCGGCTCGGACGCCGCCGAGGCGAAAAACGATAAAAAAGCGATCGCGCCGGGCGCCTATTATATCGGCTCAAACTACAAAACCTCGGTCGGCGGCCTGGCCGTGCTCCTGATCCCGCTCTTTATCGCCGCGACCATCATCCTGAACACGATGCTCGGCTCGGTCTATGAGCGCAAGAAGGAAATAGCGGTGTATAACGCCATCGGCCTCAATCCCCACCATATCGCCCTTTTCTTTCTGGCGGAATCGTTCGTGTACGGTGTGATCGGGGCGGTGGGCGGCTACCTCATCGGCCAGTTATTGAGCCTGGGGGTGAATTACACCGGCCTGGTCAAGGGCATTAATTTCAATTATTCCTCGCTGAGCGTGGCCTACGTCATCCTTTTCACCATCGCGATCGTCATCCTCTCCACCATCTACCCGGCCATGGCCGCGGTGCGCACCGCGGTGCCTTCCGGCAAGCGCACCTGGTCAATGCCGGCGCACCAGGGCAACATCATGGAGATCGTGTTCCCCTTCATTTACCAGCCCAGGATCGCGAGCGGCGTGCTGGCCTATCTGCGGGAATACTTCGCGAACTTTACCGAGGTGTCGGTCGGCGACCTGATCGCCAAGCAGACGGCGTATGACTGCA
Source organism: uncultured Verrucomicrobiota bacterium (assembly GCA_964475405.1). GTDB lineage: Bacteria > Verrucomicrobiota > Kiritimatiellia > JAAZAB01 > JAAZAB01 > JAQUQV01. The sequence continues at coordinate 23,603 of CAYYWX010000019.1, forward strand.
AAAAGGACGCCAAGGGCCGCGAATGTTTCAACCTTGAATATCACATCGCCCTGGTACCCTACGACCTGGGTGTCACCGAAAACCTGAGGTTTGACCTGGCCTATGATGATTATGTCCAGGCCTACCGCCTGGTTCTGAAAATCGAGCGCGTTTCGGGCCAGGATGTGAACTGGATAACGACCAACCGCCCCTTCCTCGAGCGGCTCCGCAAGTTTTTAATGCGCTGGCGCAATCTTGACCTCGGCCAGCAGACGCTTTATGTTCAACAGTCTTCCGAAGCGATTGCCCGGAGTATGTAATTAATGGCGAAAAGCAGACAGGACCTGGAGCTTGACAAGTATCGTCAGTTGATGACGCCGCCGGATGTCTTTGCCGACGGATTCAACTGGCGGACGGTGATCGGCGCGATCTTCCTCGGCTTTATCATGATGCCGGGGGCGATGTACCTTTCGCTCGTGGTCGGGACCGGCGGCAGCATCACCTCCGCCTCGCAATGGGTCACGATCATCCTCTTTGCCGAGGTCGCCCGGCGTTCGTTAAAGGACCTCAAGATGCAGGAGATCTACATCCTGTTCTACATGGCCGGGCTCGCGATTTATTCGCCTTTCCAGGCCATGCTCTGGAACCAGTTCTTTGTCCAGTCCGACTTTGTCAACGCCATGGGCATCGCGCGCGAGGTGCCGACCTGGGTGGCGCCGCACGCCGATACAATCCGCGAAGCCGGCCGGACCTTCTTCACGAAAGCCTGGCTGCTTCCGGTCACGCTCATTTCCGTGGGCGTGATCATCAGCTACGTTGACAACTTCGGCCTGGGATACGTGCTCTACCGCCTGACAAGCGACGTGGAAGAGCTGCCGTTCCCGATGGCGCCCGTTTCCGCCGCCGGCATTACCGCCCTGACCGAGAGCGAGGTCAGCAAGGAGCCCTGGCGCTGGCGTTGTTTCTCGATCGGCGGCATGATCGGCATGGCTTACGGGATCATTTACATCGCCCTGCCTTCGGTGACGGGCTCCATATTGCCCAAGCCGGTCATGCTCATACCCATTCCCTTTATTGATATCACGCCCGCCCTGAGCCAGTTTCTCCCGGCGACCCCGATGAACCTGACGATTGAACTGGGGCTTGTCATTTCCGGCATGGTCCTGCCTTTCTGGGCCGTGATCGGCGGTGGAATCGGCGTGCTGGCCACGATGTTCCTGAACCCCGCCCTCTACCGGCACGGCATTCTCTCCAATTGGCAGCCGGGCATGGACGTGCTCGACACCATTTACGCCAATAACGTCGATTTTTACCTGGCCTTCGGCATCGGCCTGACCATCGCCATCTTTCTCATTAGCATCGGCCAGGTTCTCAGGCCGCTTATGCGGCGGATGTGGTCATCCGGCAAGGTCCGCGACCTGTCCCGGCGGGAGACAAGCGAGGTGAAAAAACCGGGCGCCTGGCAACGGCTGGTCACCAATAACGTCAAGCGCGGCGATTTTTCCATATTCATTTCCCTTGGCATATATATCTTTTCATCCACCTTCTGGATCGGGTTGTCAACCTACCTGATCGACGGTTTCCCGTGGAAATTTTTCGTCTGCTACGCGATTTTTTACACGCCGGTCATTTCCTACGCGGCCGCCAAGGTGGAGGGCATGGTCGGGCAGACCGTGTCGCTGCCCTACGTGCGCGAGGCCGCCTTTATTCTCAGCGGTTACCACGGCATCCAAGTCTGGTTCGCGCCGGTGCCTTTGCCGAACTATGGCCCGCAGGCCGCCAGTTTCCGCGTCATGGAGTTGACCGGGACAAAGGTCAAGAGCCTGATAAAAACCCAGCTCGTGACGATCCCGATCATCATCATCGCCTCGCTGCTTTTCTCGCAGCTTTTCTGGAAAATGGCGGAAGTGCCTTCCGACGCCTATCCTTACGTCCAGAAGATGTGGGACTTGCAGGCCAAGTTAAGCTGCCTGACGATGAGTTCCACCATGGAAGGCGGCTCGCTTTTCTTTGAAGCCCTCAAGCCGCAATGGTTGATCTGGGGCGTCAGCTTCGGTGTCGGGCTATATGCCATCCTCGCGGCGCTCGGCATGCCGACGCTCATTCTTTTCGGAATCGTGCGCGGCCTCTGCCAGGGCATGCCGGCCGGCATCCCGTTGGAAGTTATCGGCGCCCTGATCGGCCGTTTTTATTTCCGCCGGAAGTTCGGCGATATGTGGATGAAATACGTGCTGGTCATCGGGGCCGGGTATGCCTGCGGGATGGGGCTTGTGGCGATGGTCGGCATGGCCGTGGCCATTCTTAACAAAATGATGGCGCCGCTCTTGTTTTAATCATGAAAAAAAATGGAATAACCTTGCGCGCTTTCCTGATCGGGGCGATTTTTGCCGCGGTTTTCGCCGCCTTGACGGTTTTTATTGAAAACCAGTTTGACATCGACATAACCTCCACCCAGATTCACGTCCTGCCGTATTTGCTGCTGATCTTCACGGTGGTCTTGATCAACCCGCTCTGCCGCCTGGTCCGCTTCATCCGGGCTTTCTCCCCGGTGGAGGTCGTGATCATCTTCATGATGGGGATGGTCTCGGCCGGCTTGTCAACCTACGGCCTGACCTCCCAGCTTCTGCCGATTGTCGGGAGCCTTTTTAACTCGGAATGGAACACGAGCCAGTCCGAGTGGAACAGGTATGTCGTCCCGTATTTGAACGACAAGTATTTTGTTTCCGAGCCCGGCATCCAGGCCGAGGCGCTCAAATACCGCCAGGCCTTGAACGTGCTGCTTGAAAAGAAGGCGGTCTGTGACGCCGCCCGGCTTGTCGGCGACAACCTGAAAATGGTTTCCGCGCTGGAGGCGGAAATCGGGAAAATTTCGGAACAGAACACGGCCCGGTCCGAAAAAGTAAAATCATCGCTGGTTGATGCCCGCCGGCTTTCGGACGAGGCGCTCCGGAAATGGCAGGAAATGCGCCGCCTGCAGCCCGGCCTGGCCGACTGGCAGGAAGTTCTCCGCCTCCTCCCGCCCGAAGTTGAAAAGCAGGATCGCCTGACGGACGCGGCCGAGAAAAATCTTATCGCCATCGAGGAAAAAGCCTTTGTCAAGGTGACCCCTTTCCGGCGGGGCCTGGCGAGGAATGAAAGGGCCTTCCCGGGCATTTTGCCGATTTCCGGCGACGACCGCCGCGCCTATTTCGGGCGCTTGCACCGGCTGGTCGGCGGCATGCATACCCTCCGCCAGGTCAGGGCGGCCGGCAAGTCGGCCGGCGCTTTGCCGGCGGAAAGCGTTGTCGCGCCGGAACTGGCGGCGCCTTTTATCGAGGTCTTCGCCCGCGCCGCCAATGATCTCTCGGCCTTGAACCGGAATGCCGAATTAAGCCGGCTGAAGGAACAGCTTGACGCGAATGACAAGGAGTTCATCGCGCGGCGCATGGAACTTTCGGCGCAGTTGAAGGCCATCAGCGCCGAAAAGTCCAAGGCCGGCCGCCAGCGCTCCCTGGAGTTGAAAAACCAGTCGGACGATGTCATCGCCGCGATGAAAGATCTCGGCCGCGACTACAAGCGTTTCAAGGCCAGGTATGAGCTCTGTAATCGTGAAATGGATTGCGCCCGGAACGTTCAAACCCTGGTCGCCAAAATCCAGGATGTCCAGAAGCAGCTTTCGGCCGGCGGCCTGCGCGGCGGCGAGCTGGCGGCGAAGACCGCCGAGCTTCTGCCGATGTTCAGCTCGATTGACGTCTCCCTGCGCCGGTATTTTATCGGCGAGATTCCGTGGAGCTGCTGGGTCAAGCCGCTTTCGCGCTGGATGCTGCTGGTCGGCCTGACCTACATCGTGCTGATGTCGCTCAACGTGCTGATTTTCCGGCAGTGGGCGCACAACGAGCGGCTGATCTATCCGCTCGTGGAATTGCCCAAGGCGCTGATCGGCGACGTGGATTCCGCCGGCGTGCCGCCCGTTTTCCGCAATGGTCTCTTCTGGATCGGGATGGCGATTTCAATGACGGTCCTCGGCTGGAATGTTTTTTGTTCAACCCAGATTGTCCCGGGCCTCGCGCCGCTTGACCTGAAAAACTACTGGCGGGAATATGTGCTCAAGACCCAGTTTGAGGCGCTGTGCGGCATGAAAACCGAGATATTTTTCACGATGATCGGCCTCTCGTTCCTCGTGCCCAAGAACATATCGTTCTCGCTCTGGTTCTTTTACATTATTTACATGGTCCAGCTGCTCTTCATGGTCTGGGCCGGATACGGGCAGAACGAAAATTCCTTTGCGTGGGACTGGTGGTACCTGACCAACTTCCGCAACGCCCAGGGGCAGGGGGCCCTGATTGTCTTCTCGAGTCTGGCCCTGTATAAATGCCGGAAGTATATTTTGTGCGCCCTGTTTCCGTCCTGCGTCGCCGACCTCGAGGAGGCGGAAAGGACCGAGCTGCGGCTTTCCTCGGTGGCTTTCCTCGGCTGTTCGCTCGGGCTGATCCTGATCCTCTGGCTGTCAATGGGCGCGAACCTGTATTACACGATCCTGTTTTACATCATCATCCTGATCATCACGATCGGCCTGATCCGGGTGGTGGCCGAGGGCGGGTTGCTCTCTTTCCAGGCCTGGGCGAACCCGGTCCATTACGTGCGCAATTTCTTCGGGCTTGACCGCCCCTGGACCTCGGCCTCGCTCTTCGCGCCCCTGATGGTCTATTACGCCGTCATTTTCCTGGATATCAAGACCTTCATCGCCCCGGCCATGGCCAACGCCCTGAAGCTGCGCGAGGATTACCGCCTGAAGAGGTTTTCTTTCCATGTGGCCGTGGCGTTCGCGATCGCGATCGCCGGCCTGGTGGCCATAGTGACCGCCCTGATGATGAGTTATGACCGCGGGGCCGACGCCATGGGGGGCTGGTTCTACACCTCCATGCCGCGCCAGGGCATGTTTGATATCATCCGTTCCACCGTCAAGGACGTCCCGGCGGCGACGACCGGCAACATTGTCTGGACGGTCGGCGGCGGCGCGGTGATGGCCGCCCTGCTGTTTTTCAGGCAATTTTACTTCTGGCTGCCGCACCCGATCGGCCTGGTCATGTTTGTCAATCCGCTCATGAACGCCTACTGGTTTTCCATTTTCCTGGGCTGGATATGCAACGTGGCGGTCACCAAGTACGGCAACAAGGAAACTTTCCAGCGCGCCAAGGGCTTTTTCATCGGCCTGATTGTCGGCGAACTGGTCCTGGTGATTATCGCGTTCGTGGTGTCCATGGCGCTCGGCACGCCGTCCGTCATAAGTTTGAACCGCAGCATGTGGTAAGTGATGTAGGGTAGAAATAGAAGTAAAAAGGGGAAAAATCGCGCGGAGCGCGGTGAATGTAGATTATGGACTCGTCAAATACAATACCGTTTCAGACCAGGGTGCCGTGGGTGGTGGCCTTTTCCGTGAGCTGGGGCAGTTTGCGCCGCAGGATCTTCCGCTCGCTGATCACCATGATCGGGGTTGTGCTCGGCATAGCTTTCCTGACCTACATGCTCGTGAACGAAAGCATCGTCAAGGCCCTGGTCGCGATGAGGAACGACGCGGTCAACGTCCTCCTCCAGAAGGCGGGCGTGGACATCCTCCAGGTCGGCACCGACACGATGATGCTGCTCCTGATCGGGCTTTCGCTCCTGACCTGCCTGGTCGGGATTATCAACGCCATGCTCATGGCGGTTGCCGAGCGCATCAAGGAAATCGGGACCTTGAAATGCCTCGGCGCCGAGGACGGCTTTATCGTCAAGACTTACTTCATTGAATCGTCCCTGCAGGGGGTCCTCGGAACGGCCTGCGGCGCCCTGACCGGCCTGGTCGTGGCCGTGGTGGTGAACGTCGCCGCCTACGGCGGGTTCGTTTTCAGCGCGTTTCCGTGGCAGGCGGTCCTCAAGGCGGAGCTGGCCGCGTTCTTTATCGGGTCAATCATGTCGGTCATGGCCTCAATCGCCCCGGCTTACTGGGCGGCGCGCAAGCAGCCGGTGGACGCGATGCGGGTGGAGGAATAATGGATAATCTTATCATCAAGGCGCAGAACCTGAGCAAGGTTTACACGATGGGCGTGGAAAAGGTCTACGCCTTGAAGGACGTCTCGCTGGATATATACCGCGGTACCTATGTTTCCATCATGGGCCCTTCCGGGTCGGGCAAATCAACCTTTTTCAACATTGTCGGCGGGCTGGACCAGCCTACGACCGGCGAGGTCTTCATGGACGGCCAGCGCTTCGGCGACCTGAGCTCCAGCCAGATGGCCTGGGTCCGCTGCCACAAGGTCGGTTACATCTTCCAGTCCTTCAACCTCATCCCTTCCATGACCGCCCTGGAAAACGTGGCCATCGCGCGGATATTTTCCGGCAGGACCCCGGCGGAAGCCCGCCAGGACGCGTCCGCGGTCCTGGAGCAGGTCGGCCTCGGGCATCGCCTTCATCATATCCCGGCCGAGCTTTCCGGCGGACAGCAGCAGCGCGTGGCCATCGCGCGCGCGATGGTCAACAAGCCGGAAGTCATCCTGGCCGACGAGCCGACCGGCAACCTGGACCTGCACACCGGCGAGGAAATCATCAACCTCCTCGGCAAAATGCAGAAGGACATGAACATCACCGTCATCACCGCCACGCATGACATGAAAATGCTTGCCGCCTCCGATGTCGTTGTCTGGATTCGCGACGGCAATATTGACCGCATTGCCAAGCGCGGCGAATTCAAAGTTGAAATCGGCAGCATAGACGGTAGCACCCTGGCCTGACGCTGTTCTGCGTCCGGAATTATGGAATCTTATCATCAATTCGCCTGGCAGGGATTTTCCTGCGACATTCCCGCCGACTGGAACCTGGCCGAATACAAGATTGTGGGCGGGGTCTCCTATGCGCGGTTTCATGATGATTTCAACCGCCGGCTGGACATTGAATGGATCAAGGCGCGGCGCAAGATGAAGATGGAAGTCATTCGCCGGCGTTACGACCAGATCGCCTCTTCAATGAACACGGCCGGCGCCCAGGTTGAAAACATCGAGGACCTGCCCGGCGGCTGGTCGGCCTGCTTTTATTCAATGCCGGACGGCAAACGCCTCATGGCGGCTTTCAAGCTTGTGCCGGAAAGTGTAGCACCCTGCGGCGGTCCGCCGCATACTAATCGAGTCTTTGCGGAACCCTGCGACTTGTCCTCCGTAGCTACCCGAGCGAAGGAGGAAGCCGCCGGAGTGAAACCCATGCCTACGCAAGCTGGACTGGCGAAGAAGGGAAGTTTCTTTTGTTTGCTGAAAATATATTTTGAGCAGGCCAGCCGCCGGGAGGCGGACCGGATCATCCGCCGGATAGCGGAGACGTTCCGGCTTTATGAAGAAGGCCTTGTGCCCTGGTCGGTCTATGACATTTCTTTTCAACTGCAAAGCGATTTCAAACTCAGCGCCACTGCTTTCCAGGCCGGCCGGAAAATGATGATCTTTGAGTGGCGCCTGCGCCGGCTCTACCTGATGTTCTTTTCTCTGGCGGATATGCTGGCTAAAAATCAATCGCGTGAAAAATGGTGCGCGGATTACCTGAACACTTTCAAGGGCATTTCCGGGGTAAAATTCTCCGCAGGCGGGGCAGGGGAGATCGTCGCCCTGCATAACTGGTGGCGGTTCATTGGCAACGTCGAGCCGGTCACGAGGGGCTGCCTGCGTTACAAGGCCTGGTGCCGTCCGATCCCGGACAAAAACCAGCTTTTCCTGGGCGTGTTCAACTATCGTCGCGCTGATGATCTTTCATTCCTGGCCGCCGGCCTCGATCCGGCCCTGGCGCCCGGTTTGACTTGAAAATGCGTTGCCCGGTTTTTTATGTGGAAGGTGAAGATGTGACCCTAATTCTTATATGGGAGGTTCCATGAGCGAACTTACTTCCCTCGTGGACCAAATGGTTGTTGATCTCCGGCAATGGTCATTCGATCTGAATTCTCTGCCTGCAAGCAAAGAAGATCAGACAAAGGGGTATTCATTTGCCATATGGAAAGACAAGCTCAAACCAGACATTATCAGAATCATTGTCCAAGGCTATCAGAGCGGACGATTCGGCATCGGCAAGATGTATGCCCAAGGATTTCGTAAGACTCAATCCGGCCAGATTCAAGAACTCGGAAAAGACGAACTCTACGAGTTTTTATGAACCTATGAATCCCGAAATGACAGCATTGCGGAAGACATCTCCGTTGCGCGACGAGAAGGGTCCCGAATGGTGTGCGCAAGAGGAGTTTGGGATGCTATATTGACAAATCCCGATGATGTCGTTGCTGCAACAATAAGTTCTCCGTTTTTGCCTTTTAATTATCATTGGGCATTTCATTTAATAGGAAATTATAAAAATATTCATTCTGCCAATACAACAATTGATGATCCAAATTATGTTTGGCCAAAGAAGCCATAATGCGTCTCTAGACTCACGCAGCACAAGGAACTCGAATGTGAAAAAATTGTTTTATACGATATTAGCCTTAGCCCTAATATTCGCCATATTACTTGGTCCACAGTTGCATGTTAAATACATGAGGTGGAAGATTGTGAGGCATTATGATTGTAAGACTATTCTACAATCCTGCCGTGTTGTATTGTCCCGTTATCAGAAAAATTTTGTGGGTGATAAAAAAACTATATTATTGCCAATAAATGAGTGGCCAGAAGCGATCCATTCTCTAAAGCCAAACTGGGTTACTGTCGAGAGTAATCAGGTTAATATTGCATTAATTGCTTTCCCGTCACGTTTATTTATTGTTGTTTTTGCAGAGGGCGTTGAGGGCTATGGGCAAACTAAGATATTGGATGGTCTTTGGTTCACTCCCGATCTAAACTGGGAACATTTGAGTGCTCAAGGAGTTTCTTCAGTTAATTCGGTGGCAGAAAAACCGATAACAGAACAAGAAAAGTAAGTAGGCTTTGGTGTTTTCGTTCCTTTGTTCTTAAAAAAGGTGAAAACAGGGGGCACAACCCTTAATAATTAATATTTCAACGCGCGATGATTTTCTTTGAGTGTGCTGCCAACCATGTCCTGGTATCAATTGCTATTTATCATCGGTGGCATCGGCCACCCACATATTTCATGAGCGGATTACCGATTGTGAAATATGTGCTTTGGCTATCCGTCAACTGACGGATAGCCAAAGTTTCGGCGCGGCGTAAAATACGCCTTGCTCAAGATAAAGGAATTCAGCTCCATAAATGCCGGCCTTGATGCCGGTGACAAGCATGACTGCCAGGAACATCACGGCCAGGGATTCGCCGTCCGTCCCGACGTCAAACCGCACGTAGTGGGGCATTTGTATAACCAAATCTCAGATTGACTTTTTATCCGGCTTTGGGGCACAATGCATTCGTCCTCGGACATGAAAACAAAAAATGCCTATATTATCGCCGGCCCTAATGGGTCTGGTAAAACAACTTTTGCAAGAGAGTTTCTGCCTGATTATGCGAAGTGTCCGCATTTTGTGAACTTTGATCTTATAGCACAAGGCTTGTCGCCATTCTCTCCGCAGATTGCCGCGATGAAAGCCGGGCGGCTTGTCATTGAACAGCTTCATGATCTGTTAAATGGAAGCTCTGATTTTGCTTTTGAAACAACGCTTTCGGGCAAGACCTATATTAATTTCATAAAAGAGGCGAGACGCAGGGGTTATCAAGTCCATCTTTTTTTCATGTGGATTCCAAGCGAGAAATTAGCGCTCCAGCGTATTAAGGGCCGGGTTGCTGAAGGCGGACACGACGTTCCAGCGGAAGACGTGAGGCGGCGTTTTGCTCGCAGTATTCTTAATTTCTTTCAATTATACAGGCCACTATTGGATTCGTGGATGTTGTTTGATAACTCATGCCCCGTTCCAAGATTGATTGCCGAAGAAAAAGACAGGAAAGAGAACATCATTGATAAATGCTTGTTTGAGGGCATTGTAAGATATAAGGAGCGCAGCTAATGAAGAAGAAACTAAGTTTACACGACAAGGCATTTCTTGCGTTAAAAAAAGCGGTGCGCGGCGTTGTGAAACGTCACCAGGAAACCGGTCGTCCTCTTGCCGTTTGGAAAGATGGGAAAGTTGTTTGGATATCGGCTGATCAGGCTTAAGGCCGTAAAGATAGTGGGCAGGGGGCAATCCCTGAAAATTGCTATTTATCATCGATGGTATCGGCCATAAATTCAGCTCCGTAAATGCCGGCCTTGATGCCGGTGACAAGCATGACTGCCAGGAACATCACAGCCAGTGATTCGCCGTCTGTCCCGACGTCAAACCGCACGTAACGGAAAAAGAACCAACCGAAGGCCAGGTTGACAAGGCCCTCATAACACCCGTGCCAGATGTATTGCGGAAGGACCACCACGCTTCGCATGACCCACGTCATGTAATCCGCGAGGACCGCGCCAAGCACAGCCGCGTCCAGCAGTTTCAGCGTTTCTGCGTCGTTGAGCGCAAAAAAAGCGCCGAGCGTCCCGTACACGGCGGTCCGGATCGCTGACATGATCGTTTGCGGAGTTGCCAGTCGCGGAAAGTTCATGGTTTTATTTATAGCAAGAAATCACCACAGCCCGGCGATCGGTTGTTTACAATATGGACAATTGCCTCCCTTGACGGCGTTGTTGATTATCTTGAATCCGATGCGTTCAACAATGATTTTCGCGCACCCGGGGCAACTGGTATTTGCCGCGGCGTGTCCGGGCAGGTTCGAAAGATAGACGTATTTCAAGCCTTCCTTCAGGGCGTTTTCGCGCGCGGTTTCAAGCGTCTTGACCGGCGCGGACGGAAGGTGCTTGAGTTTATAGGCCGGGAAAAACCTGAGGTAATGGAGCGGAATGTTGCGGTTGAGCCCGGCCAGTTTGCCGGCCAGCGTTCGCAGTCCGGCGGGATTGTCGTTCAATCCCGGCACGATCAGCGTGACAACTTCCATCCATTTCTTCGCCCCGGCTATCGCCCGGATCGATTCCAGCACCTTGTCCAGCCGCGCCCCGCATATATCGCGGTAAAAATCCTCGGTGTAGCCTTTTAACGTCACGCTGAAAGCGTCCGACGAGGCCATCAGGCGCTCAAGCGGCTTGGGATTGATGTAACCGGCGGTGACAACCGCCACCCTCATATTTTGAGCGCGCGCGATCCTGGCGGCCTCAAGCGCGTACTCAAGGTAGGCCACCGGCTCGGTGTAGGAAAAAGTCAGCCAGTTCAGCCCGCGCTCGGAGGCCTGCCGGACAAGCGCCTCCGGCGAAAGATCCATATTGCGCGTCTTGGAAGGGCCCACCTGCGAAATGTCCCAGTTCTGGCAGTAGGTGCAGACAAGGTTGCACCCGGCCGTGGCGGTCGCGATCGCGCTCTGGCCGGGCGTGACGTGGTAGAGCGGATTCTTTTCAAGGGCGTCGGTATGAATCACGCACGGTCGGCCGTAGGTCAGCGAATAGAGGGTGCCCCCTCGGTTAACCCGGGTGTTGCAGCGCGTGATGCCGCCCTCGGCGCTTACGCATTCATTCGGGCAGGTGGTGCATTTTGTCCTGCCGTCCGGAAGTGATTCCCAGAAGTCGGCTTCCCTGGGTTTCCGGTCATTTGCCGCCGCAAGTTTTCCGATCTGCGCGAAAGCTCCCAGGCAGCCGCCGGCGCATATTCCGGAGGCGATGCAGCCGCGTATAAAATCGCGCCGGGAAATATTGTTCATGGACCATACCCTTTGAAATAAACCAGAACGCATTCTGGATTCCCGCTTTCCGCCGTCGCTCCATCCGACGCTCAAGGAGCTATGGATGGCAGGCAAAGAGCTATGGCGGACAAGTTGCGGGAATGACAGAATAGGCATACGTCATTCCCGACTTGACCCGGCCTTCGCAGCCAAGGGCTTTGCTACGGCGGAGTAGGCTCGGGAATCCATGATGTTCTTGCTGCAATTCTACTCTCTTCAATTGCCGACCTTGATCTTTTTCTCGATCATTGCCTGGCCGGCCGGCCCGAGCAGGATCTGGGTGTTCTGGTCCACAACCTCCAGCTGGTCGCCCATTGATTTCTGCCAACCGAACAGCTCCGGCCGCGGCTTATTGCGTCGCGGGCAGATCTCGGCGACTAAATCTTCGCGGGCCTTATTGTATTGCGCTCCTTTCATGTGCCGGGCGCGCAGGAGGACCTGGTTGGCCCGCGCGATTTCAGCTTCTTTATCAATGTCATCCCGGTCAATGACGTTTATCTCCAGGCAGGAATCCACGAACTGGGCGCAAAGGCCGCTGGATCCGGAGTTGAACTCGGCATCCTTCATCTGGTCCATTTTGTCAAATGCCTCCCGGGCGCGAGAGCGGACGATGAAAATATTTCTTTTCAACTGCTCGGACTGCTGCCGGTTTGCCTGCCGGCCGTCCTGGCGTCCCGTCAGGAACGTGACCTGGTCGGCGGTCAGGAGGCGGTCCATTTCCGACTGGCAATCAAGAATGGTTTTGGCAAGTTTTTCCTGGTAGAGCATTTTGAGCTGGTGGTTGAATTTCTGGGCTTCCTTTTCCGTTGCCGGGGATATTTGCTGGCCGGCAAGCTCCTTTTTCAGGGCGGCATAGGCCGTTAAGGCCTGCGGGAATATGTCGGCCGCCTCCAGGGTAATTTCCGCCCGCGCGGCGACCGCTTTCTGGATGACACTCTGGAGCGACTTGGCCTGCCCGGCCGTCAGGAGCAGGTCGTTCATCAGCCGGGCGGCCTGGAAGGCCGCGTTCTTCTGCTTGATTTCATCAACTGTTGTCGACGGCGTGACGCTTTCCTTATAGACCGCTCCCGGACTGCCGGCGCGCTGGGCGATGATCGGGGCGATCCCGGGGTTGAGAATGTAGCGCTTGATTTTTCCCAGGTCGCCGAATCCTCCGCCGCCTGATTTGGCGCCAGAGGTGGAATAAAGGCCGGCCATTTCCTTTGCCAGTTTTGTCTTTTCCAGCTCAAAATCGCTGTCGTTCATGTTGCGAATGCGCGCGGTAAGTTCTTTCAAGGACGGGCGCAACTCGTCGCGGAGCTCGTCAATTTGCGGCTTGGTCAACTGTGAGCGCTGGTCCTTCATGATGCCTGGGACCAGGCCGTCCAGGGCCCTTTCAATGGCGTTATTCAACTGTTCCGGGGGAGAGCTCCGCAGGCGGGCGAGCATCGCGGTGTTGGCCGGGGAAGCGTCGGCCGCGGCCTGGCCGACCCGTTCCGGGTTGCGGAAATCGCCGGGAGGGACAAAGCAGGGGACAAACCGGTCAAGGATGTCGCGCTGGGCGGGGGTCAGCATATCACGCGTTTTCCGGGCAATCCCGTCAAGGTCGTACTGGCTGCGGTTGATCAGGTTCTGCCAGTCGTTACGCACATGGTGCAGCTGGTATTCTTTCCGGCCCCTTTTGACGGGAATCTGCTGGGTGGTTTCCTTTTTGCCGGTGATCATCTGGTCAAGGAGCGAATCAATTTCATTCTGGTTGTTGATGACGAATTGGCGCAATTCCTTTTGATTTTGCGCGTGGATCTTGGCGCTTTCCGACAGCAATTCGGCCAGTTGCTTGGCCTGTTCGGCTGACAAGAACATGCCGTTGACGAGATAGAGCGAGGGGATGTCCATTTCCAGGCGGCGGACTTCCGCCTCGGGGGTGTCTGTTTTCGCGCCGCAAAGCGAACATGCAACCAGCATTAAACCGCAAAATATCAACTCTTTTCCGTTGATGGTCGGTTTCATGGCATGTTCGTTTTCAGAATTTTAGACGCCAATAAGACCGCGAAAGTTCCGTCCGCCGGATTATTTCAATATGATCCGCTTTGCCTTTTTTGCGCTTTCAATCGCGCCGAAAACCATCTTCATGCTGTGAATATTGTCATCGCAATCCGTTTCAGCCTTGCGGCCTTCGGAGAGCGCGGAAAACATCTCGTCCAGGCACCCGTCGTGGCCCTCCCGCCCGGTCCAGTCTAATTTTCCGTCTATTCGTTCCATGTCATTGATGAATTTCTGGGGGTGTGAAGGCCGCGCGACCTCCGCGTAAACCGCGTCGTTTCCATCCCAGACTGCCGAGCCCTTCTCGCCCGTGACCCGCCAGGCCGCTTCCCAGGATGTATTGCAGCCTTCGCTGCACCAGGAGCCGCGGTAGTTGAAAACACTGCCGTCGGAGAATTCAAAAACGCAGACGGCGGCCGCGCTGCCCTTGTACCACGATCCCTTCGGGTTGAATTCATGGGAATAGACCGCGACTGGTATGGCGTTGCCGAGGATGAAGCGCGCCTGGTCAAAGGTGTGAATCGCCATGTCAAGCAGGAGCGGGCTTTCCATCACGTCGCGGAATCCGCCGAAATGCGCCCCGATGAAAAAGTCGGCGCAAACCAGGCCCGGCTTGCCGATATGGGGCGCGGCGACCAGGTCGCGGAAGGCGCGGATGTTTTTCAGGTAGCGCCGGTTCTGCATGACGGCGTACATTCGCCCGGTTTTCCGCGCGTTCGCGACCATTTTCTGCGCCTCGGCCAGGGAAGAAGCCATCGGTTTCTCGCCGAAGACATCGACGCCGCGTTTCAGGGCCGTGGTGACAATTGCCTTGTGCGCCGGGGGAATGGTGACGTCGAAGACAAGGTTCGCCTTCTCCCGTCTGATCGCCTCGCCAATATCGTCATACACCGGGCACGCCAGGTTGAATTGCTTGGCGCGTTCGCGGGCGCTGGCTTCGTTCAGGTCAACGAGCGCGACAATATCCGCGTCGGCGCGGCCGCAGGCGTGTTTTATCCAGGTTTGGGCCATGCTCCCGCAGCCGGCCACGGCAATCCTGTATTTTTGCATCAGTATTCCTCGTTTTAAACCGGGTTCGGCACGAATGTTCCGCCGCGGCATTCCTTAAGATAATTCAGGGCGCGTACCTGGCCGGTCATTTCCAGTTCCTTGCCATAAACGGGGTCATGAAAACCTTCAATATCTATAGTGCCTTTATAGCCGTTTTGCAAGAGAATGCTGATGATGTCCGCCCAGTTGGAATCGCCGAATCCCGGCGTGCGGTGCCACGCGAATTGGTCTTCACGCTGGATGCCGTGTTCGCGAATGATATCCCACGCGATTGTCGCGTCCTTGCCGTGGATATTGAAGATCTTCGGGGTCCATTTCCGGAGCTGCGGCTTGATGTCAATCAGCTGGACAAGCTGGTGGCATGGTTCCCACTGGAGGCCGGCGTTGTCTATGCCCTTTAACGCGTTGAACATGAGTTCCCAGGCCGCCGGATTATGGGCGATGTTCCAGTCGCCGGATTGCCAGGTTCCGCCCATGGAGCAGTTCTCAAAGGCGATTCGGACGCCGTTATCCTTTGCCCGGCGGGCAAGCGCCGAAAATACCTCGGTGAACCTGGGCAATGAATCCGGAATCGGCTTGCCCGGTATGCGCCCGGTGAAGCCCGTGACGAGATCGGCGCCAAACGCGCGCGCGTTATCGATCAATCGCTCCCAGCTTGCGAGGGTGTCGGCGTTGCTCCCCTCGTTGGTGAGCGGATTGCCGAAGACCGAAACCGACGAGATCACGATATCCTTGCCGGCCAGGATGCCTGTTATGCGTTTTGCCGCTTCCTTCAGGTCAATGCCGCCGGTCGTTTGCCAGAACGTCAGGCTGAACGATTCAAAGCCATGCGGGATGAGTTGCGGCAATAAAGTAACCGCCGATTTGCCGTCAATCAGTGTTCCGATTCTCATTAATTTCATAAGCGCTCCTTGGTTTTTTTCCTTTTGCCGGTCATATTCTCAATTCACGGACCTTTTGCAAATAATATTTATAGTCATCCAGCGGCACGCCCGGCGTTATCAGGTGGTCCGGCATCAGGACGAACCCGCCGTCTTTCATTATCGGCATGCGCCGCTCAAGTTCAGCGTCTATCGCTTTCCGGCCCTTTTCCAGAGCGAGCTTGTTGTAGCCGCCGATTATCCTCAGCTCTTTCCCGAACTTCTTTCTCAGCGTCATCGAGTCGGCGTTCCAGGTGCCGGTCTCAATCGGGAAGTGCACGTTCACGCCGGCATCCAGCCAGTCCTTCATCAGCGGCTCGACAAGCCCGTCCGAATCTATCCCCAGCAGTTTTATCCCGTATTCCTCCAGCTTCGCGCGCATCTTTATGTATCCCGGCGCGACGTATTTCCTGAATATTTCCGGACTGACCAGGGGGCCGCTTTTCCCGCAGATGTCTTCCCATCCGAAGCCCAGGTCCGGCAAGGTCTTCATCCGCGGCACAACACGGTCAATCCCCCAGCAGGCCAGGTCGGCGAGGGTCATGACCATGTCCGCGTATACGTCCGGATCGTCGTACATGATGTATGACATGTTCACCACGCCCATCCAGTTCCTTATTGATCCCATCATGGATGTGGTGTCAACCGATACCGCCACGCCAACGTCTTCCGCCTTCTTTATTCGTTCTTCCAGGTCGGCCGGGACCCGTTTCGGGTCGGGCTGCAGGCGCTTCTTGTATTCCGGCCAGTCCTTGGCGGTTTTCAGGGTGAAATCAATGTAATGCGGTATGCAGCTTTTATTCTTCCATTCCTGCTGGATCACCCCGTCCGTCGCGCGGAAAATCCGCCACTCGTCATTCTCTTCCAGCGTTTCTTCCTCGAACTCCGGCAGCAGCCCGATGTTCACCCCGACGCCCACACAATGCGGCGCCGCATTGAAATACTTCAGGTGGTCAACGTCCCTCGGCATTCCTTCCGCATGCCACCGTTCGTGTGTTTCCGGCCAGCCGGACCAGTGGATCACCGGCATCCGGTCAAATTCCCCGTAGTTCATGATGTTTTGGAAAAGTTGCCTGTCGGTCATGAGTTTTTCATCCTGTATTTTTCAGCGGAAACCGTAGATGGTGCCGTTCCGTATGTTTTCATACGCGCCCATGTCAACGGTCCCGTACCGGATGCGCTGCTGGTTGTCAAAATCAAGTGGATAAGTTGTCGTCCAGCTCGCGTTTGTCCCGGCGTTGATGCACGGCGAACTTGCCAGGAGGCGGTAGTTGCCGGCGACATGGTTCGTTCCGTAGTTGCTGCCCTTGTCAATAAGCATCGGGTCGCCGGTGATATTCCCGGCCGCCCATCCGGCCGAGGCGGGGGAGGTGCAGGTATTTGTAAAGCTAATGGCTGCGGTTGCAGTATACCAATTTGAATTAGCTCCGCCTTCATTGAAATATACGATGGAGTTATTAAGCGAGTAATTGTAAACTCCGCCGCCTGGGCTCCCCGAGTTGCCGGTCACGGTACAGTTGAAAAGGTGAGTATTGGCCGCCCCGCCTCCGCCGAGGGCGGCCTTGTTGCCGGTCACCAGGCAATTATACAGTAAGCTTTTGTTCACGGCTGTCCCGTTAATCCCGCCGCCGAGGGCGGTGGTCGCGACATTGCCGGAAAGCCTGCAGTTGACCAGCGTGGAATCGTTCGCTCCGCCGCCCTGGGTTGCGGAATTGCTTATTACTATGCAGTTATACAAGGTGCTAAGTTGCGCTCCACCGCCGCTTGTGCCCGCCGAGTTGCCGGTCAAGGTGCAGTTAGTCACGGCACATGCGTATGCAGCGCCGCCGTTGCCCGCCCTGTTGCTGATCAGCATGCAGTTATTCAGAGTGCAACTTTCCGCTCCTCCGCCTCCGCCTGACGAGTTGGTGGTCAAAGTGCAGCCATACAGGGTGGATTCAGAGGCTCCGCCGCCCCAAGAGGCAGATGAGTTGCCGATCAGCGTGCAGTTGGAAAGGACGCTGTGCTTCGCCCCGCCGCCGTAGACGCGCGACGAGTTGCCGATCAACCAACAGTTAAAAAGTGAGCCATAGTACGCGCCGCCCCCGCCGGCATATGGAGCAGCGACTTGCCCCTGCGCCGAATTGCCGGTTATTATGCAGTTTGATATTACGGGAGTGTTGATATCCGGACAAAATACGCCGCCACCGCGGCTATCGTAGGTTGCGGGCGTCATGGTTGCGCCGTTGGTCAAGGTGAACCCGATCAGCCAGGAGTTACTGGCCATATACACGCAGCGGACTGCTGCCGGGCCATTTGTTGTGGCAGGGTCCCACGCGCCCTTGATGACCGTATTTGTCGGATCGTTGTCCTTGCTCCTGACCTTGATCGACTTGGCGATCACGATCCTGTTGGTCAGAAACGTGCCGGAGGGATAATTCGTGGTCCCGCCGGTTTCATACAGGCCGTTGCTGACCCATACCACGTCGTAGGTGGATGTGGATGCCATGTTGATCGCACCCTGGAGGTTGTTGGTGGCGTCCGCCCAGCCGTTTGTCCCGAGGCCGGTCCCGTTGGTCGCCACATACCAGTCAACCGCCCGCGTTGCCGGTAGCAGGCCAACGAATAAAAATGCCGTCAAACATATTTTCAACCGCATGATTGCGTGTGTTTTCATTTATGTTTATCTTACTTTTCTTCAATACAATAAAGGGCTCCCGCCGTCCGATAGTAGAGGCGCTTGCCCTCAAAGACCGGACAGCTTTCATACACGTCCGGGTATCCGCCGTTTTCAATCCGGTTGCGCGCCACCTGGCGGAACGATCGGCCGGGCTCAATTACAACGCCCGCCCCGTGGTTTCCAAAGATGTAAATATATTTTCCGGCCAGGGCGGGACTTGAGCCGGCGCCGCCTCTTTGGGCAATGCCGGGCGGTGACCAGCGATGCGCCATTTCCAGATCAAGGTCAAGAAGTTTCTGATAGACGACTTCCTGCTTCTGGACATCCACCACGGAAAGAACGCCGTCCTCGCTCAGACAGTAAACCAGTCCTTCGTTGTAAAGGGGAGAGGCGGCATACCACCCGCCGCTCCAGCGGTGAAACTGGTTGGCGTCAATGACAACGCCCTTCAGCAATTCGCTCTTGAAGGGCTCCGCGGTCGAAGCCGGGAGACGGATTATTTCCAGCTTGGTTTTGCCCGGATTCTCGGTATAGGTCGTCCATACCCTGAAAATGTTACCGTCACCGATCGCCGGTGTTCCAATGCAGGCCCCAAAGTTCTTCAGCCCGAAGGAGGAGAGCAGTTTCCCATCCCGCGCCCGGTAGATGTTCGGGGGCGTCACGACCAACGGCTCATTCTCCAGGGTTGTGCCGACGATCGATGCGCAGGTGCTGCCCTCGGCGTTCGTCCAGGCCAGTTTGCCAGTATCGCAGTCCACGGCGAAGATACGGTCGGAAAGGGAGACCAGTTTGCCGCCCACCAGGGCGGAGGAACTGAAATCGCCATGATCGCCGGCCGGCTTGCCCGGATGCATGTAGAGCCATTTACGGTTGCCATCCAGGTCATAACACGCGATCAGGTATGGGTGGAACGTCACGTAGACGTTCTTTCCGTCGCTTACCGGCGTGGGACACGACACGCCCCCTTCGCCCCCGTTTCCGGGAAGAATGGCATATTTTTTTGAGTCGACTTTTGACATCAATTTACGGATTTCGTCTTCGGTTGCCGTGCTCTGGCCGTTGGTGAGCGCTTGGTCAAGCGCGGCCAGTTTCGCGGCAAGCGGCGCGATTTTCTGGAACAGCTCCGGATTGGCCGCCTTCTCCTCTTCCGTCGCCAGGTCGTAAACGCTGAGGGTCCGCATCCAGAGCTTCTTGCCGTCGTTTTTGTTCAGGCAGCACAGGGTGGTCTGCTCGGTCGTGACGAAGATCTTGTCACCGACAATGACCGGCGTTGAAAGCCCGGCGCCCGGAAGGCCGGCGCTCCAGGCAATATTTTCGCTCTCGCATTTTCCCACGCCGTAAAAAATGCTCCGCAGATACCAAAGCGGCTTGGGACCGGCATTCCATGCCACGGCAAGTTTCCCGCATTGGACGCGGAAGAGAATCCGGTTCCAGCCCGCCTGCAGGCTGATTTGGTCTTTTGGGGCAACGCCGTTGACCAGTAACCGATGTCCCGAACTCATGATTTGTATGTGGAACTTCTGCGCGCTTTCGCTGTAGACGTAAGCGCACGCGTAGGCCACGCCCTGGGTCATCTTCTCCACGCCGAACAGCGCCCGGAAATCAATCGTCTGGCCGTCGGGAAGAAGTTTTTTCCAGGTAAAATTTCCGATCTTGTCCCCGTCGGTGGGCTCCATTTTCGCCTCATCCGGCAAGATGTCCTTGTTATTATTCACTTCATTCGTAACCGGCACGGGTCCCAGGATCAGCCACTCGCGGATAATGCCGTTATCCATCGGCTTGCCGGTTTCGCCCTCCTTCGGCTTCGTTACTTGGGAGCGCAGGTTTTTGACGGAAGTTGCGATGCGGCCCCAATGCACGGGCGGAGTGGCGCCGGGGTATTTTCCCGTCCCGTCCCCGCGCCAGCCGATGGGACGTTCGGGGGAGGGACGGAAATCCGGCGACCCAAGCAGCGCATCCGCGGCCGCAACGGGGGAAACATAGATCGGAAAAGTTAGAAAAACCAGCGCCAGGCCGGTTGCGGCAACCATCATTCTCATGCCATTCAAATTAATCATATTACCTGTTTTCCTTTCTGTTTCAGTATATTCAACGTGTTTCCATGAATGCGTCGTCATTTTGCATCATCCTGTTTGTTTAGGTTCATGGACAGTCACTTCATGGAAACCGTCACCGTTGAGCGGATGATAAAGATCGCCGGCATGAGCCGAAGCCATTTTCACGCCGTGTTCCGGGCAGTGGTCGGATGCACTCTTGTTGATTACGTCACGCTCGTCCGGATTCGCGCCGCCCAGCGCCTGCTTCGCGAGTCCGATGCGCCCATTCTCCAGGTCGCCCTGGATTGCGGTTTCTCAACGTTGAGCCGTTTTTACGGCGCATTCAAGTCCGTTACCGGCAAAACCCCGCATGAAGCGAGGGTTGTTTATTTTGACCAGTCCAGCACGACGCCCATGGCATTGGAGCGGTCCGCCAGGAGCGCGCGATACAACCGGCAGGCCTCGGTATACGGCTCCCGGTGGCTGATAAGCCGGCCGATATCCAGTTCGCGGTCGGCGATCATGTCAAAAAACAGCTCCGCGTGCCGCATATATGTCCACGGATTATCCGGCGTCTCATGCGGGGGATGCGACCCGAAATGCGTTCCGATGATCGTGTAGCTGGGCGCGTTGCACAGGTCATGGAAATCAAAAAGGGTGGGGCCCTTGGGGCTGCTCAGGACCACGAACCGCCCCAGGCGCCGCAGGACCTTGAATTCGTCCGTAATAATTTTCGGGTTGCCGGTCACTTCAAAAACAACGTCGGCCATGCGTTTCCGGGTGGCTTTCTGGACCACGGCGACCACGTCGTCTTTCTTCGGGTTTATCCGTACAATGGCCGGGTCGGCCGGTAGCCGTTCCAGGCGGTTCTCGGCCGTGTCTATGGCGAACACCGGCCTGGCCCCGCAAAGGCGGCAGATGAGCACCGTCAGTTGGCCGAGGAGCCCGAGGCCGTAAACGGCCACCGACTCGCCCCACCGGACATTTGCGCGGCGTATGCTGTTCATCACTATCTCGGCGATGGTAAAGAACACCGCCTGTTCGTCCGGGATGTCCGGCCGCACCGGTCGGTGGGCATATTCAAGGTCAACCGCCACATATTGGGCATGGATATCGGAAACGGCCACCTTGCGGTTCATCCAGGTCCGGTCCACGCCCGGTCCCACGTCCACCACGTCGCCGATGTTGTTATATCCCGGAACGAAGGGGTATTTCGCGTAGTCCGCCCAGGCGCTTTTGTCCGGGAACTTGCCGTTCAATATGGTCAGTTCAGTCCCGGTGCTGATGAGGGTGCACCTGGTCTTGACCAGGATCTGGTTGGCCTTCGGGGAAGGAATCTCGCGGTCCTCAAGGACCACTTCCTTCGGCCCGGTAAATACCACGGTCTTATTCTTGCTCATGTTAGATCTTTCCTTTGGGTGACGGGCGGAGGCGCCCCGCCGGTTTTGATGCCTGCGGACGTTTAATTTTTTCCTGCCTTAAGTCAGCTGGATTGGTTGATCCCCGCCAGTGCAGCTTGTGGCGGAGGACCGAAAAGTAACTGTAGTCCGGCAGGCGCGCGAAATTGACTTGGGAAACGCTGCGCCGGATTTCAATCCGGTCGGCCGTTTTCAAGGGCTCGCCGATCTGGCCGTCGATCGAGAGCATGAGGTCGCCCGCGTTTTTTGCCACCCCGATCGTGATGAGCTTGCTGTCCGGGATGACGAGCGGGCGCGTGCTCAGGGTGTGGGGACAAATCGGCGTAATGACAAAGACGGAGCTTTCGGGATGCAGGATCGGGCCGCCCGTGGAGAGCGAGTGCCCCGTGCTGCCGGTCGGCGTGGAGACAATCAGGCCATCGCAGACAAAGGAACTCACTTCCTCGCCGTCAATCGCCATGTTCAGGGTCACCACGCGCAGCGACGCGCCCCGGTCGATCGCGATGTCGTTCAGGGCCCGGTAGCGGCAGATTTCCCGGTCCGCGCGTTTGACCGCGCATTCGGCCAGCGAGCGGCGGCTGACGACAAACTGTCCGCGGGCCACGTGGGCAAACGCGAGCTCCAGCTCCTCCTGTGAAACGCTGGTGAGAAAGCCCAGGCTGCCGAGATTGACGCCCAGCACCGGGATATCGCGGCCGTTCAGGAGGCGGACCGCGTTCAGCATCGTGCCGTCCCCGCCGAACGCCATGAGAAGGTCGATGCTTTTGACAAACTCAGCCGGTGTGACGGATTTTGCCCCGGGCGCAAGCCGGGCGGTTTCAGCGCAGGCCGCGAGCTGCAGGCCGTGTTTCTTGGCCAGGGCCGCCGCCTCGCGCAAGACTTCGGCGGCCGATGGTTTCTGGCAGTTGGCAAAAACCCCGATTGTTTTCATGGTTTTATCCAGTAAACAAAGAACTCCACGTTGCCCGCCGGTCCTTTGAGCGGCGAGACGCACTCTCCCTTGAACTCCATTCCAAGTTCCTGTATCCCGAACAGCTTTATTTTTTCAACAACGCGCCGGCGCGTCTCCGGGTTGACGACAACCCCGCGCTTGTTTTCACTGCGCTCCGCCTCAAACTGCGGCTTTACCAGGGCGATCACATTGGCGCCTGAAATCAAAACACTGATAACAGCCGGGAGGACTTTTGTCAATGAAATGAATGAAACATCAATCACGGCCAGTTCGGGACTCTCCGGGAACTGTCCGGGCGCCAGGTGCCGGGCGTTTGTCCTGTCCATCAGGACAACCCGCGGGTCATTGCGCAGCTTCCAGTGGATCTGGCCGGCGCCGACATCCACCGCGAAGACTTTCCGGGCGCCGTTCTGCAGGAGGCAGTCCGTGAATCCTCCCGTGGAAGCGCCCGCGTCAAGGCAGATTTTACCCTCGGCCTTGACGCCGAAGAAGTCCAGGGCGTACGCCAGCTTGTCGCCGCCGCGGCTCGCGAATTTCGCCTTGCTTTTAAGCGTTATTGTCGCGGCCGGGTTAACCTCCTGGCTGGGTTTCAAGGCGTCCTGGCCGTCAATTTGCACCTGCCCGGCGTAAATGAGGCCCTGCGCCCTGGCGCGGCTTTCGGCCAGGCCGCGCTCCACGAGCAGGAGATCCAGGCGTTGTTTGTTCGTTTTCAATTCCTTGCCCCAAAAAAGTAATTTTCTCCGCCATGTTCCATTGCATCGGCGGTCGTGGCCCGTCTTCGCCAAAGGCTTCGCCGGGCAAGCCGCCCGCCCTCCAGAAAAACATAATGATCAAAAAATGGAGGGCGGCGGGCTCCGCCGCCGGACAAATCGGCGACAGTGGCCGCTTTCGTCGTTCTTTCTTTTTCGGCGGTCGTGGCCGCCCGCTGACGGGGAACTTTCAACTTTGAACGTTGGATCCCGCCTCTGGCGGGACAAGTGCTCGTGGCGCGTTTCGCGCCATTGAGTGTTGAACGTTTCCCTTATTCTTGAGTTCGGTTTGCACGGCGAACTCTTTGAATGAAGACAGGTCTCGGACCGCGCTATGGCCCCTTCTTTTTATCAACGCCGAGCGCCTTGAGCACGGCCGCCGCCACCGTCTCGTCGGTCATGCCGAATCGTTCGCAAAGCCGTTCAAACGAGCCGTGGGGGATGAACTGGTTCGGCCAGCCGCACCGCAGGCATTTTCCGCGGTAATCGGCGCTGGTTAACGCTTCCTCGACGATTGAGCCCAGGCCGCCGTTCACGACGGCGTTTTCAATCGTGACGATGCATTGCGCCGTCCGGGCCTGGCGGCGCAGAAGATCGACGTCGAGCGGGACGATAAAGCGCGGGTTGACAATGCCGCACTTGAGACCGGAGCGGTGCAGTTTCTTGGCGGCGCGCTGCGCCAGCGGCAGCATGTCGCCCAGGGCCCATATCTGGACCGCGTCGCCCTCCGCCAGGACTTCCGCCCTGCCGAAAGGAATTTCCGCAAAATCGTCCGGCAAAGGCGTTCCCGGCCCGCAGCCGCGCGGGTAGCGGATCATGACCGGTTTTCGCAATGCGACCGCCGAAAAAATCATGTTGGCCAGTTCGGCCTCGTCTTTCGGCTGCATCAGGACGAGGTTGGGCACGGAGCGGAAAATGGCGATATCGAAAACGCCGTGATGGGTCGGGCCGTCGTCGCCGACTATTCCCGCCCGGTCCAGGCAGAAAATAACGGGCAGTTGCTGGAGGCAGACATCATGAATGACAAAATCAAGGATGCGCTGGGCAAAGGTGGAATAAATGGCGACAACCGGGATCACGGACCGGGTGGCCAGGCCGGCGGCGAATATGACCGAATGTTCCTCGGCTATGCCGACGTCGAAAAACTGGCCCGGGAAGCGCCGGGCAAAGTTGGCTAGCCCCGTGCCGACCGCCATGGCGGCCGTGATGGCGACGATCTTGTCGTTGGTCAGAGCCAGCCGCTCCATGGTCTGGCCGAAAACGTCCGAGTATTTTAGCGCCAGGCCGTTTTTGAGCGGGAGGCCGGTCTTGTATTCAAAGGCGCCGGTGCCATGCCAGATTTCGGGCTCCGACTCGGCAAAGGTGTAACCCTTGCCTTTCTGGGTGGCGACATGGACAAGGATCGGCTCGTCGGAACGCCGGGCGATTTCAAGGGAGGCGATTAATTTCGTGATGTCATGCCCGTCAATCGGGCCGATGTAGCGCAGCCCGAATTCCTCAAAGAGGACGCTTCGCAAAAAGAGACTTTTAACCGCCTCCTCCAGCCGCAGGTACATCTTGCTCATCCAGCTCATTTTCAGCTTTTCCCGCGCGAAACGTTCCACGGATGATTTCCAGCGGTTGTAGCGCGGGTGCGCGAGGAGCCGGCCGAGGTAGCGCGAGATCGCGCCGACGTTGGCCGAAATGGACATTTCATTGTCGTTCAGGATGACAATCATGCGCCTGGTGGTGACCGCCAGGTTGTTCAGGGCCTCGAATGAAGTTCCGCAGCCGAGCGCGCCGTCGCCGACCACGGCGACCACGTGCTCGTTGCCGGATTGCCGGTCGCGCGCCGCGGCCATGCCGAGTGCGGCCGAAAGCGCGGTGCCGGCGTGTCCGGCGCCGAAAGCGTCATATTTGCTTTCGCTTCTTGAGAGGAAACCGGAAATGCCGTCGGTCTGGCGCAGGGTGTGAAAAACTTTTTGCCGGCCGGTCAGGATTTTGTAGGCGTAAGCCTGATGGCTGACGTCCCAGATCAGCTTGTCGCGCGGCGGGTCAAAAACGCGCAGGAGGGCGATGGTCAGCTCCACCGTCCCGAGATTGGAGGAGAGGTGCCCGCCGGTCGCGCTGACGGTGTTGATGATCAGCGCGCGGATCTCTTCCGCCAGGCGCGGCAGGTCTGCCGCGTCGGTTTTTTTAAGCTCTTCCGGTCCGTTGATCGTTTCGAGAATATTGCTCATACGGCCTTCCGACTACTGGCTACCGGCTTCCGACTTCTTTCCTTGTTCGGGCTCAAACGGTTCCGCTGTGATTTTATCCCCCTTTTTCGTCATGATTTCAATCTTTTTTTCAACCTCGTTGAGTTTTCCGGAGCAGAATGAAATCAAGCGCATGCCTTCCTCGTATTGCGCCATCATTTTTTCGAGGGGGAGAGATCCGCTTTCCATCGCCTCGACAATCGTCTCAAGCTCGGAAAGCGCTTTTTCAAAACTGGGGTTATTTTCCGATTTTTTTGCCATGGTCTTTCCTCCAGAATATACCTGTTTAAGTGACTTTCAAAGTCGTTTTCTGCGCGCCGGCGCTTTTTGGCGCGGGCGCATGGCAGGCGACCACGTCCGATTCAACCGTGCCGGCCGCCAGGCGGGTGACGAGGCGTTCCCCGGCGGCGGCTTTTGCGGCTGATTTCAAAATGGACCCGTTCCGGCCGTAAGTTATGCTGTATCCCCGTTCAAGCACCGCGACCGGGCTCAGGCTACGGACCTGCAACTCAAGGCGCTCGAAATCGGTTTTGCGCGCCTGAAGCATGGTTTTCATGGAATGGTTTAAGCGCAAGATCAATTCGTCGGCCGCCTGCTGGTTTTCGCGCAATACGCCGCGCAGGCCGTGATTGAGGCGGATCAGGATGTTGTTCACGCGCGCGCGCATTTGCCTGGCAATATTGCCCGGCTCGCGGAAAACGTAACTGTTCCCGGCGGCGGCCAGGCGGGCCTTCAGGCCTTGCGCCTGCCCGCGCGCGGAGCTGACCAGGCGGCGGGTGCAATCGGCCAGGTTGCTTTCAAAATCGGCCTTGCGTCCCACCACCAGCTCGGCCGCGGCCGAGGGCGTGGCCGCCCGCAGGTCGGCGGCAAAGTCGCAGATCGTGAAATCGGTTTCATGCCCGACCGCCGAGATGACCGGTATCCGCGAGCGCGCCACGGCGCGCGCCACGATTTCCTCGTTGAAGCACCATAAGTCCTCCAGGCTGCCGCCGCCGCGGCCGACAATCAGCACGTCCATCTTCCCTGCCTGGTTGAAAAAATCAATCGCCTGCGCTATTTCGTCCGCGGCGCCTTCGCCCTGGACCCGGACCGGGAAAAGGACAATGTGCAGGTTGGAATAGCGGCGCGCGATGACATGCAGGATATCATGGATGGCCGCCCCGGTCGGCGAGGTGACGATGCCGATGTGTTGCGGCAGGAGGGGCATGGCTTTCTTGCGCGCGGGATCAAACAATCCTTCCGCGGCGAGCTTCTTTTTCAGCGCCTCAAAAGCGGCCTGGAGGGCGCCGGCCCCGGCCGGTTCAACGAGGCGGACGATCATCTGGTACTGCCCGCTTTTTTCATAGACGCTGACCAGGCCGAAAACGCGGACTTTGACGCCCTCTTTCAGTTCGATGTTTGCGGCCGCGCCCTGGTTGTTGCGGAACATCACGGCCGCGAGTTGGGCGTTCTCGTCCTTGACCGTGAAATACCAGTGCCCGGAGGCCGGCCGGCGCAGGTTGGAAATTTCCCCTTCCACCCACACCTCGCCGATTTCATCCTCAAGGGTAGCCTTGATCAGGCGCGTCAGTTCGCCGACGCCGTATATTTTCCTTTTTCCGTTATTATTTTCCATGCCAACCTGTCTCGTCTTTTTTACCGCGCGTACTCGATGAAACGGTTTTCGCGGATGACGGTCACCTTGATCTGGCCCGGATACTGCAAATCCTGCTGTATTTTTTTGCTGATATCGCGCGCGAGGTGCATCGCGGCCGAATCGTCGATCTTTTCGGGGGTGACCAGCACGCGCACCTCGCGTCCGGCCTGGATCGCGTAGCTTTTTTCAACGCCGGGGAAACCGGAGGCGATCGCCTCGAGCTGTTCCAGACGCTTGACATAAACTTCCGTCACTTCCGAGCGCGCGCCCGGCCGGGCGGCCGAGATGGCGTCGGCGGCCGAGCAGAGCAGGGCATAGACGCTTTCGGGCTCCACGTCGGTATGGTGCGCGGCGACGGCGTTGAGCAGGATTTGGTTTTCCCCGCGCCGGCGCAGGAAATCCGCGCCGATAATCGCGTGGTTGCCCTCGATTTCGCTGTCAAGCGCCTTGCCGATATCGTGCAGCAGGCCGATCCTTTTTGCGAGGACGGCGTCCAGGCCGAGTTCGCTGGCCATGATGCCCATCAGGTGGGCCACCTCGACGGAATGCATCAGGACGTTCTGGGAGTAACTGGTGCGGTATTTCAGCCGCCCGATGGTGCGGACCAGTTCCGGGTCCAGGCCCTGCAACCCGACCGCGAAGATCGCCTCCTCGCCCGAGGCGCGGACGGTTTCGTCAATTTCCTCCTTGACCTTGGCGACAACCTCCTCGATCCGCGCCGGGTGAATGCGCCCGTCGGCAATCAGTTTTTCAAGGGCTTTCTTGGCTATTTCGCGCCGCAGGGGGTCAAAGGCCGAAATCACGACCGCTTCCGGCGTGTCGTCAACCAGCAGGTCAACGCCGGTTGTTGATTCAAGGGCGCGGATGTTGCGTCCCTCGCGGCCGATGATCCGGCCTTTCAAGTCGTCGCTCGGGAGGCTGACCGTGCTGGTCATGATTTCGCTCGCGTGCCCGGAGGCATAACGCTGGACGGCGATCGCGATGATTTTTTTCGACTCGCGCTCGGCGGTTTCCTTGGCCTCCTCCTGCAGGCGGCGGATCAGCATGCCGGTCTCGCCGCGAATCTCCTCCTCGGTGCGCGTCATCAGCGCCCGGCGCGCTTCCTCCTGGGTCAGGCCGGCGATCCTCTGGAGTTTTTCGCGCTCGGTCTTGACGAGGGTGGCATATTCCTCGCGCTGCTGGCCGATCTCGGTTTCCTTCTTTTCAATTTCCGTCACTTTCTGCTCGACCGTCTGGTATTTCTTGTCAATCATCGCCACCTTGCGGTCGAGATTGAGTTCGCGCTGGGCGACCCGTTCCTCGAGCGCGGCCAGTTCCTGGCGGCGGGTTTTTACTTCGTTGTCAAATTCGTCGCGGACCTTGATCATGGCCGCCTTGGCCTGCAAATCGGCCTGCTGGCGGATTGAACTGGCGTCCCGCTTGGTATCCTCAAGAAGGCGCCGGGCCTCGTGTTCCGCCGCCTTGGCCGCGTAGCGGCCGATGATACAACGGATGTAATAACCGAGCGTTGCCGCCAATAGAACAACCAATGCGCCCATCCACCATTGCGTCATATTTGCCTCTGCTTTCAGTCATATGTTATTTATTATTATTCTTTGAAAAAAAAATATATTGCCCGCCTAGCGGCAGCGATGAATCGCCGACTCCGTGATGACGATGTCCATCTGGATGTCATGGGCGCGCAGGGGCAGGCGGTTGAATATCTGGAAATCGAACGCCAGGCCGACCTTGCAGGCGGAGCGCAGCGATTCCTGGGCGAGGAGCTGGTCATAATGTCCGCCGCCGTGGCCGATTCTCCCGCCGTGGAGGTCAAAGGCCATGCCCGGCACGATGACCAGGTCGATTTTCTGCGCCTTGATCCATTTCGGATTGGTCGGCTCAAGAACATTGAAATTTCCCAGGCCGATATCGTCGTCCGGATCAAAGAAGGCGGGCACATATTTCCGGAGAGTGTCCAGGAAGGCGGGGACAAAGAGCTGTTTTCCTTCCGCGCGGGATTTTTTGATTATGGCGTCGGTTTGAACTTCAACGGGCATGGCCAGGTAACAACATACGTTTTCGGACGAATGCCATTCGTCAAGGTTGCATACTTCCCGCTGCACGGCCGCGCTGACGGTCTTGACGAATACCGGTTCAAGGTTCCGCCGCGCCACGCGAATCTGGTTCCTGATGCTTTGTCTCTTGTCCATGGTTTTTAATCCTGATTTTTTTTATGCTGTCTTCACTCCGGTTTTACGGCTTTGGAACTTTGCGCCTTGGCATCTTCCTTTTTCCACTGGGCCATCCGCTGTGAAATGGTTTCCTCGTATCCCTGGCCGGTGGGTTCGTAATAGACGGCGCTGGAGGGCATGTATTCCTGGTCCACGAAATGCCCCTTGTAATCATGGGCGTATTTATAGCCGGTGTGGCCGAGGCGTTTGGCGCCCGCGTAACTCGCGCCGCGCAACGGCTTGGGCACGGGCAGGACTTTGCCCTCCTTTACATCGGAAAGGGCCTTTTCAATCGCCAGGTAGGAGGCGTTGCTTTTCGGCGCGCTGGAGAGGTAAGTCACGGCCTGGCTCAGGATAATGCGCGCCTCGGGCATGCCGACGAATTCCACGGCCTCCTTGGCGGCGACCGCCAGGAGCAACCCGCGCGGGTCGGCATTGCCGATATCCTCCACGGCGAGGATGATGAGCCGGCGGGCGATAAAGCGCGGGTCTTCGCCGGCATAAAGCATTTTTGCCAGCCAGTAGACGGCGGCGTGCGGATCGGAGCCGCGCACGCTCTTGATGAAGGCCGAGATCGTGTCGTAATGGCCGTCATCGTCACGGTCATAGACAACCGGCTTTTTCTGGATGGAATCCGCGGCGATCTCGCGGGTGATATGGATGCGGCCGTTTTTGGAAGGCGGGGTGGTCAAGGCCGCGATTTCCAGGGCGTTCAGCGCCCGGCGCGCGTCGCCCTCGCATGTTTTTGAGAGGTGCAGCAGGGCGTCCTCGTCCACGTCGGCCGGGACGGTTCCAAGTCCGCGTTCCTCCCTGAGCGCCCGCTGCAGGAGTTCCAGGATGGCCTTTTCAGGGAGTGATTCCAGTTCAAAAATTTGCGAACGTGAAGTAAGGGGGCTGTTGATGAAGAAAAACGGGTTATGGGTTGTCGCGCCGATGAGGATGATATTGCCTTCTTCAACGTAGGGCAGGAGGACGTCCTGCTGGGATTTGTTGAAGTGGTGGATTTCGTCGATAAAAAGGATTGTTTCCTCGCCGTCGCGCTTGCGGCGCTGGAAGGCGGCATCCAGGATTCCGCGCAGGACGGAAACATTGGCCTGCACGCCGCTTGCTTTTTCAAAATGCCTGCTGGTCAGGAGGGCGATCACCTCGGCCAGGGAGGTTTTGCCGCATCCGGGCGGACCGTAAAGGATGATGCTGCCGAGACGGTCGGATTCAATTGCCCGGCGCAGGAGCTTGCCCGGGCCGATCAGG
>CAYYWX010000020.1:0-50200 GCA_964475405.1 uncultured Verrucomicrobiota bacterium
CTACCGTCTGCCCGATCCTTTCCTCGTGATGGCCACCCAGAACCCGATAGAACAGCAGGGAACTTATCCCCTGCCCGAGGCGCAGATTGACCGCTTCATGCTCAAGTGCAAGATAACCTATCCGTCCAAGGACGATGAACGCCGCATCATGAACCGGTTCACCAAGCGCCAGTCCATCGAAGTCAACACGGTCATGACCTCCGCCCAGATATCAGCCCTGCGCGACTTGATGGACCAGGTTTATTGCGACGAAAAAGTTGGCGATTACATCCTGGACCTCGTGTTTGCCACGCGCAAGCCGTCGGATTACGGCATCAAGATCGACCACCAGATTGAATACGGCGCGTCGCCGCGCGCCAGCTTATACCTGAACCTGGCCGCCCGGGCAAACGCCATGCTCCACGGCCGCGGTTACGCCACCCCGCAGGACGTGAAGGAAGTGGCCTATGACGTCCTGCGCCACAGGATCATGCTCACTTACGAGGCGGAAGCGGAGGAAATCGAGAGCGAGGACATCATCACCCGGCTGCTGAACGACATCCCGGTTCCGTAAAAAGGAAGGCACAAAGTTCCAAAGGCACAGAGGCACAAAGTGTAAAATTTGGAAAATCAGACCTCTTTGTATCTTTGCCGGCTTGTGGCCGGAAAAATCTAAAATCGGTGAATCATGGCCATTGACACCAAAGAATTGATGAAGCATGTCCGCCGGATCAAGGTGTTCACCAATAAATTCGTGGATGAGCACGTCAGCGGCGAATACCATTCTGTCTTCAAGGGGCGCGGCATGGAATTCGACGAGGTGCGCGAATACGTCCCCGGCGACGACGTCCGCTCCATCGACTGGAACGTGACCGCCCGCATGGGCCACCCGTTCATCAAGCGATTCTGCGAGGAGCGCGAGCTGACAATCATCTTCCTCGTGGACATATCCGGCTCAATGTGCTTCGGCTCGGGCACGCGCTCAAAGGCGGAAATCGCCGCCGAATTGACCTGCCTCCTCGCCCTCTCCGCGATCAAGAACCAGGACAAGGTCGGCATGATCCTTTTCAGCGACCGGATCGAGCGCTACATCCCGCCGCGCAAGGGACGCACGGCGGCCATGCGCCTGGTCCGGGAAGTCCTGGCCGCCGAGGAAACCCGCCAGCCGACCGATATCGGCGCGGCGCTGCGGTTTTTAAACAAAACCCAGAAACGGCGCGCGGTCGTGTTCCTCGTCTCCGATTTCCAGTCCGAAGGATATGAAAGCGAGCTGCGCGTGACCGCCCGGCGCCATGACCTCATCGCCTGCCCGATTTGCGACCCGCGCGAACTCGCGCTCGTCAACGCCGGCCTGCTTGAAATCGTCGACCCGGAAACAGGCGAACTCATTGAAATTGACACCGGCTCGCGGAAAATCCGCGAATATTTCCGGCAGAAAGCCGGGAACGACGAGAACGAGCTGGATACCAAGTTGAAACGCCTGAAAACCGACTCGCTCAAACTTTCGACCGACCGGTCTTTTGTGGACGATGTCCGCCGCCTGTTCCATAAACGCCAACGGCGGTTCAGGCGCGGATAAAATGGAACTGTGAAGCTAACCATGGACATAATGCGTGACCAAATCAGTCATTTGTCATTCCGAGTCCCGACACCCTGGCTGAGTTCGGGCAGGCTCTGGAGATCAGGACGAGGAATCTCGTTTTACGGAAAAAGTATTGCCGAGATCCTTCGCTCGGCTCAGGATGACCTGTTGTCAAAAGGAAAATCAAATTTCTGTTTTTCTTTTTTGCTTTTAGCGATTATTTTCTGTCTTATGGCGGGTTGCGGCCCGGCTGGGAATACGCCGGCCCCGGCGGCGCCGCCGCTGGCCAGGAGCGTATCCTCCGGCCCGGTTGAACTGACCATGATCGCCGATCCGGCCCTGGTTCATCTTGACCGCGACATCCTCCTGACACTCCGCGTCTGCGCCCCTTCCAACATGGATG
Organism: uncultured Verrucomicrobiota bacterium; assembly: GCA_964475405.1. Lineage (GTDB taxonomy): Bacteria > Verrucomicrobiota > Kiritimatiellia > JAAZAB01 > JAAZAB01 > JAQUQV01. The sequence continues at coordinate 1,965 of CAYYWX010000020.1, forward strand.
TGCGCCCGCCGGCGCTCGAAAACAGGTTGAAGGGGTTTGTCGTCAACGGCACCTATACGCGCGATGCCGCCGGCGCGGGGAACAAGCCGGTCAAGGAATACTGTTACCGCCTTACGCCGACCCTGGCGGATGAATACCGGATTGCCCCGATGGCCGTCACCTGGGTCAACCGCGAACAGGCGGCGGAAGGATGGTTTGCAACCCCGGCGCTTGTTTTCCAGCCGGCCGGCCTGGCAAAAGGCCCGCCCGGCGGGTCAATCAACGACATCGCCGGACCGGTCTGGATTTATCCCGCATTCAAGACGGTCGCCTTGTGGACGCTTCTCGTCGCCGGCGCGGCCGGGGCGCTTTATCTCCTCTGGTGGTTGAGCCGGCGCATTCACAGGGCCATCAAGCTACGGCGCATGTCGCCGCGCGAACGCGCGCTTTTCGAGCTCAACGAACTCATGGAACAGGACCTGGTCGGAAAACAGAAAATCAAGGAATTCTACCTGGAACTTACCATGATCGTCCGGCGCTATATTGAGCGGGCCCATGCCATCCGGGCGCCCGAGCAGACCACCGAGGAATTCCTGCTGGCCGTGACCCGCAACCCGGAATTCTCGCGCGAGGTCGTCGCTAAATTGCGGATATTTTTACAAACCGGCGACCTGGTCAAATTCGCCGTTTACCGGCCAGAGCGCCAGGTAATCGACCAGACCATCGTCACCGCGCGCGACTACATTGAAACTGATGAAAAGGAGAAACAAGATGTCTCTATTGCATAAAACGCGACTGTCATTCCCGACTAGCCACGCGTTTCGTGTGGCTAGTGTAGTGTTTCATAGTTGGTTTTACTTATCTTTTCAGATCACTGAGCGACCCACCCCGCCTTCCGCCGTCGCTCCAAGAGCTATGGCGGACAAGTCGGCACCCCTCCCGAGGAGGGGAACAGAACGCGATCCCCTCCTTGGAGGGGTCCGCGAAGCGGGGGGTGGGTATTTTGCGTGTATCCATGGACTTATATAAATCAACATCTGAATGAAACACTGCACTAGATCGGAAAGCCTGGTTATGGGAATGACAGCAAAAAAATTTATGCTTTCGCAGGAATGACAAATATAATTTGGTGAATTTACATGTTCCGTTTTGAAAATCCATATTATTTCTTTCTCCTCATCCCGGTCGCGCTGGCGTTCTGGGCCGTTTATGCGCGGCGGATCACGCAGGCCGTCGTTTTCGCGCCGACCGGCCGCCTGCCGCCCGCGCGCCAGTCGTTGCGGAAATTGCTGCGCCTTGTTCTCCAGGCGCTTTACCTGGCCGGCCTGGTCCTGGCGATCACGGCCCTGGCCCGGCCGCAGACTGTTTTTTCAAAAACCTCGGTAAAAGCCAGCGCGATTGCCATCCAGATGGTGGTGGATGTCTCCGGCTCAATGCAGGCGCTCGATTTTTCAACTTCCGACAAATCAATTACGCGGCTGGATATCGTCAAGGAAACCTTCGCCAAATTCATCGAGCGCCGGACCGATGACCTGGTCGGGCTGGTTACCTTTGGCGGGTATGCCACCTGCCGGGTGCCGTTGACGATTGACCACGGCGTCCTCCTGCTCAGCCTGAAGGGGGTGGAAACGCCGCGCCCGACGCTTGACGCCCAGGGCAACGTGGCCAACCGGGAGGAACTGCTGACCGCCATCGGCGACGCGCTTGCCACCGCCTGCGCCCGGCTTGAAAAGGTTGAGATAAAATCAAAGGTGATTGTCCTCCTGAGCGACGGCGAATCAAACACCGGGATCATCAAGCCGGAAGACGCCATCAAGGCCGCCAAGGCGCTCGGGGTCAAGGTCTACACGATCGGCGTGGGATCAACCGGCCGGGCGCCGTTCCTCGTGCAGGACGTTTTCGGCCGCAAGGCGATTCAATACGCCGATGTCAGCATTGACGAGGACCTTTTACGAAGGATAGCCGAAGCCACGAAGGGGCAGTATTTCAACGTCCGCGATTCAAAGGGACTGGCCAGGGCCATGACCGAAATAAACAAGCTTGAGAAAACGGCCATCAACCGGGAAATCTACAACCTTTATAACGAGTGGTACCTGCATTTCCTCGTTCCCGGCCTTGTTTTACTGATTTTTGCCGCATCGTTGAACATGTTCGCTTTCAGGGAAATTGTTTAAATTGAGTTCAAGGTTCACCGTTCAGGGTTCAGGGTTGTTGCTAAAACTCTTAATCTTGAACATTGAACTTTGAACCATGAACTGCAGTTTAAGATTATGCATTTGCAATTCGTACATGTCTGGGTTTTGCTCCTGGTCTGGGCGGCGCTGGCCCTGGCCGCGCTCTGGCTTTTGCTTTACCGCCGGAAACAGAAGTCGCTCGCGGCCTTCCTGGCCGAGCCGATGCTTTCAAAACTCGCCCCGTCAACCAGGCCCTTCCGTTTTTACTGGCAGCTCGCCTTCGTGCAAATCGGGCTGGTCCTGCTCCTCATCGCCGCGGCGCGCCCCCAATGGGGCACGGAAGAACGGACCGTGTTCCAGCGCGGCCGGGACCTGATCATCGCGCTTGACGTTTCGCGCTCCATGCTCGCGCGCGACGTCCACCCCAGCCGCCTGCAAAGGGCCAAGGCCGATATCCAGGACCTCCTGCGCGAGCTGCGCGGCGACCGGGTCGCCCTTTTCGCTTTCCGCGGGCGCGCCATTCAATTGTGCCCGCTCACGACCGACTACGCCTACCTGGCGCAGATCCTGGACGAAGTGAACGTTGAGTCGGCGCCCCGCGGCGAGACAAACATCGGCGACGCGATTGAAAAGGCGCTCGCCGCCTTTGAAATCGACGAGGGGGCGCACCGCGCCTTGATCCTGATCTCGGACGGCGATGACCTGGCCGGCCTGACAAAATCAGCGGCGGAGAAGGCCCGGGACAAGGGCGTTGTCGTTTTTACCGTCGGGTTGGGAGACCCGAAGGGCGCGACCATCCCCGGCACCGCGAAGGCGGACCCGGTCATGACTTACCAGGGCAAGGAAGTGATCAGCAAGCTCCACCACGAAACCCTCAAGGAAATAGCCGACATCACCGGCGGGGCTTACGTGCCGGTCGGCGTGGCGAACGTCAAGCTCGGAAAGCTCTACAGCGAGCACCTGAGCAAAATCACCGCGCGCGACATCGAGGAAAGCCTCCAGAAACGCATGGTTGAACGCTACCAGCTCTTTCTTTTGCCCGGCGCGATCTTCTTGATCGCCGGCGCGCTCCTCAGCCGCGGCCGACTGCGCCGCGGCGCGCGCAAACCCGGCCAACCCGGGAAGACAAATTTCAGTTCCGCCAATGCAGCCAGATTGCTTTTATGTCTCGCGTTCGCTGTTCTGTTCGCCTGCGGCCGCTCATCGGCCAAAACCAACGATGCAAACGCGCCGGCCAGCGTCCGGCCGGCGCTACCGGCAAATACAACTTCCAACATGCCGCCGGGGCAGGCGCAAGCAAACTTGGCGGCTGAAAAATCGCTGGAAAACTTTCCGACCGGCCGGGAAGGCGCCAGCAAGGCCCAGGGATTGTACCGGCGCGGAGCATACCGCCGGGCGGCCCTGGCCTACCAGCGCGCCATGGATGGCGGCAACCAACGCCTGCAGAATGACTGCCTCTTCAACGCCGGCTGTTCCTTGTACCGCGCCGGCGATTACGCCGGGGCGGCCGAATCATTCAACCGGCTGGAGAACCGCGAAATCAAGGAGGACTTGTCAAAAGTTTATTACAATTTCGGCTGCGCGACCTACCGACTGGCGGAACAATCCGAAAAAAGAGGGACCAATAGTCCGCCGGACCTGAAACCCTACCTGCTTGAGAAAGCGGGCAACGCCTTCCAGCGCTCCCTGCGTTCCAACGGTGAATTCCAGGATGCGGCCGCGAACCTCGCCGCAGTTACCAACCTGCTGCCCAAGGCCAGGGAGGACGCGAAACTCCAGGCGCTCATGGCCAAATACGGCAACCAGCCGCCGCCCCAGCTGGCCGATACCATGCTTGAAAACCAGCGGAATATCCTCAAGGCCATGCCCGCGCTCCTGACCAACGCCGCGCCCGCGCGCATTTCCAAATTTGAAGAGCTTGCCGCTCAGCAGCGCGCGAATTCCGATTTGCTGATCCCGCTTAAAATGACCCTTTCCAGCGCCCTTGCCCAACAGGGACAAGCCGGCCAGCAACAGGCCGCCAGCCTGGGCACGCACCTGGAAGCCGTGCAAAACTCCATGAACGATGCTTACGATAACCTGCGCGACATAGACAACCGATCCATTCAACCGGTCACGGCATCGGAACGCGGCGTTTATAATCTCTGGAAGGGATTGGCGGCCTATGACAAATTACTGCGGGAGGATATCCTGAGGCAGACAAACACGATTGACATGTCCACTTCCATCCTGGCCGGCAAAAAGGCTGAAATTCCGGCCGTCCAATATGAACAAAACGAGGCGGTGCTGCTCACGAGGCTGTTTTCGGACCGGTTCGCGCAGGCCGTCCCGCCGGAAGGGACCCCCGCCGGCGACGGAAAAAAATTACCGGGCGCGCCCGCCGCGCCTTTGCCGGAGGAAAGCTCCGAAGCGCAATCCACCAATGCCGCCCCTCAGATCTCCCGCGAAACGCGCACCAATATCCTCTTCCTGGCCGAACAGGCGGCAAAGGCCCAGACCCGCGCAATCTCTTTCCTGGCGGTGACGAACATTGAGCTCTCCCTGCCCGAACAGCGCCGCAGTTATGACCTGCTGAAAGAAATTGAAAAATTGCTCCCGAAAGATAAAAATAACCGGCAAAATCAGAACCAGGACCAGAAACAGGATCAGAAGGATCAGGAACAAAAGGACCAGAAACAGGACAAGCAACAACAGGAGAATAAACCGCCCCAAAACGACCAGCAACCGCCGCCCAAGCAGGAGGAAAAGCCGCCGCAACCCAAGGAACAACCCGCGCAACCGGAACAGAAAGACCAGAAGGAAATGACGCCGGAACAGCTTCGCGCGCTCCTGGAAAAGGCGCTCCAGCGGGAAAAGGACCATCGCGAAGAAAAAATGCGCGATGAATATATTCCGCCCTCGCCCGTTGAGCGCGACTGGTAGAAACAGGCACAAAGTGGCAAAGGCAGAAGGCACATAGTCAGCGGTAAAGCGATGGAAAACGGACAATTAAAAATTTATCTTGTTCCCTTTTTGCGTTTTGTAATTTGCGTCATTGTATTTCTTGCTTCATTTACAAGCTTCGTTTCCGCCGAGGAACTAAGCGTCAAGGCCACCGCCAACCGGAACCAGATCTACATCGGCGAATCGTTCATTCTTGAAGTCACTGTCGCCGGCTCGACCGGAACGGCCGAATTTGATTTTACCCCGATCAAGAACGCCAACATCCGCCACCTCGGCGCCCGCAACATCAGCAATTACAGCTTCACGATCATCAACGGCAAAATAACCCGGGAGGGTTTCACCGGTTTTGTCGCCAGTTATGAGATTACGCCGCTGGCCTCCGGCAAATTCCGCGCCGGGCCGGTTAGCGTCAAAATCGACGGGAAAGTACTGACGGATCCGGGACCGATCGTGACGGTGACCGACATTGAAAAGCAGGACCGGGTGATCATTTCCGTCTCCGCCAACCGGGAAACGGCTTTGATTGACGAACCGTTCACCGTGACGCTCAACCTGAAAATAAAAGCCATGCCGGGCGACGCCGCGGTCATCGAGCCGCTTTTCCCCGACAATCCCCCCGCCCTGACCATCCCCTGGCTGGATGAGGAGTTGAAGGGATTGAGCGGGCCGGACATCCGCCAGCTCCTGACCGCCCATCTGGCGCCCCACTGGAACCAGCCCGGCGTGACAATCAACAAATTTTCCCTGGCGCCCGACCCTTTTGACATCAGCAGCATGTTCTCGCATGAACAGCGCAAGGCCAAGTTCGCCCTGCCCGGCGGCAAGATTCAATTCAACAACCAGTCCTATTACCAATACACCCTTCAATTTGACTACGTCCCGAAAGACGAGGGCGTTTATGTTTTCGGCCCGGTCATCTTCAAGGGCGGAGTGCCGGAGCGGCTGGATGAACACGGCCGCGCCGTGGGCGCAAATATTTTCGCCGTCGGGTCGGCCGCCACGGTCAGGATCATCCCGCCGCCGGACGAAAACCGGCCGGAATCATACAGCGGGGCCATCGGCAGCAACCTGACGGTGAAGGCCGCCCTGGACACCGCCGGCTGCAATCTCGGCGACCCGCTGACCCTGACCCTGACCGTCGCCGGCCAGGTCAAGTTTGACAAGATGCTTCCGCCCAGGCTGAGTCTCCAGACCAACCTTCTCGAGCATTTCACGATTTACGACAACACCGTCCAATCCGTCAAGAAGGATGCCTACAACCAGTATCTCTACACCATTCGCCCGACACAGGCCGGGAAGCAGGAAATTCCGCCGCTGGAATTCGCCTATTACGACCTCGTCACCAGGAGCTATAAAAAACTTCACACCGCCCCCCTGCCGCTTATGGTGCGGCGCGGCACTGAAGTGACCGAGGCGCAGGTCATCGGCAGCACCAACCAGCTGACCGAAAAAAAGGAGGAGAAAGACATCCGTAAAATCGGTGCCGCGCCGATCCGGCTGGCGCCTGACGGCGCCCTGCCCGCCAGTCTCCTCGGCGATTCCCGGATCTTGACGGCCGCAGCCGCCGGGCCGGCTCTTTATTTTTCGCTCCTGCTCCTGGCTCTCATCGTCCGGTCAGGCCGGAAAATAAAACACATCCGGCACATTCGTTCGGCCAAGGACCGGGCCGCGCGCCGCCTGAAAACCGCCGAAAAAACCGGGCACAAGGACTCGCGCGCGGCGGTCGCCCTGGTCTGCGCGGCCGTGCGCCAGTATCTCGGCGAACGGCTGAACCACGACGCTTCCGCGGCCACGCCGGCGGAAGCTTTTACTTTCCTGCATGAAAACGGCGTCAGCCGCGAACTCGCGCGGGAATTCGGCGCCATTTATGAAAAATATTTCAACGCCTGTTTCGCCGCCGGGCATCTTCACGGCAGTCTGCCGGATGACTGCCGCGCTCTGAAAGGACTGATCCAGGGCATTGAAAAGGAACTGGGAAAGAAAGACAAATCGGTCAAAAAATTAAAGATTAAAGATGAAATTCACCACTGATCACACGGATATGGTCTGACCGTTGGACCGTCAGACGGTCGGACAGTTTAATTTGACATCAGTGTCATCCGTGATATCCGTGGTAAAACATCTCTGGAAGTGATACTTGAGCAGTTCAGATTAAAGATAAAAAATAGTTATACCATGAATCCAGCATATAAAATACTTTCCCGGATTGCCGATTCCGCCCGCGGAGGATCAAGAATGCCAGCCTTGGCAAGCGCCTGTATTTTGTTTCTAACGTTTTCCATGACTTCATTCGCCCTGGATGCCTCCGAACGCCTTTTTATCTGGAATGAGGCCAACGCCGTCATGCAAAACTCCAGGACAGCGTCGGAGTATTTGAACGCGGCCCGGGTATATCAGCGCCTGATTGACGACGGCGTCCGTAACGGGCCGCTTTTTTACAATATCGGGACGGCCTTGCTGCTGGCCGAAAGATATGACCTCGCCGCCGACGCCTTTGAGCGCACGGAAGGTTACCTCGGCCGCCAGGCGGACAACGACCGGAACCTGAAAATTGCCTATGCAAGGAAGATGAAAAGCGGGACGTTGATCCTGCCCTGGTACCGGCTGGCCGCCTTCTGGCATTTTTACCTTTCATGCCCGCAAAGGACGCTCGTCGCGGCCGGGGCTTTCCTCGTCTTCTGGATTGTTTTAGCCCTGAAATATGCGCTTCGCTTAACTACAGGGCTCACCGCGCGACGGATGGGGTTGGAAAGATTGACCGGCGCGCTGGCGCTCACCTGCCTGGTTGTTTTTATCGTCTTCGCGACGTCCGTCGCGGCCAGCTGGCAGCTGGAAAACTCGGCAAAGAGATATAATCTCGTCCTTCCGCCGGCGCCCTCCGCGACCAATATCGTCGCAGCCGTTCAATGACCGGGCGTCGTCCGCACCACGACGCCATAGCGGGACAACACCGCCCCGACAATGACAAGCGTCGCGCCGGAAAGCAGGTGCCAGCCGATCGGCTCCCGGAAATAGAATCCCGCGAAGAGCACAGATAAAAGGGGCATGAGGTAAGAAACAACCCCCAGCAGGACGAGTTTTCCTTTTTGCATCGCCAGGTCCCAGAGGAAATAACTGAGCGCCAGGGCAAAAACCGTGTAATAAACGAGGGGAAGAATCACGCCGACCGGCCAGGACGCCTTCGTGCCCATCGTCAAACTTAAAACAACGAAGACCAGGCCGGTCGCCAGCTGGAAGAGAAACACGCCGCTGGCGCCGTTGGCCGGAGCGTATTTGCGCGCGCAGTTTGAATATATCCCCCAGCAGACCGGCGAACCGGCCATCAGGGCAAAGGCGGTCGTGTTCCGCTTGATCGCGTCCGCGAACAGGCCGATTGAGACCGTTCCCGCCATGCAAATCATTATGCCCAGGAACGCGATGACCAGGCCCGGGATCAGCAAATACCAGCGCGCCCGGTATTTCAGGAAGAAAACCGACCCGAGCACTATGAACCCCGGCCACAAATAATTGACAACACCCAGTTGCATGGCAACCTGGCGATCGGAGGCAAGCGAAAGGGCGGGAACGTAACAGAGTGTGTTGCCGACAAAAAAGAACCCGCAATAAATCAGGTAAGGCCACGAGGGCGGCGACAACACGCGGACCTTGCGATAGCGCGCCAATTCAACGCATAATAAAATCAGCCCGCCCGCGCAGCAGCTGACCGCCACCAGGGCAACCGGGCCGAGGGTCTCGCTCAGCGTCCGCGTGAAGGCAACGCTCGTCGCCCAGAAAACCAGCGCGACCAGCCCGAGAAACGTGGCTTTGAATGAACTCATTAATTTATCTCCAAATCCGTCCGGACGAGCGCCCGCAAGCAAAGACGCGATACGCGGATAATTAAATATTGTTTGAATTAGGCCCGTCAGACGATGGGCAACTTTTTCTTTAGGTAGGGTCGGACAGCCTTGTCCGACCGACCTGAGCGGCGGGACCACGCCTCTGGCGTGGCAGGCAGACTGTTTACCCCGATTAGAGCGGGGTCCCGCCCTACCTTTTGAAATTCCTATACATCAGGTTAACCGGATGACAACAGCCAGTCATGAAGAAACCTGAAAACGGGGCCGACCAGGTAGTCCAGGACACCCAGATACAGCAAGGCAAAAATCAGGACAAAGCCGAACTTTTCCAGCTGGAGATAACCCCGGACAAGTTCATCTGGCAAAAGCCCGAGGACTATCCGCGAACCATCCAACGGCGGGATCGGGATGAGGTTGAATATTCCCAGGATAAGATTCGTGGCGCAAAAGTAATATAAAAACGCAGCCACGATCATGGACAACGGCCCGACAAGATGAAAGAGAGCCGCGCTTAATAAGGCGGCGAAAAAATTCATAAGCGGCCCGGCCGCCCCGACAATCATAATCCCGCGCCGAGGATCCCGGAAATAACCCGGGTTAAACGGGACCGGCTTGGCCCAGCCGAGCAGGACGGGGCTCTTGGCAATGACCAGCATCAGCGGAAGGATAATTGAGCCGAAAATATCAATATGGGCAATCGGATTGAGAGTCAGGCGATGCGCCCGTTTCGCGGTCGGATCGCCGAGCAGATAGGCCGCGTAGCCATGTGCAACCTCATGGATGACAACGGCAAAAACAAGAGCAATAATTTTGACAATTATATCCATCGGCGTATTATTATTCTTAATTCAAATGATTATCAAGCTTTGTAATTTAATGGAATTTCAATTCAGGTAGGGCGAGGCGTCCCTGCCGAGCCGTCCGATAAAGAACGGCTCACCCGGAGGGTTCGCCCTACCTGTCGGGCACGGAAAAAATTTGCCCGTCAGTTGACGGGCCTAATCAATCATTATCAACAGATTCAAAACCATTATGAGTATTTTTAAGCGAACGCTGGTTCTAATTTTCATCCTTGCCATCATTCTGGCATGCCGGCCGGCGGCCGGCGCCGGGGGAACCATCAAAGTCGGCGTGGTTGCCTCGCCGCCCTACGCAATGAAAAATGCAAACGGCTCCTGGGAAGGGATCAGTGTTGATTTCTGGAAGGCCGTGGCTGAAAAACTCGGCTTGACCTGCGAATACCAGGAATGCGACCAGGCCGAACTGATCAAAAAAGTGTCCGATGGAACACTGAGCGCGGGAGTCGGCCGGCTCTCCGCCCTGGAAATGCACAATCCCAAGATTGACTTCACGCACGCGTATCATTTTTCCGGCCTGGCACTGGCCGCCCCGAAAATGACGGAAAAACAGCATTGGCTGTCGGTCCTGCGCATGTTGCGCGAAAACAATTTCATCCTCCTGTTTGGCCTCATCCTCCTCACCCTGGCATTGTCCGGCGTCACGATCTGGTTTCTGGAGCGCCGGCATAACCCGGAGCATTTTTCAAAAAACCCGTTTAGAGGAATCGGCGCGGGGTTGTGGTGGTCGGCCACGACCATTACCGCGGTCGGTTACGGCGACAAGGCGCCGGTCACTTTCTGGGGCAGGTTGCTGGCTTTTTTCTGGATGCTGGCCGGCATTACGCTGATCTCCGTCTTCACCGCCACGATCACCTCCATGTGCACCGTCAGCCGCCTGAGCAACATGCATTCAGGCGCAGAGGACCTGCAAAACAAACGGCTGGGCATCGTCGCCGGGTCGGCGGCCGAGGAATACCTGCAAAGAACCGGCGCCGACTATCAGAAAGCGGCCACGACCCTTGAGGCCTTGACGCTTCTTTCGGCGGGAAAACTTGACCTGGTGGTTGACGACCAGTCCGCGTTGAAATATTGCCTGCGCCGGAAGAACATGCCCGGCGTGGATATTCTGCCCCAGATACTGATCATAGAGGGCTATTCATTTATCCTGGCAAAGGACAGCAACCTGCGCGATCTGGTGAACCAGGCGATCAAGGAATACACTTCCCTCCCCGACTGGCAAAATGTTTTATCCCGCTATCTCGGCAATTAAAACCATCAACGCGTTCTTGCCGCAAGAATCGCGGCGCCAAGCGCGCCGGTCAGTTGCGCGTGGCGGGCGACGTGCACCGGATGACCCAACGCGGTTTCCAGGGCTTTTGCCATCCCCGGAACCAACGCCACTCCGCCCGTAAAGACAACCGGCCCGGCGATGTTCCGCCCGGCCAGGGAGGCGACCCGCAAGGCAATTGATTTCTGGACCCCGGCAACAATATTCCCTGCTTTCTCGCTGGCCGCCAACAGGCCGATGATTTCCGTCTCGGCGAATACGACGCACATGCTGCTGATCGCGGCCGGCTTCGTCGCCCTGCCCGCCATCCGGCCGAGACCGGCAATTTCCACGTTAAGCCGCGCCGCGACCACCTCAAGAAAGCGGCCGGTCCCGGCGGCGCACCGGTCGTTCATCACAAAGTCGCGCACCCGGCCGTTCCCTTCCAGCCGCAGGACCTTGCTTTCTTCCCCGCCGATATCAATTACGGTTTTAACTTCTTTTTTTTCATGATAAACGCCGCAGGCCTGGCAGGTGATCTCGGTGATAGTCGTGTCGGCAAAAGTGATGGCGTCGCGCCCCCAGCCGGTAGACACGATCCGTTTGACCGCGCCGCGCTTGACGCCGGCCTGTTTGAGGAGCCGGTCAAATAATTTTGAGGCCCGGGACTCCTGCTTGAGACCCTGGTCCACAACGCCCGCGGCCAGCACGTTCAGGCCATTGCCATCCACAATGACCGCCTTGATTGTCCTTGATCCCGCGTCAATCCCGGCATAAATCATTTTTTTCTTTGCTCCCTTGATATAAAATATTCATTTCCGGGCGCCGGTTTTTCCTTGAATGGTTTCAAACAGCGCCTGGATGCGCATGCTTATCCGGGCCGAATCGGAGGGCGAATAGTCAGTTTCTATCCGCAGATAAGGAAGGCCCATTTCATCCTCGGCCAGCTTCTTTACCTGGAATGATTCCACATCGTAAGTCAGGCAGGCCTGCCAGATCACTTCCACGATGCAATCCGGCCGGTATTCGGCGGCCAATTGCCGGAGCAAGTCAAATCGCTTGGTATTCGGCGTCATGACCGAACACGGCAGATGGAAATATTTTTCCGCAATTGCCCGCAAGGGATCAACGCTCCCGGCCTTTACATCCTCCCGGATCGGCTTGATCCCCGTGCAATTCTCCTGGCAGACCACCAATCCGCCGTTATTCTCAACGATATCCACCACCCGCTCCGCGCCGTGCGGCATCGGCACGCCGGTCAGCAGAACCCGCGTCCGGGAAGACGCCGGCGGGTCCAGTTTCCGCCCCGGCAAAACACGCAGCGCTTTTTCATATTGATCCAGGTCCGCGGGAATACCGGCAATGATGCTTTTCATATTGAGCAGTTCGCGGCCGGTAAGCGGGGGTTCTTCCGATCGCATCAACTCCGCCAGTTTGCGCCGCAGCTCCCGCTCGCGGTTCATGAGCGCGATGGCGTCATTCAGCTTTTCGCCGGTAATCCTGGTCTTGAACCGTTTTTCAAGCGCGAGCTTCAATTTCCGCAATTCAAGCACCCAGTGTTCCAGCGCGTCGGGATCGTCCGGTTTTTGGGTGAGCTCGAGGACATGCATCGGATGGCTTTCCGCCAGCAGCTCGTACATCTTCTTCTTGCCGTCGCAGGTTGTCTCCGTGATGATTAGATCGGCCATCTCAAGGAAGGGATTCTCCTTCCGGACGCTGTAGCCGAAGGTGGATTTCACCAGCGGGCAGAGGTTGGAGGGCAGGAATTCCTCGGCGGCCGGGATCATGCTCTCATCGCCCCCGCACAGGCAGACGGGAACGCCCCCGGCCGCCATGATAAGTTCGCGCGGGGTGTATTCGCACGTCATGCCGACAATGCGCCTCCCCAGCTTTTTCTGTTCCCCGGCATAGTCAAGGCAGCGACCAACCATGCCGTTGAACCACGCCAACGGATGGTTCTCCATGCCGGACGCCGGATAACGGGCTTGTTTTTTTCCGCCTCGCGCGCTCATGCTGTTTTCTCCTGACACATTAATATCTGCATAAGACAGTATATAGACGCCAAGACACGATAGAAGTCAAATTTAATTATTGATTTTTGGAGGAGAAGAATGTAAATTTTCAGTCAAACATGAGCGGACTTGTTCCTGATGCGCAAATGCCGTCAGGCTGGAGACATAAATTATGCCGGGAATCGGAATAGTGATACTGATTGTTGTCGGACTGGCCGTCCTGGTAGTCGTTGGCGGATGGATAGTGCCGTTGATCCTCAGCATCATCGGCCGCCGGCGCAATTGGCCAAGCGCGCGTGGATTGCGGATTGTATCCCTCGTCTGGGGAGGGTTGGCGCTTATGCTGGCGGTGGGAATAGGCGGTCTCGTTTTCATGTCTTTCATGTTTTCGCGCATGGGCTCCAGCTATGACGATACGGGCGCCAAGTTATTCCAGGCCGCGGATTACAAGGGCAAGACAGCCACCCTGCGCCTGGCCAATGCCGGCGGGGTGGAATTGGTCTTGCGGGACCAGGCCGGAAAGACCTTCCGGTGCGCGACAACCAACGGCAACCTGGTGGTCCCGGCCGGCACGTTGACAATCCGCGAATGCAAGATTATTTCGTCGGATTCCGGAGGCAAGCCATGGACAGCCCTGGCGCGTTTTTGGAATGAAACCAACATCAGCGTTGACGCCGATACCGTGCAAGACCTCAAGTTCGGACCGCCATTCCTTGTGGCCGTGAACATGGAATGGACACCGGTCTCGGATAAAATCAGCCTGGACCCGGCCTGCGCCGACCGCTCCGGGCATATTTACACGATCAAAGGCGGCCAAAACGTAATCGGTCCCTCATTCCAGGTGCTGGATGCCAATAAACAGGTAATCTGGAGCGGTAAATTCGAGGCTGGTTGAGGGGGCTCTCTGGGGTATTCCGGGCGAATACCCGATAATGTCAAAGGATCATGCGTTATCAGGATGGATTGGCCGGGTTTGCCGTTTGAGCATACGCTCGTGGACACGCCTTTCCTGCGCCAGCCGGCCAATCCGGCCGCTCCCGCTGAAAACCGTTGAAAAAATTTAAAAAAATATTGACATGCCGGAAGAGAAGTTTATGATTCTATTAAATGATGGATTGGATGTCCGTATCCCTTAGTGCAGGTAATTAAGACAATTTGCCATGACAATCGCCAGATCAACTAAAATCGGCTCAAGGATAATCGCCGCCCTGCTGATGGGATTTCTTGTAACAGCCCCGGGCGCGGTCGCCGACGAACCAGGCGACACCGACGCGGTCTTTGGCGCCAAGGCCAAGGAACTTGTCGCGGGGAAAACGGCGCGCCCGGATAAAATCACCGCGGTCCACGCTTTTGTCCGAGACTCAATCCGCCAGGTGACAACCCAATATGGCTGAGGCGGCCGAAGCGCTATTTCGCCCAACCGTGCGTTGAGCGAGGCCAGCGGAGATCAACAGGCCAGGGCGGAACTTCTGGGCAAGCTCCTGATCGCCAGCGGCGAAAAACCATATCTCCTGAAACACGGCGAGGACAGAAGCGCCTATTATCTTGTCATGCTTCCGGTAAAAGACGATGAAATACCGGAATGGACCAAAAACCTGGGCGCGGCCCCGCAGGTGATCACCTTTGGGGCGCTGAAGTTGATGCCGCTGCCGCTGGAAAAAGACCTGAAAGCCGGTTCAATTGAAAAGCGCTTGTATGATCCCGCCGGCGGCGGGTGGAGCGCCACCATCGCGGTCATGCGATTTAAATGAAACCCTCCGTTTTTTAAAGGATCCCCGGAAAACGTTCCCATTAGGTTTATCCTGCATTGACAGAAAGGAAAAATATATGATAGCGCGATTGCTCCCGGCCTTGATTCTCGTTCTGACCCTCGCCCGCATCTCCCCTGCCATTGAATTCAGCGGCATCATTTCGCCCTCCAACGGCGCGCCGCCAGTTGAGGAATTTGTCGTGCTCGTCGAGCACCATGAAAACCGGCGCGCGGATAATCCCGACTCGTTCGCCGTCCGCCGACAGCCCGGGAAGGACGGACGTTTTTCCGTTGAACTGCCGAAGGACAACAAAGGATACATGCTCTTTATCACCGACAAGTCCAACCGCACGTATGCGGGCTTCGCGCATCTCGGCGCGTCCTCCAACTTCGGCGCCATCGCCGTGCAATGCGGCGGCGCGCTGGCCGGAACCGTTCAAGACCGGGACCGCAAGCCGCTGGCCAACATGGAAATCATCCTGGACGTCCGCCTGCGGGCCTACACCTGCTCGCACTACGTGGAAGCCGCCCGAATCCGGACCGACGCCAAGGGCGCCTTTTCGTTTGATAACCTTCCCCTCGGCAAATACCGTTATCGTCCCGCCGCGAATGCTTACGCCGTCCAGGACGGCACGCTTGATATCACGGAAGATCCCTCTTTCCTTAACCTGATCCTTGACAAGGCCGCCTGGCTCAAGGGAAAGATCAGCGACCCGGATGGGAAGCCTGTCCCAAATATTAACGTCCGCATCAACGATCAATCCGCCGTGAGCGATGCCCAGGGAAACTATCTCCTGGGCGGGCTGACCGGCGGCACCAATTATGTCTCGCTCTCCGGGGCCGGTTACGTGCAGGACAAAAAACAGTCATACGAATCCACCCGGGTGATTTGCGTTCTCGGCCGGGAAATTTCAAAGGATTTCACGGTTATCCCCGCGGGAACACTGCGCGTGACGCTGGAACCGGAAATTCAGGCTATGCCCCTCCCGGCAACGCTTAATATCAGTCTGAAAAACACTTCCGGGAATCTATCCTGGAGCGATTACCTTGATGCCCCGCTCAAGGATCGCGTCGCCGTCTTCAACAACGTTATGCCCGGCGAATTCAGCATCACGATCCGCAACGAAGACCTGCCAGCGGTTTCCACCAACGCAACGATCACCGGCGGCCGGGAAACCCGGCAGGCAATCCGGATTCCGAAAACCTGCTTGTTCAAGGGACTGGTCACGGACGAGGGCGGCAAGCCGGTCGGCGAAGTTAAAATCAACGTGTGCCCGGAAAAGCCGCAGACTAGCAACGAAGAAGCCGAATCAATGCGGTTTGAATTTGACCATGACCGGGAAATTGTCAGCGACGCCCAGGGCGTTTTCGCCCTGAAAGGCGCGACCGCCGGGCGCTTCCGGATATCGGCCAAGCATGATGACTGGATGCCGACCAACCGCGTGGTTGATATCGCCGGCGACATGGACACAACTTCAACGCCATTGGTCATGACAAAGGGCAAGGAAATCTCGGGCACAGTGACGACAGCCGAAGGCAAGCCGGCCAGCGGCCAGCGGATAAACCTGAACAGCGTGTACAACCCGGAGACAGCGCTTTCCGGGCAGCAGACAATCTATAAAAACACCAAGGTGGGAGCCAATGGCGCTTTCACATTCAAGGGGCTTCCACCGGGCAAGTTCCGGCTGACGGTATCCGACTCCGAAGGCAACGAAATCACGTCCCTGGATAACGTGGAAGCCGGCTCGGATGATGTCATCGTAACCCTCGCCAAAACGCGGCTGATCACGGGCACAGTCGTTAATTCCGAAGGCAAACCCGTCCAGGGCGCCGCAATCCAGGCCGTAAAATCACGAAAACGAGATTCCGATTTTACCTATTCCTCCATATCGTCGTCCCGCAATCCTCTTACCACGGACTCTAGCGGCCATTTTGAAATATCGGTGCGCGAAGGGACTGCCTATGACATCCTCGCCGCTGCTCCGCCTTTGTTACCACAGAAGGTCATGGTTGACCTGAGTCCCGGCGCCGCAGCCGCCCCGGTCGCCCCCCTGAAGATTGTCCTGACGCAGGGATATAAAATTACGGGAAGCCTTGTCTCGGCCGACGGCAAACCGGCCGGAAAAGGCCTGAAAATCAGGACGTCAAAGGGCGACAGGATGTCCATGATGATGGCCAGGTCTTCCGACGATAAATCCCTGGCCGCAGAAACGGACGCCAGGGGACAGTTCGCGCTGGAAGGCATACCGCCGGGCATCATCACTTTGAGCGTTTACGAAAATCTCGGCGAAGACACCGATCAACACTATCCCAAAATCATCGTTTCAAAGGAAGTGCTGGTGGATACCAATAAGATGACCGAGGTCAAGATTGTCCTGCCCAAGTTAGGATCGGTCAAGGGCCGCGTCATGCCCGAGGAGGGAAAGAAGTCCGGAGTCGTCCAGGTGTCCATTTCGTCAATGGCCGGCGAAGGACGGCTGAATTACAATATCCAATCGGACGCCCGGGGGAATTTCAGTTTCACCAACATCCCGGCCGGAAAATACATGGCGTGGGCATACGGGCGGGGATCAGGGCGCGATTTATCACCCGTGCCGGAAAATATTGAAGTGATTGCCGATCAAACCGTTGAAATCACTCTGGGGAAAAAGACGACCGGCGCCGGCGCGCCGGCCTTCACCGGTACGGTTAGCAGGGACAATATACCGTTCCAGGCCGGCGAAATTACCTTCATGCCGACACCGACAAAAAAATTCTCCAAGGAAGAATTGATGACCTTATACGGCAAAATGGCACAGGGCAAGATCGGCAGTAACGGCGTATTCTCCGTGAAAATCATGGAACCTGGCGAATACCAATGCATGGTCATGCCGCGCGAACCGGGAAAGAAACAACAATACGATGGATATAACTATCCAAAGTTTTATCAAACCAACGTGAAACTGTCGGCGGGCCAGACCAACCTGGATATTAACTTCACGGGAGTTACACTTTCCGGCACGGTAACCGCCCCGGATGGTTCGCCGGCGGTCAAGGCCTCCATTCAAGCCATTCCCACCAACACCGACCTGATGTTTCAACACATGGCCGGTTATCACACCCAGACCGATACGCAGGGACAATACCGGGTGGAATGCGTGCCGCCCGGCGCCTACAACATCATGGTTCAGCACAAGGAATACGGCACAACATCCCGCAAAAACGTGACGATCAGCGCCGCTTCAAACCGGGTGGATCTTGCCCTGGCGGGCGGTTTCGCCATCACCGGCATGGTGGCGACGACTTCCGGCGGCTCCGCCGCGGGCGCATGGGTCATACTTACAACCGATGATGAACTGAGCGGCGGTTTTGGAAGCGTGGAGGAAGACGGAACCTACGAGATGAAACAACTGATACCGAAGGGAACCTATCAAATCTTCATCGTGCTGAAAGGCCACGCCATAGAGGCCGCCACGCTGAATCTGACAACCAACACCAGCTTCAACGCCACCCTCGTTCCGGGCGGCGATGTCCGGTTGACGGTCCGTAAGCAAGGAAAGCCGGTCAGCGGCAAAAACGCGCTGGTCCGGACAACGGACGGAACGGCCGTGATCCGGACGTCCAATACCAACACCCGCTACAGCGAATATTATGCAAGCCTTAGCCCGACCATCGCCGCGACGGATGAAAACGGCCAGACCATGATCCGCGCCCTGAAACCCGGGAAATACACCGTCCTTGTTGAAGGTGAAAAAGCATCCACACCGGTGGAGGTCAAGCCGCTGGACACGACCGAAGTCACCCTGGACCTTTGAAAAATCTGAATAAAATAATTGACAATAAACGTAAAAGTGGTAAAAATTCTTTCTAAGAATGCAGGACGTGTATGCTGATGGGTGTTAAGAATAGATGAAAACCGCGATAAAATTCGTTTTTTGTTTTTGCCTGGCTTTTGTTCTTTTCACGGCCACATCGGCCTTCTCCCAAGAAAGTACCGACGAAAAGCCGGCTGCTGCAAATGGCAATGGCGCGGCCGCTAAAGTTACGCCGACCGCGGCGGGCACGCTCTCCGAGGAGCAGATCGCCGCTTTCCTGATGGAATTGCCGAATGAAAAGACCGGGATAAAATTACAGTTTCAGGCCTCGTTTGACGCCCGGAAAATAGCTCCGGAAGAGAAGCGGAGATATGTGCGGTCCGGCAAAATCCCCATCCGCCTCACTTGCGCGCTATTTGAAGTAAAAGAATTAAACGGCAAGGAGACCTTCAAGAGAGCCACCGGGGTGGCGCGCTTCTATATCATGGACCCGGACGGGAAGGTAATTGAGAAAAAGTCCGCGCCACTCGATAAAATGTGCCCTTCTTGAGGGGGCAGCGGAGGCTACTTCGGTGAAGTAGCCAAAGAAGGCGAATACACGGTTGTTGTCTGGGTTGACAAGGGTAAGCTTGGAACTTTCGGAAAGAAAATTACGGTCAACCTGAGTTCCATTAAATAATCCGACTTCCTGTTCGTCCGGCTTTCAATGTCTTTCTCCCTGACAGCCAAGCGGCGATTCGTCCAAATCCTGGCCCTCATCCTGTTATCCGGCAACATCACGGCGTTCACATTCAACGCCGTGTCTTTTGGCGGCGTATGCCTCCCGATTATCCACTGCAACGCCTGTCCCCTCACCTGGTTTGCCTGCCCCATCTACACCATATCGGAGCTCATCCAATTTCATTCCATCCCATGGCTGGCACTGGGCCTGATCGCGGGGTGCGGGGCGCTGGTCGGCCGCTTCTTCTGCGGCTGGATCTGTCCCATGGGACTTCTCCAGGATCTGTTGTACCTGGTTCCCGCGCCCAAGTTGCGGTTTCCATCTTTCCTGCGCTGGTTGAAATACGCTTTCCTGATCATCGCCGTCGGCGCGACGGCCTACTGGGCGGGGAAAGACGTCCTCTACTTCTTCTGCGCCTATTGTCCGGTCGCCACGATGGAAGTCACCCTGCCTTCAATGATCGTCAATCATGACTGGACCATGGACGCGGGACGCATCCTGCGCCTGGCGGTCCTGCTCTCCGTCCTGGCGCTCGTGATTTTCAACATGCGCTGGTTCTGCAAGGCCATGTGCCCGGTCGGCGCGCTCGTGGCATTCACCAACAAGTATTCTCTCCTTGCCATCCGGCTTGACCCGGCCAAGTGCATCCATTGCAACAAGTGCGTAAAATCATGCCCGATGGACGTCCCGGTGGAAGAGAGCAGCCGCACCGGCCGGGCGGTCAACCGCCACTCCGAGTGCATTGAATGCCTGAAGTGCCAGCAAGTCTGCCCGGTCAGCGCCATCCGCAACAACAGCTCCGGCTTGTTACCAGCCAATAAGCATACTTCATGATCTAAAACTTTCCCGCGCGACATACAGGGCGCGAGAATGGCGCTCGGAAGCGGAAAAGTGGCGGGAGTGAGTGGGAATCGAACCCGACCCGGGACCTTTTACAACCCCACACTGGTTTTGAAGACCAGGGGCACCACCAGGCACCATTCACTCCCGTAAAGAAGTCTGCCAACCCGTGCATGTCACGAGCGGGAAACCGCCCGTGAACCGGTTTTTATGTTCCAGCGTTCTTTTTACTCTTGACGATATGGTTTGGCGAGATAATATTTTTCTCCAACACGGAGGAAATGGTTGCAGTGAAAACGGTTAAAAAAAACTTCAACGCCCTGGCGCGCGCCCTGCCTTCCGTGGATGCCATTCTCAAATTGCCGGGAGCAGCCAGCTTGGCCTCTGTCCACGGCCGGGGAGCGGTGGTTGGATCCGTGCGGAATATCCTCAATACCCTGCGCGCTTCCATCCTGAAGAGCGGGAAAATGGATACGCGGCTGTGCAATGCCTCCGCAATCCTTGAACAAGCGGCCCGGGAAATTGAACGCTGTGATTTGCCGTGCCTTAAACGCGTGGTTAACGCCACGGGCATCATCCTCCATACCGGGCTCGGCCGCGCCGTGATGCCCGCCGCGGCGCTGGAACAGCTTGAGCGCATTACCGGCTACTGCAATCTCCAGCAGGATTTGCAGACCGGACAGCGCGACCAGCGCGAGGAATGCGTGCGCGGGATCGTCCGTGAGCTAACCGGCGCCGGGGACGTGCTGGTGGTCAACAACAATGCCGGCGCCACCTTTCTCCTGCTCACCGCCCTGGCGCACGGCAAGGAGGTTGTCATTTCCCGCAGCGAACTCGTGGAAATCGGCGGCTCGTTCCGCCTCCCGGACATCATGCACTCCAGCGGCGCCATCCTCAGGGAGGTCGGCACAACCAACAAGACACACTTGAAGGACTACGAGAACGCCCTCGGGCCCCGGACCGCCATGATTCTCAAGGTTCACAAGAGCAACTACAAAATCGTCGGGTTCACGAAAGAAATCTGCATTGACGCCATCAGCAAGGCCGGGAAAAAGCACGGCGTGCCGGTCGTGGATGACCTCGGCTGCGGAGCGCTGGTCGGCCTGGAACAGTTCGGGTTGGAACACGAATGCACGGTCCGCGAAAGCCTGCTCGCCGGCGCCGACCTTGCGCTCTTCAGCACCGACAAGCTGATCGGCGGTCCGCAGGGCGGCATGATTGTCGGCCGCGCCGACCTGGTTGAAAAGATCCGCGCGCACCCGCTTTACCGGATCCTGCGCGTCGGCAAGTTGACGCTCGGCGCCCTGGAGGCCACCCTGCGCCTCTTCAAGGCGCCCGACCTGCTGCCGAAGAATCATCCGGTCTACGCGATGATCGCCAGGACGCCGACCGGGCTTGAATCCCAGGCCATGGAACTGAAAGCCGCGATCGCGCAAAAAAAGCCGGAATGGCAACTGGCCGTGTCCGGGGAAGTTTCCTATCTCGGGGGCGGATCGCTGCCGGGAACGGAGATGCCGTCATTCGCGGTCCGGATCAGGGCGCCCGGCGGACAGGCTGACCGGATGGCCAGGCAATTCCGGACATCGGCCACGCCGATCATCCCGCGCGTAGCCGATGACTGCGTCATCCTGGACATGCGCACGGTCTTTCCCGGGGACATTCCCGCCATCCTGCAGGCCGTGGAACACATCACGCCCGGCGTTAAAAAACAAGCAAGACAACGGGGATGAAAAGACCTGCGACGAACTGCGGCCGGAATGAAGCCACGTCCGAACAGACGATCACCCTGACCATCGGCACCGCCGGACATATTGACCACGGCAAGACCGCTTTGGTAACGCTCCTGACCGGCTGCGACTGCGATACCCTGCCGGAAGAGAAAGCCCGCGGCATGACCATTGACCTCGGCTTTGCCACCTGCCGCCTGCCGGACAACCGCCGGGTCGGGATCGTGGATGTGCCCGGCCACGAACATTTCATCCACAACATGGTTGCCGGCGCCACGGGCATTGACCTTGTCATGCTGGTCATAGCCGCCGATGACGGGATCATGCCGCAAACGCGGGAACATTTTCATATCGTGCGCCTGCTCGGGATCACCTCCGGCATGGTGGCCCTCACGAAGATCGACCTGGTCACGCCCGAACGCGTCGCGGATATAACCCTCCAGATCCGCGAACTTACGGCCGGAAGTTTCCTGGAAAATTGCCCGATCACCCCGGTTTCGCCGAAGACCGGCCAGGGCTTTGACGATTTCTACGGGGCGCTTGTGGCCACGATTGACAAAACCGCCCGGAAGAACGCCGGCGGCGCTTTCCGCATGCACGTGGAAAGCTCGTTTGTCATGCAGGGCATCGGGACAATTCTCTCCGGCATCCCGCGCTGCGGGACCGTCCGCGTGGGCGACACGCTGGAACTCCTTCCCAACGCCGGGGAGAAAAAAGTGCGCGGGCTGCAGGTCTATGGGGCGGATGCCGCCGAGGGCAAGGCCGGCGAGTGCGTCGCCCTCCGGCTCGGCGACCTTTCACACGGCGATGTCAAGCGGGGCATGGTGCTGGCCACGCCCGGCTACTTCACCACGACCCAGTTTGTCAACGCGCGGCTCCATCTCATGCCCGACCTGGAGCGGCCGCTCAAGCCCAGGTCCGGAATCCGCTTCCACGTCGGCACGGCCGAGGTGACCGGCTACATGATCCTGCCGGAACTGACCCCGCCGGCGCCGGGCAGCGAGGTTTACGTTCAGTTCCAGCTGGACAAGCCGGCCGTGGCCGCGCCCGGCGATTTTTTCGTGGTGCGCTCAATGAGCCCGGTCCGGACCATCGGCGGCGGGACCGTTATTTCGCAGGATACCGTCAAGATGCGCCGATCGCGCGGCAACTGGACCGAAACGGTGCAGGAGCGCGAGCAGGCCTATCG
Organism: uncultured Verrucomicrobiota bacterium; assembly: GCA_964475405.1. Lineage (GTDB taxonomy): Bacteria > Verrucomicrobiota > Kiritimatiellia > JAAZAB01 > JAAZAB01 > JAQUQV01. The sequence continues at coordinate 25,039 of CAYYWX010000020.1, forward strand.
CGATCCACTTTCCGCGCTGGCCTACGTCCTGAAAAAAAGCGGCGCCGTTCCGCAACACATCACGGACCTCGCGAAGGCCTCCCTCCTGAGCCAGGATGCCGCCCGGGAACATATCCTGTCCCTGGCGCGGGACGGAACGGCGGCGGCCTTGCCGGGCGAGCGCTATGTGTCCGCCGAGGCGATGACGGCGGTGCGCGACGAAATCCTTGCCACGCTGAACCGCCTGCATGATGCCGCCCCGCTGAGCATGGGCTTCACAAGGAAGGAACTCTCCCGCGACCTCAAGCCGGACCGGCTGCTCATTGACAAGGCCATTGAGCAATTGATTGAATCGGGCAAGGTCGTTTCCGGCGCGGCCGGATTCCAGGTTCTGGAACGGATGCCAAAACTGTCGCCCTGTCAATCCGCGCTGGCAGACAAAATCAGCGCAATCTACCGCAAGACCGGTTTCGCCTCGCCGCGCCGGGACGAACTGCCGCAAATGCTGGGGGCGCCGGCGCCGGTCCTTGACCCGCTGTTTGATTTCCTGGCGCAGACCGGCGAGATTGTGGTAGTCTCGGACAAGGTTGTCCTGCACAATGAGCATATGGCGGCATCCCGGTTAAAACTGACGGAATATCTTGCCAAGCACGGCGTGATGGAATCCGGCGTTTTCAAGGATGTCCTGGGGACCACCAGGAAATACTCCATTCCCATTATGGAATACTGGGACGCCAAAGGACTCACCAGGCGGGTGGGCAACAACCGGTATTTAAAGAACGGAGCATGAACATGAATTCAACGGAAAAACGCAGGCGGGTGATGGCGCGCTCCATAAAGCTGGGCCACTGCGTCTGCGACCCGCGCAAACCCTGCCCCTGCCCCCTCTTCAAGGAAAAAAACGTCTGCACCTGCGCCGGCGAGCATTTGCCGGCCGCAAAACCGGGAAAACAGGTGCGCCTGACCGAGCATGTCCGGAACGCCGGGTGCGCCAGCAAGATCGGACAGAAGGACCTGCACGCGATACTGGGACGCCTGCCGGCTGTAAAGGACCCGCGCATCCTCGTGGGGATGGCGACGGCCGATGACGCCGGCGTCTTCCGCCTGGCCAACGGGGTCACCGTGGTCCAGACCGTGGACGTTTTCACGCCCGGCGTGGATGATCCTTACCTGTTCGGCCGGATCGCGGCCTGCAACTCGTTGAGCGACGTCTACGCCATGGGCGGCACGCCGGTCACCGCCCTCTCCATCATCGGTTTCCCGATTGAATCCCTACCGCACGAGGCGATGGTTGAGATTCTCCGCGGCGGAATGGATGTCCTCAAGGAAGCAAACACCATCCTGCTCGGCGGCCACAGCATCAACGACGAGGAAGTTAAATTCGGCTTTGCCGTCACGGGCATCGTGGGCGAATCGGCCGTGGTGACGAATGCCGGCGCCAAACCGGGCGACGCGCTGATCCTGACCAAGCCGCTCGGAACCGGAATTGTGGCGCTCGCGGACCGGCTCGGCAAGGCCTCGCGCGAGGCGGCCAGCGCCGCGGCGGCGGCAATGGGCTCGTTGAACAAGGCGGCTTCGGAAATAATGACACGCCGCCATGCCACCGCCTGCACGGATGTGACCGGCTTCGGGTTCATCGGGCATCTCTGCCAGCTTGTCATGGAAAGCAAAGTCACGGCCGAGGTGTGGTTTGACAGGTTGCCTGTTTTGCCGGAAGTCATGGACTATGCCGCACAGGGCGTTTTTTCGGGCGCGAACGAGCGCAACTCGGAATACAGTTCCGCTCGGACACGGTTTGCCGAAGGCGTAACGGAAACGATGAAGGCGGTTTTGTTTGACGCGCAAACTTCCGGCGGACTTCTCATGGCGATTCCCGCCGGAGAAGCTCAAGCCGCGCTCCGCGATTTGCGCGCCGCCGGCGTCGCCAGCGCGGAGATTGTCGGCAAAATCGTTGAGAAATCAGACGGCGCCATACGGGTATTGCCGGAAGCTTCCGGCCGGAATGAACATAAGACTGAAAATGAATTAAAAAAGGAGGAGATCATGACCAGGGAAGTCAAGCAGAGGGAGGAAAGTTGCTGCGCGCACGCTCCGGAGTCATCGGCAGGCGCGCTGGAGGCATACCGGGATTTCCTCGGCACGGCCATGGCGCCGGGCGAACTGGACGAGGCAACCAAGGAACTGCTGGCCATCGCGCTGGGATTGGCCGTCAATTGTGTCCCCTGTACCAGGATCCATATCGGGAAAGCAAAGAAAGCGGGAGTCGGCAAAGAGGCGATGGAGGAAGCCGCGGCGTTGGCGGTTGCCTTTGCGGGCTGCCGCGCGCTCATGCTCTGGAACGACCTGAAAAAAGAACTGCTTTGACCAAGCAAGCTAAACAGCCTTGCACAGGAAAACGCGGTAAGGGAAATTGAATATGAACCCGCCCGGGGTGGTCCTGAACAGATCCGGCCGGTTTGCGCAAGTCCGGCGCAGGTCGGCCCCGATCAGCGCGAGTTTCTCCGGAGATACGCCGTAGCGCACCACAAGTTCCCCGGAAATCATTTCCACCGGCGGCGCGATAAAATCATCCGCGATTTCAAACCCGGCCTGGGCCAGGAGGCGCACGAGCGCTTCGCGGTGCGGCACCCATTTGTCAACGCCCATCAGCTCAAAAAGGACGTCCAGCTCCAAGGCCCCTTCAACATCCTCCGAGCACCCGGACTGGTGCACGAACCGCCCGGCTTCATCTGGCCGCGGGCGTGATTGAGCCAGGGCTTCTGGCCGAAGATGCCGGCGTACTGCAGGACCGACCGGGAAATCAACATCATCCTCCCGGTTTCATCCATGATATCCGCGCGATTGAACGACTGGAAGCCGCCCTTCAACGGCGTGATGCGCGGCTTCTTGCACATGGCAAGCTGCGATTCGGATTCGTCCACGACGACCAGCTTGACGTCCTCCGCAATGCCGGCGGCAACGAGCTGTTCCAGGATAAAACCCGTTCCGCCGCCCAGGTCAACTATGGCGGAAGGCTTGACGCTGTTTGCCACGCGCATGATCGCGGCCACGTAGTCCCGCGCCATTTGCGGGTCCGAGAAATATCCGGCCGCCACCTTGCCCCACAGTTTTCCATGCACATGCTCCTCGCGCTTTACTTCGTAACTCATACTCCCCCATTTTGCACAAACAAAAGCATGATGTATATAAAAATCAGCAACGCGACAGCGCCGCGTAATGCGGTCAAAAAGACTATCTTGAAACAGATACAGCCTTTTGATAGGATTCCAACATGCCAACGGTTTTGAGATATAAAGGATACCGCTTCTTCTTTTTCAGCCTGGACAGGGAAGAAGCACTCCACATTCATGTTGAAAAGGGAGATAAATACGCAAAGTTCTGGTTGAAGCCTGTATGTGTTGCAAGATCCCGAGGTTTTCGTGATCACGAATTAAACGAAATTGCAGAAATAGTGGAAAATAATATGAATATTTTGGAAGGAAAATGGAATGAATACTTTAACCGTTGATTATGAGCCGCTGGCCGCGGACATCAAGTGCACAACGGATGCGCTCGTTGTAGCGCTTGAGGATGGCCGGGAAATTTCAGTTCCGCTCGCATGGTTCCCCCGCCTTCAAAAGGCAACACCGTCTCAACGGAGGAAATGGAGATTAATTGGTGGAGGCATTGGCATCCACTGGGAAGAAATTGATGAAGACATCTCCATTGAAAGCCTTCTCGGCCAGGAATAACTCTCCGAACCGGCAGGTCACAGCACGGCACAGCGCTACCCGTGATTTCCGCCGTTGATCAGGAAATAAACGAATGGCAAAACATATCGGCATTGTGGCCTGCAGCGCGGAGGGGGCGGCGCTGTGCTACCGCACGCTTTGCGCGGAGGCGCCCGCGATCATGGGCGAGCACATGCACCCCGAGGTGTCCATGCACACCAACCCGCTCGGCAAATACATGGTCCACATCCGCTCCGGGAACTGGGAAGCGGTTGCCGGACTGATGCTGTCATCAGTCCGCAAGCTGGCCGACAGCGGCGCGGAAATGGCGATTTGCCCGGACAACACGATCCACCAGGCCTTCGGCCTTGTCGCCCCGGAATCTCCCATCCCCTGGCTTCATATCGCCGACGCTGTGGGAGGCGAGGCGCGCAAACGAGGATTCAAAACCCTGGGCATCACCGGGACAAAATACCTGATGACCGGGCCTGTTTATCCCGAGACTCTCCGCAAGTTCGGCATTGCGTGCGAGATTCCGGAAGAGGCCGACCGGGAACGCCTTGACACGATCATCTTCAAGGAACTCGTCAACGGCGTATTCAAAAAAGAGTCCCGGCAGTATTTCAACACCATAGTTCAGAAGTTGAAGGACCGCGGATGCGATGGGATCGTGCTTGGCTGCACCGAACTCCCAATGCTCGTTGACGCCAATGACTGCCCGCTCCCCGCGCTTGACTCAACCCGTCTTCTGGCCAGGGCCGCATTGAAGGAAGCGCTGAAAAATGAATAAACGCATTGAACCGCACTCCATCACAAGTGATATGCGTGACATTGGATTGAAAGAAATATGAAAAGCGTCTATATAATAACATATATTTTAACTCTTGCTGCGACGACCGTTATAGCTACATCAGTGTCGCCGCCACCATTATTGGAAAAGAGAGTACAGGATGCTGACCACATTTTTATAGGCACCGTCGAGAAGGTGGAACTTCTTGATGATAATGGAAAGGTTATAACCAACGTAACCAACCCGAGCGATACCAGAACCAACATGAGACTCCGGTTGCAGATCAAACCTGAGCGTTGGTTAAAGACTTATCTGAAGATAACTCCAAACCTGGTGCGGATGGAATATAATACGGGAAAACTCATCCTCACATATGAAACCGAGAAAAAGACGTGGGAAGGGAAAAAGACAATTTTTTTACTCAAAGGAGACAATTTTGATCCGGTATATTTCCTGGCCTTTTTCGCACCATTAGAAAACGAAAAGATCGTCGAAGAACTTTTGAATACCAAAAAAAACAAGTGAGCTGTCCAACCAAAATCAGCTAACCTTGCATTCTTAATGGGTGTTCGGAACTGAATTCTTGAGTTATCTATAACAAAAATAATAAAATGAAGACGATCATCGGAAAATTAGCATGCGGCAAAACAAATCCAGCGCCGGAAATTTTGTGCTGGATCCCGGAACGGATTAAGAACGGCACCGGGCTGGTCATTTTCCCGGGGGGCGGATACGTTTGCCACGCGGAACATGAGGGCAAGGGATTTGCCGAGTATTTCTCAAAACGCGGTATAGCCTGCTTTGTTGTCAAATACCGGCTGGGATCGGAATGGTTCCGTCATCCGGCCATGCTGGAGGACGCGTTGGCCGCAATGGCCACCGTGCGCGGATCAGCCGCGGCTTTCGGCATGGATCCCAACAGGATCGGCGTCATGGGTTCGTCAGCCGGCGGACACCTGGCGGCCCACGCTCTCACCTCATGGCATAAATATAAGAGTAAAATTTCCTTGCGCCCCGACTTCGGCATCCTCTGTTACCCGGTCATCACCTCAAACGGTCAATTCAGCCACAAGGGCTCAATCGCGAACCTGATCGGGAAAACTCCCTCTCCGGCGCTGCTCAAGGAAGTGTCCTGCGAAAAACAGGTCACAATCAAAACACCGCCCTGCTTCATCTGGCATACGGCCGAAGACCAGGGCGTTCCGGTTGAAAACAGCCTGATGTTCGCGTCGGCCTTGAGGAAACACTCTGCCCCCTTTGAGTTGCATGTTTACGCAAAGGGCGTCCACGGCCTGGGGCTCAATGCCCCGTTCCCCTGGGCGGAAGAATGCCTGCGCTGGTTAAAGATGCAAAATCCGGGTTAAAGGAAAACGCGCAACAATCTGAAATCGCGGCCACTCGCCCATTTGGAACAACGGAAATGAAAACAGTCTTCCTTGCGATCGGCGCATTGGTACTGACGTGCTCATGCAATATGGGATTTGGCCCTTTGGAGGATCGCAGCGCATTTGCCAGCGCCCGGATTGCAGATGACAAACGCACGATCGTTTTCTCCGCCCATCATTTCGCCTATCGCCCGGCAGCCGGCTGGAGGGCTTTCCCGGACGGCGGCATTCCAAATTACGTCACGGACATCAACCTGCTTGGTGCCTATGACATCCAGACTCGGGACGTCAAAATCATACGGCGCGAGATAAATACAGAATGGCAGCCGGGCAGCGGTCAATTCCATATTTCCGCGATAAATGGCAGTAAGGCGTTGATTTCCCAGGGAGGACAACTACGCGGACCGTTCCGGCTGGGAGTGAAACACCTGTTGCTGGATTTCAAAACGGATAAAGCCGAAGCTCTTGACTTGAAGTCGGACCTGGCCAGGCGCGGCAGGGACCTTGGCTATATTTACCTGGTTGATACGGAAGGCACATTGGTCTTTGTGACGCTTTCAAACGAAGAGGTCAAAGACTCAAAAGCATACAAAAAACGCATGCTGGTTCCCGAGATCTGGGTAAGAACCCCTGTCGGGGATTATGCGAAGGTTGCCTCCTCGGCCCATTACCAGTGCGTGCGAAACGGCGAGGTGATCTACTGGGAGCCGGCAACCCGCGACTTTATGGCCTTCTCCATCGCCAACCGCACGACGCGCAAGGCAACGGAATTCAAGGTGGCCGATTATGTGGATGTTGTCACAGGCATCAATTTGTCCTCCGACCGGAAGGCCCTGGAACTCGGCACAAAAGTCGCGGGACAATGGAAATACCAGCAACTTGATCTTGCACTGGATATGTTAAAGTGAAGCACCCGGCGGGAGCAATTCCGAAAATCATTTTTAATCAAAACCCGGATTAACCCATAATCACTTCGACCTTGTGGCGTTTGCCCTTACGGAACCGGTTGAGCGGGATGACGGCGACCCGGCGTCCGAGGCGCGAAGATTCAAAACGATCTAAAATTTCCTTGCCGTCCAGTTTCAACCGCGCCACGCCGCACTCAACGTGCGAGTTGTTTTTCACCGTCACATGCAGGCGGCTGCCCAGGAAATCCACCTCGTATTCCAGTCCGTCCCATTTGGCCGGGATGCACGGGTCAAATATAACGTGCTTCAATCCGACCCGGAATCCCGCCAGGCCCTCGTAGGCGTTGCGCAATGACGTGGCGATGCTGCCGGAAAGGAACACATCGCCGCCCACGCCCTCCAGCCCGATCGCCTCCTTCCAGTGGTTGACAATGCCGTAGGGCGCCGTCCGCGCCACGTCCACCGGATGCGCCTTCTGGTCATACGGGAACATGTAGCGCAAAACCTCGTAAAGCAAATTCCCCTTCCCCGCCGTCCAGGCCGCGCGTCCCAAAAACCCCTGCGAGCCGTGATTATAAGGCGTGCCGTTCTCGCCCAGGCCGGGCGCGAGATCGCCCTGGCCGATTCTTCCTAATTTTAAAATGGGCGGATTGCCGGCGATCGGCGGGTGGAAAAGTCGCCAGCCGAACGGACCCTTGAGTTGGGCCAGGGCCTTGAAAACTTTCCCGCGCTCATCACCCTGCACGATACCGGCAATGATGGCGTAAGAGTTGGCCGGGCCGTTGATGCGCCGGCGTCCGTCCGGATCTTTCGGCGAAAAGACCCAGCGGCCGGCGTCGTTAAACACGCCGTTTAAATAGCCCTCGGCGTTGAACGCGTGACGCATCAGGTTTTTCCGCATCTTCGCGGCCGACTTGGCGAACGACGCCGCGCGTCGCGTCCACTTGCGAGAAACATGCAATTCGTCCAGGTAGCGCAATAAATCCGCCGCCTCTTCCAAAGCCAGGACCAGTTGGCAGGACACCATCACCGATTCGCCCTTGCCTTCCAGGCCGGCGCGGTTGACGGAGTCGTTCCAGTCGCCGCCGCGGATCTTGCACAAACCGTGTTTGCCGAGATTTTCTTTCTGGAGGTAATATTCAAAAAGCCGTATCACGCGCTCAAGGATTGTGAGATGGCCGTCCCGGTCCAGCCAGCGCGTTTTTTCCGCCAGCACCTTGAAATCGCGGGTCTGGCAGACGTACTCGTTCAGCAGTTCCCAGACCCAGACCCCGGCATCAACGTGCGAGTCAACAATAGGCGACATCCTGACGCCTTCCACGTAATACGCCCTCGGGAACAAGCCGTTTGACCACTGATGGTTGAAAATTTCAACCAGCCGGACGCGCGCCAGCCGGGGATCTATGCCGACGAGGCTGGTGGCGTCCTGGGCGGCGTCGCGCACACCCCTGAATCCGCCCGGCCAGCCGCGGTCCAAAACGCTCACCCAGTAGGCCTGCAGCGGCACGAACTCGTTGATGTAACGGGATAATGACTCGTCGGGCGTTTTCAAATTCCGCCGTTTTAATAATTCCCCGGCATTGCGCGCCAGTTGTTTCAAGACCTTTTCGCGCTCCCGCGGGGACAGGTAGCCGGATAATTTCGCGAGCGTTGCCGGCGGCGGAAGTTTTCCATCCGGCCCATCCGGCAGCTTGGCAATCACGGTGGTGAATTCAAATTTTTCTCCCGGACGCAGGGCAACGCGTCTGGCCATCGCCGCGAGGGGCGGCTGGCCCACGGCCGCGTTGCCGGCCAGGGCGTCGCCCCATTTAAATTTCGCGCCGCGCGCCGCCAGCGCGAGCCTGCCATCCGCCACGGCCCGCGGGGAATTCCACTCGCCGTTGCCCACGAACCGGTCGCAGGAAACTTCAAACGTATCAGGAATAAAATCGCTCAGGATCCCGGCATGCAGGCGGCGGGCGGGTATTCCGCCGGCATCGCGCGTTTGCATCCAGAAAGCGGAATGATTTTCCACGCGGCAGAAGGCGATGGTCTGATACCAGCACGCCACGTCCCACGGCGCCTGCGAGAGCGACGCCAAATACGGCCGCACCACGGGCATGACGGCGCAGGCGCGTGAAATCCGGGCGCGGTTGGTGACGGAAACGGTCATCACCATGACAGAGCCATGCGGCGGCACGAAGGCGGTGGTTTCCACGAGCCAGTTCTCCTGAACAACGCGGTAACGCGCGCAGGCCGGGTCAAAAAGACAGCGGTATTCCTCCGGCTCCCCGGCGGCGTTAACGCCGGGCATGACCGGCAGCCAGAAATTGGTGAAGGCGGCGCAGCGTCCCGGCTTTTCGGGTATGATCCAGGTCAGCATATTGGGCGTCACGTGGGCGTTCTCGCGGAAAAGGAGCGGCGGACCGGCGAGCAAGGGCACGCCGTTCGGCGGCATGGCCTGCAGGTAACCGGCCCCGTCGGCGCGGATGCGCAGGAGCATGTCGCCATTCGTGTAGCAGTAGTCCCAGGGCGCCGGCAGCCGGTAGCGCATAATTTCAAAAGACCCCGGCGTATCGGAAAATCGTCCGTAACCCTTCAAATCAATCTGGTTTAGTTTCATAATCAGTAGCATCCAATAGGATGCTCAGGTTGTTAGGTTATAGGCTGTAGACTATTAGGTAAATCAATATTTTCAGCCAATATGCAAATCCGCATCTCTAGAACTTATCTCAAAATTCGCTTGGGCATGGCAAAGATGATTTTTGCGCCGGGCTAGGCGGGCGCGCTGGCGGGACCTGCCACCCATAGTATCGTTTGGAATAAAAACCAAAAAGTCCTACTTCGTCTCGCCATGGCAGACCATGGCGGACTACGAAGGACACTTAAGATAAGGCCCCGCTTCGTTTCGTAAAGCTCAACTACGCAGGGCACCATTCGCCCTTTGGGCGAATGGTGGAGGATAAGGGAGTTGAACCCTCGACCTCTTGAATGCCATTCAAGCGCTCTAGCCAACTGAGCTAATCCCCCAAGTCAGGTCAGTAAACTATCATTAACCGGAATTATTAGTCAATGCTTTTTCAAAGATTGTATTCAAAAATAGCAGTATTATCCGAGGGCGCATATAGTGTTAAAATATAGTTGACGCTGGCTGGATGTTGTTATATTGTTCAGAATTCAATAAAAAAGGAGGTGAAACATATAGTCAAGGTAACCTGGGGCAGCGTTGCCATTGTCCTTTCTGTAAAAAGGGCCGGCAGCCGTCATCAGAACCGAAGATTAACAAATGTCCGTTGATTTCCGAACGTTCTTAAACAAAATAATATATTATCGCCAAAATTTGAGGATTCACAGAATGAAGAGTAAAATTATCGCATCGTTAATGTGCATGATGTTTGTAACCGCGTTGGCCCTGGCGCAAGATGCCGCCGCCCCCGCCGCCGCTCCTGCGGCCGCGCCGGCCGCTGTTGCTGCTCCTGCCGCCGCTGCGGCCCCTGCCGCTGCTGCGCCGGCCGCTGAAGCCAAGGCGCCGGCCGCCGCCGAAGCGCCCGCCAAGACCCCCGCGATGATGCCGCTTGAACTTCGCAAGACCGGTATCGTCAGCGTAACCAAGGACGCGAGCGGCAAAACGACCGGAATCAAGCTGAACGTCACCAGTTATGACATTCAACTTGATGACGGCAGCAAGCCCATTGAAGCCATGGACGGCCAGAGAGTCAGGGTGACCTGCACGCTCAACCTTGAAGGCGGAAAGAGGATTCTGACGGTCAAGAGCGTTGAGCCGGTTACCGAGGGCGGAGCCGCCCCCGCAGCCGCGCCTGCCGCCGCTCCCGCCGCCGCTCCTGCGGCCGAGAAGCCGGTTGAAGCCACCAAGTAATTGAAGTCCAGAAAAAAAGAAAAGGCCGTATCCCGGGCAACCGGGATGCGGCCTTTTTGTTGTATAATATTATTTCGCGCCTGAATACTTTTCGGCGGTGCGGGCGATGCGCTCCACCACGCGCTTTTGTCCAAGCACGCTGAGCATCTCAAAAAGGCCCGGCCCCATGGCAAGGCCGGAGACGGCGACCCTGACCGCGTGAATCAGGGGCCCCGCGCCCGTGCCCGCTTCCTCGCCGTATTGCCGCAAAGCCTGCTCGCTTGTCGCGGCGTCGAATTTTTCCAGCTTGCCGAAACGCGCGTTCAATTCAACCAGGCGGGGCATGATATCGCCCTTTAAAAGGCGTTTTTTGACGGCGTCCTCGTTATAGGGATACTGCTCGGTGAAGAAAAAAGCGCCGAGCGCCGCGATATCGGGGAAAATCTTGACCCTTTCGCGCATGAGCTCAAAAACCGCCGCGATATAGCCGGCGTCAAGCTTCTCGTCCCACAAACCGTGCTCCGTCAAAACGCGCCGGCATTCCTCGGCCAGTCTTGCGGCGGGCAGGGCCTTGATGTATTCGCCGTTCATCCAGCCTAATTTCTCAAGATCCATCTGCGCCGGCGCCGACTTGACGTTGCTGATTTCAAACAGGCGGATCAATTCCTCCCGCGGCAGAATCTCGCGGTCGCCGCCGGGCGACCAGCCAAGCAAGGCGAGGTAGTTGAACAACGCCTCGGCCAAGTAGCCCTTTTCCCGGAATTCGCCCACAAACGCCGTGCCGTCCCGCTTGGAATAGGGCTTGCCCTGCGCGTTGACGATCATCGGCAGGTGGGCATACCTGGGAACCGGCGCGCCGAGGGCCTGGAACATGGCCACGTGGCGATAGGTGTTTTCAATATGGTCGTCGCCGCGGATGATATGCGTGATGCCCATGGCCAGGTCGTCAACGACGTTGGCCAGGTGAAAAACCGGCGAGCCATTGGAACGGACGATCACGAAATCCTTCATGTCGGCCGCCCCCTTGCGCAAATCACCCTTGATTTCATCGTGAAAAGTCACATCGGTCCCGGGCATTTTAAAGACAATGCACGTCCCCTGCCCCGTGGCCCCCTTGTCATCCTTGTAGGCATGGCCGGCCTTCAGCAACTGCTCGGCGGCGGCCAGGTGGGCGGCCAGGCGCGCGGACTGGTACAAAGCCGGCTCGTCCGGCTCGATCCCCAGCCAGCTCATCGCGGTGATAATGGCCTGGAGCGCTTCCGGGGTTGACCTTTCGCGGTCGGTGTCTTCTATCCGCAAAAGGAACTTTCCGCCCGCGTGGCGGGCAAAAAGCCAGTTGAAAATCGCCGCCCGCATATTGCCGATGTGAACCTGGCCGGTCGGACTTGGCGCAAAACGCACGCGCACGCTCATGTTTTTCTCCTATCCTCGCTTTGTTGATTTTTTAAAAATATGTTTTTGATCATAGAGAAAAAACAAAAGAAATGAAAGTTGCTTTTGATAAATAAAATGGTAGCATGTCCGGCAATGCGCTGTTCCCAATTTCCATTAAATTCATTTTAAACGAGGTGCCCCATGAAATTCAATTTTTTTGACCTTCTCCTGCCGCGCGAAACCCATTTCTACACCTACATGCACCAGCTGGCCGACGTCCTCATTGAAGGGACGACTTTCTTCAAGGATTTTATCGGCCGCTTCGACAAACTTTCCGAAACGGACATTCACTTCAACCTCACCAAGATCAAGGACTATGAGCTGAAGGGCGACGCGGTTGAGATGAAAATCATCGACGCGCTGCACAAGACGTTCATCACCCCGCTTGACCGTGAGGATATCCACTCCATCGCCATCGGCATTGACCGCGGCATTGACATCCTCAACAGCGTGGCCCAGAAAATCGAAGTCTACAACATCAAAAAGCTTCCGCCAAATGTCGCCGCCTTCGCGGTCCTTATTTCCGACATTGCGCTCGAAATCAACCCGCTCCTTACCGCGCTTGAAAAAAAGGAGAACATCAACCAGGTGTTTGAAAAAATTCATGGGATTGAAAACAAGGCCGATTATCTTTTCCACCTGAGCATGGCCGACCTGTTCAGCGGAACCTATTCGGCCGTGGACGTCATCCGCTTCAAGGACATATACGAGCACATGGAATCCTGCGTGGACTCTCTCGACTACATCGGCAAAGTGGTGCGGGGCGTGCTGGTTAAGATGGGTTAAAAAACATGATTGACCTTGCCCACCTTGCCATAATCGTCATCGGGGTCGCGTTGTTGTTTGATTTCCTCAACGGGTTCCATGACGCCGCCAACGCGGTCGCCACAATCGTCGTCACCCGCACGCTCACCCCCCTGCAGGCGGTGATCATGGCCGCCATTTTCAATTTCATCGGCGCGTTCGTCTTCGGCGTGGCGATTGCCAACACGGTCGGCAAGGGCATCATTGACATCCATTGCATAACGGTCCCCCTCATCCTGGCGGCGCTGGTCGGCGCAGTGATCTGGAATATCCTGACCTGGATATGGGGACTGCCGACCTCCAGCAGCCACGCGCTCATCGGGGGACTAATCGGCAGCGCGCTGGCCGCGGCCGGCTGGAAGTCCGTGATATTCGGCGGCGTTATAAAAATATTCCTGTTTATTTTTGTGGCCCCGCTCCTGGGCATGCTGGGAGCGATGATTTTCACGACAATTATCATCTGGCTCTTCCGGCGCGTGCAACCCGGCGTTGCCAACGGCATTTTCAGGCGCTTGCAATTGATATCGGCCGCTTTTTACAGCCTTGGACACGGCACGAACGACGCCCAGAAAACCATGGGCATCATCGCCCTGACGCTTTATTCGGCGCACATGGTGGATTCGTTTCATGTCGCGCCATGGAATATTTTATCCTGCCAGGCCGCGATCGCGCTCGGCACGGCCTTCGGCGGCTGGCGCATCGTGCGCACGATGGGCACACGCATCACAAAAATCAGGGCCATGGAAGGCTTTTGCGCCGAATCCGCCTCGGCGCTCGTCCTGCTCGGCACGGCGCACTTCGGCATACCGGTCAGCACAACCCACGTGATTTCAGGGAGCATTTTCGGCGTGGGCTCGGTGGAAAACGTCGGCAAGGTGCGCTGGGGCACGGCGCGCAAAATAATCTGGGCCTGGATACTGACCATACCGGCCACCGCCTCCTGCGGCGCGGCGACTTATTTCCTGCTGAAATTGCTCGCGCATTACGGGATCTTCAGCCAGTCCTTGACGGCACACCTTTAACCCGCATTTCTCACACGCCGGGTGTGAGAAATGCGCCCCAAGGGCTTCGACGCGCCCTGAAAACGGGGCTTGCTCAGGGTTTGCCTTTCGTCGCGTCGAAGGGCCTGTCCTGAGCAAAGTCGAAGGGCTATCTTGAGCAATCCGCCAGTGGCGGAGGCCGAAACGATCAACCCGCCGCGGCAATGATTGCAATCAACCTTGCAAGGCGCGCTGGAAAAATGAAAGAAAAGAATCCGATGAAACGGCGAACAACCAGGATAGCGCTCGGGATTGATTTCGGCGGCACCGCGGTAAAAGTCGGCCTGGTGAACGAGGACGGCAAAATCCTGGAGGAAACATCCTTCGCCACCGCCGGGGCACACACGCAATCAGCGTGGCTTGACCGGATCGGAATCATCCTGGCGGACTGGGAAAGAAAGGGACATCACCCGGCGGGCATCGGCGTCGGCGTACCGGGCTTCACCGACTTTTCGCGCGGCTTTATTTATAACCTCACCAACGTGCCCGGATGGTCTTCCGTCCCGCTCGCCGGAATAATGCGCAAAAGGTTTGCCCGGCCGGTTTATGTTGACAATGACGTCAACGCCATGGCCCTCGGCGAATATGCATACGGGGCCGGCAAGGGTTTGACCGATGTTTTTTTTGCCACGCTCGGCACGGGTGTCGGCGGGGCGCTCGTGATAAACGGTAAAATTTACCGGGGAGCATATTCCATGGCCGGCGAGATCGGGCATGTCCCGATCATCATGAACGGCCACAGGACGCCGGAGGGGCGCGGCGGGCTGGAAACATACGTCGGCAACCGGCAGATCGTAAAATACGCCCTGGGCGCGCTGCTCCGCGGACAGAAATCGTTGATGACCGCCATGGTCAAGGGCGATTTAAAAAAAATCACGCCGAAAGTCATTGCCGCGGCCGCGGAAAAGGGCGACAAGCCGGCCCTCAAAATAATGGACCATGTGGCCGACTGCCTGGCGACGGCATTTGCTTCGGTCACTTACCTGCTCCAGCCGGAAGCAATCATCGTCGGCGGGGGCGTGGCCGGAAGCGGAAAAGTATTGTTTGGCCCCTTGCGGCGGCACATTGCGGCGCGGTTGAGCAAATATTTCGCGGAAAGGATAAAAATTATCCCGGCCGTGCTCGGCGCGAAAGCCGGGATTATCGGTTGCGCCGCCCTCGTTTTCCGGAAAGAGTAGAACCTTCATATGACCCTGCCCAGCTTTTTTCCCTTGCAATTCGGACCCTGGGCTGATAAACCGAACCTGTTTTTGCGATAAAATCCAGTCCGGATAACGCGGAAGTGGCGGCAATGATACGCCTGAAAAAAGTGAAAAACATGAGGAAAACGATACGGTGGTTTATTGTGGCGCTCTTTCTCGGCGCGTTGCCGGTTGCGCCGCTGGTCGGCGCCGAAGCTCCGGCCACGGCCACTACCTCCGCAACGACCGTGTCGGCAACGGACAGCGACCGGATCTTGAAATTGGAAAATGCCGTTCGACAACTTCAGGGCCAGAACCAGGAACTCCACAAACAGATTAACGACCTGAAAGGCCAGGCCGCACCGGCAACCGCCGCTCCCGCGACGCTCGCGTCGACAGCCACCGCGCCAGCAATCGCGGCGCCGGCTACGACCACCACATCAACATCGTCGGCTTTCATCCCGACAATCTCCGCTCCGCCGGCAACCTATTCGCCGGAATCAACCCCCGAGCTGCGGGCCGACGTGCAGGCGACGAAATCATTCCAAATCCGCATTTATGGCTTTATCAAGCTTGATGCCTCCTATGATTCCCAGCGCGTCCAGACCGGGGACATCATTTATTACGTCTTCCCGAAAATCAACGGCACGAGCGACAATGAATTCAACATGACGGCCAAGCATACCCGGCTGGACCTTGACATCAACAGCCCGGATATCTGGGCCACCAAGGTCAGCGGCAAGATTGAAGTTGATTTCTACGGACCTTCCGGCACGGCCAACTCGCCCAACTTGCGCATGCGCCTGGCCTATGTGGACGTCGTCAACGAGGATATCGGCTCCCTGCGCGCCGGCCAGGATTGGGACACGTTTATAACCGTTATTCCCCGCATGAACAATATTTCCCTCTTATCCGATGCCGGCGCGCTGGGCATCCGGCGTCCGCAACTCCGCCTGAGCAAGGATATAAAACTTGCAAAAGACACGAAAATCGTGGCGAGCGTCGCGGGGGCGCGCACGATCGGCGCCGACCTGGATAATGGCGGGCAGGAAGACGGAGTTGACTCTGGATTTCCCTCGGCCCAGTACAACTTATGCCTGGAAACAAAACTGCTGACGGAAAAGGCCACCAAAGTCAGTATTTCCGGGCACTGGGGCATGGAAACCCTGGATTTGGTTTCCACGAACGGCATTGTCATTGAAAACGACAAGGAATGGTATAATTCATATTCCGTCATCGGTAGCTTGCTGCTTCCCATCAGAAACTGGGTCAGCCTCCAGGGCACAATCTGGCAGGGACAGGACCTGGCTTCGTATTACGGGGGCATTGGCCAGGGCATCAACACTAAACTCGATACGGAGATCGCGGCGCAGGGCGGGTGGGCTGAGCTCATGATAGACCTTACCCAGCGCCTCAACTGGATACTGGGATACGGCCTGGATTCCCCTACCCAGTCCGACCTGAACCCGAAGGATCGCTCCCGGAACGAAATATTTTTTACAACACTGTTTTACACTATCAAGCCGTTGACCTTTGCCCTTGAATACATGAACATGACAACAGCCTACAAGGACTCGGCCGGCGCCACGGACAACCGTGTCCAGGGCTCCGTTATTTTCACCTTCTGATCTTTCTCCTCCCGCCACCCCGCGGCAGGCAACAGGGCCGGAGCCTTTTTGCGCTAAAATTATTTACATGGAATAATTGTTGTTATTTGCGGCTTGCAGCTATAATATGCGCTTTTATAAGGAGTTATCATGACACATACACAGCTAAGTTTTCACAACCTGGGCATTGAGCCCAATATTCTCGCGATGATTGACGCGTTGAAGTTCACCACGCCCACCCCCATCCAGCACAAGGTCATCCCCGTCGCCATTGAAGGCAAGGATATCATCGGCATAGCCCAGACCGGCACCGGCAAGACCCTGGCGTTCGGCATTCCCATGGTCCAGCGCCTTGGCCTGACCCCCGGCCGGCGCGGCCTGGTGCTGGTGCCGACCCGTGAGCTGGCATTGCAGGTCAATGACGCCCTGCTGAAAATCACGCCGGCCTATAAAATGAGGACCACGGTCGTGATCGGCGGCGCCTCCATGCACGAGCAGCTTCTCCGGCTCAAGCAGAATCCGCACATCATCATCGCCACGCCCGGCCGGCTGAATGACCATATAGAGCATTACCACTTGCGCCTTGATAACGTCGGCATCCTCGTGCTGGATGAGGCCGACCGGATGCTGGACATGGGGTTCCTGCCGCAGATCGAGCGCATTTTGAAGACAATTCCCCGCCAGCGGCAGACGATGCTCTTCTCGGCGACAATCCCGCCGACCATCGTCAAAATCGCCTCAAGGCACATGCAGCTGCCCGTTCAGACCGAGATCGCCCCCTCCGGCACGGCCGCCGACCTGGTTTCGCAGGAGCTGTTCATCGTGCGGCACGAGATGAAAGGAACTCTCCTTACTGAGCTTCTCAGGCAGTATTCCGGCACGGTGCTTTTATTCGTGCGGACCAAGCGCTCGGCCGCCAGGGTGGCAAGGCACCTCCACACATCGGGACAATCCGTCGCGGAAATTCACGCCGACCGTTCCCTGGCCCAGCGCAAGGACGCATTACGGGGCTTTAAATCCGGGCAATACCGCATTCTCGTGGCAACCGATATTGCCGCGCGGGGCATTGACGTGACCGGGATAGAGCTCGTGATGAACTACGACCTGCCGGACGATCCTGAAAATTACGTCCACCGGATCGGGCGCACCGGCCGCGCGGGCAAGGAAGGCCACGCGATTTCGCTCGCGACTCCCGACCAGGGACAGGACGTGCGCCGGATTGAGCAGATCATGCGGGTAACCATCCCAGTTGGATCACACCCAAAAGTTCCGGCGGAAAAATTTTACGCCCCGGCGAAGGTCATGACCCGTTCTTTCCGTCCTTCGCGCCGCCGCTGGCGCCGCTAGCCCGCATTTCTCACACTCGGCGTGTGAGAAATGCGCCCCAAGGGCTTCTGGCCTGCTGGCACTGCCCGGCCATGACGAATACTCTTGAATCTTCGGTCGCATTTTGAAATATTCAGACCCGTCAATTCTAATCATGGCAAACGGCACGAAAGAAAGGGTAGATCATGGAGATTAAGAAGTTCATCATCATCGGCGAAAACATCCACTGCACGCGCGTTTTCAAAAAGGACGGCAACCTGGTCGGCGCCGCCCCCGACGGACGGCCGGCGGTCATTTACGATGACGAAGGCACAAAGAAATTCATGCCGATCCCCGAAATAATCCTCAAAAGCGGCGACTGGGAAAACGGCAAGGTAAAGCATTGCGCCGCGGCCATCTGGCAGGGCATGCACGGCAAGGGTGACGACAAGAACGCGGGACTTGATTACCTGCGCGTCATGGCGTCAAAGCAGGAAAAGGCCGGCGCGACCTACCTGGACGTCAACGTGGACGAATTCGGCCTCAACCTGGAAGAACGCGTCAAGGCGATGCAATGGACCGCGGCCGCGGTGCAGAACGCGTCCGGCCTGCCGCTCAGCATTGATTCTTCCAACGTGGAGATCATGCGCGCCGGGTTGAAAGCCTGCGACCCCAAACGCGGACGGCCGGTGGTCAATTCCATTTCGCTTGAGCGGCTGGCCCTGCTGGAGCCGGTCGCGGAATACAAGGCGGCCGTGGTGGCTTCCGCCGCCGGGGAACAGGGTCTGCCATGCACGGTGGAGGAACGCATCGCCAATTTTGACCGGCTCATTCCGAAACTCCTCGCGGCCGGGGTCAGCTATCCGGCGATGCACCTCGATCCGCTCGTCTACACCATCTCCACCGACCCGCTGAACGGGAAGATGTTCCTGGAGTCGATCGCCGCCGCCCGTAAAAAATACGGCCCGGAAATTCATATTCTCGGCGGCCTCAGCAATGTCTCGTTCGGCATGCCCGCCCGCAAGCTGATCAACCAGGTGTTCGCGTGGCTGGCGGTCGAGGCCGGCGGCGACGGCGGCATCGTAGACCCGCTGCAAATCAACGCCGCCATCCTCGGCAAGCTGGATACGGCCGGCGAACCCTTTAAACTGGCCCGGGCGCTCCTGACGGGCGAGGACGAGTTCGGCATGAATTTCATCACCGCGCACCGCGAAAAACGCATTGCCTAGCCTGCCGGCCATGGATAAATTGACACTGGGCGGACATAAGTTCAATTCGCGCCTAATCCTGGGGACCGGCAAATATTCCGACTCGGCCACGATGGTCGCGGCAATCAAGGCTTCCGGCGCCGGTCTGGTCACGGTCGCATTGCGCCGGATCAATCTCAAGACGCCCTCCGATGATCTCCTCGCCCCGTTGCTCAAGATCAAAAACCTGGCCATCATGCCGAACACTTCCGGTGCGCGCGACGCGCGCGAAGCCGTGAAAGCGGCCCTCATCGCCCGCGAATTGAGCGGGAGCAAATTCATCAAGGTTGAAATTCATCCCAATCCCCAGCACCTGATGCCCGACCCGATTGAAACCCTGGCGGCGGCAAAAATCCTGGCCGCGGAAGGTTTTTACGTGATGCCCTACATGCCGGCCGACCCGGTCCTGGCAAAAAGGCTGGAGGACGCCGGTTGCGTCGCGGTCATGCCGCTCGGCTCCGCGATCGGCAGCGGCCACGGCCTGGCGACCGGCGAGTTGCTGAAATTGATAATCCGCGACAGCCGCGTGCCGGTCATAGTTGACGCCGGATTGCGGTCGCCCTCTGAGGCCGCCGCCGCCATGGAAATGGGCTGTGCCGCCGTGCTGGTCAACAGCGCCATTGCCGCCGCGCAAAACCCGGTGGCGATGGCCGCCGCGTTCGCCCAGGCCGTTGCGGCCGGATACGCCGCGCGCCTGGCGGGCATAATGCCGCAAAGCGACCTGGCCGTCCCGACCAGTCCCCTGACTTCGTTCCTGGCAGGGAAAAAGTAAACTGGAAAACGTAATTCGTCCCGCTAGTGTAGTGTTTCACTCAGATATGTATTTAATAGTATGTCATGCTGAGGCCCGATGCGCTCAGCGATCGGGACGAAGCATCTCAACAATAACGAGATTCCTCGCCTCGGCTCGGAATGACAAACTCATGATTTTAAGGCGTTTTTCTTTCTCATAAGTTCATTTAATTCAGTTACATTACACTAGCCCGGCCGCATTCTGATGCGGCGCGCCGACACCAGGTTGACAACGGCAATCAAAGCGCCGAAGACAAATACCGCCTGGTAACCGAGGCTGTTCCAGATCATCCCGCCGCAGAGCGCGATGGTAATGGAAAAAACATGGTCCATGGAAACGGCCAGGGTCAGGGTCGGCATGATGTGGGACGAATCAAGGGCGATCTTCTTGAGATAGGTTGAGCGGGCGATCCCGACCGACATCAGCATCTGGTCGGCAATATAACATACGGCGGAAATAATAAACGCAGTGTGCGCGCTGAAGATTGTCCCCGAAAATCCGTAGCCGGCGCAGACGATGACAAGCAAGGCCGCCTCCATGCTCAGCATGGTCCGCTCCCCCAGCAAATCAATCATCCGCCCGATGAGCGGCTGGACAACTATTCCCACAAAGGCGCCGATGGTCAGAAGCCAGGCGATCACCGCGGTCGGCTGGTGGAAAACGGTCACGAGCACCCAGGGCGCAAAGGTCAGGAATATCTGCTTGCGCATGCCGAAGAGTATGCAAAGCCAGTAATAAAGCCGGTATTCCTTGTAAAGCTTGAAATGCATCGCCGCCGGGCGGGAAACGCCCGGCAACATCCGGTAGAGGAAATACGCGGCCAGGAGCAGGGAGAGCGACGCCAGGACAAACGCCACGGCGAAGGTGAAATGAAAAAACTTGAAGCCGAGGAACACAAAAAAACTCCCGGCGATCACGGCAGCATTGCGCACCGCGTTGAGCTGTCCCAGGCGCCGGCCGTCCTGCCCTTCGCGGGCCAGTTCCATCCCGATGCTTGCCGAAAGCGGCATGAACATATGCTGGCCCATGCTGTACAAAAAAAGCCAGGGCAGCATCACCAGGTAAGTCCGCGAGGCGACGCCCAGGAGGAGGAGCCCGGCGAAGGCGAACACCCCGGCAATGGCCGCGAGGCGGCGCGAGGGCAGGAAGAAAAAAAGGGCGGAGACGAAGGCGACCAGCAGGCCGGGAAGCTCGCGCGGCACTTCAAGGATGGTGCGCTGGAAGGTTGAAATTGTAAAAGTTTCGTTGAGAAAGTTATTGAATACCGAATCAAGCATGCTGCCCCCGAGCCCGAACATGGCCACGGCGGCGATGAAATATTTCATGTCCCGCGGGAGCCCGACAATCATTGCTAAAAAACGCTTATGCATATTATTCCATCAACCCTTCCTTCTTCAGCCATCCCCTGACCGCCTCCTCGGGAAGCCCCATGATCGTCGCGCGCGAGCCGGTATAACTTGCGATGAGCAATTCGCCGCGCTCATCAATGTCATAGGCCCCGGCCCGGTCCATCGGGTTCACATTGGAAACATAATCCCGGATGTCATCCTCGCCCAAGGTCCGGAAACGGACCGATGCCTTCGCCACGATCACCTCGGGCTCGGACCGCGGACGCGCCAGCGCGACCGCCGTGTAAACCTGGTGCGTCGCCCCGGAAAACATCCGCAGGAAGGCGAGCGCCTCGTCCCTTGTCCGGGCTTTTGTGACGCACTGTCCCTTGAAACTGATCGTGGTATCGGCGGCCACGGAGTAGCAATCGGGATGCCGCGCCCGGCACCAGGCGCTTTTCCGCACGGCATTTTCGCGCGCCGTGCGCCGGGCATCGTCCGCGTAAAAAACTTCCTCGACCTCCGGGATCACCGTCTCAAACGGCACGCCCAGCGCGGCCAGGATTTTCCTGCGCCGCGCCGATGCCGAGGCCAATATTAATTTTGCATTCATGATGGACAAGGGTGAATTACTGTTAAACTTATTTAAATTGATGTCAAGACAATGCGCTCTGCCCCGGGTAAGTCTCATTATGGCCAGACACATGGAAACTAAACTTAAAGGCATTTAAAGGAAAAAATTGAATTGACCCGTTTGGCTCCGCGCCACAATATATCCGTTCAAAGCAATCAACGGGCTTGCAGCGCTCGGGAAGGCGATCAAGCCCGGGAGATGGATCAAATGCGTCAAAACCCAGGAGGTAGTCATGCAAAATTCTTATGTTGTAACTCTGCTCGCGCTTTTGTGCGCAACTCTCGCTCCGGCGATTCAAGGCGCGGACATGAATAAGGTGAAAATGGACGAATCGGCGACAGTCAAGGGGCCGGAGAAGGACGCCGTGAAAGGCGTGGAGCGCTACATCGTGACAAGCCAGTTCCAGGTCGGCCCGAACGCGATTGAAGTCCTGCTGCCCGACAAGTTCGATCCCGCGAAAAAATACAGCGTATTATACGTCCTGCCGGTTGAAACCGGGATCGGCGGCTATTTCGGCGACGGTCTGATGGAAATGAAAAAACTGGACGCGCATAACAAATACAACCTGATTCTCGTCGCGCCGGCCTTTGACACCGTGCCGTGGTTCGGCGCAAACGCCACCAACCCGAAAATCCGCCACGAGGAATATCTCATGAAGGTGGTCGTGCCCCTGATCGAGAGCCGCTACCCCACCCCGGGCACCCGCGAGGGCCGGCTGCTGTTCGGTTTCAGCAAATCGGGCTGGGGCGCCTTCTCGCTGCTCCTGCGCAATCCGGATTTCTTCGGATACGCCGCCTCATGGGACGCGCCGCTGATGGTGGACTGGCCCGCCAACTGGGGCATTGCCGAGCACTTCGGGACGAAGGAGAATTTCGAGAAATATCAAATCTCGCGCCTCTTTGACTCGCAGGCGAAATATTTCAAGGAACGCAGCCGCCTGGCGCTGACCGGATCGTGTCTTTTCCTGGACGCCGTGAAGGCGCATGAAAAAATGGACTCCCTCGGCATCAAGCACTACTACGCCAACAACCTTAGGTTCCCGCATACCTGGAAATCCGAGGGGGCGGAAAAGTTCTGGATCCAGCCGGTGCTTGACGCGCTCGTCGCGCTCTCGCGGGCAACGGAAAAGTGAAGCATTGAATTAGCCCAACAACGGTCCGACTGCTTGCCCTGCGTAGCCCTTGGCGAAGAAGGGTCTTACCGTCCAACAGTATGACCGTCCAACTGTCAGACAGTCCGACTGGCCAGCCCGCATTCGGCGCAACCGGAGCGGTCGTTGAGACAATGATCGTGGAAGATCTGGATCAATCCCTGTTGAAGTAGTCCGTTGCGATACAACGCGGGATTATGATCAGGACCCAGCAGGTTAAACGCCGCCTGCCTGATGATCGCATTGTCTTCTTCCGGTGGAAGACAATCGAAAATCCCAGCCAGCGGCAGGTTGACCGGCCCGGGACTTCCCATTCCGAGCGTAAACGGGATAACGACGTTTGAAACAATGGCCGCCGCGCGGCGCTCGCCGACAAGGGCGATATCATTCGGACCGGGTTTCTGGCCGACGGCAAAACGACGGCTGAAATAATTGTCGGCCGGGGACGCGATCAACTTGATAATATTATCCAGCCATTGCCGGGGATTGTCAGTTTTCAGGGCGGCAATTTGTCCGCTCAGGTTCATTTTGCCGGTAAAAAGGACGGCCGCCGCCATGAGCCGGCGGCGGGGGTGATTCTGGGGACGGACATTGCTCAAACGCCATGATCCGGCCAGCAGTATCGTGGATGACCATTTGGCCTGCATTTTCCACCAATGGTTCCATAGTTTCCGGACAAAGCGGCGGGATTCGTCATCCCAATTTTTTTTAGGCACGGAAGGCAGCAACCCGGCCACTCCGGCCAGCAGGGCATAAGCGGCAACGGGATCCAAGCCGGAATATTCCCGGAGCGCCTCAAGCGGCACGCGCTCCGCCAGTTGCCGGAACGGCAGGCGATTATGCTTGTAACCCAGGGCGCTCATGATTTCCTCGTAAAGAATCTGCTCGCGGCCCGTCCCCTTCCGGAGCGCGGCGTCGGCCATCCGTTCGGCTTTTCTTTCAATGCGGTCCTTCCCGGCCCCGGCCAGCAGGGCGCGGACCTTTTCGGGACTCCAGCCGGAAATAATATTTGAACAAGGCGTATCGGCTTTGCGGAGAGCAAACGGATAGGCAGTGACATCCATCGCTTCAAATGAAAAGAAAGGATTTTTGGCCAGAGAATCATTGAGTGAAATCCGCAACGCGATCCGGGCCGCATCCGGCGGCAGACGGCCTGCAAAATAAGTGATGTGGGCGATCACCCGCGCATACGAGGGGTCGGACGAATGATGATGACTCTGCCAATCGGCGGGATGGATATGCACCTCGACGTCGCCGACCAGCCTGCGCCGTTCAGCGCCCACCAGCAGGACCGCGTCCAGAAAATCCGGCCCTTTCTCAAGGTTCCAGCGTCCCGGTTTTTCCACAATAACCGCCTCCCCGCCCTCCGCGCGCAGTTCCGCCGGCCGGAATTCAGGGTCAAACCAGACGCATTTCAAATGACGCTCCGTGTAGGGGAATGAATCCGCCCGGCCGCTCATGCCTTCCGCCGTTCCATCGGCTGACAAGCAGTCATGGGTGCAGTTGCCGTTTATATTGACTTTTGTCTTCCGCATTCTTCCATGCCCCAAAATTATCTATAATTGTTTTTCAGATGGATAATACACCTTAATTTCACATCGCGCAAGCATGCCTGTCTGCTGCCAAGATGTTTAACCAAACGGCAGGGAAACAGTTGACACCGCTTTGGCTAAAATGTATATATCTTGCCGCTAATTGCATCGCTTTTTTATTCCGGTGGGGTACCGAAGTGGCCAAACGGGGCAGACTGTAAATCTGTTGTCTTACGACTTCGATGGTTCGAATCCATCCCCCACCACCCCCCTTCGTTCGCCTAACGGCGCAACTACGGAGGACAGGCCCGCCTATGCCAGAGCGCTTCGGCGAGACAGGCCCTCCTTCGTTCGCCTATACATTCGTAATAAATATGGTTCGCCTTAACTTTTCTTATGACAAACAAGTCGCGGGAATGGCAGCATGAAATCCCGCAAGCGGCTCCACCTCAAATACCTGACGGGCATGGATGGTATTATGTGTTTATATTTCCATTGAC
>CAYYWX010000020.1:50210-51097 GCA_964475405.1 uncultured Verrucomicrobiota bacterium
AAACAGGCTATTTTAAAATAAATTCATAATTTATTTTCCTTCAAAACATTCGGCCTGCAAATAACCAAATAGATACATTGGAGACAAACGCATGCATTCAGGCAAAAAAAATATAGGCAAGTTTTTGGAAGTTTTGATTCTGGTGTTGGGGCTTGCGGCCCTGCCGGTGCAAACATTTTCGGCTGACTCGGCGCCGGCAAGTGACTTGCCGCCGGACTTGCGCCTGGCGATCAACCGGACGATGGGACGCGACCAGTCCGCATATCATTTCAGGGAGTCCGGAGCCGGCTGTTTTGAGACGCGTTATGCCGCGCTGGGCGCGGATGTGCTGGTAGGGCCGAAAGGCCTGACGGTGAGGACCGGCGCAGGCGCCTGGACGCTGGGCGCATCCGCGCCGGCGCTTGGATTGCCTTGTCAAACTGCGCCGAACCGGGTGGAAGTGGATCGCGGGTGGGCAACCGAATGGGTGGTCAACGGACCTTCCGGCCTGGAACAGGGATGGGACATTTCGAAACGTCCGTCATGGGCGGCTAACGAGGAAGAACTGCTGATCCCTCTGGAACAGGATGACAATCTACGGGCCGTGGCGGCGGAAGCCGATGGAAAGGCAATCTGCGTGCGTGACGCGCAAGGTCGGGATATTTTGCGCTATGCCGGGTTGCATGTTATTGACGCGGCGGGGCGCGAATTGCCGGCGCGTTTTGAAACACAGTCCAGTGGCGCGCTTGGGATAAAAGTCATGGACGCTGGCGCGGCCTATCCGATCACGATTGACCCCTGGGTGGAAAGCGCCAAGCTCTTTGCCTCCGACAGGCAAACAAACGATTATCTGGGTTATTCCGTGGCGCTAAGCTCAAATGGACTGATTTGCGCCGTCGGCGCGTATG
>CAYYWX010000021.1:0-9969 GCA_964475405.1 uncultured Verrucomicrobiota bacterium
AAACCAATTCTTGTTATTCTCCCCGGCGGAAAAAGCCGCCTTCAGTCTAGTCTTTCTTCATCCTGTATTTTACTACCGTGCGGGCGCAATAGGCGCGGCCGCCATCTTGGCCTGCAATTTCATTTTTTTCTTCAGTTGCTTTTCCTGGATGGAGAGCTTGGGTTTATTCATGTGCCCGACGTTACCTTTGTCCATTCCTTTTGCCATGATTGTTCCCTTTCAGTATGTTTTTTTTCAGCCAAACGATCGCATGCCCGGATCCCGGGCTTCAATCTGGCTAACTATTGTCGGCCGGACCGAAAAAATCAATAAAAAAACAATATCTCCCTTAGAGCCGAGCCTATCCGGAAACCTGGCTTGGGCCATGATTGCGGGAATACCGCGCTGGCCAGCGCGAAAAGAACCGCAACCGCTTTCAGAACATTGTCTTTGGCCACTCCGCGGTGTTCCAGAGCCGGGGGAAGCCCCCAAAAGCTTTATGCGGGGGGCAATCAATCTTATGTGGTACGTATACATCATTCGGAGTATTGAGCATCCTTATCGGCGACACATTGGTTTTACTGATGATGTAGACAGGCGCCTTGCCGATCACAATTCAGGGCATTCACCGCACACATCTAAATTCCGTCCGTGGAAACTGGATGTCATTATAGGTTTTTCTGACAAACAGAAAGCTATTGCCTTTGAACGCTACATGAAATCCGGTTCCGGCTTTGCCTTCTCTCAAAAGCATTTCTGATCTTTTGCCGCATTCTTATCCGGATGGCGTTTCTGCGCCGGAAGGAGCTGCTCAACAATAAAAAACCGGGCCGGATATTTGATGAAATATCCGGCCCGGCTATGGTCATAAAAAGCCAACGTTTTTATTTCTCAACGGCGGGAGCGTCTTTTTTCTCCGCTGTTTTGGCCGCAAAGACCGGGATGACCGCCACGGCGGTAATTTCGTCCACCGTTATAAATCCATCCTTGTTCTTGTCGAGGAACTCGTGCTCTTTGCCGTTGTAAGCCTTCAATTCATCCGGCGCCAGCTTGCCGTCGCCATTGACGTCAATCGCCTTGAAGACGCTTTTACGATAACCAATCACCTCCACGCCGGCTATCTCGCTGGCGCCCTTGGGATAGAGCGTGTCGGATCCCGCGGTTTTTTCGACCGTGGCCAGGGCATCTTTGCCGACAAAGAAAATAATGTATTCTTCCATGGTAATCGTGCCGTCCTTGTTGACGTCTATTTCCGCAAAGCGCGCCCCTCCAAATTCATCCGGGGTCAATTTGCCGTCATTATTCTTGTCCAGTTCCTTCAACCATTCCTTCAACCGGGCCTGGTGCTCGTCGGTGGTCACCTTGCCGTCGTTGTTCCTGTCCATTTTCTGGAAAACGGACTTCTGGGCCTGGTCCGCTTTGGGCGTCGTCGCCGCCGCGTCGGTCGCGGGCGCCTGGGCGAGGACAACTGACGCGATCATTACCGCCGCCGTCGCGGCAAAGAATGTTTTAAGCATTTCGCTCATTTGTTAACCTTTCTCTTTTTATTGTTAAGGCTGCATTTTTCCCGGGCTTAATCCGGAGCCGTTGGTTAAGGAGCCGATGCCCGGGAAACATACCAGCCAGTTGAAACATTGATATCACCCTTCAACGGTGTGTGTCAAGCAAGGAATTCCACACAACCCCCGGCGCCGCAAGCTCGGAAAAGGACGGGCGCGGTTTCTGCCGGCGCGATGTTCTGCCAGTTTTGAGACAACCTAATACTCGCGGGCCATGAGGCTGCGCCTTCCGGCGAGCATCGGCACGAACGTGGTCAGGACCGTTATGACCGCGAGCCACGCGCCGGCGATCATGATTCCCTTCAGGAACATTGGGCGGCTAATGTTACCGGTTATCTGCTCGTGGCAGATGAATCCGAAGGGAATAATGGCGGCCATGATGTAAAGCAGGCTCAGCACCAGGTTAAAGGTGCCGCCGAACCCGGAGATGATCGCCACCGGGTTGGTTTTTTTCAGGTCGATAAAAAGCGCCCCCAGGCCGAGCGCCAGGCCGCAAAGCCCGAACGAGACCGCCACCGCCACGGCAATGTTGATCAAGAGCACGTAACGGCCCACTTCAAGCATTGTGGCCGAGACGCCGATCAGCGTGACGCTGATCAGGAGCATGGTGCTGACGGCCAGCGCGAATTTATATTTCAAGACCCGGCTCATGCCCGTCGGCGAAAGCCCGATGATCCAGAAGGCGTGCCCTTCCAGGCTGATCTGCGGGAAGATAAAACGCGAACAAAACGAGGACATGATGATGGACAGGCTGAACAAGTTGAGGAAAGCGATCAGGTTGCGCCAGACGGGGCTTGAAAGATTATAGTGGAAGTTGCGCAGGTTGAAAAAATAGATCGCCAGCAGGCCGAAAAAAATCAACCCCTGGATCACCTGCACCGGGTCGCGCAGGAACGAGCGGATATCCTTGAGGATGATGGCGCGGCACTCGGCCGGCAGGAAAGCGCCGAGAAACGCCGCGAGCGCGGACGAGGTTGCCCGGCTGATCGCGGAGTTTTCGCCGGCCGAGGCCACCCGTTCCCACGCGCGATAAAACAGCCGGTCGCCGATATATTCAACCAGCACTCCCACGAACATGAGATTGGCCAGGAGAACGCCGAACAGCATGATCCCCCTGTCCCAGCGCGCCCGCACGAGGGCCATGATGCCCTCCGAAACCCACCAGCTCGGCCAGAGCGGCAACGATGAAAACTTGATGCCCGGGACCAGGCTGGCCAGGAGGAAGGAGGCGTCATCCACCTTGCCGCCCGCCCGCGGGGAGACGCCGTAATACCCGAAAGCCGCGATACCCAGCGCGATCAGTCCGAGCCAGGCCCAGCCCCGCAGGCGCGGCATGAAGCGCACGGCAACGATCGCGACGATGACGCCGATCCCGGAACACAAAACGACAAAGGGGATGGAAAAAATAACCGTCCAGAAGGCGAAGATCAGCGGCAGTTTCTGGTGCCAGGCAAAGGCGGCCATGAAGGGAATCATTATGAAAAAGAACGCCCAGGAAGAAAGCAGCGCCGATTCAAGGTGCTTGTGCAGGGCAATGGTCCCGCGCGAGACCGGCTGGACGAACAAGAAGGGAACATCCGAGGACCGGAAATACACCGCGTAGGCGGTGATGACGTTGGAGATGACCAGCATTATCCCCAGGCCGAAGAAAAAAAATCCGAAGAGATGCTGGACGATCATGACGCCTATCCCGCCGAGCGTGCGCAGGGAACGAAAGGCTTCCAGGAAAAGAAAAAAAAGCCCCGTCAGCAGCGCCGCCGCGAAAAGGCCGATGAAGACCGCCTTGAAAATGGACTGGTCCCGCGCCCCGTAACGCAGGTTAAAAAACGCCCGGCAGTCTTTTTTGAGGAATATGAGCAAATCGCGCATAAAATTCCCGGCAAATTCCCGCGCCACACCCAGGCTTTGCCTGAGGCTTCGCCGGGGCGAGCCGTGGCGCGCTACATACCGCAATGCCATCACCTCTGTAGCGCCGAACGGTGTTCGGCGGTCCTATCCCGCGCCGCCATTATCCGGGCGGGTCAGGCGCAAAAAGATGTCCTCGAGCGGCTCCCGCGCCTGGCTCTGGCTGCGCAATTCTTCCAGCGTGCCGATGGCAATCAGGCGGCTATCGGCGATAATGCCGATCCGGTCGGCCAGTTTTTCAACCAGGGCGAGAATATGGCTGGTCAGGAAAATGGTCATTCCGGCGGCGACTTTCTGCCGGAGCAGGTCGTGGATCAGGCGGATGGTGTAAGGGTCGAGGCCGATAAAGGGCTCGTCGATGAAAAGCACCCGCGGCTTGTGCAGGAAGGCGGCCGCGTAAATCAGGCGCTGGCGGTAGCCGTGGGAAAGGTCGTTGATCAGGCAGGAAGCATACGGGCCGAGATCGAAAAGCTCAAAGGCGTATTCGCGGTTTTCCACCACCTCGCGCCGCGGGATTTTATAAAGGTCCCCGATAAATTCAAAAAACTCCCAGGGCGTCAGGCGCTCATAAAGGTAGGGCGTGTCGGGGATATAGGCGATGATCTCGCGCACTTTCTCCGGATCGCGCGCAAGGTCGAACCCGCCGACGCTGATTTTACCGGAGGAAGGACGCAGCAGGCCGCAGGCCATTTTGATCGTCGTCGTCTTGCCCGCGCCGTTCGGGCCCAGGAAACAAAACAACTCGCCGGCCGGCACCTTCAGGCTCAAATCGCTCACGGCATGCAAAGCGCCGAAATTTTTTGAAAGATTTTCAATTTCAATCATGGTTTCAGAAAGTCACACAAAGCACAGAGTAACAAAGGCACAAAGAAAGAAAAGATAATTACCGGCAACCCCGCGCCATAATTTCATCTACTTAGCGACTCGCTGCCTTTGCCGCTTTGCGCCTATTTTGCCTGGATAATATCCACGCTGATCCTTCCCAATATCCCGAGCAATTTCAACTGGTCGTTGAGTTCGCCGGTGATCAGGCGGATATAAGCCGCGTCCACGAGCGGGCTCCCGAAGGTCGGGTCCATTTCCACCCATTGACCGACAAAAACCGCCGGCCAGGCATGATAATAGAAAGCGGCCGGCTGGCCTACCGGTTCGGCATAGACGATGCCGATGTTGATCCTGGCCGGCAACCCGGCCGCGCGGGCGAGCGCGACGAACAGGTAGGTGTGCTCATTGCAGTCGCCCTCCCGGCGCTGAAAGACATCCAGGGCCGAGGGCATGCTGGCGGTCGGCTTCTTGACGACGTTGCAATAGACCCAGTCATTGATGGCCAATGCGGCCTCGTAAGAATCCTTGCTGCCGGCGGTAATCGTTTGCGCCTGCTTGATAATCTCCCGGTTATCGGACTGGATTGCAAATGTAGAGGCCAGGAACGGCCGGGTCTCCGGCGGCATTTCCCCGCCCGGGCGGATAATCTCCGCCGGCTTGTCCTGGGCCGAGAGCTCCATAACCACCGAATTTTCAAGGCGTTCCACTACCCGCTGGCGATGGCTTGCCAAGGCTTCAAGCTCAAGCAGGCGGCCGTTCAGGCGCACCTTCAGCTTGCGGCTCTTGCGCGGCTCGGCCAGTTGTCCGCTCGCCGGCACCGCCAGGGCGGAAAACAACTCCGCCGCTTCATAGGCCTGGCGCTTGCGGTTGAATATTTCCTGCTGCGTTGAGGCGCGCATGACCAAGCCAAGGGGCGTTTCCTCGCGCAATACCCGGCCCTCGGCGTCAATCCAGGCGCTGACGCTCATGCCCTGGTAGGTGATGCTGAAGAGGGTCGTCGGCTGGCTGCGGCCGTCATGGATGATGCTTTCGCGCCGGATTGATTCAACAACAACGTCGGAGACGGTCAGCGAAAGAGGATCTATTGTTTTAAACCGGACGCGCTCGCCCGGCGCGAGCTGCTTCAGGGCAATCTCCGACATGGACGAATACAAGACGACATCATCGGGAATTTCCATTTCAAAACGCCGCTCGGCGGCGGGCGTTTTCATGATCACGTCAAAAAGGCCTTTCGCGTTCCGCCGGCCGTCGATCTGCGTGGAATAAACGCTTGAGACCATGAGGGCCGAAAACTGCCTCAGGACATATTGGTCGTCAAGAACGGCGTCGGCGGTAACCCTTACCAGTTGCGCCTGCCCCATGAATTTAAAATTGAGGACGG
The DNA here is from genome assembly GCA_964475405.1 of uncultured Verrucomicrobiota bacterium. Lineage (GTDB taxonomy): Bacteria > Verrucomicrobiota > Kiritimatiellia > JAAZAB01 > JAAZAB01 > JAQUQV01. Next base: position 5,650 of record CAYYWX010000021.1, read on the forward strand.
TCTGGTTGCGGACCGTGTAGGCCGCCTGGTCATACTCAAGATCGGTGTCAATCCAGGTATGGCTGTACCCGACCGGCTGGCCCTGCGACTCGATCTGCATCCATGAATCAACGATCAAGGGGCCGCGCTGCAAGAGCGCGCGGTAGCCGTTCGCCGCGGCCGCGAATTTTTCCGGGAAGGCCTCATACCTGACCAGCCAGAGCGTCATGGCAAGCCAGAAGGCAATAATGATCACTTTGAAAAAATTAATCCGCATTGGAGTACAATACAGGGCAACCGGTGTCTTGTGAAGGGCGAAGATGATAGCGCAGAGTGTATAGTACCTGCCACATCAGGAACCGCGAAGAAAAACAAGAAAGAACGCGTCACCCCGTGACGCGCTACAACTGTAGATGCCGCACGGCGTGCGGCGAATTATTCGTCTAGCGCCGAGCGCCGACCGCCTCGTATCCCGGCCCGCCGAGCGCGCCGTTGGCGGAACCATAACTCCTGGAGGAGAGCAGGAAGTACCACTGCCCGGTCGCCTCTTGATAGACGGCAATATCGGCCTTGAAGTCGCCGTCATAGTCGGCGGGAACCGCGGTATAGCCAGGGCCGCCGAGCGTAAACGACACCGGCAGCGGATAATTTGAGGCCGATGACCAGTAATTCCAGACGCCGGTCGCGGAATTATAAGTCGCGATATCGGCCTTGCCGTCGCCGTCATAATCGGACGGCACGGGCACAAGCCCCACCCCGGTGGTTGTCTTGATGGAAGTGGCATATCCGGAACCGGACAATGCCAGGTACCAGTAGCCGATATTCTGCCCGAGACTGCTTCCGGGAACCTCGTAATAAACAGCCAGATCCATCTTGCCGTCGGCGTCATAATCGGCCGCGACCGGTTTGCAGCCCGGGCCGCCGAAAACCGCGGTGGCATATTGATAGTTGGACTTGGAAAGCAATGCCTTCCAGGTGCCGGTGGACTCCCGGTAAACAACCGCGTCCGCGCGGCCGTCGCCGTCATAGTCGCCGGCAACAACCTTGAAGCCCGGCCCGCCCAGGGTCGCGTAAGCGGCGGCATAGTCGCTGCCGGAAAGCAGGACTATCCAGAGCCCGGTGGACTCCTGGTAAACGGTCGGGTCAACCTGCCCGTCGCCGTCGTAGTCGCAGGAAACCGGCGTGAAGCCGGAGCATCCCAGCTGATAGGAAACAGTCGCGTAAGAGCTGCCCGAGAGCCGCATATACCACATTCCCGTGGATTCCGCGTAAACGGCAAAATCCATGATGCCGTCGCCGTCAAAATCACCGCGGGCATTATCGCCCGAAGCCATGCTCCGCCGCCAGCCGGAGACAGAAGCGCTGAAAACGCTGACCAACGACCACTTCTTGGACTTGACCCAGTAGTAATAGGTCACGCCGGCGGCAGCCGAGGTATCGATGCAATAAGCGTTGGCCGTTTCGCCGAGGTTGACCGCGGTGGACGAATCGGCGGTTGTGCTGCGCCAGACCTGGTAACCCACCGCGCCGCTGACGGCGCTCCATGACACAAGAACACCGGCAGAGTAAGTCCCAGCCGAGGCCGACACATTGCCCGGGGCCGGCATGCCGCGGTAACCCGACACGACGGAACTGAACGCGCTGGTGCTCGCGATTGAACAGGCCTTGATCCAGTAATAGTACAAGGCGCCGGGTGTGGCGGAAGTGTCATTGAAGGAGGCCGAAGACACACGCGTGATTTCAGTTGCCGAGCCGCTATTATGATATGTATTACGATAAATTATATAACCCGTGGCTCCAGAAGACACGCTCCATATTAATTGCACATAATCCGAACTGGCCCCCTGCGAAGCCACAAGTCCGGCCGGGGGCGGCATGAGAGCCGACCCGTAAACCACTTCGCTTAAAGTGCTATTGCCCTGTGCTCCGCTTGCTTTAACCCAATAATAAAAAACAGTACCGACGGGAGCGATCGAAGTATCGTCATAGGAAGTGGTAGCCGTGCTTGCCAGCAGTGCTGAACTTATAACATCACTTGAAGTAGAACGATAAATTGAATAATTGGTGGCTCCGGGAACCACAGCCCATGATAAATGAACTTTGTCAGTATATGTGCCGACGGATGCCGCGACGCTGGGCGTAGAATACGCATATATTCCAACAGCTTCCCACGCTAAATGAACACTGGCAAGCCAGGACGAGTCCAGGTCCTGCGCCGCGGAATGCCACGCCGTTCGCACCGCGTCATAATCGGTGTCGGCGGAGCAATAAGCTGTAAGTGCCCGATACGCCACCCGTGTCGCGTTTGAGACTCCAATCCCGGTTATACTGTAGCGATTGCCGTCGTTAGTGCCGGTCCCGCCCTCGCAGAGTAGGTAAAAAAAGTGGTTCTGGACGCCACTATTCCAGTGGACTCCGCCGTAGTCAAATGCGCCATAATACCAATAAGTGCCATGATATTTGCTGGGATCACCGTAACGCTGAGGATTGCGCATATCGCGCAGAGCTGTCGTCCATGGATACGTACAGTCTTCGCCGATCAACCAGTCGGAATATCCTGCCGTTCGGTCGGGATAACTGCCGCGTCCATCCGGCTGGCTGGCAAATTCAATTGCCGTGCCGAAAATATCTGAAAAAGACTCGTTCAGCGCGCCTGGTTCATTCTGATAAACGAGATTGGCCGAATATTCCGTGACGGCATGGGCGAACTCATGCCCACAAACGTCAAGAACTGTAAGTTCATCATAAAAAAAACCAGGATAGAAATAAAACTGCTGCGTGCTTGTGTCCCAGAAAGCATTGTCCATTCCATCAGTATCATGGACATTGGCAACAGCATTAGATCCCAAATTATTATAACTATCGCGTGAATGAATACTTGTAAAATAGTTCTGTATAAGATTAAAATTAAATGCGGCCGACATTTCGGTCCGGTCCGATGTTCCCCAATTGTTCGTACCACGATAGGCCGTGCTTTCTGGATCCACATAACCGTAATACGCATAATTAAATATTTTCCAATGCAAGTTAGTATTGAGAAGATAATAATAATTCGTACCATGAGCGTCCGCTATAAGCTCTCCATTGACGCTCACCGCCTGCCCGCCTTCGCCGGTCAGGATTGAGCCGGAGATCGCCGCCACGGATTTACGGATATCATTGAAGCGGTTGATCACGGAGCCGTCGCGCGCGTTGATCCAGTAGCGCCAGTTGCCGGGGCCCGCCGCGGCACCGTCGTGGCAAAGCATGAATTCGTATGCCAGGACCGGCGAAACATCCCGCGCGTAAATGACCAATTCCACGCTTCCCGTTAGACGTCCGGCCGGTTTGCCCATGTTGGCCAGGTCAAGCTGCGCGGCCGCGACGGCCGATTCGGCGTCAATGCCCGTTTCAATTTCCGGGGCAACGCCGGGTATATAACGCCCGTTGACCTGGTAAGCATTGCCGTCCTTGTCAAAGTGGACAATCAACTGCGCGCCCACGACCCTCAGCCCCTGGCAGAGCTGGTTCATGCGCACATGACGATAACCGAGGTTATCGGTTTCGGTCTTGAGAACGGATAATTCCTCGGCGGCATCGCCCAGGCGGTAAACACCGGCGAGGGAATCCATAACCGCAAATGCGTCCGTGCCGAAATCGCGGGCACCGCCGGGGACCATGCCCCGCGCGTTCGAGATCGCCGCGGAGTGGTCGTTCACGCGGATTGAAGAGGGCGCGCCGGTCTTGGCATCCCATTCCACCTTTGTCCCGGCCAGCATGCCGGCCATTGCGACCTGCTCGTCGGTCGGGCGGGTTTGCGCGGCGGAAACAAAAGGCGTCGTCCCTTCTCTCGGCAAAGCCGACAGATCCTCGTCCGCGCGGAACGCGAACGACTGCGCCGCCGTGAAAACCGCCGCCAAGGCCACAGCCCATCCCGCTGCCGCGCCATTTAATCTCATAGTTGAAACTCCCTTAAGTATTTAACCATTTATTGCGACTGAGCGCAACACGGCGATATGCCTGAATTCCTCGCTGATGATGGTATTGATTTTTTCCCGGCCGAGCTTGCCCGGGACCAAGTCCTTCATGCCCGCGTAAAAAACGATCGAATCCTTCTCGCTGCCGATGGCAACATCAATGACTCCCGCAAGCGAAACTGAAGGAGGCAACAGCTTCTGCGGGTCCTGATCGAGCTTAAAAACCTCGCGGTCCGCCATGGCCAGGAGATAAAGACCGTTTTCCTGCCCGGGATCATAAGTGGCCGTCTCCCGCTCGGCCGGGGAAAGACTCCGGCGCATTCCTGAAAAAATCGCCAGATGTGCCTCCTCCTGCCGGGAAAGCTGCGTAAAAATATCCTTGAAT
>CAYYWX010000021.1:9979-50944 GCA_964475405.1 uncultured Verrucomicrobiota bacterium
CGGCCGCGAGAGAATAAAATTTCACGCCGTTGCGCTCGATCTGCTCGGCCATCTGCAGGATTTCATCGGCGTTAAATGAAATTGGCATAGACAAACCAGCTCACAATAATTATTCGGGTGAAGAACCACCGGATTCCCGGTCAAACCGGAAATGACAACCGCGCCATTTGGCGCGGATTCCGCACGGAGCCCATGACGCGCAAAAGCGGGAATCCACGAAAAACATTTTTCGCATACCCTAGAAATTATACGCGATCTTCACCGAGCCGTGGCCGTTCTCCTCGGAATTGACCGCCGTGCCGGCATACAGGTTCACGCTCAACTGGTCAACCGGCTTGTAGGCAAAGCCGCCGTTGAAATAAACGGGGACATCCTTGGTTGATCCCGGTGATTTTTCCATGATCTTGGCCTCGGCCAGGACCGAGAACTGATCGCTTAAATCCCAGACCAGGGAAGCCGCGCCCTCAAACCGGCCGTCCTTGGTGACGTTCGCGTCATACCGCCCGTCCAGCGTCCAGTGGTATTTGTCAAACGTGGTCGTTCCGACCGCGACGCCGAAAATCGGGTCCACCTTGCCGAGCCCCATGTGATTATTGTCGTCACCGGTGGGAAGGGTCACCTCAATGTAGGGCACAACCCAGGGATATTTATAAGTATACTCATAGGCGAGGAGCTCCATGCCCAGGGCAATGTCGTTGAAGCCCGTCTTGCTGCCCTTCACGTCCGAACTGACGAAATCAATCGGCACCCGGGAGTAAACGGTCAGATTTTCAAACAAGCCGTAGCGCAAATACGGGGTGACGACCGTATCCGAACGCTTGGAGCCGTCGGGGACATAATAATTTTTGTAACATTTCGCGTCAACCTGGTTGATGAAATATTCATCCAGTTGCTGGTAAGTCACGTAAGTCCCGAGCTCGATCTTGCCCAGGTCGGGGAACCTGTTTTCGCGGGTGTAGAGCGTGCGGACTGACTCCGACTCGGCCATAAGCGGCAACGCGGTCATCGCGAACAGGACGGCTAACAGACTGATTTTTTTCATTTAATTTACTCCTAAGAAAGTTTTCAATAAATTTACCGGCAGCCCCTCTGAAATACAAGCATATTTTATTTATTTTTTATATTCGCGCGAACGCGTTGAACCGCGACCGCCATGAGACGCACGCCATGCCGAAGATGCCGCAAATAAAACGAATGAAAAATCAGCAAATCCGCGGCAGGTCTTCCCCCATCGGCGTCTCGACAATCCGTTCCCCGCCAAGCCCCGTTTCAAGGATCACCAGGCCGCGCGGCTCTTTGACAACCCGGCCGATTACTTTTGCGTCCCGGCCGGCCGCCCTGGAGCGCAGCGAATCCAGCGCCGCCCCGGCATTCCTGGCCGGACAGACAATAACCGCGCGCCCTTCGCAGGCGATGTTCAGCGGATCCAGGCCGAGCAGGCGGCAAATTCCCTGGACTTCTTTCCTGACCGGCAATTCCTTTTCAACGAGGCGGATCCCGACCCGTGAAGATTCGGCAATGTCGTTAAGCGCGGCAGCCAATCCGCCCCGGGTCGGGTCGCGCAGGCAATGGATATCAAGGTCCTTGCGCAACAGGGGCCCGACCAGATTCCATAACGGCGCCGCGTCGCTGACAAGCCCGGACTCAAGATTGAGGCCTTCGCGGCAGGCCATCACCGCCGCGCCGTGGTCGCCCAGCATGCCGGTGACGATGACCGCGTCGCCCGGCCGGGCGTTCACCACGCGCGTATCGGCCTTTGGCAAGCGGACGCCGATGCCGGCCGTATTCACGAACAGGCCGAACCCCATCCCCCGCTCCACGACCTTCGTGTCGCCCGTGACGACTTTCACCCCCGCCTCGTCCAGCGCCCGGCGCATTGAAATAATCACGCGCTCAAGGTCGGCCAGCGGCAGTCCCTCCTCAATGATCAAGCCCAGGCTCAAGTACCGCGGCTCCGCCCCCATCATCGCCAGGTCATTGACCGTGCCGCAAACCGCGAGCTTGCCTATGTCGCCTCCCGGGAAAAACAGCGGCCGGACAACAAAGGAGTCGGTCGTAAAGACAATATTTTTCCCGGCGATGGAAAGGCAGGCGCCGTCATCCAGTTCGTCCAGGACCGGATTGGCCAGGTGCCGGACAATGATGTCCCGGATCAACTGCCGCGAACGCAACCCGCCGCCGCCGTGGGAAAGAAGCACAACCTTATCGTTCCCGGAAGAAGTCTTCTTCATGTCAGGTTCCGCCTTGTCCCTTCTGCCTTTGTGCCTTTGCGCCGCCTGCCTTCTGCATCAGCCGGCAATATTTGAAATAAGCCGCGCAAGTCCCTTCGCTGGAAACCATGCACGGCCCAAAAGGCATGGCGGGCGTGCATTCCTTTCCATAAAGGGGACATTCATCCGGGGTGACGCGTCCGCGCAGGACCTCGCCGCAAAGGCATTCCGGGCGAGTGTCAGCCGCCGGAAGGTCCAAAGACGGGAAAGACAGCATGGCGTCATGACTGCTGTATGCCTCTTTCAACTTCAAACCGCTTCCGGGCACGACGCCCAACCCGCGCCAGTCAGCGTCAACCGGGTCAAAAGTTTCCGCGATGAGACGCTTCGCCGCCGGGTTGCCCTCCGCGCTGACCGAGCGGTGATATTCATTCCGCACTTCCGCCCGGCCGGCGGCGATCTGGTCAACCAGCATCTCAATCGCCAGGATCATGTCATAAGGCTCAAAGCCGGCTATGACGCATGGCCGGTGATGGTCCCGGGCGATAAATTCGTAAGGTTGCGTCCCGATGATGGCGCTGACATGCCCGGGACAGATAAAGCCGTCAACGCCCACATCGCCCGCGTTCAACAGGGCGGCCATCGCGTTCGGCATGGTTTTCAGGGCGCCGAGCACGCTGAAATTGGATATGCCTTTTTCGACGGCCGTTTTCACCACCCAGGCGACGGCGGGGGCCGTGGTCTCAAACCCGACCCCCAGGAAAACAACCTTCTTGTCCTTCTCTTTCCCGGCAAGATCCAGCGCGTCAACCGGCGAATAAACAATTTTTATCCGGGCGCCCTTCGCCTTGGCCAGTTCGAGCGACCCGGACGACCCCGGCACGCGCATCAAGTCGCCGAAGGTGGCGATGATCACACCCGGGAGCCGGGAGAGCATGATCGCCCGGTCAATATAACCGGACGGCGTGACGCAGACCGGACATCCCGGCCCGGATAACAATTTTAACGTCGCGGGCAGCATGGTCCGCAAGCCGGAGCGGCAGGCCGTGACCGTATGCGTGCCGCAGACCTCCATGATCCGCACCGGGCGGGCGAGCCGGAGCATGGCCTCATGGATCCTGGCGAGACAGCTTATAAAATCATCTTTTTTCATATTCACGGCCGGCCATTGTTTTCGGAGAACGGAACATATCATATTGCCCCGCAAGCTGTCCATCAAAGTCAATTTTCTTTCTTTCGTTTGCTCCGGCCTAACAAAAACTTGACTGCAACCCAAATCAATCATATCTTAATTCAAGTAGTTAGCCGGACCCTACAACTGTAGCGCCGCACGGTGTGCGGCGAACATGGGTTGCTGGCATAGCCCGCTTTAGGACAAATATGACCAACAGACTAAGCATCAGAAAATTTTTTGAGAACAACTGGGAGACAATGGTCCTCTGGGCGGTGTTGATCGGGTTTTTCTATCTCCTGCGGTCCTTTTTCCTCGTGCTTTTCCTGACCTTCCTGATCACCTTCATCACCAAGGGCATTGTCAACAGGTTGTCAAAGAAGTTCCGGCTCAACTACCGTCTGACGACTGTGATCGTCTTCATCCTGTTCATCGGCCTGCTCGTCCTGGTCGGCTCCTGGGCTGGGCCGAAACTGATCATTGAATCCAACAAGGTATTGATGGACCTGACCGTCGCCGGCAAGCAGGAGAATTTTGAATCGGTTGAAGAATTCGTGGACAAGATCATCGCCGGGGTTGTCGGCGAGCAGAAGGCGCAGGACTTCATTGACTCCCGGGAATACGCGGCGACGATGCAGGTCATCAAGAACGAGGCCGGCCAGGCCGTCAAGGCCGCCTTCCCGCACGTCCTCCGGACGGTGGTGGACCTGGCCAAGTTCGGCTGGCAGGTCCTGGTATTCCTTTTCCTTTCAATTATTTTCTCGTTCATCCTCGTGGTGGACTGGCAGAAAATCGTCACCAAGATGAAGGAGCTGGAAACCAGCCGCATCCGGACATTCTACCTGGGCGCGATGCCGCACCTTGTGGCTTTTGCCGACGTCCTGGGCAAGGCGCTCCGGGCACAGGTGATCATCGCAATCTGCAACACGGTCCTGACCGCCGCCGGGCTTTGGCTTTTTAACGTGCCGAACATCGCCTTGCTTTCAACGGTTGTCTTCTTCTGCGGATTCATCCCCATCCTGGGAACTTTTCTCAGCTCCCTCCCCATCCTGCTTTTCGGCGTCCAGATCGGCGGGTTGCCGCTGATGCTGAAGCTGGTTGCCCTGATCGCGGTTGTCCACTCCTTTGAGGTATACGTCCTCAACCCGAAGATCACCGGCAACATACTGCACATCCATCCGATCCTCGTCCTGATCCTGATCCTGATCGGGGAGCGGTTCTTCGGCCTGTGGGGGATGATCGTCGGCGTGCCGATCGGCTTCTACCTGATCACGGTCCTGATGCAGAAAGACGAGAGTTATTTGGCCGACGCCCAAAATCCGGACAGGACGGATTGACGTTCGCCTCCAGAACAAACCCGTTGCCGGATTGGCTTTTCTGCCGATCCGACATGATCCCTCCGATAACCTCTGAATCGCTCCGGAATCTCGTCTTGGAATCGGCCCATTGCGGCCCATCTCATGGGCTGATTCCTCATGGATTCGCCCCAATACGGCCCTTTACGGCCCACAGCCGCGGGCCACGTTGTGTTTTTGGAAGGCCTGTCCTGACCTGTGGTGCCTGCCCTGAGCAAGATCGAAGGGAGTACAACCGAACCAGCAACGGCGAACGGTCCATGGGCGGCCTGCCCCGCCGCAGCCACGAGTCCCGACCTCCAAGCGTCGGGACGAGGGCGTAGGCGGGAAGGCAATCCTACCTGGGGTCTGCGCCTGCCCTTCGGCCTGTCCTCCATAGCTTTAGTGACGGAGGAAGCCTTGGCGCAGAGGGGGGAGAAAATCTATCGTCATTTCACGCCGGAATTTTTTTTCCGCTAATCCGTTAAGTTCTATTTCCGGGGCCCCCTATCCGAACGAATCTTATACTTTATCTGTCGAACTTTATAATTATATTCTACCCGAGTGCCTTCTTTCGGGATCAGTGATCTTATTGTCTGCGTCAATTTATTCCACATCATATAATATTGCTTAGTTTTAACATTTGCATCAGCAATCGGTTTGACAAAATCGAAAGGCGACTTCATGCAAAGCATTTTATCCCCTTCAATGATAGTCGCTACACAAAACTCATTATCCATCCCTGGATAGTGATCAAAAAGACTTGGATCATCATATATTCCCGCTTTGCGAAGTATATTTAACACATTAGTTACCTGTCCGCTCTCTACTTTGCCCTGATAATATGGCTCACGGCCTCTAATTCCATTCGTTGACCATATTGCTTTACCTGTTTGCCAGATTGATACAGAAACAATCATTGCTGTTTCAGGATAGCCGCCAGGCACATAAGAAATAGACAAAACAGGCCATGCATCTATATTGGTTTCAGAAGTTCCAGATTCAACCGGAACAAGCACCTCGTATTCAGGAGGCTGCTCTGCGACAACAACACATACCAAAAAATTTAACAGGATGATTATTATTCGAAATAAAAATAGGCGCATATTAGATTACCTGCCGCATCGGCCATGCCATTGGTTTAATTGGCCCTCTATGATTGGGGTCATCGAAATAGAAGTTAACGTCATTCCGAATCCTCTATAAAGATATTACCGGAGGTTACAGTCATATTTTTACATGTCCCGGCCAGGGAAATCAATGTTCAAAAATACGGGACAGAATCCAGGGTGTAGGACAATTTTTTTATATTGGACGGTAACATATACAATCTGACCCACCCCGCCCGTTGGGCACCCCTCCAAGGAGGGGAACATAAGCTTTTGTCCTTTATCTCGTTGATCCCCTCCAGCGGAGGGGTGGCCGTATTGGGCCGGGGTGGGTATTATCGAGAATGATCAAAAAATATCTTACACCCCATAATTTATGACACAACCGATATTCAATGGAAAGTAGCGACGCATGGTAGAGTGGTATCTTGCAAAGCGCCGCTCACACCATGCGTGCCGATTTTAAGACAGGTTCCAGCCTTTTACTTCGACTTCATCGTCAACAGTTCCGGCGGTTTTTGAAGGCCGCAGGGCACGAGTTGGTAATCATCGCGCCACATATCGCCTTCGGAAATATACTGGCCCGGGCCGGTCCAGGTCGGATGCTTCTGGGCATAATGCAAGGGACCGTGCGAATTGCGCCGGTGACCTAGCACCTCGATCCGCAATTCGTGCCGATCTTTTTTGTTGTCCAGCATCGCGGTGATATCGGCCTGGTAAGGCGGCCAGGGGGCGTAGCCGGCGTCCTTGCCGTCAACCCAAACCTTCACCGCCGCGCCGAGATAATCCGGCACGTTGAGCACGACCCGCTCCCCGGCCTTAAAGGCGGGATTGATCCAGCAGGTGTAGCCGACCGACCCGGAATAGAACGGCAATCCCTGCCGACACCAGTCGCCGATCTTCAATGTCCGCGGCATCTGCGTCAGGCAGCCGACCTTGTTTTTCAGGCGGACCCCGAACGCGCCCAGCAGATAGATGATTTCAAACCCGGGATGCTTGGCCGTATATTCACCGGCCAATTTGATCTCGTTCCGGCCGGTCTTCAAAGCGCCGGACGGCAGGGCCAGTTTCCGGAGGGAACGGTCAACCCACCAGCCGCTGTCCATGTCGGTATCAACCGGCTCGCCGTTGACCGAAATCGCGTAAAGGTCCGGACGCTCAACCGCCAGGAACACATCGCCGCTCGGGAGCGTTTCAATGTTGAATTCATATTTCAATTCAACCGCGCCCTTTTTGCCGGCGGCGCTTTCCTTCTGCGCCCAAGGCTGGACCATCGCCCCGCCCCTGTGCTTCCAGCCATACGCATCGCGCACCGCCCGGTCAACCCGCAGGATTTCCTCTGGCCCCTTCCAGGCCTTGGCGCCGATCTTGTAACGCGGAAGGTCCAGCGCCAGGCAGTTGTCTTCCGAAAGCGAGACCGCCCAGTCGGCCTTCGCCAGCCGGACGCGTCTGGCAATTTTCATTTCCTTGCGCGCGGGCATCTTTTCGGCCGTCTTTTTCCTGGGAATGACGAACAGCCTTGTGCCCAGCGCCGGGAAGCTTGTTTTGATTTCCCACGCCTCGTTCTTGCGCGCGGCCACGGCCTGCCACTTTTTTCCGGAGGCCGGGTCCATCTCAACCGGCGCGCCGGCGCAATCCTCAAAGCCGCGGACGAAGGCCTTCTCAAAGGCGGTTTTCCGGTCAATGACCATCGCGTCTTCACAGATCGGCAACTTCATCTGGCTGCGGCTGTGCCCGCTATTGGCCAGGAAAAGATAATATGAATCGCGGTCGCTCCGCAGCAGGTAAAGGACCGACGGGATTTCATTCCCCTGCCCGTCCACGACCGATATCCGTCGGCAGGAATTTTCCAGGGCCGGGATGAACTTTGAAGCACGGTTGGGCATCAGCGCGCATTTCGCTGCGAATTCAGCCGCCGCCTCCGAAGGCAGGGCGTCCACATATTCGGCCGCCTTGTCCAGGAAGATGACCAGGCCGCCCGCCGCCCTGAACTTTTTAAAAAGCGCCAGGGTTGAAGCACGGATTGTTTTCATCGGCGGGACCAAAACCGCCTTGTAAGCCGCCTTGCCGATGACAATTTTCGGAACGGGACCGGCATGCACCTTGCCGTGCCTGCCCATGATGTCCTCGTCGCCATAGTCAAAATCAATATGGTTGCTCAGCAGGTCATCCCGGAGCTTCAGGAACCGCCGGTTGCTTTGCGCCACGACCGGGTCCCGCGCCCATGCGCCGTCGCCGATCCGGCAAGTGCCCCAGAGGCTTTCAATCGGATGCACCACGAGCAAATCGCGCATTTCCTCGCCGCGCGTCATGACCGTGTGAATCCTCGCGAAATAATCCTCGACAATCCGGTAATCCTTCCACCAGGGCGACTGGTAAAATATGCTCGCCGGGTAATCGCGCTTGGCCTCGCCTTCCATCGTGTACCAGGCAAGATGCGGACAGCGCACGTTGATTCCCAGGACCGCCTGCCAATCGCCGAGCGCCTTGTGGCCGGCGAACGAAAAGTCCCAGCCGGTGCAGCCGTCCGTTTCCGACAATCGCCACTTCCGGCCGAACTGGCGGGCGACGGAACTCAACTGCTTGGCGGTGTCATAAAACCGCCAGTGCTCGGTCAATAAATCCATGCCCGGCGCCTGCATGTGCTCGTAAAACCGCATCGCGCTGCCGACGTAGGCGGATTGATCGCTGAGGGTGTCCTCCGCGAGGACATGGCCGGTGAAAAGCAGCTTGTTGCGCCCGCACCATTCGCCGACCTGGCGCGAAAACGCCTCGGCAAACATCCAGGTAATACAGTCGATAAAATGATAGCGCACCCGCGAGAATTCAACGCCGGCCGGCATGAAAAACATTTCCGGCAGATGATTGACCAGGTCGTAGCCATAGCGCCGCTTGAAAACCTCCGGCACGGTTCCGGTCCACGGCAGGACCAGGCCCGCCGCCCCGCAGCCGTAATTCGGCTCGTCCGTGAAAATGCCGGGGATCGTCCTGCCGAACTGCTTGCCGACGTGCCGGCGATAGCCCTCGTGGGTCACCCGGATGAACTCATTGACCGCCTTCGGGTTCAGGACGTCCAGGTAAGTCTCGCCGTTATGCCAGTCCGACTTGTCCTGGGTCCGCATGCAGAACACAAGTATCTTCCCGCCGGGGAACATTGACCTGGACAACGCCCGGCCGGGCTTGATCCGTTTCATATCAACAAGTTTTTTACCGTCCAGCCGGACCGCGAAAGCCGCTATCAGCTTTTCATCCCGGCCGACAACAATTTTCGCCGTCTGGACTTTCATTTGCAGGTATTTCATCTGGAATTGCGGGTGACGGGTGACGATTCCGCCCGCGGCGCCGGAAGGCCAGCGGTCCTCATCGTAAAGCCAGGCTTCCATCTTGTTGCGCCCGGCCTCGTCGGCGCAGTCGCCCGCCAGCTTGAACCATTCCTTCGAAAGATAGGGTGTGGCCAGGCCGCAACGCGAGTGCATGAAGAAGCCGCCGTAGCCCATCTTGCCGAGCAGGCGGATCTGGCGCCGGAGTTCCTTTTCCTCAAGGTTCCCGTTCCAGGCCCAGAACGGTTTCGCCCGGTACATACTGGAGGGGTTTGAAAATTCTTTCTGCAATGATTTTTCCATGTTCTTATTATCTCCTTTTTTTGTTACTACTCAGGTGACGCCTGTCAAACATGTCCGACAGATTCTTTGACCACGGATTACACGGATGGCACTGATAGTCAATCTCATCTCACCACCCGTTTCCACTGCAGTCTTGCGTACTTGAAGTTTAACAGCAATGCCAATCGCAGTCCCGTCAAGGCCAAGTAGCCTGTCATTTGCGCCAAGTGTGTGTCGTTGAACCCGGAAACGACCTTCGGATCGGCAATGACGAGATCGTCGATAATCAGGTCTGGAATCAGCATTCCGATTTCACGTCCCTTATACTCAACCTTGAACGCTTTCTGCTGATTGACTGAATGGCCACGCTCTAACAATTCGATGACGAGCGCGTTTTCATAGAGCTTTTCGTCAAGACCTGGCTTTAACTCGTTCAAAACCGTCATCGCCGCGCCTAAGATATGTTCACTTAATGCTTCGTGAATCAATTTCCCCATATCAGTGTCATCCGTGTAATCCGTGGTGAGTAGTTAATTCTTTAAAGAAAGCTATTAAGTCAAACTTAACCGGATTAAAATTCCGCGCCTTGATTATTCTGCCAAATATTAGCACGATTCTGTCAGGGTAATTATAACCCAAACCGAGCGATTCTTGGCGTGTAAAGCCACAAAAGGCGCCAAATGATTGTCATTCCGAGCTGAGCGAGGAATCTCGTAATAGGTATGGACGAGATTCTTCGTCACCCCGCTGTTCGCGGGGGTTCCTCTGAATGACACGCCAAAGAATTTCTCAAATCATTACAAAGACCGTCGCGACGGCGCGCGACCCTCCACTTTTTAAGGAATAGATTGATGCCAAGAATGGAGGGACACGCTCCGTCGTGTCCGTTTAATTTATTTACACGTTCTGACCGATTACTCAAAGAACGTGATTTTCATCCGGACTGCCCGCCCAGCATCCGGAAGGCCAGCATGGTGACGTCGTCCGATTGCTCCGCGCCGGCGGCAAAACCGCGCAGAGCTTCCTGCATTGATTTTACCGATTGGACGCTGCCGGCGTTGGAGAGTTTCCGCAGCTCCTCAACGGCGCGGGCCTCGCCGAACATGTCGCCGGAGAGATTCAACGCCTCGGTCAGGCCGTCGGTATAAAGGAACAATTTATCACCGGGTTGAAAAACGAACGCCTTCTCGCCGAATTCCATGCCGGGGGCAAGGGCAACCGCCGGCCCGCCGGTCAGCGACAGGCGCGTCACTCCGCCTTTGCCATCCAGGACAAATGGCGGGTTATGTCCCCCGTTGCTGTAGCGGCATTCGCCGCTTTTCAGGTCAACCAACGCGCAAAAAAGAGTGATGAACATGCTGGACTCGTTGGCCTCCGCCATCTCGTTGTTCAAACGGCGGAGAATGACGGCCGGGTTGCGTTCCTCGCGGCAAATCGCCCGCAAGAGCGTCCGGGCGACCGCCATGAACAAGGCGGCCGGCACGCCCTTGCCGGAAGCGTCGCCAATGAAAATAAATATGCTTTGATCGTCCGGCATGAAGAAGTCATAAAAATCGCCGCCCACTTCGCGCGCCGGCTCCAATATGCCGTAGAGCTCAAATTCCTTCCGGTCGGGAAAGGTCTTCGGCACAAGGTCCATCTGGATCGTGCGCGCGATGCGCAGTTCGCTTTCAATGCGCTCGCGGGCCGCGGCGTTTTCCTGCAGCCTGGCAATGTATTTTTTCAGGTCGCCGCGCATATGCTCAAAGGCACCGGCCAGTTGCGCGACTTCGTCCCGGCCCTTCACTTGCGGCAACGGCAGGTCCAGGTCGCCCTCCGCGAGCGTGCGCGTGGCACCGGCCAGGGCCCTCAGGGGATTGGTGATCGAGCGGGCGATGGCCAGGGCCATGACCAGCAGGAGCACGAAGCCGATCGCGCCCAGGACCAGGTTCATCCGGTTGAAATTCAAGACCTGCTGCAGCAGTTCTTCGCGCGTGAACATGACCGCCAGCGACCAGCCGGTCGCGCTGACCGGTTTGAAAAAAAGCCATCCGTCCCGGCCGGTAACCGCGCTGGTATAGGGGATGAAATCGGATTCGCCCCGGATCATGCGTTGGCCTATCTTGCGGGCGGAAGCGCGAATGGCCGGGTCGGGATTAATTTCCGCCGTGCTGAAGAGGGTGTCGTTCATGATCAGCCCGGAATCCGGATGGGTGATGAAAGTGCCGTTGGCGGAAATAAGCCAGGCGTATCCGCCCTTGCCGACTGAAAGCGAGGCCATCAGGCCGGTCAGCCACTCCAGCGACACGTCGCTCGTCACGACTCCCCAGAATTTATTTTCCCTGAAGACCGGGACGTTGTAGGTGACCATGAGGATATTGCCGCCGCCCTCGTCAAAGTAGGGCTCGCTCCAGACCGGCTTGCGCAGCTTTTCGGGCAGGTTGAACCAGTCCCAGATATCGTAACGGTAACCGCCGGCGCCGACGTCTTTCCGGGAGAGCTTCCCCTTGTCCCGGAAAACATACGGGGCGAGATATATTTTCTCCTTCCCGCCCAGCGCGGGATTGAGCGCGATCGCCGCGCCGTAGATATCGGGGTTGTCCCGCAAGGTGCGGCTGAGGAGCCGGTACATGTCCTCGGTGGAGGGCGAATTCATTTCCAGGCCGATTGCCATCCCACGCACAACCTCCTCCACGGAGCGCTCGACGGTTTCAATATGATTGACCGCGGCCGTGGCCATGTAGCGCGCCTTGGCTTCCAGCTCCGTCATCAGCATACGGCGCACGGCAAAATAACTGTAGCCGGCGATCGCGCCCAGGACGCAACCCGCCCCGAGGAGCACCATCAGCGTCATGCGCGCGGCGATACTGCGGTTAACGAACATTTGCCGGAACCTCCCGGGGAAAATGAAATTCCCCAAAGACGGGCGCGGAGCGGATCAGGTCCTGCTCGCGCAGCAGTTTCACGGAGCGATCATAATGTTCCGGCGCAAGCACGCCGAACCGCCAGCTGTCGCCGGTGGAAGGGAAAATGGAAGCGAGCATTTTTTCCAGCATCCATTTCATGTGCGCCCGGTTGGTCGGCACATGGCCGCGGCGGACATACCCCATGACGATATCGAGCGCCTCCTCCTGGTGGTCCCGGGCATAGGTCCATCCCTCGAGGGAAGCTTCCGTTATATCGCGGCAGAGCTCCGGCTGGTTCGCAAAGGTGCCGGAGGTGCAATACAGTCCGTCCTCCGGGAAATCGAACCCGTGCTCCCAGAGCCTGAAGATCGTCAACTCGCCGGGATCAACTCCGTATTGCAGGAGCGTGTGGTATTCGTTGTAATACATGGCCGCGCAGGCGTCCACCCCGCGGCGCAGGAACAGGTTCACCGTGAAATATTGCGGCTCGATCACCGGCGAAAGCCGGTAGCGCTTGAAAAAACCGGTGTAAGGCGCCTCGTATTCCTTGACCCAGAGGCTGACCTTTTTCCCCTGCAAATCCCCCGGAGCGGATATGCCGCGGTCTTTCCAGGCGACCAGGATGAAATTCGAGCGGTTGACCACCTGCGCCAGGTGCACCAGCGGCAGCCCGGCATCGCGCCATTCCAGCGCCGTGAAAAGCATCGTGGTGCAGAAGAGCGCCTTGCCGTCCGCCATGGATTGCCGGGCGTCGATATCATAACCGCCCCGCTGGAGAACGACCTCCCGGCCGCGCTTTTGGTAAAAGCCCTTTTCCTTCGCCACGTAATATCCGGCAAACTGGGACTGATGGTTCCAGTGCAGCAGGATGGTTGTTTCCCCGGCCTGCGCGCAAAGCAGGCAAAACGACAGCACTCCCGAAAGGACCAGGCGCTGGACTGTCTTTCTTCTTTCCAATCGGTCTTACGCTTTCAGTTCGGATGCATGGGCGTGGATCTTGCTGAAAATTTTGGCGATATCGCGCATGTCGTCCTTTGTCCCCAGGAGCAGGGAATGGCGGAACCAGAGCGCGGACTCGTTGCACAATTTCTCCGTGCCGGGCAAAAACACTTTTTTATATCCCGGTTGCGCAAGAAACGCGGGCTGCTTGTAGAGCGGCAGGGGATAGCCCGCGGCAAGCGCGAGGCCTTCGGCCTGGGCGGCCTTGATGAGGGCCGCGCGCGAACAGCCGAATTCTTCCGGCTCAAACCGCAGGCAGTAAAGGTGATAAGAGCGCGGTTTCACGCGCCGGTCGTCCGGCACGGGATAAAGCCCCGGGATTTTTTTGAGCCATTCATTCAACATCCCGGCGTTGGCCGCGCGGCGCGCGCCATGTTTCGGCAAACGGCTCAATTGCGCGAGCAGGATTGCCGCGTGGAATTCGGTCAAGCGCAGGTTGCTCCCCATCAGGAAATGCTGGTACCAGGGGGTGTTGGCGCCGCGTCCGCAGTTGGTGTAGGACCGGCAGGCGGCGGCCAGTTTTTCGTCATTGGTTATGATCGCCCCGCCTTCCCCGGCGGTGATATTCTTGCTGGCCTGGAAGCTGAAGCAGCCGCAGTCGCCGATGGCGCCAGCACCGATTTTGCCTTTCCAGACCGTTCCCCAGGCATGGCAGGCGTCCTCGATTATCCGCAAGTCATGCTTGCGGGCGATTTTGCCCAGGACATCCATGTCGGCCATCATCCCGCCGAAATGAACCGGCATGATCGCCTTTGTCCGCGGGGTGACCAGGGCGGCGACCGACCCGGCGTCAATGCAATAATTATCCGGATTGACGTCGGCGAATACCACCTTCGCCCCCACCCGCATCACGGCGCTGGCGGTTGCCACGAAGGTGTAGGCCGGAACGATCACCTCGTCCCCGGCGCCGATATTGAGCGCGAGCAGGCAGGTTTCCAGGGCGGTTGTGCCGCTGGAGACCGTGACGCAATATTTTCCCTTTTGGAACGCGGCAAACTTTTCTTCAAACTCGCGCACTTTTTCGCCGTACCACCATTTGCCGGACTCCAGGACATTGTTAAGCCCGCGCCTTTCGCGGTCATCCCAGACCGGCCAGGCCGGCCATTTCTTCGCGGGCCCCCGCACCGGTTTCCCGCCGTCAATCGCCAGTTTTTCCGCCATGATCAATTCCTCCGTTGTTATGAGTCAAAAAATTACGCGCTGGTTGAAATATAGATTCAAGCCTGAAAATGTCAAACTGACAAATTGGCAGAAATGACAGACCGATTATACCCGCAATTGCCAGTCGGCATTGGACGCCGTGCAGCTATACGCGAATGTGCATCCGGTGCAATTTGAAGCAACTGCCTTTCTTATCACGGCTGCGCCGGCTTGCCAATGCAGTATAAATACCTCTGCGCCCGGTAAAAAATAAAATTACCGTCAAAAAACGGACAGCTCACCGTGCCTTCCAGGGCGTTGGTCTTGTAACTATAATTAATGCGCTGGTCAATCGTGTTCCGGCTGACTTCCTTGTACTCGCGCCCCGGCTCGATGACCAGCGTCGCGCCGAAGTTGCCGGTGAGGAATATTTTCCCGGCCGCGAAAGACGGCGAGGCGCAAATGCCGCAGCCATAGGGCCGGTCGCCGCGGGTCGGGATTTCGCCGAAGGGCAATTCCAGGCGATAGGCGAGTTTTTCCGCGACAACATCAAAGACATACAGCATCGATTTGTCAATGACGACATAAAGCAGCCCGTCATGGTAAAGAGGAGACGACATGAAGGAAAACGCGTTCGTGATGGCCAGGCTGTTTCCCTTGACCGCCGGCTTGAACGAATCTTCAATTTTTTCCGGAAGTTTGTAATAACCGGCGGTTTTCCCGGAATTTCTTAATCCGAAAGCAAGCCCGTCGCCGACCACCGGCGACGGCGTCAGGCCGAAACTGCAATCCTTGCCAAACTGCCTGCCGTCGGAAGCGCGGATCAGGCCGCCCGCGCCGGTGACGATCGCGTCCTCGCCGCCGATCCGCGCGCGGACCGATGAGCCGAAGTTGCGCAATGGCGAAACTTCGGGGTACATCCGCCAGGCCTCAGTGCCGCCTTTTTTGTCCAGAGCCAGATACTGACGTCCGCCGAGGTGGACGATCACCAGGTCGCCAGCCATCAACGGCGAGGCATAGTGTCCGTGTTCCTGCCATGCGAGTTTGTCAAACCGGATCCATTTGCGGTTGCCGTCCAGGTCAAAGCAAGCCGTCACGCCCCAGGCATTCCAAGCGCAGACCAGCTTGCCGTCGGAAACAGGCGTGCTGGCCATGAACCCGCCCTCCCCGGTGCCGGGGTGCTTGAATTTTACCTTGTCGGAAGCGGCAAGCTCTTTCATCATCGCATTGTCGGTTTTGGATATTTCCGCGCCCAGGGCGCCAAGGCTGTTGGTTCCAGGCGCCGGGATCTTCGCCAGCAGCTCATTGCGCTTTTGCGCCAGCTGGTCCAGTTTATCGAAGAGCTCCTTGTTCGCCGCGCGTTCCTCGCCGGTCGCCGCATCATAAGGACTCACCGGTTTCACCCAGAGGATTTTCCCGGTGCGCTTTTCCACGCAGATCAATTCAAAGTCGTTGCCCGTGGTGAAGAGCTTGTCGCCGACCACGATGACCGAACTGGGCGAGTCAAAAGGCATAAGACTCTGCCAGGCGATATTGGTTCCCTTGCCGTCCTTCAAGCTCCAGTTCAAGCTCGGGGTGGCGCCGGGGAAATGGCCCGACCCGTCGCCGCGCCAGCCGACCGGTTGCTCCGGAGACGCGCGGAAGTCCGCGGACCCCGGCAATATATCCGCCGCGACAACGCCGGACACGCCACAATTTGAAATAACGAGCGCCAGCACGGATGCAAAGATCGTTGTTTTCATCACATTTAATTTAACCATCATTCTTCTCCTCTTGTTTTTCAGCGGACACCGTAAACTGTGCCCGCGCGGATCTGCTCATAAGCTCCCATGTCAACGGTTCCGTATTTGACGCGCTGTCTGCCATCCAGGTCTTTATTCGTGACGCTTCCGGTCGTCATCCACGCAAAATTTGTCCCGGCGTTGATGCACGGCGAAAGCCTCGTGAGGCGGTAGTTGCCGGCGACATGGTTCGTCCCGTAGTTGCTGCCCTTATCAATGAAGAGCGGATTGCCCGTGATGTTCCCGGCGCCGGCCACGGCGGGCGCGGTGCAGCTATATATAAATGTGCCTCCCCAGTAATTTGACGAGCTCACGTCGCTGGCCGTATTGAGATAGACGATGCAGTTATACAACGTGCTGTCGCGTATGCCCCCGCCCTGCGAGTTTGAATAGTTGCCGGTCAAAGTGCAGTTATAGAGCGTGCCATAGGCCGCGCCCGCGCCGCCGTTATTGCAAACATTGCCGATCAGCAGGCAGTCATACAATGTGGCGCCGTTCGCCCCGCCGCCGTTGGCGGCTGACGTGTTACCGGTCAGCAGGCAGTAAAAAACAGAGCCTCCCTGCACTCCGCCGCCCGATGACGAGGCCGAGTTGCTGATCACCATGCAGTTATACAGGATACTGCTCTCCGTTCCGCCGCCAATGGTAGCCGTCGAGTTGCGGGATACAACGCAGTTGCGCAAAGTGCCCGAATACACTCCTCCGCCGCCGACGCTGCCATCACCGCCTTGCGCCGTATTGCCGGTAATCAGGCAATTGGATATTGTTACCGTGGTGTCGGCGCTATATATGCCGCCGCCACGGAGAACATTGTAGGCGCCGGACAAAAACGTGCCTCCGTTGGTTACAGTGATACCAATCAGCGTGGAACCGGCCGCCATGTAAACACAGCGGATGGCCGCCGGACCGCTCGGGCGGTTGCCCTTGATGACCGTATTGGCCGGATCGTTGTCCTTGCTCCTGACGGTGATGGCCTTGGTGATCGCAATCCGGTTGGTCAGGACCGTGCCGTTGGGATAGTTCGTGATCCCGCCCGTGTCGTAAACGCCGTTGCTGACCCAGATCGTGTCGTTTATCGCCGATTTGCCGATGGCGCCCTGCAGGCTGTTGGTGGCGTCCGCCCAGCCGTTCGTCCCCCACCCGGCCCCGTTGGTCGCCACATACCAGTCAGCGGCCGGCGCGGAGCGCAATAAGCCGACCAATAAAAAAACCAGACATATTTCAAGGCATGTTTTCATTTGTAATTCGCGGGTTCCATTCGCCCCTGCCGGCCGGGGAAAATATCAGTGAAAACCGTAGATGGAACCCGCGCGGACGTTCTCAAAGGCGCCCATGTCAACCGTTCCGTACCGGACGCGTTGCATGTAGTCCAAATCTTTACTCCTGACACTGCCATCCGACATCCAGGAATAGAATGTCCCGGCGTTGATGCACGGCGAACGCGCCGCGAGACGGTAGTTGCCCGCGATGTGGCTCGTCCCAAAGGCACTGCCCTTATCAACCAACATCGGATCCTCAGAGATGTTCCCGGCTCCGGCAACGACCGGCCCTATTGTGCAACTATATGTGAATGAACCCCCGTACGAATTCGTGCTGGTTCTTGTTGTTGAAGTATTGAAATAGACAATGCTGTTATACACGGAAGCGAGGCGCACTCCGCCGCCGTCGTTGTTGCTCCGGTTGCCGACCACCGTGCAGTTATACGCAGTGCCTGCGTAAGCGCCGCCACCGCCATCGGCAAAGTTCCCGGTTACCAAACAGTTAAACAGATCGCTTGAATTCGCCCCTCCCCCGAGGCCGGAACTGGCCGTGTTGCTGGTCAATGTGCAGTTATACAGGTCGCTGTCGTTCGCTCCGCCTCCGTTTCCGGCGGATGAACTGTTGCCGATCAAGGTGCAGTTATACAGGGTGGAAAGGTATCCCGCGCCTCCGCCACTCTCAGTTGACGTATTGCCAATCAGCGCGCAGTTGTAGAGAGTGCTCCAGTTCGCTCCGCCGCCGCGCGCGGTGCTGCCGCCCGTGCCGCCGTTAAAAACGGCCGAATTGCTGATCAGCGAGCAGTTATAGAGAGCGCTGCGCATCGCGCCACCGCCGTTAAGCGAAAAATTTTTGGCCAGGGTGCAGTTGCGCAAGGTGCCAAACCAAGCGCCGCCTCCGCCATAAGGGCCGGCGTTGTATGAGCCGACGGACCTGTTGCCGACTATCACGCAGTTGGATATCACCGGGGTGGTATCGGAACAATACACGCCCCCGCCGCATAGGTCGACGGTCCCGTTCGTCAACGTCGCCCCGTTGGTGATCGTGAACCCGATCAGAGAGCCGGCCGACATGTAAACGCAGCGGACCGCCGCCGGGCCGTTGGTCGCGACAGGATCCCAGGCGCCCTTGATGACCGTGTTGGCCGGATCGTTATCCTTGCTCCTGACCGTGATGGCCTTGTTGATCACGAGGCGGTTGGTCAGATAAGAGCTGGAAGGATAATTCGTGAGCCCGCCCGTGTCGTAAACCCCGTTGCTGACCCAGATCGTGTCGTTTATCGCCGATTTACCGATGGCGCCCTGCAGGTTGTTGGTGGCATACGCCCAGCCGTTTGTCCCCAGCCCGGCCCCGTTGGTCGCCACGTACCAGTCAACCGCCGGCGCGGAGCGCAATAAGCCGGTCAACAAAAAGACCAGGCATATTTCCCGCCATATAATGACAGAGGTTCTCATGTGTGATTTGCCCGTTCTATATGCCAACGCCAATCCACGGCAGCAGATCAGCGGAAACCGTACACGGTGCCTGCCCGGATATTTTCAAAGGCGCCCATGTCAACCGCGCCATATCGGACTCGTTGTCTGTAGTCCAAGTCAAAGCTCGTAACGCTTCCGTTCGTCATCCAGGAATAGTTTGTCCCGGCGTTGATGCAGGGCGAACGCGCCGCGAGACGGTAGTTGCCCGGGACATGGCTAACGCCGTAATCACTGCCCTTGTTAACCAGCATCGGATCCGCGGAGATGTTTCCGATTCCGGCGGCGTTGGACGACGTGCAACTATACGCGAACGTGCAATTGTAATAATTTGAGGTGGTCCTTACTATTGAAGTATTGAAATATACGATGCAATTATAAAGCATGGTGACGTCGCGCGCTCCTCCGCCGTCGTTGTTGCTTTTGTTACCCACAATTGTGCAGTTATACAACGTGCCCGCCGCGCTCGCGCCCCCGCCAATATCGGCAAAATTTCCGGTCAGCAAGCAGTTGAACATATTACAACCATTTGCCCCGCCGCCGCTGGTAGTAGCCGTGTTGCTGTAAACCACGCAGTCGTACAGGGTGCTGCTCCACGCTCCGCCGCCTGAGGCACCGGCGCCCGTCGCCGAATTGCCGATCAGCGTGCAGTTGTAAAGAGTGACCGAGTACCCCGCTCCACCGCCAACGTCAACGGCCGTATTGCCGATCAGCGTGCAGTTACTCGCGGACCCATGGTTCACCCCGCCGCCTCGGGCGACACTGCCACCCGTGCCGCCGTTAAAGATTGCCGAGTTGCTGATCACGGAGCAGTCATAGAGAGCGCTGTACATTGTTCCGCCGCCATTCAGAGATGAATTTTTGAAGACACTGCAATTGCGCAAAGTGCCATACCACGTTCCGCCTCCGCCATAAGGGCCGGCGTTGTATGAGCCGACGGACCTGTTGCCGACTATCACGCAGTTGGATATCACCGGGGTGGTATCGGAACAATACACGCCCCCGCCGCATAGGTCGACGGTCCCGTTCGTCAACGTCGCCCCGTTGGTGATCGTGAACCCGATCAGAGAGCCGGCCGACATGTAAACGCAGCGGACAGCTGCCGGCCCGTTTGTCGCGAAGGGGTCCCAGGCGCCCTTGATGATCGTATTGGCCGGATCGTTGTCCTTGCTCCTGACCGTGACTGATTTGTTGATCACGAGTCGATTGGTCAGAAGCGAGCCGCCGGGATAATTCGCGAGCCCGCCCGTGTCGTAAACCCCGTTGCTGACCCAAATCGTGTCGTTCGCCGCGGATTTGGTTATGGCGCCCTGCAGGTTATTGGTGGCATACGCCCAGCCGTTCGTCCCCAGCCCGGCCCCGTTGGTCGCCACGTACCAGTCAACCGCCGGCGCGGCCGGAAGCAAACTGATCAACGAAACCGCCGCGATGCATATTTTCAACCTAATGATTGCGCATGTATTCATGAAGATTAATTCTAGCCTATTTGCCTTCCGGATGGCAATCAGCTTTTGATATATTGACATGCTGGCGATTGGCTTAATAACTGAATTCGCTCACCCGGTTCCATCTCGCCTTGTAGAACCTGGCGCCGGAAAGGACGTTCTCGCCGGGCGGGTTCAGAAAAAAGAGTTTTTCGTTCCAGTAACACCCCTCTCCCTCCGCGGCTTTCTGGTAGACGATCCTGCCGTCCGGGCCGTTCTCGCCGAAGCTTTTTATGCAGCCCTTGACCGGCGGGAATTCCGCGATCGTTTCCTTTTCAATATTGAATTCATACACCCCTTTCTCCTGGGTGAAAAACAACGAGTCTTTCCCGGCCCGCGCGAACAGGTCATGCCCGCAGATGTCAAGGCCGGGTATCTTAAAGGACTTTTTCAGCGCCAGCTCCGGCCTGCTCCTGTTCATGTTGTATGTATAACTTCTTATTTCATCCTTCGCGAGCGCCCAAAGGAGCCGGCGTTTTTTGTCCCAGACCACCCCGTGCCCGAGCTCGAGGGGATACGAAACGGAATAGGCCGCCCCCTCCAGGGTGCAATGCACCCTGAGAACGTCGCCGCCGCCCGAGAGCGCATCGGCGATATTCCCGTCCGGCAATAATTCCGCGGAATGCGCGTTGACCCCCCTGGCAAGGAACTTTATCTTTTTCGTGCTTTTTTCAAGCAGGGCCACCGCGCCGCGAAACGAGGAGCTGATTAACAAATGCGTCAGCCCCATGACCGGCTTGCACTCGTCAATATACATGAAAAGTTCTTTTTCTTCCCCGGATAAACCGGCGGACTCATCGGGCGACCAGCTCCATTTTATGTTTTTCCTGTCGTTCCAGTCGGCGTCGCAGTCGGCGATCATGACCCCGACCCTTTCCCCGCAGGCGACGATTTCTTTTGAATATTGGCCGGTTGACATCAGCGTTTTCCCCCGTTTCAATTTACGGTGTAAAATTTCGCTCACGATAGTGTCTTTAATGTCATTCCGTCAATTAAATTCAAACCATAAAAATGAAAAAAATATCTTTCATTAATCTCGCTTTTCATGGTAAAGAAAACCAACCAGACACCGTTCAACAATGTTTTTCTAATGAAAGTATAATACCATGAAAATCCTGATCATCGGCAGCGGCGGCCGGGAACACGCCCTGGCCTGGAAAATATCACATGACGAAAAACGGCCGTCAATTTACATCGCGCCCGGCAACGCCGGCACGGCGCAACTCGGCGCAAACCTGCCCATCCAGCCGGAAGACACCGCCGGCATCCTTGCCTGGGCGAGGAAAGAAAAACCGGACTTGACCGTCATTGGTCCCGAGGCGCCGCTCTGCCTCGGAATCGTCGACCTGATGCAGGCGGAGGGATTCCGCGTCTTTGGGCCGGCAAAAGCCGCTGCCCGGCTTGAGGGCAGCAAGATCTTCACGAAGGAAATCCTGCGCGAGGCAGGGGTGCCGACCGCAAAAGCCGAATCGTTCAATGACGCCGCGAAGGCCCTGGCCTATCTCAAAACGCAGTCTTTCCCGATCGTCATCAAGGCCGACGGGCTCGCCGCCGGCAAGGGCGTGATCATCTGTTCTTCTCCCCGGGAAGCGGAAGAGGCCATTCACCAGGCATTGACCGCGAAGACCTTCGGGGAGGCCGGCCGGGAAATTTTGATCGAGGAATGCCTCGAGGGCGAAGAGGTTTCCGTCCTCGCCTTTGTGGACGGGAAGAAAGCGGTCCTCCTCCCCACCGCCCGCGATCACAAGCGCGTGTTTGACAAGGACCGCGGACCTAACACGGGCGGCATGGGCGCCTATTCCCCGGCTGCGATCGAATCCCCGGCCTTCTCTGAAACTGCGCTCAAAACAATATTTGAACCGACGATCCGCGAACTTAACCGGCGCGGAATTCCATATCAGGGAGTGCTCTATGCCGGGTTGATGCTCACGAAAACCGGCCCGAAAGTCCTTGAATTCAACTGCCGCTTCGGCGACCCGGAAACCCAGGCCATCCTGCCGCGGCTGAATTCATCCCTGGTTGCCGCGATGGAAGCCTGCATTGACGGCAATTTGCGCGCGGAACACGCCCTTTGCCGCCCGGAAAACTGCGCCTGCGTCGTCATGACCGCCGGCGGTTACCCGGGCAATTACAAGAAAGGCGAGGTAATTTCCGGCCTGGATGCGGCCGCGAAGGTCAAGGACGTCATGATTTTCCACGCCGGCACAAAACTGCAAAACGGCCAGGTCGTCACTTCCGGCGGCCGGGTGCTCGGCGTCACCGCCCTGGGGACCATCCGCGCCGCGGCCGTAAAACGCGCCTATGAGGCCGCCGCCCTGGTCAAATTCAACGGCGCGCACTACCGGCGCGATATTGCCTCCGGCGGGTGAAATTCAGAATCCGGAAACGTTCAATGGCGCGAAACGCGCCACAAGCTCTTGCCCCGCCAGAGGCGGGATCCAACGTTCAAAAAGATTGACAATTAAATAATACCGAGTATATTAATCAATAATCAAGAGCGCTTATTTATCGCAAACCAATGCTCATCTGAAAGGAAAAAAAATGAACAAGCCAATATTGAAAATCGCGTTATGTTTAGCCGTCCTTTTCATGGCAACCCGGCTGTTCGCCTTCCGGGCCGACGAGCCTGTTTCCGGGCCGGCCAAGACCGCGTTAACCGCCGCCGCGCAAGCCGCCCAGCCGAAAACGCCGGACGCCGACCAGCTGGCTGCGGCCAAATCGCTCGATGGCGCCACGGTTGAATGGGACGCGAAGACCGGCGCGCCGGCTTCAATCAGGGGTAAAAATCTCTCCGTGAAAAACCTCGGCGGAAAGGGCATGGCCCTTTCCTTGAGCCCGAAGAAAGATTTCGCCGTTGACGCCGTGGCCGTGATGGACCGGCTGACAAGGGCCTACCGCCTGCGCGACGCGGCCGCCGAATTGAAGACCATCAAGACCGACGCCGATGAACTCGGCTTCCACCACGTGCGCATGAACCAGATGCACAATGGTCTCAGGGTCGTGGGCGGGCAATTGATCGTCCATTTCAACAAGGCGGGCGAGGCCTACCAAGTGAACGGGCGCTATATTCCCGGCATTGACGTGGAAACCACCCCGCTCATTGACGCGCAATCCGCCGTGGAAGCCGCCCAACGCGACCTTGCCAAGGCCGGCAAGCCGGCCGGGACCCTCAAGGGAGCGGCCGGGCTGGTCATCTACGCCCAGGATGCATTACCAGTGCTGGCCTATGAGCTGACCCTGGTTTATAACGAGGGCAATGCCGGGACGGGCAACTGGCGTTACTGGATCAACGCGCGCGACGGCGCCGTGATCAACCGCTTCAACGATATCCGCAAGGCCGACGCCGCGATCTCCGGCTCGCTCCTCACGGGCGAAGGAGGATCTTCAACAAACGTCACGGGGGAAAGCAGCGGCTCGTATTATTACCTGCGCAATACCGGGAAACACTGGGATATTTATGATTATCCGAACAGCCGCTCCGCCCGCAACACCACGACCAGCTGGCCGACAACCACCTCGGGACGGTCGGAAATGTCGGCCGCCTGCAATTTTTACAACATCCAGGCTTATTATCTGAACATCCACTCGCGCAACAGTTATGACAACGCCGGCACAAAAGCCACCGCCAACGTCCATGTCACCGGCGGCACGGACAACGCCTTCTGGGACCCGGACACGCAGCAATTTTATTTTTACCCCGGCAGCGATTTCGCGGAACTGACCGTCCTTGACGTCTGCGCCCATGAATTCACCCACGCCGTCACGGAAAAATCAGCCAACCTGGTCTATCAATACGAGCCGGGCGCCTTGAACGAATCTTTCTCGGATATTTTCGGAACGGCGATTGAGTTCGCCAACCAGCCGGACGGACGCGGCAGCTACCCCAACCGCACCGCCGGCTATGCCGACTGGCTCCTGGGCGAGGACTGCTCGTATACCACGACCGACGTGGCCCTGCGCGACATGCGCAACCCCCAGCGCTACAGCAGCCCGAGCAAATATCACGGCACGGACTGGTACTACGGAAGCAGCGATAACGGCGGCGTGCATTATAACAGCGGCGTACAGAACCATTTTTTTTACCTGCTGTGCGAGGGCGGCAGCGGAGCTAATGACGGCATCAGCTATAACATCACCGGCATCGGCGTTGAAAACGCCAGAAGAATCGCCTACCGGGCGCTGACGGTCTATTGCTCGATCCACACCGATTACGCCGGCGCGCGGACGGCGTGGATTTCTGCGGCGACAGACCTGGACTCATCCTGGGCCAGCGTCGTCCAGGCCGCCTGGGCGGCGGTCGGCGTGGACGTAAACACCCCGACCCATACTTCCCTGTTGCGGACCCAGGCCCTGAACAATGATTTTGACGGGGACGATATCGGCGATTACGCGCTTTTTAATTATGAATACGGCAACTGGTATATCTGGTCCTCGTTGAATTCCAGCTGGTTTGCCAACGGCGAAGTTTTCGGCAGCTACAGCTACCTGCCGGTCCCGGGCGATTACGACGGCGACGGCAAGTCGGACGTGGTGCTTTATTCCAGGAGCACGGCCTGGTGGATGGTCTACTATGTCGG
Source organism: uncultured Verrucomicrobiota bacterium (assembly GCA_964475405.1). GTDB lineage: Bacteria > Verrucomicrobiota > Kiritimatiellia > JAAZAB01 > JAAZAB01 > JAQUQV01. Next base: position 35,001 of record CAYYWX010000021.1, read on the forward strand.
CACGGGCCGCGCGGAAACGTTCCAGTGGGGCGGCAATGAATGCATCCCGGCCCCGGGCGACTATGACGGCGACGGCAAGACCGATTTCGCGCTCTATAACTACATTACCGGCGCCTGGTATATTTTCCTGTCCTCAACCCATACATTCCTGGCCAACGGAGACATCTTCGGCGGCTACGGGTACATCCCCGTTCCGGGGGATTACGACGGCGGCGGCAAATCCGATGTTGTCGTCTATTCGGAAGAACTGGCCATGTGGCTTCTTTATTATCCCGAAACCGCCTCGTCATCCTGGGTGGATTTCAGCAACGTCTTCGGGTCCTACCGTTACTATGTCCCCGCCCCGGGCGACTATGACGGCGACAGCGTCACTGACTTCGGCCTGTATGACTATATGTACGGCTACTGGTATGTCTGGTCGCCGGTCAATGACTGGCTGGTATATGATTACTCGATGGGCAATTATTATTACACGCCCGTGGCAGGTGATTTTGACGGCGACGGCACCAGCGACCTGGTCATTTATTCAATCTATTACGGCACCTGGTATTTCTATTACATGGGAACCGGCGGCAGCGCGCGTCTCTCCAATTTCGGCGGCACGCAATATGTCCCGATAACCTACTGGGCGCTTTACTGGTATATGTGAAGTCTTACGGAACCCTGCGACTTGTCCCCCGTAGCCAGCCGTTAAGGGGCGAAGGGGGAAGCGACCACTTGGCCCGTTTCGGGCCGACGTGACACAGTTCAAAGCTTCATAGTTTAGCCCGCCTGCGGCGGGCAAGTCGGCACCCCTTCACTCTGAAACTTCGGAACGAGTCCGGAGGATGTGATTAAACATTAAGTTCCCCTCCTGGGAGGGTTAGGGGTGGGTTCAGGAATATGTTGGTGAATTTATGAACCAGAATACTAAGGTATTCCGAAGACGGTTTCGGGCTTATCCCTGATTCCCCCGCAAAACACTTTTCCGACATAATAAACGCGAAAAGATCGTTGTTGACAATATACCCCCTATGGGTATATATTAACGCCATGAAGGAGGACACGATGAAGCAACCGAAAACGACCCATGGCGAAAACCTGGCGCGGCTCGCGCGGATAGAAGGCCAGGTCCGCGGCATCCGGCGCATGATCGAAAACGGCGCTTACTGCATCGACATCCTCACCCAGCTGCAGGCGGCCCACCGCGCCCTGCATGCCGTCGCCCGGAAGGTGTTCCGGAAACACGTCGAGCATTGCGTGGCGGAGACAATCCGCGGCCGCTCGCCGAAAGAAGTTGAAAAGAAAATAACGGAAGTGATGAAAATTTTGGAACGAACCGAACTGTAGAACCAAACTCTTTAACCAAAGGAGCACAAAATGAACAAATGCATGCTGATCATCGGGTTAATCGCCGCCACATCCCTGCTGGGCGCCGCCGCCCCGGAGAAAGAAAAAGTCCAGCCGCAAACCACATGCCCGGTCATGGGCGGAAATGTCAACAAGGCGCTTTTTGCGGAATATGGCGGCAAACGAATATACGTCTGCTGCAAGGAATGCCTGGAGACCGTGAAAAATGACCCGGTAAAATATATTCGCGACCTTGAGGCCGGCGGAGTGACATTGGAAAAAGTCCAGGCCAATTGTCCGGTCATGGGCGGCGAAATAAACAAAAAGGTTTTTGCCGATCACAACGGCAAGCGCGTATATTTCTGCTGCCCGGGCTGCATTGAGACATTTAAGAAAGATCCGGATAAATATCTTAAGAAATTGGAGACGGGGGGCGTCGTGCCGGAACCGATACCGCCGGCGCCAGACGCGAAGTGAAGCTTCTTGCGGCCGGTTAACCCGGCCAAAGACGCTTGAAAGGACATAAAAATGCGCGGAAACGGCATAGCCAATCACGCGGCGAACTTGATTGTGATATCCGCGCTGGCATTATTTTTTGCCGGTTGCGCCGGGTTTCCGGTTCAGTCGGAGAAACAGGCGCGCAAAAACGCGACTGAAATATCCGCCAAATTTCAACCGCAAGGCTTGCCGCCGCCGTTGCCGGTTTTGTCAACGAACGCGAGCCTCTCTGATTTTCTGCAATATGCCATGCTCAATTCGCCGCGGGTGAAAGCCGCCTATTTTGAATGGCTGGCCTCCATTGAGCGCATCACCAAGGCGCGTTCCCTGCCCGACCCGCTCCTGATTTACCAGATGGACATTACCGAAACGGTCCCGAGCGTAATGCCGGGGCTTATGATGGAATTCCCCGGACCCGGCAAACTCGGCTTGCGGGCGGAAGTGGCCTCGAAAGAGACCGACGCCAAATACTATGCGTTCGAGGCCGAGGTGCTGCAGGCGGCGTTTGAAGTCAAAAAATCATACTATCGTCTTTATTTTCTGACCGACAAAATACGCGTAAATCGCGAAACCCTTGATGTCGCAGGGCAACTGGAACAGATTGCCGGCCGGCAGAACGATGCCGGCAAGGCCACCCTGCAGGACGTGCTCCGCATCCAGATGGAAAAGGACCGGCTTGGGAACGAAATCGCCAACCTGGAAGATTCGCGCGACCCGCTCGCGGCGGCGTTCAAGGCGGCCCTGGGCCTGAAATCGGGCGATCCGGCCCCGCCTTTGCCCGCGCGGTTTGAAACAACGCCGATGGATATTTCCCTCGATAACATGCTCTCGGCCGTCTATGCGCGCAATCCCCGGCTGAAGGCGATGGAGGCCGATGTCCGCCGGGCCGAAGCGTCAATCCGGCTGGCCGCCAAGGCCCGCGTGCCGGACTTCACGCCGGGCCTGCAGACCGATTTCGCCGCCTCCCCCTTCATGTACCGGCCGATGTTGATAATGACCCTGCCTGTCTGGCGCGACAAAATTGCGGCCGAAATAGCGGAAGCGCAGGCGATGAAGGGCGCCGCCGAGGCGGGGCTTTCGTCCGAACAGATCAGGCTGGCCGTGGAACTGGCTGAAAAAAGTTTCATGTTCCGCGAGGCCGGGCGCGACGTCACGCTGATGCAGCAATCTTTGCTTCCCAAGGCCCGCCAGGCGCTGGAAGTCGCCCGCCTCAGGTATGCCACGGGGCAGACCGAATACCTTGATCTGGCCGATGCCTGGCGCACGGCGCTTGGAATTGAACTTGAACTGGTTGAAGCGCGCACCCGGCGGGAACTTGCGCTGGCGGAGCTCTCATTGCTGATTGCCGTTGACCCGGGACAAAACGCGCCGATCCTGAAAAAAAAAGAGGTCAGAAATCAGTAGTCAGAGGTCAGTTATGTTATGAATTTCAAAAGGTGGGGCGAGGCGTCCCGGGCCTACTCCGCCGTAGTAAAGCCTACTGGCTACGAAGGCTGGACCGAGCCATCTGATCAAGAGCGGCTTACCCGGCTCGTGCTTCGTAGCGAAGGCTTACTTCGCAGAGTAGCAAGGGTTCGCCCTACCAGCTATCGAAGTTTGATTTTATTGATAGCGGAATTATAACGAGGAAGATATGCAAAATAAATTATTAGTCCGTCTTTTCATTTCACTGGCGCTGGTCGCTTTCCTGGCCGGCGGCTGTGGAAAATCCGAGTCGGGCCACCAAGACCACGGCGGCGGCATCGTGAAGAAAAGTGTCAAGTATCACTGTCCGATGCATCCGGCCGTGGTTTCCGATAAACCCGGCGACTGCCCCATCTGCGGCATGCGGCTGGTTTTGATCGACAAAAACGAAACGGCGAAAGAGCGAATCGGCGAATCGGCGACAAAGACCATCTATCGCTCCACGATGAACCCGAACGAGGTCAGCGACAAGCCGGGCAAGGATTCAATGGGAATGGAAATGGCGCCGGTTGCAACGGAAACGCCGGCCGTGAAAACCGTTCCCGGCCTGGCGACCGTCTCGATCTCGCCGGAAGATCGCAAGCGCATGGGCCTTACGCTCGGGACGGCGGCAAAACGAACCATAACGCGCCATATCCGCACCTCGGCCAGGATCGTGCCGGACGAAACCAGGCTTTACCGCGTCACCACGAAGGTGGAAGGCTGGGTTGAAAAATTGTTTGTCAATGTCACCGGCCAGATTGTTCACAAGGGCGATCCCCTGCTCTCCATTTACAGTCCCGAGCTTCTCTCCGCCCAGCAGGAATATTTGTCGGCCGCCAAATTCAAGGCGAGCGCCCTCAACGAAGCTTCGGGCGACACCCGCCAGTCGGTTGAAACGCTGCTGGACACCGCCCGGCGCAAGCTTCAACTATGGGATATCTCCGACGAACAAATCCTTCAACTGGAGAAAAGGGGGCAGCCGGAAAAAATCCTCACCCTCCACTCGCCGGCGACGGGCTGGGTCAGCGAAAAGAACGTGCTTTCCGGGCAGAAGATAATGCCCGGAGAACCGTTGCTGGTGATAACCGACCTTGCCACGGTCTGGGGCGACGCCGATATTTACGAGTCCGACCTGCCGTACGTGAAGACAAACATGGCGGTGGAAATCAGCCTGCCCTACTGGCCCGAGAAGGTATTCAAGGGCAAAATAAGTTTTATCACGCCGACGCTTGACCCCGAGACCCGCACCTTGCGCGCGCGCCTGGAGATTGACAACCCCGACCTGGCGCTCAAGCCCGAAATGTTCGCCGACGCGCGAGTTGACTGCGAACTGGGCGAGCGCCTGGCCGTTCCCGAGCAGGCGGTCATGCGCACCGGGCTGCGCAACTACGTTTTCCGCGAGGGCGACGGCGGAAAACTCGTTCCGGTTGAGGTAAAACTGGGAATGCGAACCGAAGGCTATTACGAAGTGCTCGCGGGGTTGAACGAAGGGGACCGCGTTGTGACTTCGGCAAATTTCCTGATAGATTCCGAATCATCCATGAAGGCCGCGCTGGAAGCGATGTCTACTGAGTAATCCATGATAAAACGAATTATAGAATTCAGCGCCAATAACCGCCTCCTGGTCATCGGCCTGGTGGCCGCGGCGGTGGCCTATTCGGTCTATACGATGAAGCAGATCCGCCTGGACGCGATCCCCGACCTGAGCGACACGCAGGTGATCGTATATACCAAGTGGGACCGCAGCCCGGATATCATGGAAGACCAGGTCACCTACCCGATCGTCACCGCGTTGCTTGGCGCGCCGAAAGTGAAGGCGATCCGCGGGTTCTCGGATTTCGGGTTCTCGTATGTTTACGTCATCTTCCAGGACGGCACGGACATTTACTGGGCGCGCAGCCGCGTCATCGAATACCTCTCCAAAATCCAGGGCGCCCTGCCGCGCGGCGTGACGCCCGAACTCGGGCCGGACGCGACCGGCGTCGGCTGGGTCTTTCAATACGCCCTCGTTGACAAGGGCGGCAAACATAACCTGGCCGAACTGCGCAGTTTCCAGGACTGGAATTTGCGCTACGCCATCCAGAGCGTGCCCGGCGTTGCCGAGGTGGCCGGCATCGGCGGTTTCCAGAAACAGTACCAGGTCCCCATTGCCCCGAACCGCCTGCAAAACTACGGGCTGGCGCTGATGGATCTCGTGGAGGCAATCCGTAAAAGCAACAACGAAGTCGGCGGACGGCTGATTGAGTGGAGCGGGCGCGAATACATGGTGCGCGGCCGCGGTTACGTGAAGGATACAGAGGCGCTCGGCAAGGCGGTCGTAAAGACCAACCGGAAAGGCACGCCGGTGCTGCTGCGGGACGTGGCCGACATCCAGCTCGGGCCGCAAATCCGCCGCGGAATAGCGGACATGGACGGCAAGGGCGACACGGTCGGCGCAATAGTCGTCATGCGCCACGGCGAGAACGCGCTGAACGTGATCAAGCGCGTCAAAGCCAAGCTGGAGGAATTGAAGCCGTCGCTCCCGGAAGGCGTCGAGATCGTCACCACCTATGACCGCTCGGGATTGATCCGGGAGTCAATCGACAATCTCAAGCACGAGCTGATCATGACCATGATCATCGTCAGCCTGGTGATCCTGTTTTTCCTCTGGCACATACCCTCCGCCATTGTGCCGATCATCACGATCCCGATCTCGGTCGTGCTGGTCTTTATCCCGATGTACATGCTGGGCATCACTTCCAACATCATGAGCCTGGCCGGCATCGCCATTTCGATCGGCGTGCTGGTGGATGGCGCCATCGTGGAGGTGGAAAACGCCTACAAAAAACTGGAGCGCTGGCAGGAGGAAGGCCGCCGCGGCGATTTCCACAAGATCCGCCTGGAGGCCCTCATGGAGGTCGGCCCCTCGGTGTTTTTCTCGCTCCTGGTGATCGCGGTGGCGTTCCTGCCGATATTCACGCTCGTCGAGCAGGAAGGCCGCCTGTTCAAGCCGCTGGCTTACACCAAGACCCTGGCCATCGCGCTGGCGGCCCTGCTGGCGATCACGCTCGACCCGGCGGTGCGCATGCTCTTCGCGCGCATGGACAGGTTCAAATTCCGCCCCGGCTGGCTGGCCTGGATCGTCAACGGCGTCACGGTTGGAAAATACTATCCCGAGGAAAAGCATCCCGTCAGCCGCGTTCTCTTTGCGTTGTATGAAAGACCGTGCCGCTGGGTCCTGCGCAACCCCAAAACGACAATCGCGCTCGCCATGCTGGTCGTCGCTTCCGCCGTCCCGGTTTATTTCAAGCTCGGGCATGAATTCATGCCGCCCTTGAACGAGGGCGTGATTCTCTACATGCCCACCACCCTGCCCGGCATTTCCGTCACCGAGGCGCAACGGCTGATGGAAATTGAGGACCGCATCCTGCGCTCGTTTCCCGAGGTTGTCTCCGTCTTCGGCAAGGCCGGGCGCTCCGACACCTCCACCGACCCGGCGCCGTTTTCCATGATGGAGACCACGGTCGTGCTCAAGCCGCCGGGCGAGTGGCGCGCAAAACAACGCTGGTATTCGTCCTGGGCGCCAAGGCCGCTGGCGGCCGTCCTCGGGCAGGCCTGGCCGGCGCGCATTTCATGGGAAGAACTGATCAATGAGATGGACCGCGCCCTGCAAATTCCCGGCAACGTGAACGCCTGGACCATGCCGATCAAGGGCCGGATAGACATGCTTTCCACCGGCGTGCGGACTCCGGTCGGCATCAAGGTTTTCGGAGCGGACCTTGAAAAGATCCAGGATATCGGCGAACGGATTGAAACGATCGTCCGCAAAGTGCCCGGCACGCGCAGTATCTACGCTGAGCGCGCCGCGGGCGGTTACTTCGTTGACTTCACGCCGAAGCGCGAGGCGCTCGCCCGTTACGGCCTGACGCTGGATGACCTGCAATCGGTCATCATGACCGCCGTCGGCGGCGAGAACATCTCCACCACGATTGAGGGTCGCGAGCGCTACACGATCAACCTGCGCTACCCGCGCGACCTGCGCGCCGACCTTGACCAGCTGGAGCGCGTGCTCGTCACCACCCGCAACGGGGCCCAGGTGCCGGTCATTGAGGTGGCCGACATCCAACTGGTGAACGGCCCGGCCATGATCCGCGACGAAAACGGGATGCTCGCCGGATACGTTTATGTTGACATCACCGGCCGCGACGTCGGCGGCTACGTGGAGGACGCCAAGCGGGCCGTAGCAAAGGAATTGAAGCTGCCCGCCGGTTACTCGCTGGTCTGGAGCGGACAATACGAGAACATGATGCGCGTGCGCGAACGCCTGAAAATCATCGTGCCCATAACCATCCTGCTCATATTCCTCCTGCTTTACATGAACACCAGGTCGTCCTTCAAGGCGCTGGTCGTGATGCTGGCCGTGCCGTTCTCGCTGGTCGGCGCGGTCTGGCTGCTTTACTTCCTCGATTACAACATCTCCATCGCGGTCTGGGTGGGCATGATCGCCCTGATGGGGCTGGACGCGGAGACGGGAGTGTTCATGCTGATGTTCCTGGATTTGTCGTTCGACGAGGCGAAACGCGCCGGCCGGCTGCGTAACCTTTCCGACCTGCACGAGGCCATCATCCACGGCGCGGTGAAACGGATCCGACCCAAGATCATGACCGTGGCCGCGGCCGGCATGGGCCTCATGCCGATCATGTGGTCGGCCGGCACCGGCGCGGACATGATGAAACGCGTGGCAGCGCCGATGGTCGGCGGCCTCATCACCTCCTTCGTCATGGAGCTCATGGTCTATCCGGCCATTTATTTCCTGTGGAAATGGCATAGGGAAGTCAAACCATCGCTGGTCAACAATAATTCGGCGATAACGGCTGGTAAATCCCTGGAAAAATGTCTTGAATCGCCGGATTCGCCGCCCGCGGCATGAAAGATCCCCTCCACCGGAGGGGTGGCCATAGGCCGGGGTGGGTACCGATCGGGATGGATAAAATAATTTGCCTTACACCTTCGGCGTGAAACCATCCCTCTTAACTTGAATTTGACAATTTGCCCGATAAATGCTGATATTTCACGAGTTGATCATGAACACCGATCCGAACATATTGCAGTCGCTGGCGCTGGCGGTTCTCCAGGGAATAACCGAGTTCCTGCCGGTCAGCTCATCCGGCCACCTCGTCCTCGCGCGCCATTTCTTCGGCTGGTCCGACCGGAGCGGGCTGGTGGTCGACACCGTCCTGCACGGCGGCAGCCTGCTGGCCATCCTCATTTATTTCTGGCGGGAATGGATCGCCATTTTCCGCGGGTATTTTTCGGATGACGCAACCGACCGCCGATATTACCGCCGCCTGCCCTGGCTGCTGCTGGTCGCGACCATCCCGGCGGCCGTGGTCGGCCCGCTACTGAAGCCGCTCCTGGAAAGCGACGCGATCATGCGCAATTCAGCCATCACCGGGATGAGCATGATCATGACCGCGCTCCTCTTCCTGCTCGTTGAATACCGTCCGGAAAAAACAACCGGGGAAAAAATCGGGTTTATCGGCGCGTTCCTCACCGGCCTCATGCAGGTGGTCGCCCTGCTGCCCGGCGCCTCGCGCTCGGGCTGGACGACCGGCGGCGGGATGCTTTGCGGACAAAGCCGCGAAAGCTCCGTGCGCTTCGCCTTTCTCATGGTCGTGCCGGCCATCGCCGGGGCACTCGTTTTGCAGTCGCGTGAAATCCTTAAGACTGCCGAGACGGGCGCCGAGCCGGCCCTGGTCCTGGCCGAGTTCGTTGTCAGCTTCCTGGTCAGCCTCGGGGCGATCCATTTCTGCCTTAAATATTTCCGCGCCCATTCGTTGCGTCCCTTCGCGATCTACCTGGTCCTGCTCGGCCTCCTCGCCATAATCTTCAAATAAACAATCTGGAGAATACATCATGCGCATGAAATGCAGTTTCCTGTCGGAAAACGAAAAATTGAGAATCCACGAGGACACGCTCAAAATCCTATCAGAAATCGGAGTAAAATTCATGAGCCCCGTCGCGCTCAAGCTGTTGGGCGATAACGGCGCCAGCATTGACCGGGAAAACAAGATCGCGCGCATCCCGCCTTTTATGGTGGACCAGGCCCTCAAAACGGCGCCGAAATCGTTCGTGCTCGGCGCGCGCAACCCGGCCTTTAATTTCAAGATGCCGTCGGATTACACCGGATACACGCTGGACGGCGCGGCGACTTTCGCGATTGATTTTGAGACCGGCGCTCGGCGGCCGGCGATCACAAAGGACCTCGTCGCGAGTCTGAAGATTTTTGAGGAGATGACGCTCGGCGCGGTCGTCTGGCCGAACGTCGTGCTGGACGACATCCAGTTGAGCTCGGACGACATCCGCACAACCTTCCTCTCCCTGATGAATTCATCCAAGCATATCCAGCACGAGCTCCACCGCCGGAAGGAAATCCCCTACCTCATCGAGGGACTCGCGGCCATCCTCGGGAGCGAGGATGAAATCAGGAAACGAAAAATATTTTCGGTCTGCTATTGCACCATCCCCCCGCTGACCCATGACGCCGAGATGTGCGAGACTTACCTGGAGCTGGTCAAATATCATGTCCCGATCCTGTCCTACCCGATGCCGGCCTGCGGCTCTACCGGGCCAGCCAGCCTCTATTCCGACCTGGCGGTCGCCAACGCCGAGGGCCTCTCCACGCTGGTCCTCTTCCAGATGGCCGAACCCGGCACGCCGATCATCTACGGCCACGCCGCTGGAATAATGAATTTCAATTCCGGCTCGTTCCTGGAAGGCGCCCCGGAATCAACCCTGATCAACGGCTCCCTAGGCGAAATGGCAAAATTCTATGGCCTGCCCGGCACCCAGGCCGGATGCCTTTCCGACTCCAAGGCGCCCGGCACCCAGGCCATCATGGAAAAGATGACCAGCGCCATGCCGCTGGTCCTATCCGGGGTTGACGTGATCAACGGCATCGGCGAGCTGGAAACCAGCCAGCTCCTGGTCCAGGAACAGATCGTGGTGGACCACGAGATAGCCCGGATCTGCAAACGGATGAAGGACGGCGTGGATGTTTGCGACGCAAAAAACTATTTTGACGACATTGCCAAGGTCAAACCCGGCGGTAATTTCCTGATGGAAGACAGCACGCTGGCGGCCTGCCGCAGCGACGAATTCCTCATGCCGGACCTGCTGGACCGCAACACGCACGACCGCTGGCTGGAATTGGGCAGCCCGGACGTCTATCCCCAGGCCCGGAAAAGGGTTGAAGAAATCCTCGCCGCTCCCCAGAAGAATCCCCTGCCCGACAAGGTCATCGGCAAACTGGAAGATATACTGCGCCGCGCCGACAAGGAATTGGAATAAGATTGCATATTGAAACATGTAATTCAGAAGTAATATATGTTGACTTTGAAGAACGACATGAAAAAACGGAATACAATATACCTGATGGGTTTCATTATTCTTTTGCTCGGAGCCGTGGCAACATCCTATTGCGTAGCCCGTTCTCGGGCGGTTCCGTGGCAAACCAAATGGTTACCGTCAAAAGAATTCTCACATACCGGGATTACATTCACGGACGAGAAGGATAGGATTGTACCCATCCCGCGCTGGATCGTGTGGTACAAACCGGATTCGGATGGAAATCAGACCGGCATCCGTGTATCCCTTTTGGGCGAACCACTTCTTATTCAAGGCATCGGTCCTGTGATATTAAGATCAACAAATGAAGCCAATAAAGTGCCAGAGGATACGGCTCAAAAGTTCGCCGATCCTCAGCACTGACGTTGTTAAGTTAAGGAGTAATCATGAAATATGGAAGATGCAGCGCTATTTGTGGATTCGGACAGATTCTCTGTGTTGTAATTTATCTTGTCCTCCAACCTGGGTGAAGTGACATTTCCGGAACGCTGTTAGCGCTCCTCATAATGTTATTGGTACTTGCCGGGGTTGTTCTTTCCTCAATTGCTTTCCACAGGGGAGAAAAGCCGCTTGCGTGGGCAATTGTCGGAATCGGCATTTCTCTTTCATGGGTGATCTTGGGGATCGGAATGATGCTCTTTTCCATGTAGTTCGGCGGATTGACAAATGAACCAGAGCCAGATATTCTTCAAGCATTAGGTGAATGACCATGGCAAACACATATACCGCAGCGATGAAACAGGATGGCGGCTGGTGGATCGGCTGGATTGAGGAAGTGCCCGGCGTTAACTGCCAGGAACGGACGCGTGAAGCGCTCCTGGACAGTCTTCGCACCACGCTGGATGAAGCGCTCGAACTCAACCGCGAGGACGCCATCCGTGCGGCGGCCCCCGACTATACCGAAGAACTGGTTACCGTATGAAACGCAGGGAACTGCTCCGGCACATGCGTGAGCATGGTTGTGTCTTTATTCGGGAAGGCGGAAGCCATTCATGGTGGGGTAACCCCGTACAAAATCGCCGATCTTCCGTTCCCCGCCATACCGAGATCAACGATCACCTTGCTCAAAAGATATGCAAGGATCTCGGAATCCCGTTCAATAAATGACGCCACCAAACCATCAAATTCGCCACCATTGGGTCATGAGATTATGAAAATCATGACGAATTTGGCGATCATAGTTCTTATGCTTGCAGATATTGTGATTCTCCTGAGACACAACGACTTGCCAAAAACGCAAGGACTGAATCTTCTATTGAACGGATACGTCATCGGAATCTGTACCGTCCTTATATTCAACACCTTTAAGACAAAGGAAAAGAAATAGAGGCCCCAATCGGCTCGCCGGGACTGACTCGCAAAAAAGGGAACGCGTCGAGTTTACTTCACTAAGAGCACCAAAGCTCAAGGCGGGCATTGGGTAGAAATAAATAAAATGGAAATTGGCAAACAACATTTTCCGGAGATACGCTCTCAATTTAAAAAGGCATGGCCACTTACGCTATTAATCGGGACGGCATGTTTTCTGACGATCATTTACTGGCTACGTCCCAATGCATTTGCCATTGTCACGTTCTTTCCCGCCTGGGGGTGGCTTTTGCTGATTGTCCCGATGCTTCCTTTTCTGCGGCGGAAATACCGTTTCCCGGCAATCCTATGCGGGCTGGCATGGCTGTGCTTCGCGCTGTTGCATATCGAAGAGCCAAAGACGTTGTTGCGGGGACTGCTGAGCCCCGTGAAGTCAACAAAGTCACCCGATGTCTTGAGATTGATCTCCGTCAACTGCGCAGCAGGAAACCCCCTTGTTCTTCAGGAAATAAAGACATGGAACCCTGATATTGTCTTCTTGCAGGAATCGCCACCAAAAAAGGAAATCGAGAACTTAGCGCGCGATTTATTTGGAGCACACGGAGTCTTCGTGTATGATATTGACTCCAGTATCGTGATGAAAGGGAAGCTACAGTCGCTTCACCATCAAAAAGGAATATCTTTCTTCTCATTGGGAGTCACCACATTGCCAAGCGTTGGCGAAGTGATATTGGTCTCCCTAAGGCTGTGGCCCAGTATTGCCGCCATCGAGTTATGGGATCCCCATTACTGGAGGAGCCAGACAAGACTTCGCCTGGCTCAGCTCCAGCAAATGGAGCAATTGGTTGCCATTCTGGACATAACAAAACCCATTATTGTTGCGGGAGATTTTAATGCTCCCCCAGGTGACAAGGTATTTAACCTGCTTCCCGACACATTATATGACTCGTTTCATGCGCAAGGTCGCGGTATTGGTAACACGATTGCAAATGACATGCCGTTGCTTCGGATAGACCAGATCTGGGTGTCCCGTGAGTTCACTACACTCCAGTCCTTTGCCGTAAAGAATAGCGTTTCTGACCACAGGATGGTAATCAGCGACGTAAAGATAAAAAAATAGCACCCGTCCAACAAATGTACCGTATTTTTCGCCAGCAGCGGATTCGAAACGGTGATTCGAATCGTTCTGCGGTATTAGAAAAATACAGTTAGATTTCATAACACGTGCCAAGACGCGCCTCCCGGGAACGGATCATCATGCAAATTGAACAATTGCTGGAGCAATATGGATACTGGGCGGTTTTTCTAGGCGTATGCCTGGAAGGACCGCTCACGCTCAGCGCGGCCGGATTCCTGGCTCACCAGCAATATCTTAACGTCGCAGGCGTTTTTGCGACCGCATTTGCGGCCACATTCCTTAAGTTCCAGGCTTATTATTTCATCGGGCTGTGGGCCGGCCGATACATGCTGGCGCATTGGGAATTCTGGCGACAGCGCTATGCCCGTTTATCGACAGTGCTGGAACGCTACAAGGGACTTTTCATCCTTGGTTTTCGTTTTGTCTATGGAGCGCAAACGGCAGGATGCATCGCGGCCGGAATGGTAAAAATCAGACCGGCTTATTTTTCCATTATGAACGCGGTCGGCGCCGCGATCTGGACGTTGGCCTTTCTCCTGGTCGGATATTTCGCGGGACAGGCCTTTGAATTGCTGATCGCCGACATCAAGAAACACGAAACACCGATTCTCCTCATCATTCTTGCGGTAATTGCGATTTATTACCTGGCAAGCCGTCTGGCTTGGCGCAGGGTTGACAGGGACAAAAATGACGATAGCGAATAGGAATCTGAACAATCCTTAATCAGGACAGATCCGCCACTTTCAAGATCATTAGCCACAATAAAGTACATGAAGAGCACAAAAAATATTTATTTGTGAATTTTGTGCATCTTTGTGGCAACTTTCCTGTCTTTTGAATTTATTTTCCGATGGACAAAGCAACAATCGCCTTTGCCGAGCGAATCGAATCTGCTATCTTTCCTTCTGAACTGAAGCGGGCTATGTCCGCAACCCAAAAAATCTACCACGGATTACACTGATGACACGGATATAGGGAGTAAGAAAGACCTTGTTCCGCCTGGGCGGGTCCGCTTTCAGGCGGGAAAACATTCCATATCAGTGCTATCCGTGCCATCCGTGGTGATTTTCTTGTTTTTCATAGCGGTTTTGATTGTATCAGGTACTGAAATATAATTCTGATTCCCAGGAAGACAAACCATGAAAATCACGCTTCTCGGAGCGGCCGGCGGGGAAGTCACCGGCTCGGCCTATCTTGTTGAGACCCGGCAGGCCAAGTTGCTCGTGGATTGCGGCATATTCCAGGGCGGGAAAAGGGCGGATGACATGAATCGCGCGCCCCTTGGCGCCGTCACGGATCGTCTCAACGCCGTGCTCCTCACCCACGCGCATCTTGACCACAACGGCCGCCTGCCCCTGGTGGCACGAACTGGTTTCACCGGCCCGGTATTCACCACTCCCGCCACGATTGACATGACCGGCCTGATCCTGCGCGATTCGGCCAAGATCCAGGCCCAGGACACCGAACGCCATAACCGGAAACACCTGAAAACCGGAGAAGCGCCCGTAACACCGCTCTATACCGCGGAAGACGCGGAAAATATTCTCCGTCAACTCAAGCCGGCGCCGTATAACGAGCCGGTCAAAGTCGCCCCGGGCGTGCAGGCGCGCTTCGTTGAGGCCGGCCATATGCTCGGCTCGGCCAGCATCCAGTTGCTCGTTGATGAAAACGGCGCACAACGCAAGATTGTGTTTTCCGGCGACCTCGGCCCAAATGGCGCCCCCATCCTGCGCGATTCAGAGCCGTTTTCGCAGGCTGACATGGTCTTCCTTGAATCAACCTACGGCGACCGCGATCACCGTCCGTTTGCCGAGACGGTCAACGAGTTCGTATCCGTCCTCAAACAGGCTGTCGCCCGGAAAGGCAAGGTGCTCGTGCCGACCTTCGCCGTTGGCCGCGCGCAACTCCTGACCTCTTTGCTCGCCTGGATTTTCCGGCGGAAATTAATTGACCCATTTCCGGTCTTCCTCGACAGCCCGATGGCGATTGAGGCCTCGCGGATCTACGCCCGCCACCCGGAACTGTTTGATGAAGAAATGACCGCGTTCCTGAAGGAAAAGCCGGTCGCGGAAGACCTCGCCACGATGAAAATGACCGCGACCACGGAAGAATCCAAGCGAATCAACGACGTTCCCGGTCCGTGCCTGGTGATGGCCGGCGCCGGCATGTGCAACGCCGGCCGCATCCTGCACCACCTGCGCAACAACCTGGGGAAACCCGAGGCGCATGTTGTCATCGTGGGCTTCCAGGGCCGGGGCACGCTCGGACGCCTGTTGGTGGAAGGCGTCAAGGAAGTCACGCTTTTCGGCGAAAAGATCGCGGTACGAGCGCAGATTCACACCCTGGGCGGATTCAGCGCGCACGCCGGGCAAACGGACCTGCTGAAATGGTTTTCGGCGCTCGCGCCTGCCAGGCCGCGCGTGGTCCTGACCCACGGTGAAGATACTGCCCGCGCGGCCCTGGGCAAACTCATTGCCGAACGCCACGGCCTGACGCCCGTCCTGCCGGCGTTGAATGAAGTTTTGGAAATTTAACGGCTGATATGCACACGAAACAGCCATATTAAAAAAAGAATATTTACCACGGATGGCACTGATTCTGGCCGTATCCGTGAAATCCGTGTAATCAGTGGTTGATTTTTTAGGTCGCGAGTATATGGCGATTTGGGGTCGACTTGACAGGGATAAATCATGAATAAACTGTGCATTCTGGTTGGCGTGACAGTCCTCGGCTGGGTTGGATGGCTGATCGGAGCTTATTTCGGTTTCATGACCGGATACATCGTCAGCGGCATCGGCAGTTTGCTTGGGGTTTATGTGGGCTGGCGCGTCAATCGCGA
>CAYYWX010000022.1:0-4453 GCA_964475405.1 uncultured Verrucomicrobiota bacterium
GTAAAGCGTCGAGCGCCCCTTGTTCGTCATCATGTAAACGAAATAGGTTTTCATCCGTCGCTTGATACCAACTTATCACTACCCATTTGTCATTTCGAGCATAGCGAGAAATCTCGGCTATAATTACCCGTACAGATGAGATCCTTCGCTTCGCTCCCGCCGTCGCAAATATGCTATGGCGGGCAGGCAAGATGATATTAGCATTGTGTTGATTGCATGTCAGTATAAGTAGCCGGTACAGGAACGAGATCCCTCGCTTTGCTCGGGATGACAGTCGCCTCGCATTGTCCGAGTAGTTTCTTTACCGACTGATTCTGCGGAATATCAGCAAAAAAATATTTGCGAAACGTTATTCGCCGGCGGATTAAAATAATCACTGTCCGGCCGGCGGAACATCCTTTGCCGGGGGCAGATTAATTTTCAGGTGAAGCTCGCGCAATTGTTTTTCGGTGACCGTTGCCGGCGCGCCCATCATCAAATCCTGCGCGCGCTGGTTCATCGGGAAGGCGACCACCTCGCGCAGATTCTGCTCGTTGGCCAGCAACATCACGATCCGGTCAATCCCCGGGGCAATGCCGCCGTGGGGCGGCGCGCCCAGCCGCAGGGCGTTTATCATGCCGCTGAATTTCTCATTGACGTCTTCTTCCGTGTAGCCGGCGATTTTAAAGGCGCGGTACATGATCTCGGGGGAATGATTGCGGATCGCGCCGCTGGAAAGCTCGCAGCCGTTGCAGACGATATCATACTGAAAGGCCTTGATTGTCAGCGGATCCTGTTCCTGCAAGGCCCGCAGGCCGCCCTGCGGCATGGAGAAGGGATTGTGGGAGAAAATAACCTGGCCGGTCTCCTCGTCGCGCTCAAACATCGGGAAATCCACCACCCAGCAGAACTTGAACACGTTTTTGTCGATCAAGTTCAATTCCTCGCCGAGGGTTGAGCGGATTTCGGCGGAAAGCCGGCTGGAAGCCGGAGGTTTTTCACAGACAAAGAAAACCACGTCGCCGGCGCCTATGTCGCACGCCTTGGCGATCGCGTTTAATTGCTCGGGGGTGAGAAACTTGGCAATCGGCCCCTTGACGGCGTCGCCGGACCAGACCAGGTAGGCCAGCCCCTTCGCGCCCATTATTTTCGCTTTCTCGGTCAGCTTGTCAAAAAAACTGCGCGGCTTGGAGGCGATCGCCTTGACCGGGATTGCCCGGACTTCGGCGCCCTGCTCAATCAGCGAGCGGAAGGCGTTCAGGCCGGAATTCTTGAATATTTCCGTGACATTCCTCAATTCAATCGGGATCCGCAGGTCGGGCTTGTCGGTGCCGTATTTAAGCATCGCTTCCGCGTAGGGAATGCGCGGGAAGGGGGGAGGATTAAAGGGTTTCTTTGAAAACTTTTCAAAAGTCTTGAGAAAAACGTCCTCAACCACGGCAAAGACTTCCTCCTGCGTCACGAAGGACATTTCCAGGTCAAGCTGGTAAAATTCGCCCGGCGAGCGGTCGGCCCGCGCGTCCTCGTCGCGGAAGCAGGGGGCGATCTGGAAATAGCGGTCGAAGCCGGCGATCATCAGGAGTTGCTTGAACTGCTGGGGCGCCTGAGGCAGGGCGTAAAAGTGGCCGGGATGGATCCGGCTGGGGACAAGGTAATCGCGGGCGCCTTCCGGCGAGCTGCTGGTCAGGATGGGAGTTTGAAATTCATGGAAACCGAGCTCGGTCATGCGCTGGCGGATGAAGGCGATCACCTGCGAGCGCAGGAGAATATTGCGGTGCATCCTTTCGCGCCGCAGGTCAAGATAGCGGTAACGCAGGCGCGTCTCCTCGGGGCCGTCTTCCGCGGTGTCTATCTGGAGCGGTAGCGCTTCGCAGGCCGATTCCAGGCCCACGGTTTGGGCGACGACTTCTATTTCGCCGGTGCCCAGGTTGGGGTTGATCGTGTCGGCGGAACGTTCCACGACCCCTCCGGTCACGGTGATGACGCTTTCCAGCTTGAGGTGCGTGCAAAAGTCAAAAAAATCGCGGTCGGGCTGGATTACGATCTGGGTTATTCCGTAGTGGTCGCGCAAGTCTATAAAGAGAAGCTGGCCGTGGTCCCTTTTGCGGAAAACCCAGCCGGAAAGCCGCGTGGTCTGCGATATGTGCGCGCGGCGCAGTTCGCCGCAGGTGTGGGTGCGGAAGGGATGGAGGACGGATGCGCTCATGCTTTCTCTGTTTTGTGGTTTTGTTCCGATTCCCGGCTGACCTCTGACCTCTGGCCTCTGACTTCCGTCTGCCCGCCTGTGCCCGAGCCGGGCTCGTGCCGGCCAGGGGACCCGGCCGGTGGCTCCCGGCCGCTTTCTTCATTATTGAAAACTCCCATCGCGCGGAATTTGTCGTAACGTTTTTGCATCAGCGCGTCCGCCGGAATTTTTTTCAATTCCTGCAGGTTTTTTAAAAGGCATTTCTTCAGCTCGGAGGCCATGGCGTCCGGGTTGCGGTGGGCGCCGCCGGGCGGTTCGGGAACAATTTCATCCACCAGCTTGGCCTTGAGAAGGTGCTTGGCCGTAAGCTGGAGGGCTTCGGCCGCCTTGCTGGCATAGGCCCTGTCTTTCCAGAGTATCGCCGCGCAGCCCTCGGGGGAAATCACGGAATAGTAGGAGTGTTCCAGGATCAGGATGCGGTCGCCGATGCCGATGCCCAGCGCGCCGCCGCTGCCGCCTTCGCCGATGATCGTCACGATAATCGGGACGGGGAGGAGAAAAGCTTCGCGGAGGTTGACGGCGATCGCTTCGGAAATATGGCGCTCCTCGCTGCCGATGCCGGGGTAGGCGCCGGCGGTGTCAATCAATGAAATGATCGGGCAATTGAACTTGGCGGCGAGTTTCATGAGGCGCAGGGCCTTGCGGTAACCTTCCGGATGCGCCATTCCAAAATTGCGCCGGACATTGCTTTTGACATCGCGTCCCTTCTGGGTGCCGATGATCATGACTTTTTCGGAGTCCAGCGCGGCAAAGCCGCCCACGATCGCCTGGTCATCCTTGAAAAGCCGGTCGCCGTGCAATTCCACGAAATCGGCGCACATTTTTTCAATGTAATCCAGGGTGTAAGGCCGCTGGGGATGACGGGCGAGCTGGACTTCGTCCCAGGGGGAGAGATTGCCGAACACTCTTCGCTGGGTTTCGTTGATCGTCTTTTTCAAGTCGGTCAGTTCGGCGGAAACATCAATATTGTGCGCTTCGCTGAATTCCTTCAGTTCGCGCAGTCTTTCCTCAAGTTCCAGGATCGGTTTTTCAAAAGATAAAGATGGAATGGCCATGGGGTATGTTCGCCTATTTTACATTTCTAATCAGATTTTAGACATTAGGTATCAAGTTCTTTTTCTTTATCAAGTCTATGTTTAAAAGTCAATCATTGCAACGGATCGGTTATGAAATGAAATTGCGGGATTCTATTCTGTCATTCCCGACTTGATCGGGAATCCAAAAAATCTAATACTGGATTCCCGCTTTCGCGGGAATGACAGAAAACAATTCAATCTCTCCTTCATTGTCCCATTAACAATCTTTATTCAATTTCCATAACCGTCCGGATGGGTCTTATGCCATGTCCAGGCGCTTGAAATGATGTCTTGCAGGGAGCTGCGGGTCGGCCGCCAGGCCAGCTTGGTCGAGGCTTTTGTCGCGTCGGCGACCAGCCGCGCGGGATCGCCCGGCCGGCGCGGCATTATCCTGGCGGGAATTTTCCTTCCCGTGATCCGGCGCGCGGCTTCCAGGATTTCCTGCACCGAGTATCCCGTCCCGGTCCCGAGGTTGAACGCCCCGGTTTGTTTCGCGGTCAGCGCCAGGATATGGGCCTTGGCCAGGTCTTCGATGTGGATGTAATCGCGGATGCAGGTTCCATCGGGCGTGTCGTAATCGTCGCCGTAAATCTTGAGCGCCGGTTCCCGGCCGAGGGCGACTTTCATGATGTTGGGTATCAGGTGGGTTTCCGGAGCGTGGTCCTCCCCGAATTTTCCGGACGCGCCGCAGGCGTTGAAATAGCGCAGGTATATGCCCCGCAGGGAATGGATCTGTCCGTGCCAGGAGAGTATTTTTTCAAGCATCAGCTTGGACTCGCCGTAGGGATTGGTCGGCCGCTGCGGGGCGCTTTCCTTTATCGGCGTTTCCTCCGGCTGGCCGTAGGTCGCGCAGGTGGAGGAAAAAACGATTTTTTTAACGTTCGCTTTCAGCATCGCCCCGGCAAGGTTGATCCCGCCCTTGACGTTATTGTTGAAATAATTTTCAGGCTCGGCCATTGATTCGCCGACGAGCGCATAGGCCGCGAAATGAATGACCGCCGCCGGTTTTGCCTTTTGCATGGCGCGCTCAATCGCGGCCTGGTCGCGCAAGTCGCCTTCGATCAAGGCGGCGCGCGGATGGACCGCGGCCCGGTGGCCGCGCTCAAAATTATCAAAGACGGTCACTTCATGGCCGGCCTCCAGGAGCATCTTT
>CAYYWX010000022.1:4463-50562 GCA_964475405.1 uncultured Verrucomicrobiota bacterium
CCCGCCCCGCCTGTCACAAATACTTTCATGCCGGGCAATATAAAGGAAGGGCGGCTGATAATCCATCTTTTTTCTCTGATTATAGTATTGACGCCGTTCCGGTTATCCGGCACTATTACCAATAATGAAAGGAGCAACAAGATGAATACTGCCATAACCAGCGCTGAAAAACTGTCGGAGGCCTTGAAACTGCTTGAGGATGCGGCCAAGGAGAAAAAGAACGAGCTTCAAGACATGATCAAGGGCAAATATACCAATCTCAAGGACGCCCTGATTGACAAGGAAGAGGACATTGTCCATTCCCTGCTTTCGGCCAAAAAACAGGCCATGAAGGCGGCCGCGCACGCCTCGGAAGTCGGGACGGAAAAGGCGAAGGAAATCGCCGCCGAAGTCGACCAGCAGGTCCGTGAAAATCCGTGGCCGTATATCGGCGGGGTGGCCCTCGGCTCGCTGCTGATCGGCTACATTCTCGGCCGGAGCAAATAAGGAAAGGCCGAAGAAGGCACAAAGGCAGCCGTCGTCGCGCCACCCGGGCTTCGCCGTAGGCGGCTCCGCCGAGGCGAGTAGCGGCGCTTTGCCGAGCCGCGAAGGCGGAAAGGCAGAAGGCAGGATGCGGAATTTAGGAAACCGCTCCTGAATGCTGAATTCGGAACATTGAACACTGAACCGTGAACCTGCCAATTTGGGTAATGTTATGCTTAACCGTTTTGTGAGGGGTCTTGCCACCGCGGCCGCGTTTTGGTTCATGAACCGTTACCGCCGGGCTTCGGTTGATCTGGTGAAACTGGAAGCGGCCGCTTATTATCTCAAGGCCATTCAAAGCGGGCGGCAGGGATTCCTTTCCGCCCTGCTGGTCTGGCTGGGCGTCTTTTTCTTTGCGTTGGGAGTGGTGCTCCTGCACGCGGCCCTCTTTGTCGGGCTTTACCTTTGGTTTAAAACCCTGGCAGCCGTGGCAATCGGCCTGCTGGTTCTGGGCGGCGTTTACGTCATCGTTCTGCTGCTTGTCGCCCGTTGTGTCCTCTCCGAGAAGGCCTGGATGAAATTTTTCAAGGCCGACACGCTGGTTGAAAATCTTACCAAAAAGAATTGATTCTTTAATTGCATTCCAAATATGGATCTCAGTGCTGTTGAGGCTGTGAAATCTGCGCATGAATAGGTGCTTGGATGATTGAGTCGGCATGGATCTGTGATAGAATCAGGACGGATGAATATTATTTTTCCAGGCATGGCGATCAGGAACGGCAGAATGAGAACCTGACTGTTATTGAGATAACAGAAGCATTACTCGTCGGAAGAGTATTGGAACAATATATAGATACCGGTCGCGGCGAAAGTTGTCTGGTGGCGGGTTTTACCAGTTCAGGCGTTCCGGTGCATGCGGTATGCGGCCGGCGCGGGGAATACCTGGCGATTGTAACGGTTTATATCCCGACTGCGCCAAAGTTTAAGAATCCATATGAGCGAGGTTAAATATGAATAAAACATGCAATTTTTGCGGGAATAAGAATTTTAAGGAAACACGGACTCAATATATTTATAAGCATGATGGCAAAATGCTGATTGTGGACGACGTGCCCTGTGAACAGTGCGAGTTTTGCGGCGAGCAGTATTTTAAGGGCGAGGTTTTGAAGAAAATCGAACATGATTTTTCTGAGGTCTACTCCTCCCGCCGAAAAGCCAAGTCTCAGGTTCTGGTGCCGATGGAACAGTTTGCATGAGTGCCGGATGCTGGCAGTTGGTTCCTTAAATTGGGCGATCTGGTTTATGCACTTACCGGAACAGTTGAAGGATTCGGCGGGCCAGATTATTCGCCGGTTTCGGGTGATTACGATGGCGATGGACTGGCCGATCTTGTGCTCTACAACGCTGCCATTTCAACCTGGCTGTTCAGGCTCTCGTCGGCCGATTATGCCCGGGTTTCAACATCGTTCTGATCTGTATTGTGCGTTGAAAAGTGCGATGAAATTATTCACGGCTGGCGGGCGACCGTTTCCATAATCAGGATTGCGGAGCCGATGCCGTCGGCTTTTGATGAGCTGATGATGACGCATTCCGCGAGCCGCCAGGGGGGGTTCCGGGTCTCGGCGACTCGCAGGAAATCGGCGATTGAGTTCAAGCCGACCTCGGTGAATTTTATTTCCGTCCTCTTTGCAGTCAATCCCCGTCCCATTGGCCGCGAATCAAGCTCGCGGATCTCGGCCACCGTTCCGGTAACCGCGGCTGAGGCAATCGCCGACAACGGCGGAACGGCGTTGGAAACGGCGGCGAGCGCGGCGAATGAGGACTCGAGAAGATCGTTCCGTTGATTCAATTCCCGCAGTTTTATGACTGCGTCCTGCTTTGACCGCAACAGCTGGAAGAACTGGTCGGCGCGCAGGAAGTTGATCGCCGTCCAGAGGATGCCCGCCGCGAGCAGCGCCACGGCGCCCAGCCTGAAAAGTGATTCGTTTTTCAGCTTCATGGCAGGGCGCCTCCCTTCACGGTGAAATGGACCAGGGTGTCGTCCCGGCCTTCCGTTCGTTCCATTTCAGCCTTGTAGCCGATGAGTTTCAGGCGTTTTACGAGGAGCTCGCAGTAGTTCCAATCCTCCGTCGTCCCGCCGATGGTTATTTTTTCACGGGTAATTTCAAGGCGTGTGAAAGACACCCCGGCTTCCTTGCCGGCGTTGATTATCTCCGCCAGCCGCGTCGCGAGCGGCCGGGCAAACATGTGCAGGACCGGCGCGAAATCGTTCATTCTCTTTTGCACGATCTTTTGCGCCTCGTCAATTTCGCGCCCGTAGGGAATGACGCTGCCCGGCGCAAGCTTTCCGGCCAGGCGCGAGATTTCCTGCCTGGCGGCCTTGAGCCGGATTGCGCCGGCAATTTGCCAGGCGAGATTGAAAACGCAAATCATAATCCCGGCCAGAAGAAGCAGGGAAACGGAGCGCGCCGAGTTCTTTCGATGTCTGGAAACGACGTCGGCGTGAGTCAGGTCCCGCTGGCGCAAATTACAGGCCGCGTCGCCGGCGGCAAGCGCGCGGGAAGCAAGGGCGCGGGGCAGAAATGTTTCCGGCGACTTATGGACCAGGCAAGAGCCCGGCCATTCAGCGCTCAAAAGCCGGTAGAGCGCGTTGACCAGCGCCGGATGGCGCGCCAGGTCGCCGCAGAAAACCCATTCAACTTTTTCCCCGGCGTGAAGATCGGCGCACAGGAATCGATGCATGTTGCGAAAAACTTCTTCCGGCTTCATTTCGGCGCCGGGTTCAACGGAAGTTTGCAGGCTGTGGGCGTTTAGAAAAATCTTCCCCGACCCGATCACAAACGAAACATGATCCGGTTCAAGGTTGATGACAACGCGGGTCGTGTCGGAGCGCGCGGGCTTTTCGCGCAGGCTCTCCTGCCAGAGGGCGAGCCCTTCATGGTCAATTGTGGTTGGGTCAATGCCGCAGGCCTTGTATTGATCCAGCCTCTGCTGGACGGTCGCGCGGCGCGCGGCAACCGCGAGGACTGAAATTGTCCCGGCCGTTTTTTTACGGAATTGGACAAAACAATAGCAACAGTCTTCCAGCGGGAAAGGCAGTTGAACGTCAAGCATGGAAGGGAGGACCTTGACGGCTTTCTGCTTTGAGCTGAAAGGCGTATCCAGCCAGAGCGTGAGGCTTTCCCGGATGCCGATGCATCCGGCCACTTCCGCCGGCGGTTGTTGGCCGGGGGTGGATGCGTCCCAGGCGACGGCGGAATGATTTATCCGGCCGGTGAACGATCGCTCCGCCCGGACAATTCTCGGCGTTTTCCCCGGGAGACTTGCCCCGTAACGGCATTTTATGGAAAATAAGCTCATCAGTGTTCCACCCACCTGACAATCTGCACATTACCGGCCGAATCGCGCCTGGCAAGACAATATACTTCTTCCGTTGAAGCGTCCATATTAGCCTTTGCATAGACCGAAAAAAAGGAACTTCGGATTGAAAGATAAGCCGAGTATCTTTGGATGGTTTGCGGGTCCAGAATCTGGTCCAGGGCCAGGATCGGCCCGCCATTGCGCCGGCTGATGATTCCTTCAACCAGCGCGGTATTGAGTCCGCCGAACACGGCCAGGAGCGCCTGGCGGCCGGCGGTGTTTACGTTGACCGGCTCAATGTGTCTTTCTTTTCCGGGCAGGACGGTCAGTCCTGTTGCCCCGGCCGCCTTGTTGGTTGCGGGCGCCAGCAGCCAGAGCAATTCTTCCCGGCTTTCCAGCGGCAAATTGTCCGGATAGAATTGCGACTGTTGACGCTGGTAATATTCCTTTTCATACCGGCCTTCCTTGTCCTGGTCAACCCAGTCCTTGATGATCTCGGTTTGTGTTTCCGGATTAAAGGTGCTTTCGCCGGCCAGAAAGTCGCGGATGAGGGCCGAGGATGGCCGCCACTGTTCGGAAGGCGAGAGATAGGCGAGCATGTTGGCGTCGACGAAGCGGTTTTCGTCAATAATCCTTATTTCCGTGTCGATGCCGTTCGGCAACTGGCAGGAAAACGGCGCGGCCCATTCCTCGTTGGTATGGTCAATCAGGAGAATCGGATCCGCCGCCAGCTTGTTGAGCGCGTGCCAGACACCGTCGCCGGCCGCCTCGCGCAGCTGGATCCTGACAAGCCTTTTTTTTTCAAGATTCAGGCATGAACGCGCGAGGACCTGGGCCTGCAGAACAAGCGCCACAATAATGCCGAGCAGGATCAGCGCCACCGCCAGGACAATCCCGGATTCTCCGGTTTTAATCTCTGGTTTGGACATTATGCTCATATCCCTTTTCTGTCATTCCCGCGCAAGCGGGAATCCAGATATTTTATTCTGGTTCTGGATTCCCGATTCCGCCTATGGCGGATCGGGAATGACAACCACGCGAAGCGCCCGGCAAGACGCGCAAAAACTTTTAATACTGTGCTTGATTGGCGCCGGCCGGGCGTTATAGTACTGACAAGTTGTTGCATTAAGTTATTTTTATAAGCACGTTTTCTGATATTATTAACATCTAATGACCAAAAGTCAAATGAGGATCAGGATTATGCCGAAAACGATTTTACAATCATGCCTGGTATTGACGGTTTTCTGGGCGGTTTCCGCCGTCGGGCAGGTGCCCGCGCCGGAAACAAGCGAACAGTCACCGGCGAAAAGTTATTCCATGGCCCATGAATCCATGATGACCGCCGACTGGCTGTTAAAACGTGAAATGAACGAAGACGCGGCGGTGCTCTACGACGAATCCCTTAAATTATTTCAAAAACTGGCCTCGGAATATCCCGCCTGGCAGACGAACCTCGTGGCGTTTCGGGTTAAATACTGCCGTGAGGGGCTTGATAAGGCGTTGAATTCAAGCAAAACGGAGCCTGGCCAGCGCAGATCGGTTACTCAAAAAACAACGCCGTCGTCCCCGTCCGACTCCCTGCCGACGATGAGTCCGGCCGCGCCGTCCGGGGGTGATGTGGAAAATGCCGGCAAAACGGCGCAGGCGTTCAAGCTGGAACAAGCCGCCGACTTTCAGGGGGCGCTGGAGATCTACAAGGCGGTTTTAACGAAGAACAACCAGAATCCCGCCGCCCTCGGCGGGGCGGGCAGATGCTTCCTGCGGCTTGGCATGATTGACCAGGCGCGCGATCTTCTTTTTCAATGGAGCGTGATCCCTTCGCCGGAAAACAACATTAATATGCTTCTTGCCTTGATTTTATGCCATGACCGGCAGTTTGCCAAGGCCATCCAGCTGGCCGAGATTGTGGTCAATGACGATAATTCCAACGCCCCGGCGCATGTCATTCTGGGCGTTGCCCTGGCCGGGATGGGAGAAACCGACCAGGCCATGTCCGAGATGCAAAAAGCCCTGACAATCAATCCCCGCCTGAAAGAGGCCCATTACAACCTGGCCCGGCTGCTGATTAAAAAGGAGCCGAGGAAAAAAGCGCTGGCCGGCGAGTATTATCTGAACGCCCTGAAGTTCGGCGCCGCGCCTGATCCGGTCCTGGCCAAATTATTGAAAAAGTAGCTAGTGGAGTGTATCACGCAGACGTGTATTTATAGGTTGTCATGCTGAGCGTAGCGAAGCATCTCCATCATAACGAGATTCCTCGCACGCTCGGAATGACAATCCCGTGATTTTTCTAGCGTTTTTCAGTCTTATAAATTCATTTAATTCAGTTACATTACACTAGGCATAGCCGACATCCGGCCAAAGGCCGGTCCGCGGCGGAAAAGTCGGCTCTACCAAATTTCACGAGGCGCGTATCGTCATTCCTGCCGCAGAAACAGATTAACGGCCTTGAAGCGCGGATGATGGTAGCGGGTCTTGCCGACGGTTGATTTCCCGTATTCTATCGCCTGGACCGGGCACCATTGCAGGCAGGCCATGCATTGCTCGCAGTGATGCATCCAGACCGGGCTGCCTTCGGCCATGCGGATATTTATCACCGGGCAGACTTTTGCGCAGAGCCCGCAATGGGTGCATTTCGCGTTGACCGTGAAATTGCCGTCGGCTTCGGAAAATTTATCGCCGGCCCGGGCGTGAATGAATTCCAGCGGCCAGCGCAGCGGAAGGCGCGTGTCTTCGTAAATGCCGGTCACCCCGCCGGTGATGCCGGCGGCGATTGCCTCAACGCGCATTCGGGCTTTTTCAAAAATCCGTTCCTGTTTCTCCGGCGGGGGCGCCCCCCTGAGCACCGGGTAGTTGCCCGGCATGGTGACCGACCAGCCGGCCGAGAGCCTGGCGCCCTGGGCGGACAAAATTTTGTCCGCTTCGCGATGCGGTGTTCCGGCAATGCCGCCCATGGTGGCAACCGTGTAAATATATTTTGCCTTCGCGCCCGGCAGATTCTGGAGAAAACGCCGGACAATCGCCGGCAAGCCGAAGGCGTAGACGGGAAACACCACGCCCGTTTGCTCGCCTGGCCGGATCGTGCGGTTGATTACGCCGGCAATCGGAACCAATTCCGTGTTGCCGAGCGCCTTTGCCAGGTCCATCGCGACCGAAAGCGAATTGCCGGTGCCTGAAAACCAAAAAATAACGTTTTTCATTTCATCATCCTCAGGTCGCTAAAGGATCGTTTGAAAGAATGCCGTGATACTGGGCGAAAGTCTTGTATCCCTGCGTGCTCATAAAACGTCCGAGCAATTTGCCGTCGGATTTTGTCATGTCCACCAGGATAAGGCTGTCAACCACGTTGGAAAACTGGCGGTCCACGTTAAAGCTTAAAATCCGGGCGTTCAGCCGGAGGTAGTGCTTGAGCAGGATCGGGATGCCCTTTCCGTCCTTTTCAATTTCGGAAATGAGGAGGGAAACCTCGTCGATATCGTGGGCCAGCGTGGCCACGGTCTGGCGGTCGGCGCGGGCGGTCCGGCCCGGACGGTAGGGGGACCGGGCTTTCACGTAACGCGCGAGCTCCGGATGCAGTTTGTTCTGCCGCAGGAATTGCACAATCAGGTTTTTGGAAAAGCTGTGATAGTCCTGGCTGATGCTGACCGGGCCGAAAAGAATTTTGTATTTCGGATGCAGGACGACGAAATGGCCGATTCCGCGCCAAAGCAGGGCCAGGCAGCTGTATTCCTTCTGGTATTCGGAACGGACGAAGGAGCGGCCGACTTCGAGCGCGCTTTCAAGCTGGTTAATGACCGGCCGCTTGAACTTGAAAAGAGTGGTGGTGTAAATCCCCTTGATGCCCTGGTTCCTGAGGATGACGTCCACCATGCCGAGCCGGTAGGCGCCGACCAGTTCCGATTTTTTATGGTTCCATAAAAACAGGTGCAGGTAATGGGAATCAAACCGGTCAAGATCAACCGGCTGGCCGGTGCCTTCATGGACTTCGCGGAAAGTCAGCTCGCGCAGGCGCCCGATTTCGTTGAGCATCGAGGGAATCTGCTGGGCGCGGGCGATATAGACCGCGAAATCGCCGCTTTGCGTAAGGCATTGCTCCGGGGCGAGCGCTTCAATTTCCCGGCGGAGAAGGTCCGGTTCTATTGCGCTCGCGACCGGTTTGGGATGCCGGCCCGGCAGGCGGCTGAACATGATTGAAGAAAGACTTCGTTTATGCGGTCGCGCGCGGTTCTGGAGAAAAAAAGTGCTGTTGCGCAAGTATTCGGTTATGGCCTCGTTGTCCTTGATATCCTGCAGTTTTTTCCAGGGAATGACCTTGCCGATGTAGACGCTGATGGCGCTGGAACTCTTGTTGATCAGTTCATGCGGCAACAGCGCCGTCCGCAGGCGCGGATGAAACAGCCCGGCGATTTGGAAGAAAAGCGAATTGGAACCCGGGAAAAAAACGGGCAAAACATCCGCGTGGGCGTGCTTGATGATCGCGCCGACATGCGGGCTCCATTTGGGATCGGTGACTTTTGCCTGGCCCCAGGCGAAATGGGCCACTTCTCCGGCGGGGAAAGTCACCAATGAGCCGCCGTCCGCCACCCAGCGGATGGCGGCCTTGATTGCCTTGGAGTTGGCAATCGCGGAACTGCGGTTGCCGAACGGGTCAACCGGGATGATCCATTGGCGCAGCGAGACGAGGTTTTGCAGGAGATAATTCCCGAGGACGCGCACGTCCGGGCGGGCGCGGAAAATAATGTCGCCGAGCACCACCCCTTCCAGTCCGCCGAAAGGATGGTTGGCCACCACAACCAGCGGCCCTTGCTTGGGGATTTTTTGAATGTCCTGCTCGGAAATCGAATAATGCGCCTGGACGCAGTCCAGACAATCCTGGAATACGTTGTTATGATTCGCCAGGCTTGCAAAAAACTCCATCCGCTCATAGGCGTCGTTGAGCGCCTTGATCGAAAGCGTTTTCTCGATCGGATGCTCCAGGACCGTCATGAGCCATTTCTGGACCGGGTGACTGGCCGAGTTTTTTAAATCAATAAGTTTCATCGGTTGACGGCTATATTAAAAACTTCTTTTTACAGAGTGCATTATAAGCGCAGAAAATTTTCAGGACAAGCAAATAATGGTTTTCTTACCAGGTTGATTCGCGCGCCCGGCGTGCGGCGCGGGAATCTGTCCCGGTCAAATCCGGGATGCAAACCGGTATCGGCCCGATCCGACGTCAAACACCGCGCGGTTGTTTTCCATCCGCAGGAACCTGACCGCCGGCGCCTTGCCGGCCGGTCGGCCGCTTTCGGTCGCCGCGGCCGCGTCTTTCGCGGGCAGATGGACCTCGGCGGTCGTGTTCGGCGGGATGGTGACGTTCATCATGAATTTTTTGCCCGTGCGCCGCCACTCGTTTCGTATCCAGCCGTAAGGACAGCAATGCGCCGCGCGCGCCCAGGTGATGTCTCCCGCGACAGAAGGGCGCACGATGAATCGTTTAAAACCCGGCTGGTCGGGAAAAAGATCAATTCCCGCCAGCGCCCGGTAAAACCATGCGCCGATGTCGCTGAACATATGGTGAATGCGCGAGTGCTCGCCTTCCCATGTTTCCCAGAGCGTTGTCGCGCCGCTGGCGATCCAGTGTTCCCAGCCGGGATAGCCTTTCCGCGTGGCGATCGCGCAGGCCAGGTCGTCGCGGCCATGATCATGCAGGGCGTGCATCACGTATTTTGCGCCGAGAATGCCGCAGTCAATGTGATAATCGCGCTTCTTGATCTCGGCCTCAAGCGCCGCGAGTGTTTTTTGCGCCTCGGGCGGGTCAAGCAGTCCCTGGTAGAGCGCGCAGGCCAGGGAGGTTTGCTGCTCGCCGGTGATCGTGCCGGTTTTTTTGTTGTAGAAGCGCGCGATAAATGCCTTCTTGATTTGCCTTGCCAGGCGCTCAAACTTCCCGGCATCGGCGGACTTGCCGAGCAGTTTTGCGGCGTTCGCCAGGATCCGCGCGTTGGCGTAGTAATACCCGGTGGAGGTTACCGCGACCGGCGTCATGGTTGATTGCCGGGCGCGCGGCGGACACCAGTCCCCCAGTCCGAACGAGACGATATGGCCTGTGGCCATGGTTGTCATGAACTCCAGATAGCGTTTCATCCCGGCATAGTGCCGGGCGAGGATGCGCAAGTCTCCACGGTAGCGATAGAGGTACCAGGGAATATGGGTGTAAGTGCTGTCCCAGGCCGGGCCGCTGCCCCAGTTGTAACCCCAGCCGCCGGTCGGCACGATGCCCGGCAGCTGGCCGCTGGGCCGCTGCTCGTCGCGGAAATCTTCCATCCATTTGGTGTAGGATGACGCGGCGTCAAAATTATAAAGGGCCTGCTCGGCCGAGAGCATGGCGTCGCCGGTCCAGCCGTTTTTTTCGCGGTGCGGGCAGTCGGTCGGGATGCCGTGGTAGTTGCAGCGCGTGGACCAGAGGACAAGCCGTTGGATGCGGTTGAGCAGGTCATTGGAGCAGGCGAACTCGCCCTGCCGGCCGAGGGCGGTATGCGCCACGCGCCCCAGTAGGCTGGACAGGGTCGGTTTGCCCGGGAAACCGCTGACCTGCACAAACTGAAACCCGTGATAAGTGAAGCTCGGTTCATATTCTTCCAGGCCTTGTCCCTTGAGGATATACATGTCGGTCTGGAAAGAACCGCTCTTGATGCTCTTGTCCATGTTGCTTGTGTCGATGTCGCCGCCGGCGCCGAGGCGCTCGCTGTAGCGCATGGTCACCGTCGCGCCGGCCGGGCCCCGCACGGTCAGCTTCGCCCAGCCGGAAAACATCTGTCCCATGTCAAAGACGAACACCCCCGGCTTCACCTCCGAAACGCCGGCCGGCTTGATGGTCTCGATGACCCTGATCGGGGGCATTTTTTGCGACGCGTAAATTCCGCCCGGCGAACGCGTCACGAGCGTCGAGTGCCAGAAACGGTCGTCGTAGCCGGCCTTGTCCCAGCCGGATTTTTCCTCGCGCGCGTCGTAGATTTCGCCGTTACGCAGGCCGTCAAACATGATCGGCCCGGAGGAGGCTTTCCACGAATCGTCGCTGCCGATGGTCCGGATTGTGCCGTCGTCAAACTCAATCCGCGCCTGCAGGAGAAGCTTGGGCAGGTCGCGCCACGGCGCATAATCAAAGTTCCAGTTGCACCGGGTGTGGGCGTTATACCAGCCGTTGCCAAGCATCACGCCGATCGCATTCCGGCCGGTTTTGAGGAATTTGGCGATGTCGTGCGCCACATAGAGGACCCTTCGATCGTATTTCGTGAAAGCCGGGTCAAGCGCGTGGTCGCCGACTTGTCGGCCGTTCAGGAACAGCTTGTAGTATCCCAAGCCGCAGATATAGACCCGCGCGGATTTGACCGGCTTGGCCAGGGTGAATTCATGCCGGAAAACGGGGGAGGGAGGAACATCGTGATAGACGGGTTTTAACTCCTCGGCGCATCCGATCCATTTCGCTTTCCAATCGGATTCGCGTAAAAGCCCCATTTCCCAAAAGGCCGGCTTGCTCCAGGGGCCGGGCTTGCCGTTGTTGTCCCAGGCGCGCACTTTCCAGTGGCAACGGTCGCAGGATTGCAACTTGCGTCCGCCGTAAACGACATGAACCGACTGGTCGTTCCTGACGCGTCCGGAGTTCCAGAGATCACCGCGATTTTTCGCCAGGTTTCCGGCCGTCGCCGCCACGAGGACCTGGTAGGCGCTTTGTTTCCGGCCGCGCTCAATGGATTGGAGGATCCAGCTGAGGCGCGGACGCGGCTCGTCAATTGCCAGCGGATTCTCCAGATATTCGCAACGTAACTGTTCGGGTTTCAGCATAAGCCGTCAATTCCTCATTTACGCCGGGTGATGCATGACGAAACTAGTGGAGTGTATCACGCAGACGTGTATTTATAGGTTGTCATGCTGAGCGTAGCGAAGCATCTCCATCATAACGAGATTCCTC
The DNA here is from genome assembly GCA_964475405.1 of uncultured Verrucomicrobiota bacterium. GTDB lineage: Bacteria > Verrucomicrobiota > Kiritimatiellia > JAAZAB01 > JAAZAB01 > JAQUQV01. Next base: position 16,231 of record CAYYWX010000022.1, read on the forward strand.
GCACGCTCGGAATGACAATCCCGTGATTTTTCTAGCGTTTTTCAGTCTTATAAATTCATTTAATTCAGTTACATTACACTAGCATGATAAGTCATAAAAAACTTTATCTTTCTTCGTCATAAAGCCCTGTGCCCTGGTCATTCGCGGCGCCAACTTTGGCTCGCGGGGCGCTTCGCTTTGACTGTCATTCCGGGCTTGACCCGGAATCCAGTTTCTCCAATCTGGATTCCCGCTTGCGCGGGAATGACAGCTTTTAAAATAATGCAAAGAATCATTACACTAGCATTGTTTTAAAATCCGCGTCAAGCCGGTATGGACCAGTTTGCCGTGGCGTCGCGCCGTGTCCGCCGGCCGGTGATTTTTACATCCGGCCGATCCAGCCGATGATTTCCTTCAATTTGCCGTCGGCATCCGCGGCTTTCAGGCGCGGGAACTGGTTTTTTATCTGGAAATATTCTCCCCGGCGGCTGAGCATGAGTTTGCCTTCCCTTGATTCGACGGCGGAAATATTTTTCCCGGCCGCCAATACGCGGATGGCGGCTATTTTCAGCAATCGGTCAAAGGGTTTCGGCAAGGGGCCGAACCGGTCCTTGAATTCGGCGCGCAGGGACTCAATTTCTTTCCGGCCGCCGGCCGCGGCAATTTGGCGGTAAATCCTGATCCGTGTTTCTTCGTCCTCAATATAGGTCCCCGGCAGGAAGGCCGACGAAAGCGGGTCGGGACTCTTCGCGCTCAGGTCAAGGAAGTCCAGGTTGACCTCGACCTGGACCGGCGGGGCGAGCATGGCCCTGGCGCCGGCCTTGCCGGCGCCGGTTTTCATGGATTCAATCGTGCGGCGCAGTAATTGGCAGTAAAGGTCAAAACCGATCGTGGAAATGTAACCGCTCTGCTCGGGTCCGAGCAGATTGCCGGCCCCGCGTATTTCAAGGTCCATCATTGCCAGCTTGAATCCCGATCCGAGTTTGTTGTGTTCCATGATCGCGCCCAGCCGCCGGCGCGAAATATCGAGCAAATAACCGTGCACGGGCGTGAGCAGGTAGGCATAGGCTTTCCGGCCGGAGCGTCCCACCCGGCCGCGCAGCTGGTAAAGGTCGGCAATTCCATACCGGTCGGCGCGGTCAATCAGGATTGTATTGACATTGGGCAGGTCAACGCCGCTTTCGACGATGGTCGTGCACAAAAGCACGTCAAACAAGCCCCGGCCGAATTCGTGCATGGTTGTCGCCAGCTCGCGCGCTGACATCTGGCCGTGCGCGATCACAATCCGTGCTTCGGGGACGATCTGTTTCAGGCGCGAGCATAATGTGTTGATTGACGCGACCCGGTTATGAAGGTAAAAAACCTGTCCGCCGCGGTTCAATTCGCGCAAAACGGCCTCGCGCACCAGGCGTTCGTCGTTCTTGGCGATAATGGTCTCGATCGGCAGGCGGTCTTTTGGCGGGGTTTGGATCATGCTTATCTTGCGCGTTCCGGTCAGGCTCATGTAGAGGGTGCGCGGGATGGGGGTGGCGGTGAGCGTCAGGACATCGGCCAGCTTTTTCAGGCTTTTCAAATATTCCTTGTGCGCCACGCCGAAACGCTGTTCCTCGTCAATGATGATCAGGCCGATGTCCTTGAAGGCCACGTCCGGCTGCAGGAGGCGGTGGGTCCCGATGACGATGTCCACCGCGCCTTTTTGCAGGTCGGCGACGATGCGTTGTTGTTCGGCCGCCGAGCGGAAGCGGCAGAGAAGTTCAACCCGGACGGGATAAGCGGCCATCCGTTGCTGGAACACCTCGTAATGCTGCAGCGCGAGGACCGTGGTCGGGACAAGCACCGCGACCTGTTTGCCGGCCATGACCGCCTTGAAAGCCGCCCGCATGGCGACCTCCGTTTTCCCGTAGCCGGCGTCGCCGCAGATCAGGCGGTCCATCGGGACGATGGATTCCATGTCGGCTTTCACGGCCGAAATCGCGTTTTCCTGGTCATCGGTTTCCTCGTACTGGAAAGCGGCTTCAAAATCATGTTGCCAGGCGGTATCTTTCGGAAAAGCAAAGCCGGCGACCGTTTCGCGCATGGCCTGGGTTTCCAGGAGCGAGGAAGCCAGGTCGTAAATCGCCTTTTCGGCGGAGAGTTTTTCCCGGCCCCATTGCGCGCCGCCCAGCCGGTGAATTTTGGCCCTTCGCCCGCCGGCCGTGAAGTAGCGGCTGAGGAGATGGGCCTGGGAAGCGGGAACGTACAATTTGGCCCGGTCGGCGTATTCAATGGCGAGCGTTTCCTGGAGTTTGCCGTTGAATACGATTTCATACAGGCCGAGGTATTTTCCGATGCCGTGGTTGGCATGCACGATTAAATCGCCGGGATCAATATCGGTCAGGTCGGTGATGCTGGCGGGGGCCGCATGATTTTTTGCCGACGGCAATGCGCCGCGGCTTTCCGTCCGGAGCGGCTTGGGTCCCGGCTGCCGGCGGATTATATTCGGGCGGAGCAGGGATGATTCGGAAACAATGCCCAGGCCCAGTTCATCGTGCAGAAAGCCGTCGGTCACAATTCCGGAATGCAGCTTGAAGGGATATTGGCTGAAGGCGTTGCGGAAGCGGTCAAGCGCCCCCTGGGTGTCGAAAAAAAGATGGATCTTCATTCCGCGGCGGGCTTTGGCGTCCAGCATCGTCAGCCAGCGCTGATACGTTTCCTGTGACGTGCCGGAGTATGGATGTATCGGAGTATCGGTGTTAACGCCGTCACTTCCATACGCCTTTACATCCAGGCTTGCAATTGCGTCGAATCCGAGATCGATGACCGGCGAATCGGGCCGAGGCGAGAATTCGAGGACTGAAAAACACTGCCAGCGGTTTCCTTTGGAAATCGCCTCGGTCAGGTCGCGGAAGGTTACAATTTGTTGCGATGCGCCCGCATCGGCGGCCGCCTTTTCGTGCAGGTCGGCATGATAGGCGAGCCCGGCATACTGGCGCGCGTTTTTCCCGGTCTCCGGCAGGCATTTTTCAATCCAGAAGAAAATCGTATCGTCAGGCAGATATTTTATGAGGGAATCGGGGTAATTTTCGACCCGCCTGCAACGCTGTGCGTAGCACTGCGGGCAGGTTTTCGACCCGCCTGCAACGCTGTGCGTAGCACTGCGGGCAGATTCAGAACCTGCCGGCAACGCCGTGTGCAGCGCTGCGGACTGGTTTTGAATTGGCAAATAGGCGGATTCGGATGCCGGCGGCAAAATAATGTCATTTATTTTGGTGAATGAGCGCTGGTCAACCGGATCGAATTTCCGGATGGATTCAATGGTTACCCCGTTAAATTCAATCCGGAGGGGATACGGCTCGGAAGGCGGCCAGGCGTCAATCAGGCCGCCGCGGCGCGCGGCCTGGCCGCGTTCCTGCACCTCGTTGACAAATTCATATTTTGACTGTTCAATCCAGGCCAGCATCTGGTCGGGATCACGCTCCTTGCCGACCGCGAGGGACAAGGAGGCCGATTTAAGGGCCGAGGGCGGGATGATTTTCTGCATCAGGGCCTGAAGGCAGGTATTGAGCAGAAAAGGTTCGCGGGAATGGTTTAAATGCGCGAGGGCGCGCAAGCGCTCGCCGGCGGTGTTTGTTTCAGTTTCATTTTGTTTGCCGCCGCCATAATTTTCCAATGGCGGAAAATCAAACAATGCGTCATTGACCTCGTTGCCGAAAGTTTCCAGATTGCGCCGGATTTCATCCATGAGGGGCGCGCTTTCCGTTATGATCACGACCGGCCGGCGGAAAAACCGTTTCATTTCAATCGCCAGCAAGGCGGCGGCGGCGAAGGGAATGGGCTTGAAGCGGCACAGCTTTTCTTTGGCAAATGCCTGCTCAATCGGCGGCAATAAAGAGTCTAAACGCGAGAAGTCCAATTGAATCTCCAGGTTTATGCGATTGCCGGCCAGGGCGCGGGAAGGATCGCCGGCTAGTCGGAATCCGGCGAGCGGTAGCTCCGGTATAAATGTCCGCCGCCGAAAAAGAACGACACGATGCTGATGATGATGCTGCCGGCGAAAGCGGCGCCCCAGCTTGCCACCAGGAATCCCGGCACCAGGGCGGCCGTCAATTTGAGCAGGGCGGCATTGATGAATATGAGGAATAATCCCAGGGTAACGATGATGAACGGGATTGAGATGAAAGTCAGAAGCGGCTTGACGAATGTGTTGAGAATTCCGAGCACAAGCGCCGCCAGGGCCAGCGTCTGCCACCGGTCATAATCAAGGCCCGGCACCAGTTCCACCGCCACCCAGACGGCGAGGGTCGTTATCAGCCAGCGGATGAAAATCCAGATCATTTTATTTCTCCATTTTATTAATTATTTAATTTGCACTATACCTCGGGCGGTCGGCGTCATCAAGAAAAAATCATTTTTTTATCGTTTCAATAACTCCCCGGCACAAGACAAATTTCCGGGGACTTATTCCCATGACCTTGCGGAATTGGCGCGAGAAATAATTGCTGTCGTTGAATCCCGCCTGGAAGGCCGTCTCGGTCACGTTCAGCCGCCCCTGGCGCAGGAGTTCCGCCCCGCGCATGATGCGCAGGCGGATCAGGTATTCAATCGGCGAAAGACCCGTGGCCGACTTGAAATCCCTGTGGAAGTTGCGCGGGGACATGTGAGTCGTTGACGCCAGCTCGTCGGTATGGATCGGCTTGGCGTAGTTTGACTCAATAAACGCGATGGCGCCGGAAATTCTCGCCAGGGAAGGTCTGATAAGAATCTGTTGGTTTTCGTAATGTCTGGAAAGCATGCAGATAATCTGCATGAGGATCGCCTTGGCCATAAATAAAAAACCCGGCGCCTCGTCTTCCAGGTTCTGTTCCAGGGAACTGACCAGGCCAGCAATATGCGTTAATTGTTTCAAGTCAAGCCGCAGGTGGCTTTTTAATCCGTAAAATTCGCTGGAACGGCGCTTTGTTTCAAAGAGGACATGGTACCCGCGCAATTTGCCGAGGTCCTGCAGCGGCAAAGCCAGCTTGTCAGGATAAAACAGCACGTTAACCAGCCGGAGTTTGCTGGTGTTTGAATATCCGTGCGCATCGTGTTTCCGGATCACGAACGCGTCGCCCGCCGCGATCGGGTATGATTCCGTTTTGGTGAAGTGGATGCCCTGGCCGCTTTCAATGAAAACCAATTCCATGAACTCGTGGGAATGCAAGTTTGCCGGAAGTTGCGGATCTATCCGCATAACCGACAATTTAATACGGTCAAGTTGTGATTGTTTTCGCATCGAATGCGGCTCATTACTTGTCATCAAAAAGCATCGTTGGCAGGATTGTGCTAATATTTGGCAGAATAATCAAGGCATTAATTTGCCGGACGCTGTATGTTTTTGTTGCTGGTTAAATTTGGCTAGCCTGTGTAATAATCAAAATATCGGGGGGATCTGATGATTACTTGGCGCGGGATAATGGCAAAAGCTTTGGTGGCAGTATTTGTGCTGGCAGTCTCAATGTGCGGCAGTCCGAAGGTCGCCTTTGGAGCGGAACTGGGTTCGGCGAAATTCTCAGCGTCGCCCGAAAGACCGGTCGGCTGGCGTGGGGACGGCATGGGAAAATACCCGGGCGCCACACCTCCCGTTAATTGGGGGCGCACGGCAAAGCCGGAATATCAACTGCGTTCGCAGGCCGCCAAGCCCAAGGAGGGTGAGACCGGCGCGCCCATTCCCGACGGGGTCATTCGCGAATGGCTGGTCCTGGGCCCGGTTCCCTGCACAAATACTCTCAATGACAATGTCGATTTTTTACCCAATGAGGCGCAACTCCTGCCGGCCGAGGGCGACAAGGTCGGCGACCTGGCCTGGAAAAAAGTGACAACCGACACGTCGAGCCTGGACTTCAAAAAGCTCTTTTGCCTGGACACCAGAATTCCAGCCGTTGTTTACGTGTATGCGAACGTCTACAGCGAAATCGCGCAGCCGATCAATTTCCGCTGGATGGGGGGAGGTCGATTTCTGTTTAACGGCAGGACGAAGCACTGGGAAGGCGGATCGGAAAAAGGGTGGAACCGGCTCTTGTTCCGGGTTCCCTGCGGAAAAGTTGACATTTACGGGTATGATAAAATCGCCGATTGGTTCTTTCGGCTGGTCATTTTCCCCGGCCAGAGCGCCAAATATGATGAGCAGAACATTGCCTGGAAAATCCAAACTCCGGGATGGAGCTGCGCCCAGCCGGTCATTACGGGCGACCGGCTGTTTGTGACCGGTGAATTACGGACCCTGGCTTGCATTGATAAAAAGGACGGAAAAATCCTCTGGGTCCGTACGATTTCGTTCTACGACTTGGCTACCGACGAGGAAAAGAAAGCGAACCCGGAGATCTTCAAGGAGGTCGAACCGCTCGCGGAGCGTTTGAAAGCCCTGGACGAATCGTTCGTGTCCGGCGCCGCAAGCACGAACATTCAGGCCTTTGAGAAGGCCCGTGGGGAAAAGCGGGAAGTGGAAGGCAAGATTGCCGGCTTGATGTATAAGGTGGATCGGGAAAAGTACAAAAAGCTCAATCCGGGCGAAGGCGGGCTTTCCGCCCCGACCCCGACCACGGACGGCAGGCAGATCTATGCGTTCTTTCAGGGGCTTATGGTCTGCTACGACCTGCAGGGCAACCGGAAGTGGGCCTATCTGCATCCGATTGTGAAGGACGTGGAGCATGGATACATTTCTTCGCCGCTGGTCATCGGCGGCAAGGTGATTTTTCGTGATGAGCAGACCGTTGCCCTGGATGCCGCCACGGGCAAGTTGGCCTGGGAAATGCCGAGGGAAACATGGAATGGGGTATATCCGGATGCGGGGAGACGCTACGTCTCTGGAAATGGTTACTTTTTCATTTCGTCCCTGCTCGGTCATAAGTTGGGAAAAGAACTGTTGCTGGTCACGCCGCTGGACGTTGTCCGGGTCCGCGATGGAAAGGTGCTGACCAATATGTCCGCGGTGGGGATCGGGGGCATCCAGACGCCGGTCATCCACGAGGGCGTCGTGTATCGGTTCAGCGAAGGCATTGCCGGCGGCAAAAAACTGGACATCATCCGCCTTCCATCCACGCCGGACGAACCGTTCACAATTCAACCGGAAAAATTAATTTATATCCCCTCCACTAATTTCCCGATGTGGCATGCCGGTTGCGCGTCCGCCTCGCCGCTTTACCATGATGGATTGATTTACAGCGTGAGCGACGACGGCGTGCTGTCGGTGACTGACACTGTCAAACACGAATTGTTGTATCAAAAAATGCTGGATGCGGACCTCTATATGAGGCACTCCAACGATCCCGGGCGGGGCGGATTTGCCGCCAGCCCGACCCTGGCCGGAAAATACATCTACCTCTTCGGCAATCGCGGCACCTGCCTGGTCATTGAGCCCGGCCGCGAATACAAGCAGGTGGCAAAAAACCTCCTCAGCAGTTGTCCGGAGGAAACCACCGCGAGTTGTCCGACGTTTGACGGCGCCCGTCTTTATTATCGCTCGTCAGGTTACCTGTACTGCATAGAGGAGAATAAATAAGCCGATAAAACCGGATATTTTACACTTTATATAAAACATTCGTTTAGTTCTCTGCTTTTTAAATAGAAAAGGAGGATTGGCAATGAAGATTAATTGGCACAAGATGAGAATGATAATTCCGGTCGCCGGCCTGGCGCTGGTTTTTCTGGTCTGTGGTGCTTGCGGTGTTGCCGCGGGTGAAGTGTTGCCTGGGTCCGCGGATTTCTCCCCGTCCCCGGATCGCCCGGTCGGCTGGCGCGGGGATGGCATGGGTCATTATCCCGGGGCCAATCCCCCCGTTCATTGGGGGCGCACGGCAAAGGTGAAATATCAGCTGCGCGCTCAGGCCGCAAAGCCGAAGGAGGGCGAGACCGGCGCGCCCATCCCCGACGGGGTCATCCGCGAGTGGCTGGTCCTGGGCCCGGTTCCCTGCACAAATGTTCTCAATGACAATGTTGATTTTTTACCCGACGAGGCGCAACTCCTGCCGGCCGAGGGCGACAAGGTCGGCGATCTGGCCTGGAAAAAAGTGACGACCGACGCGCCGGTCCTGGACTTCAAGGCTCTTTTTGGGGTGACGACCAATATTCCGGCCGTTGCCTACGCGTACGTGAACGTCTACAGTGAAATCGCGCAGCCATTCGGTTGGGGTTCAATGCAGGCGGCCAAGGGCAAGTTTCTGATCAACGGCAGCATGAAGCCCTGGGAAGGCGGATTGAAGAAGGGATGGAATCGGCTGCTTTACAGGATCCCCTGCGGAAGCAGGTATTTGAATGAACGCAATAATCTCGCCAACTGGTTCTTGCGGGTGATCCTTTTCCCCGACAAGAATGCCGCTTTTGAGGAAGAGAACATTGCCTGGCGCCTCAGCCCGCCGGGTTGGAGCTGCGCCCAGCCGGTCATCGCGGGCGACCGGCTGTTCGTCAACGGCGAGTATCGGACCCTGACTTGCGTGGATAAACGGGACGGCAAAATCCTCTGGGTCCGCACCGTTTCATATTACGACCTGGCGACCGACGATGAAAAAAAAGCGAGCCCGGAAATCTTCAAGGAGCTTGAACCCCTCGCGGAACAATTGAAGGCGCTGGATGAGTCGTTCGTGTCCGGCGCGGCGAGCACGAACAAGACAGCATTCGGCAAGGCCGTGACTGAAAAAAGCGCATTGGAAGGAAAGATTGTCGGTTTGATGTACAAAGTGAACCGCGAGAAGTACAAGAAGTTCATCCCGGGCGAAGGCGGGGTTTCCGCCCCGACTCCCGCCACGGACGGCAAGCAGGTCTATGCGTTTTTCCAGGGTATCATGGTCTGCTACGACCTGCAAGGCAACCGGAAATGGATCTACCTGCATCCGATCATGAAGGATGTGGAGCATGGACAGAATTCTTCGCCGGTAATCATCGGTGACAAGGTGATTCTTCATGACGAGCAGACCGTCGCGCTGGATACCGCCACGGGCAGGGTGGTCTGGGAAATGCCCAGGGAAGAATGGGCTGGCATAGGAACTTCGGGATCGTATGGGAAGCGTTATCTGTGGGGACACGGTTACTTTTTCAGCTCATCCCTCATCGGCGCCACCTTGGGCAAAGAGCCTTTGCTGGTTACCCTGCTGGATGTTGTCCGGGCCCGCGATGGAAAGGTGCTGACCAATATGGCTCCGACACTGGCCATCCAGACGCCGGTCGTCCACGACGGAGTCGTGTATCGGATCAGCAACGGCAAATCCGGCGATCAGAGCCTGGATATCATCCGGCTGCCCGCCGGGCCGGACGAGCCGTTCGTGATCCAGCCGGAAAAACCGATCAATATTCCCTCCACCAATTTCCCGCTGTGGAGTAACAGTTGTTCCTCCGGTTCGCCGCTTTATCACGACGGTTTGCTTTACAGCGTGAACGACGACGGCGTGCTGTCGGTGATTGACACTGCCAAGCGCGAACTGGTGTACCAGAAATTGCTGGATGCGGATCTTTGGAATTATCACGCTTACAATCCCGGGCGGGGCGGTTTTGCCGCCAGTCCGGCCCTGGCCGGAAAATACATCTACCTTTTCGGCAACCGCGGAACCTGCCTGGTTATTGAGCCCGGCCGGGAATACAGGCAGGTGGCCAAAAACCGCCTTGCCAATTATCCGACGGAAACCACTGTGAGTTGCCCGACGTTTGACGGTAACCGTCTTTATTATCGGTCCTTGACTTATCTTTACTGCATAGAAGAGAAAAAATAACGTGAAACCGTCTGAAAAATGCTTCGCTCGTTGAATTGCGCTTAAACAGAAAGGAAATCAATGATCATTCCAACCGATCTTCGCGTGAACGATAATCCTCATCCAATGGGGCTGGAGAACGGCGCCCCGTTTTTTTCATGGATTCCGGTTTCCGCCGAGAGGTCAAGGAAGCAGGCCGGTTATCAGATTTTAGTGGCTTCGTCGGAAGAAAATATTTCCGGGGAACGGGGGGATCTTTGGGATTCCGGCCGGGTAAAGTCCGGCCTGACGCAATTAATACCTTATGGCGGCAAGCCGCTGAAATCCACCCGGGAATATTGGTGGAAAGCGCGGCTCTGGGATGACAGCGGCGCGCCTTCGCCCTGGAGCGCTTCGGGGCGGTTCAGCGCGGATTTGCTCAGTGCTTCGGATTGGAAGGCGTCCTGGATCGGACGGGGGCCGGAAAGAGAGCCGCAATTGAAATTTACGACGGTGAACGATCTGGCGGAAATTGAAAAGATCCGCGGCCCCATCCCGGTTGATGAAAATTCCACTTTGTTGCGCCGTGAATTTTCCATCTCCGGACCGGCGCGCCGCGCGGTTGTTTACGTGTGCGGACTTGGTTTTTATTGTTTGTATGTCAATGGCCGGCGGTTGGGGCGCAACGTGCTCACGCCCTCAAAGACCGAGTACCGCAAGCAGGTTCTCTACGATGCCTACGATGTCACCGGATTTCTGCAAGAGGGCAAGAACGCCCTGGGCCTGATGCTGGGGAACGGCTGGTATAATCCGCTCAAGGAGGTCTGGGATTGGCGCATGCAATGGCACGGCTCCAAGAAGGCAATCCTGCAATTGCACGCGGAGCTGGCGGATGGTTCTGAAAAAATAATCGTCACCGACGGCGCTTGGAAGACATCCGTCGGCCCGGTCCAGACTCATTGCCTGTATAATGGCGAGTCATACGACGCGCGTCTTGAACAGCCGGGCTGGGACCGCCCGGGATTCAATGACGCGTCGTGGAAGCCGGCCAACGAGGTGGAGGCGCCGGGGGGAGTCCTTCGTTTCCATTCCGTTGAGCCTGTTCAAGTGACGCAAACGATCCGGCCCGAAAACATGTGGGAAGTTGAGCCCGGCGTCTGGATATTCGACATGGGCCAGAACTTCAGCGGTTTTACGCGCATCCGCGTAAGCGGCGCGCGCGGGACGCAGGTCAGGCTGCGGCATGCCGAGAATATGCATCCGGACGGCTCGCTGGATGTGACCACCAACATGAACGCCCGCAACACGGATGTCTATGTCCTCAAGGGGGAAGGCGAAGAGGTGTTTGAGCCGCATTTTGTTTATCATGGGTTTCAATATGTGGAGGTTGCGCTCTGGCCGGGCGCGCCGGCGCTTGACTCGATTGAAGGCCGCGTGATCCACTCCGGTTGCCGGCAGACGGGATCATTCCGCTGTTCCAATGAATTGATCAACCATGTCCATCATTGCACCGTCTGGTCCCAGCGCAGCAACATGATGGGATTGCCGACCGATGACAACCAGCGCGACGAGCGTTTGGGCTGGATGGGGGACGGTCATCTGACGGCGGAGGAATTCATGTGCAATTTTGAGCCGGCGCGGTTCTACCGCAAGTGGCTTCGGGACATGAAGCTTGCCCAGGATCCCGTCAGCGGGAACATCCCGCACATCGTGCCCTGGCCGATCTTTGAAGAGCCGATCTCGCCCGCCTGGTGCAGCGCGTATCCGCTCGTGGTCTGGTATCTTTATGAGCACACCGGCGACCGGCATGTCCTTGAGGAGCATTATGAATCCATAAAGCGTTACGTCGCTTTCCTCGGTTCGCGGGCGAAGGATTTTATCATGCCGCCGGACGCCTTTGCGGACCACGAGTCGATCGTGGAGGGCTGGAAACGTTCCCAGCCGTTGCTGACCTCCACGTTTTATTACTATTATGACGCCCGGATCGTGGCGCGCGTTGCGGCCTTGCTGGGCCGTTCCGCGGACGCAGAAAGCCATGAGACGCTCGCCGGTTCAATCCGGGATGCCTTCAATAAGACTTTTTTCAACCGGGAAACCCATACCTATGGCGGGGACACGCAATGCGACCTGATCCTTCCGCTGCTGGTCGGGCTTGAACCGGAGGGGGAGAGGGAAAAACTTCTTGAGCGTCTGGTGAATAAAATCATGATTGAAAATCATGCTCACGTGCATGTCGGCATCCTCGGGGCCAAGTACGTCCTTGACCTGCTCATGGCGGAAAACCGGCCGGACGTGATCTGGGCTGTCATCAACCGCACCGATTTTCCAGGCTTGGGCAACATGGTGCAGGGGCGCACGACGCTTTCGGAAAGTTGGTTCAAGAACGGCACCAACAACCATGTAATGTGGGGGCACATAGACGCCTGGTTTTACAGGGTCCTGGCGGGAATCCGGGCCATTCCGGAGGCGCCGGGATACGAGCGCGTCCGCATCCAGCCGTACGTGCCGGACGATTTGCAATGGGTCAGCGCCGCCATCCGGACCCCGCGCGGGCGGGTGGCCTCGGCCTGGAAATGCGACGGGAAAAAATTCCGGCTGGATGTGACGATCCCGGTCAACGTGACCGCCGAATTGCGCCTGCCTGCGGCGAAAGTAAATCAAGGCCGCGTTTTTGAAAACGGGACCAACGTGGTCTGGGACCGCGGTTTTCGCCCCGGAACGAATGGCGTCTTGTCGGGCGAAACCGACCGGGAATGGATTACCCTCCTGCTCGGTTCCGGTTGCTACCGGTTCAGTTGTGACTGGGGCAGGGAAACACCTTGCGACAGTTGATGGTTAAAAAATGAACATCATTTGTCGTGAAATTTTGTCGCGCCCAGCCTGCGCGGTGCCGGGCGCGGTGAGCTTTACTTTGTTTGTGTAATTTAATGTTTCTTTGCTATATTTATGGAAATATCAGTCAGGACGATTTATCCGCCGTTTTTCTGTCGGTAAAAGGTTGTGGCGTTATGCGATGGAAAGTACACATTCCGGTTATTTTGTTGATTGGCCTGCTTCCGGCCGCACCGGCTGTGGACTGGTATGTTGCGACCGCCGGGACCGGGCTGGGGACGGGGATAAATGGCTGGGCGGATGCCACTAATAACCTCCAGGGCGCGATCAACATGGCCTCCGCATCCACCTTTGACGTGGTCTGGGTCAGCAACGGCGTTTACGACACCGGCGGAATCACGAATTATCCCGCCGGCACACTCCTGACCAACCGGATCGTGATTGCCAAGTCGATTACCGTAAGAAGCCAGAACAACGATCCGACCAACACGATCATCAAGGGCGCCTGGAACTCTGCCGCCACGACCAATGGCCCGGCGGCCGTGCGCTGCGTTTACATGACCAGCAATTCCTGGCTGATCGGGTTCACTCTGACTAATGGCGCCACCCTGACCAACGGTCCCACCGTGGGCGGCATCCCTGATCTGCGCGGCGGAGGGGTATACTGTACGGGCACCGGCCAAATTATATCCAACTGCTTGATAACGGGCAATACGGCAAAGGGCGAAGTCAACAGCCCATGGGGCGGTGGCGGCGGGGCATATTACGGCGCCTTGTATAACTGCACCATCGTCGGTAACAATTCTTACGGTGGCGGCGGGGTGAGCTACAGCCTTTGCTCCAACTGCATTCTGAACGCCAATATTGGTTCGGGCGCGGGCGGCGGGGCAAACTGGGCAAAAATTTACAACAGCACGGTCGTCAGCAACCGGATCGTGAGCGGTGGCGCGGGCGGCGGCGGCGGGGCGGAGAACAGCACCCTGGTTAATTGCGCCCTGATTGCCAACAGGGACGACAGCGGCACGGGTGGCGGTGGCGGCGCAAAAACATGTTATATGACCAATTGCACCTTGATCGGCAACAGCACGGTTTGGCAGGGCGGTGGGGCAAACGCCAATTCAATTCTCTATAATTGCACCTTGATCAGTAATACGGCGCCGAACAACGGCGGTGGCGGCGCCTTCCAGTCCACCCTGCGCAACTGCAATCTTTTCTATAATGTCGCCTCGTGGGGCGGCGGCGCGGCCGCGTCAAACCCCAACCTGTGCTATCTTTATAACTGCTTGCTGGTCGGTAACAAGGCGTCCGGATCCAGCGGCGGCGGGGCGGCCCTTTGCTACCTTTATAACTGCACCGTGGTCGGCAATTCGGCCGCCACCGATGGCGGCGGAATAGACCGTTACGCGCTGAGCAACAGCATCGTCTATTTCAACAGCGCCGGCACCGCTAATTCAAACTGGGTCACCATTCCCGCCGGCAGTTTTGGAAACACCTGCACCGCGCCTTCCACGGCCGGATGGGCGGCGGGGAATGTCACCGGCGATCCGCTGCTCGTTGACAAGGGCAGCGGATACGGAACGAACCATATTTTCGGCAACTACCGCCTTGCGGCGCGTTCGCCCTGCATCAACGCCGGGACGAACGGCAGTTGGACGACAACTTATCCGCTTGATTTGGACTTCAGGTCGCGCATCCGCTACGGAGCCGTTGATATGGGGGCCTATGAAAGCATCAGGCCAGGCACCATCTACGGTTTCCGCTGAAGTCTTTGTATCGGTGAAAGCACAATCATTCGCCGTTCCCGACACGGAGCGCACTTTTCATTCCAATCGCGCCGTGGCACAAGATAAATTTCCGGGGACTTATTCCCATTACCTTGTGGAATTGGCGCGAAAAATAATTGCTGTCGTCAAATCCTGTCTGGAACGCCGTTTCGGTCACGTTCAGCCGTCCCTGGCGCAGGAGTTCCGCGCCGCGCATGATGCGCAGGCGGATGAGGAATTCAATCGGCGAAAGGCCCGTGGCCGACTTGAAATCCCGGTGAAGGTTGCGAAGGGACATGTGCGTTATTGATACCAGTTCCGGCATGTGGACCGGCTTGGCGTAATTTGACTCGATATAGGCGAGAGCTTTGGCGATTCGCGCCAGGGGCGGCCGGGCAAGCGTCTGCTGGTTCTCGTAATATCTGGAAAGCATGCAGATAATTTGCATGAAGAGCGCTTTTGCCATGAACGAAAACCCCGGCGCCTTGTCCGTCAAATTCTGTTCCAGCGCGGCGATCAGGGTCTCGATGTGCGTTAATTGTTTCAGGTCGAGCCGCAAGTGGCTTCTTAATCCGTAAAATTCACGCGAACGGCGTTTTGTTTCAAAGAGGACATGGTATCCGCGCAGTTTCCCGAGTTCTTTGAGCGGCAAGCCCAGGCTATCCGGATAAAACAGCACGTTAATCAGCCTGAGATTTTTGGTGTTTGAATATCCGTGCGCGTTGTGTTTGCGGATGACAAACACGTCCCCGGCCGCGATCGGATAGGATTCCGTTTCGGTGAAATGGATGCCGTGGCCGCTTTCGATAAAAACCAGTTCCATGAACTCGTGATAATGAAAACGCATTGGAATTTGCGTGTCTATCCGGAAAACATACGGCAGTGAATGGTCAAATCTCATGATTGCCGATTGGGCATTCTTTTGCGCCGGACTTGGCGCCTTGTTTCTCGCCAGAAAAATCCATTGGCACAATTGTGCTAATATTTGGCATAATAATCAAGGCATTAATCCGTCGTTCGTTTATATTTGCGCCATGGACTATTTTGGCCAAATCTGTTAAGCAATCAAAATAACAGGAGGACCGGTAATGAGGATCTTTCGGAACAAGATAAGGATGATAATATTGGCGGCCGGTCTGGCGCTTTCAATTTTAATCTGCGGCGTTCCCGCTTTGGCCGCGGACAAGGAAGCGCAGTTGGGATCTCCGGACTTCTCCCCGTCCCCCGAGCGGCCCGTCGGCTGGCGGGGGGATGGATCGGGAAGATATCCGGCCGCCAATCCGCCGGTTAGCTGGGGAAGCGTGGCGACCTCCGTGAAAGGCCTGCGTTCGCAGGCGACAAAACCCAAGGAAGGCGAGACCGGAATGCTCATCCCGGACGGGGTCATCCGCGAATGGCTGGTGTTAGGCCCGATTTCCTACACGAACATGCCAAAGGACGGAGTTGATTTTCTGCCCGGTGAGGCGCAATTTTCGCCGGCCGAGGGCGACAAGGTCGGCGACCTTGAATGGAAAAAAGTGACGACCGACACTTCGGCGTTGAATTTCAAGAACCTATTCAACATAGAGGCAACAACCCAGGCCGTGGCCTATGCCTGCGCCTATGTCTACAGCGACACGGTCCAGTCGTTCCTGGACACCACCATGACGCTCCGGCCGACCTGGTCGGCGGCCGACCGCAGCCGGGTGAGATTCCTGTACGATGGCAGGGAGAAATGGTGGGGGGGGAACCTTGAGAAAGGATGGCATCGCCTGCTCTTCAGGGTCACTTGCGGTTCGGTGCCGGTTTGGGGGCAGGAAAAGACCGCGACCTGGTCGTTGCGGGTTGTTTTTTTCGGGGAACACAAGGCCAAGTACGAGGAGCAGAACATCGCCTGGAAATTTTCAACGCCGAGTTGGAGCGCGGGCCAGCCGGTCATCGCCGGGGATAAAATATTCGTGACCGGCGAACCAAGAAACCTTTACTGCATCAACAAGCAGGATGGGAAACTTCTCTGGGCGCGCACCGCCACCTTTTATGACTCGGCGACGGACGAGGAGAAGAAAGCCAACCCGGAAGTGTTCAAGGAGCTGGAACCCCTCGCGGCGCAATTGAAGGAGCTGGATGCCTGGTATTCCGCGCCGTCCGGCTCCACGAACAAGCCCGGCGGCGACAAGGGAAAGATTGAGGCCCAGATCGCCGGTCTGATGTCCAAGGTGGATCCGAAGAAATACCCCAGGAAAGTCCTGGTCGGGGAAGGGGGGATTTCCGCCCCGGTGCCCGTGACCGACGGAAAGAATATCTATGCCCTGTTCCAGAGCCTGCTTGTCTGCTATGACCTTGAAGGCAACCGGAAGTGGTCCTACTACCATCAAGTCGCGTCGTTGGGACAGGAGCATGGTTACCATTCATCGCCGGTGGTGATCGGCGGCAAGGTTGTGATCCATGTTGACCGGACCGTCGCGCTTGACGCCGCCACCGGCAAGAAGGTCTGGGAACTTCCTCTGGAAACCGGGGGTTGGCCGGCGCAGAATGAGGGCAAGCGTTATATCGCCGGGCACGGCTATTTATTCAGTTCGTCCCTGCTCGGCATTACGCTTGGGAACGAGCCGCTGTTGGTCACGATCCTGGACGTGGTGCGGGCCCGGGACGGCAAGGTGCTCGCCAGTCTTGATGGCGTCGGTTATACCTGCCCGATAGCGACGCCGGTTGTCCGGGACGGGGTTATCTATCGGCTTTCCAACCTCTATGGCGGGCCTGGAAACTATAAATTGGATTTCTTCCAGCTTCCCGCTTCTGCCGCGGAGCAGTTCAAGGTTCAACCGGAAAAACGACTCACGATCGCGATGGGCGCGTTTCCAAAATGGAATGAAAGCAACGCCGTGGCTTCGCCGCTCTATCACGACGGATTGATCTATTGCGTCAGCGATGACGGGGTGCTCTCGGTGGTTGACGCCGTCAAGCGCGAAATAGTGTATCAAAAGTTGCTGGATGCCGACCTGTGGCTTATGCACAATTACACTCCCGCCCGCGGCGGCATGGCCGCCAGTCCGACTTTGGCCGGAAAATACATTTACTTTTTCGGCAACCGCGGAACCTGCGTGGTGATTGAACCCGGCCGGACATTCAAGCAGGTGGCGAAAAACCAACTCCATGGCGCCGAGGCGTCCTCTAGTTGCCCGGTCTTCGAGGGCCGGCGAATGTACTACCGCGCGTTGAATACCCTGTATTGCATTGAGGAAAAGAATTAATTTGTGGTTTAAATGTTTTTACAACAGGGAGATTGGCAATGAAAATTACCCCGGGCGAAGTCAGGACGATCATCACGGCAATATGTATGGCGATGGCATTATTAATCTGCGGCGCTCTTCCGGTCACGGCTGAAGACGCAAGTCCCAAGAAGGGCGATGACAAGGCGCCGATGGGTTCGCCTGATTTTTACCCTTCTCCTGAGCACCCCGTGGGCTGGCGCGGGGACGGCTCCGGAAGATACCCGGCCGCCATGCCGCCGGTTCACTGGGGAAGCGTGGCGACCTCCGTGAAGGGGTTGCGCTCTCAGGCCGCGAAACCGAAAGAAGGCGAAACCGGAACGCCCATCCCGGACGGGGTCATCCGCGAATGGCTGGTGCTGGGACCGGTTTCCTACACGAACATACCCAGGGACGATGGTGACTTTCTGCCCGGCGAGGCGCAACTCTCGCCCACCGAGGGCGACAAGGTCGGTGACCTTGAATGGAAAAAAGTGACGACCGACACTTCGGCGCTGAATTTTAAGAATCTCTTTAACATCGAGGTTGCAACCCAGGCCGTGGCCTACGCCTGCGCTTACGTTTACAGCGAGACGCCCCAGTCGTTCCTGGAAAGCACCATGACGCTTCGCCCGGCCTGGACGGCGGCCGGTCGTAGCCGGGTTAGGTTCCTGTTCAACGGCAAGGACAAATGGTACGGGGGGAACCTGGAGAAAGGCTGGAACCGTCTGCTGTTCAGGGTTAGCTGCGCTTCGGTGCCGGTTTGGGGAAAGGAAAAGGTCGCGACCTGGTCTTTGCGGGTCGTTTTTTTCGGGGAACACAAGGCCAAGTATGAGGAGCAAAACATCGCTTGGAAATTTGCCACGCCTGGCTGGAGCGCCGGCCAGCCGGTTATAGCCGGGGATAAAATATTCGTGACCGGCGAACCGCGGAACCTTTACTGCATCAACAAGCAGGATGGAAAACTAATCTGGGCGCGCACCGCCACTTTTTATGATGCGGCGACGGATGAGGAGAAGAAGGCCAACCCGGAGGTATTCAAGGAACTGGAGCCCCTCGCGGCGCAGTTGAAGGATTTGGATTTATCAATGACCGCGCCGGGCGGGGCCACGAATAAACCCGCTGTCAGCAAAGCCAAGGTTGAGACCGATATCGTTAGTCTGATGTCCAAGGTTGATCCGAAAAAATATCCCAAGAAAGTTTTGGTCGGGGAGGGAGGCATCTCCGCCCCTTCGCCCGCCACCGACGGCAAGAACGTCTACGCTCTATTCCAGGGTCTTCTTGTCTGTTATGATCTGGAAGGCAACCGGAAATGGTCCTACTACCACCAAGTTATGGCGGTTGGGCAGGAGCATGGTTACCATTCATCGCCGGTGGTGACCGGCGGCAAGGTAGTGATCCATGTTGACCAGACCCTCGCGCTTGACGCCGCCACCGGCAGGAAAGTCTGGGAACTTCCCCTGGAAACCGGCGGATGGCCTGGACAGAATCCGGACAAACGTTATATCGCCGGGCGCGGCTATTTATACAGTTCATCCCTTATTGGTATTACGCTGGGAAACGAGCCGCTGCTGGTCTCGCCGATGGAAATTGTGCGCACGCGCGACGGTAAGGTGTTTGCCAACCTGGAGGACATCGGCTACACCTGCCCGATTCCGACGCCGGTTGTCCAGGACGGGGTCATTTATCGAATTTCCGATTTCTATGGCGGGGTCGGGGACCAGAAACTGGATTTCATGCGGCTTCCGGCTTCCGTGGATGAGCCGTTCAAGGTCCCGTTGGAAAAACGGCTTACAATCCCGTATGAAAAGTTTCCGAAATGGCACAGCACCTGCGCGGCGGCCTCCCCGCTCTATCATGACGGGCTGGTGTATTGCGTCAGCGATGACGGAGTATTGTCTGTGGTTGACGCCGTCAAGCGCGAGATCGTGTATCAAAAGTTGCTGGATGCCGACCTGTGGCTTATGCACAATTATACTCCCGCCCGCGGCGGCATGGCCTCCAGTCCGACCCTGGCCGGAAAATACATTTATCTCTTCGGCAACCGCGGGACCTGCCTGGTGATTGAACCCGGCCGTGAATTCAAACAGGCGGCCAAGAACCAGCTCCATGGCGCCGAGACTTCCATCAGTTGCCCGGTCTTCGAGGGCAAGAGAATGTATTATAGAGCTTTGGGCACGTTGTATTGCATTGAGGAAAATAAATAGCGGATAAACTGGAAAGTAATAATCCGCCAGGGCGTTTCGTGAAATATGGCCTCAAATATGGACCATCCTCGCATTGTCAATATCGTCAATTTCATCCGGGCGGTGGAGCCGCGGTTGAAAATTGATCTTGCCGAACCGGTGAAGCGTCAGATCGAACTGGTGAACAAACATCGCTTTCCGGCGACCTGGCTGCTGCAATACGATGCCCTGACGCAGGGGCCGTATGTGGAACTTTTGCGGCGTGGTCTCGGGCCGGAACATGAAATTGGAGGCTGGTTTGAGGTGGTCCAGCCGCTGGTTGAAAAGGCGGGCCTGAAGTGGCGCGGCCGCCATCCCTGGGACTGGCATTCGCATGTCGGTTTTTCTGTGGGTTATACTCCCTCGGAGCGCGAGAAGCTGGCCGATGTCTTTATGGCCGACTTCAAGTCCGTCTTCGGCCGTTATCCCGAGAGCATGGGATCGTGGTTAATGGACGCGCACCTGCTCGGTTATTTGTCGGATCATTACGGCCTGGAGGCTTCCTGCAACTGCAAGGACCAGTTGGGCACCGACGGTTATACATTATGGGGCGGGTACTGGAACCAGGCGTTTTATCCCAGCCGCCGGAACGCGTTCATGCCCGCCCAAACCGCGATGGCGCAGATTCCCGTTCCCGTTTTCCGAATGCTGGGCAGCGATCCGATTTATCAATACGATGCCGGGCTTTTCGACGGCACCAACTGCACGGAGGTCAAGGCGCAGGGCGTGATAACGCTGGAACCGGTTCAGCCCGGCGGCGGCGCGACGGATTGGGTCCGCTGGTTTTTTGATATTGTCGCCTCGGCGCCCTGCCTGGCCTTTGGCTACGCGCAGGTTGGACAGGAAAATTCGTTCGGCTGGCCGGATATGGCGAAGGGTTTGACCGACCAGTGCGAACTTCTGGCTGAACTGCGCGCCAAGGGAAAGATGCGGATTGAAACGCTCGCAAGCTCCGGCCGCTGGTTCCGGCAAAAATTCCCGGTGACCCCGGCCACCGCCGTGACCGCGTTGCAGGACTACCGCAATGAGGGCCGCAAGTCGGTTTGGTATCAAAGCCGCTTCCATCGGGTTAATCTCTATTGGTCCGGCGGCCAGTGCCGCGTGCGGGACATTCACCTGTTTGACGAGCGTTACCCGGAAAGATATCTGGCCGCCGTTTGTCCCGGCGCCGCGTGCACCTATGACACTCTGCCCGTGGTGGAGGGGTATTTGTGGAGCGATAAGGACGTGCTTTCCGGATTGTTTCCCGTGATGGTGGCGCCGGATGGAACCGCGGCGCCGATGCGCGGCGGCGCGCCGGCGGTGACGGAGGACGGCGACGCGCGCTTGATTGTGCGCTGGCCGGTGGAGGCCGGAGGCGACCTGGTCACGGAGTGCGCCGAGGACGCGATTTCATGGACACGGCAAGGCGAAGCGTGGCGGATGGAATTGAGTTGGGCCTCTGCGAGCGAGGTGCCGTTTTGCGCTGTGAAAGGACGGCTGGTAATGTGCCGCCATGACGGATTTGATTACGCGCTGGAATGCCGCACCGGCAAGGTGGAATTGGAATTGCCGGGCCGGGTCTTGCGCCTCAAGCCGGTCGGCGGAAGTATTTGCCTCGGGATGAAGCGGGGCGTCAAATCGAAATAGCGGCGACTCGGTCCGGGAGGCGTGCGCCGGGGAGCTTTATTAAAATAGAAAGGGTTGTCCAATGAAGATTATCGGGAAAGAGATGCAAGCGGCGTCATTTGCGGTCGGTCTGGCGCTGGCTGTTATAATGTGCGCTTTTCGTGTCTTGGCGGAAGATGCGAATGCTGAAAATGGCGCCGACAAAGCCCCCCTGGGTTCGCCGGAGTTTTATCCATCGCCCCGGCATCCGGTCGGCTGGCGCGGGGACGGATCGGGAAAATATCCGGGCGCCACTCCGCCTCTTCACTGGGGACAGATATCAACCGTCATGAAAGGGCTTTCCAGCCAAGCCGCCCGGCCGGCCGAGGGCCAATCCGGCGGCGGGAAACCCGTTGAGCACGGCTGTGTCTCCGAATGGCTTCTCCTCCAGCCGGTGGAAGCGCCTGTTCCCGCAGGCGGTAAATTCACGGACCTGCTTGACAAGGAACTTCTGCCGGGCGAGGCGGCCTTGCAACCGAGCGCCGGGGACAAGGCCGGCGGACTTGAATGGCGGACGATCCAGGCAACGGATTCGCTGCTGGACATGGGCGTGATCCTCGGCAATGACTGGAACCTCACCAACAAGGCGGTTTATTTACACACCTATATTCATTCCAAGACGGGCGGCAAAGTGTATCTCCGGATGAAGGGCACGGCGTGCAAGGTCTGGCTGAACGGGAAGGAGGTTGCCCGCTCCGCGGAGCCTTCCATTTTCCGGCCGCTTTGCATAGACGTCAATCTGCCCGCCGGATGGAGCCGCATCCTGGTCAAGGCGCTTCCGGTCGTGAAAGACGACGCGGGTATGGGGATTCGCAAGGGCCTCGTCTTTTTCCAGATGGATATGTGGGACAGGTTTAACGTCGGCCACGAGCAGACGGGCATCCGGTGGAAGGCGCGTTTGCCGGATTGGCCGAAGAGTTACAGCATGGCGCAGCCGCTCGTAATCGGCGACAAAATCATCATCCATGCCGATCCTGCCTGCCTGATTTGCCTGGACAAGTCCGGCGGTAAAATCAGGTGGATTCGTTATTGCGGCATTTACGAGGCGGCGGCCGGCGAGGAGCGCAAAGCCAACCCGGAGGTCTTTGCCGGGCTTGACCCGGCTGCGGCGCGCCTGAAGGAAATTCTATCCGGTTTTGCAGCCGGCCAGCCGATCGACGGAAAGTCAATTTCCGAGCTGGCGGCTCTCGAGGATAAACTGCAGAAAGGCATGGAGAAAGTTGACAAGAAAAAATACCGCTTCCCCATATATCAGGACGGCGGGGCGGGAATCGCCGGTCTCACTTCCGTCACCGACGGGAAGCGCGTCTACACCTGGTTCGCGACCGGGTTGCTCGTTTGCCACGATCTTGAAGGCAACCGCAAGTGGCTCACGATGGACTGCGATTTTCCGCCGTGGGAACACGGCCAGAACGGGATGCCTTTCCTGGCCGGCGACGAATTTATCGTGTCAACGACCGACATGAAGGCCTATGACCGCGAGACCGGCAAGCTGAAGTGGAAGATACAGCGTCCGAAAGGATACCAGCAATTCACGATGGAGCGGGAAGCCTTGGTTCCCGAAGGGTCGGATGACGTCGTCTGGTTTGAATTGGCCATGTATCGGCCGGGCGCCGGTCTTTTCCCGGCAAACAGCAACGGGGGCACGACGGGGTTGAACGTCAAGTCGGGGAACACCATTGTCAAGTATACGGGCGCGCCGAACCCATGGGACAAGGCGCTGTTTTATGTCTATGATTTCCCGCCGGTGATTGACCGGACGACAAAACCCGCGATGAGGAAGGTGGAGTTGCAATTTCCCAAGGGCGGTTTTCCGTATCCTTCCGGCCCGGGTGTTCCGGGAGTCATTGGCGCCTCAGGCATTTCCAGCGCGAGCCCGCTGATCCACGACGGTTTGCTCTACCAGCTTTCGTGCGAGGGGGTCATGCGCGTTTTTGATGAAAAAAGCCTTGTGCCGGTTTGGAGCGAACGCCTGCCCATTGATCCATATTACTACGGACAGTATCCAAACGGCGTCCCCGCCGGCGCCTCGCCCACGCTGGCCGGGGATTACATCTATATCCTGGGGTCCGGCGGCACGTGCCTGGTCATCAAGCCCGGCCGGAAGTACGAGCTGGTGGCGAAGAATTCCATCGAACAGGCGTGCGGCCGGGGCGCCGCGCACTGGATTCCCGGTCCCGCGGCTTTTCTCAGTTCCCCGGTTTTCGATGGGAAACATATGTATATCCGCGGAGAAGATTGGCTTTACTGCGTCGGGGAAGATGATAAAAAATAAGGCAAAATAAAAATGATACACGCGCAAACATGAGGCGCGTTGGTGTCCAATACGGAAGAGGGGTAAAATGAAAAATAAATTTTTATTTCAACTGGTCCTGGTATGGGTTGCGGCGGTGGCGTTGTGTGCGTCAGCCCGGGGCGCGGAGCGGACGGCCGTCGCGGACGGCAAATGGTCCGACGCGAAGACCTGGGATGGTGCAATTCCCGGCGATGGCGACACGGTCGTCGTGAAGGACGGCGTCACGGTCGCGGTTTCCGACGAACGTGTCGTCGGGACATCGGGCACGAACGGGACGGTTGCGATCAACCTGAACAAGACCGGCGCGATCGTGATCGCTAAGCGCGGCGCGCTGCGCGTTCGCGGCGACGTTGTATATGCGGGCGGGAGCGAGAACCTGGCGCCGGCCGTCACCGTGCAGGGCGGCGGCGCGTGGCGTTGGGACGCTTCAAAGGCCGGCACGCCGCAGGAAACCCGTTACCGGTTTGTTGCTTCGGCGGAATACGCCTTCCGTCCTTTCATCCTTGCCGGAACCGAAAAGGCGCGCGCGGTGCTGGATTCCGACCCGGAGGGCGGCGCCGGCTGCTTCGCCCGGAACGGTAAAAATTTCGGCGGGCCGTTCCGCTCGGAGTTCGGCGATATAACGCGTATCGGCGATGCCAGGACTCCCGGCTGGGATATCGGCTGGTACAGCCGCGGCGGCCGGCACGAGGTTTTGTGGGATGTGCGCGACACCGCTTTCACGAGTTGCGGGATGATCCGGATCGCGAACGCGACGATGGACCGTGACGGGATGTTCCGCCACGCGGCCAATGTCCATAACGCGTCCGCGGCGAAATGCGTGTTCTCGTGCTTTCCCTCCGGCGGCGTGGTGAGCAATGGCGTCCGCGATATCAAGGGGAACGTCTTTGACGTGGCGTTGGTTGAGCAGACCACGGCCGACGGTTACACGATCACCGGCAATTATTTCGGCGGCGGGTTCAACGTGTTGTGGCAGTCGGATCCTTGGGTCCTTTGCGAGGGCAACTTCTACCGCATATTTGACCAGTGGTGCTGGGTATCCGGCCGGCGACTGGCCGATTCGGTCGTGTTTCTTGATCGCGACTGGGCCAACCCGCATGTCATTTTCGGGACCAGCCGGTACCAGACCGAACTTGACGGGCTCATCCTTTCGCATGCCGGCACCTGCAACGGCGATTCAGGCGAATGGGTCTTTGCCCGGCCCGGCATCAAGCGCAGCATATTCCTGCCGAACATCTACGGCTATTCCAGCGGCGAGATGACGGCCAGCCTGGGTTCGGGAACGAACAAGGGAGTATTCGTTTACGAGAACAATACATGGTTCGGCGGCCACGGCAAGCAGTGGGCCAGATATCCCGGCTTTTCGGCGTTCCAGTATTCCGAGAGCGGCAACAACGGGCCCGGCGTCGTCAAGTCTTTCCGGTCAAATATCATGTGGAATCCGCAAATCCCCGGCAAAGAGGCCGCCTTCGTCAAGATGTGCGACGTGCACAGCCTGGGAGGCGACCAGAAGGGCGGTCCGCCAACCCAGGACGTGGGCGATCCGAAGGACATTGATTACAACACCGGTTGGAACTGCCAGAAGAACGAGGAGATAGATTTCGGCAACAAGGGCCATTACAATAACTGGGGCAGGGGTTATATCGGCAACTGGTCGGCGACGCCCGGCGCGCATGACGCGGATGTTGATCCTCAATTCGTGGACTATCAACGCGATGTGCCGCTTTTCGCGACGAAGTGCCTGGAAGAGAAGCCGTCGCGCGGCGAGTGGACCGCCACGCCCGCCAAGCCGTATGCCGTCGGCGACACGGTGATTCACGCGACGACCATTGAATGGGGCTTGCCGATCCTCTACCGCTATATCGGTTCCGGTGAGAACCCCGAGCCGGGTCTCGGCACGCGTGAAAAGGGCGACGCCGCCGCATGGCGCAAGAGCTGGGAATGGGCGAGCCTTCACAGCCTTCGCGAGGGCCTCCGGGCAAAGAAGAAATTCGGGGATGACGACGCCATCATGCACCTGATCAAATGGATCCGCGCCGGCTACGCACCGACCAACCCGCAACTCAAGGGCGCCGCCCATGACGGCGGCGACATCGGCGCCGTGCCCTGGCAGGCGAAGAAATAATAAGAAAATTTACAGGTGAAAACATTCCCTGATATAAGGTGGAAAATATTTCCAGCGGCGGTTTTGTTGCTTGGCTTGCTCCGGTCAACGCCGGCGCTGGATTGGTATGTGGCGACCAATGGGGCCGGATTAGGAACAAACGGCTGGGCGGACGCCACCAACAATCTCCAGGGCGCGATCAATATGGCCTCCGCATCCACCTTCGACGTGGTCTGGGTCAGCAACGGCGTTTACGACGCCGGCGGAACCACGAATTATCCCGCCGGCACGCTCCTGACCAACCGGATCGTGATCGCCAAGTCGATCACCGTAAGAAGCCAGAACAATGATCCGACCAATACGATCATCAAGGGGGCCTGGAACTCTGCCGCCACGACCAACGGCCCGGCGGCGGTCCGCTGCGTGTATATGTCCGGTAATTCCGTGCTGATCGGGTTCACCTTGACCAACGGAGCCACGCTGACAAACGGGACAGAAGATAGATATGGCGGCGGTGTATATTGTCCCAATACAAATCCAATCCTGACAAACTGCATCATAACCGGCAACACGGCTTACGGCACCCCGGTCGGTTTTCCAGGCGGAGGAGGGGCATACTATGGCACTTTGTATAACTGCTCGCTGATCGGCAACGCGGCGTTTTCCTACGGCGGTGGAGCGGAATACAGCAGGCTGTTTTATTGCCTTTTGTCAGGGAACATGGGGGTTTACGGCGGCGGAGGAGCGCTGGGCACCACCTTGTATAACTGCACGGTCATCAGCAATCGGGCGACGGCGAGTAACGGCGCCGGCGGCGGAACGTATGATTGCAACCTGTATAATTGCACATTGACCGGCAACACCGTGCACCATAGCTGGTATGGCGGCGGAGCATACAGCTTCAGCGGGAACAACATTCTCTATAATTGCACACTGACCGGCAATTATGCCGGTAATGGCGGCGGCGCGTACGCTATGTTGCTCTACAACTGTCTATTGACCGACAATACCGCGGACCATAGCGGCGGAGGGACGGATGCCTGCCACTTGAAAAACTGCACGGTTGTCAGCAACACGGCCTGGGATGGCGGCGGCGTCAACGGCGGCAGCCGCACTAATTGCATCGTCTATTTCAACAGGTCGGTAAATCCCGCGGTCGGCGCCAGTTCAAATTGGAACGGCGGCACTTTCGGGAATAGCTGCACGGCGCCCTCCAATGCCGGCTGGGCGGTCGGGAATATCACGGGTGATCCGATGTTTGCCAATAAGGACGCTCGCAACTACCGGCTTTCGTCACGTTCGCCGTGCGTAAACGTCGGGACAAACATTTCCTGGATGACGGACGGAAGCGTTACAAGCAGGGATTTGGATAACCGGCAGCGCGTCCGGTACGGGGCCGTTGACATGGGCGCCTTTGAAAATATCCGCTCGGGCACCATCTACGGTTTCCGTTGAAATTTTTCACTGTTTCAATAACTTCCTTGTGTTCCTTTTCCCTTTCTGGCAAATTGCTCCGCATTCGGTAAAATTCACGGGGTATACACTTGATGGCGGCAATATCTTCATTAACAGTTTGGGCGGTTTTGACCGGGTCGGCCTTGTTCGGATTCTGCCTGGCCTGGCTTTGCTTTCCGCGGACGATTGACGCCGGGCTGCTCGCCTTCCCGCGCAACGCCTGGGCCGGCCGGATATTGGCCGCGGTTGACATCGCGCTGGTGGCTTTTCTTCTCCTGGCGGAGGGATTTGAGTGGGTGGATGCGCATCGCCAGCTTGTTTTCCTGGCTGCGCCGCTTGCGTTTCTTGTCGTTGTTTTCCTGATGGATGAATTGCTCGCGGCGCGCTCGCTCGGCGGGCTGCTGCTCCTGATCCCGTTTTGGATCCTGAAAGCGGCCTTCTTTCATCCGGCTGCCAGCCGGTTGTTGATGACTTCCTTTGCCTATCTGCTCGTGGTCGCGGGGATGGTTCTGGTCTGGAGTCCCTATTTGTTCCGCAAGTTTGTCCTGCGCGCGCAGTCCGGCCCGTATTCCGCCCTGGCAACCGGACTGGCCGGTTCATTGCTGGGGCTCTCGATGATTATTCTTGGGCTGGTTGCCTATTAATAGAACCTTGCTTTGTCACATGCCTGTGTTTGCCGACAAAACCATCCGGCGGATCTTGATTTTCCGGGGCGGCGCCCTCGGGGATTTCATTCTCACCCTCCCGGCCATCGCCGCCCTGCGCCGGCGATGGCCCGGGGCATATATTGAACTTGCCGGTTACGAAAAAAACGCCGGCCTGGCCCTCACGGCAGGGCTGGTCAACCGCATCCAGTCGCTTGATTCGGCCCGCATGGCGCTCTTCTTTCAAAAAGAAACAAGGTTGCCCCCGGATGAAATTGAATATATCCGGTCGTTTGATTTGATGGTGACCTTTTTGCATGACCCGGATGGCGTTTTTATCGGGCATCTTGATGAAGCCGGCGCAAAAAATATCATTGCCGCCTCGCCCCTGGTCGGCAAATGCCATGCCGCCGATCATTTCCGTGAGGCGATCGAAAATATCGGCGGCAAAAATAAATTTGCCCGGAAACTTGCCGCCGGGACATGGGCACACTTTATAAAGTGTGCCCATGGGATTGTACCGCAGAAGGAAGAATTTCAGTTGAAGTGGCCGCAAGGCTTGAAAGAGAAAGCTCGCCTGCGGCTGGTTGAATATCTCGGCGGAAAACGGGCGATAATCATCCACCCGGGCAGTGGCAGTTTCGCGAAGAACTGGCCGGCCGCGAAATTTGCCGCGCTGGCGGAAAAAATCAGGGCTGAAACGGATTGCAGGCCGCTTGTCATCGGGGGCGAGGCCGATCAGAAGGAAATTGCCGTTCTGCGCCAGTTGCTGCACGGTTATTGCATTCGCGACAATTTACCCCTGGAGGATGTCGCTTCCCTTCTTTCCGTCGCCGACGGATATGTCGGCAATGATTCCGGCGTCACTCATCTGGCCGCGGTCCTGGGAATCCCGGTCGTGGCGGTTTTCGGTCCGACTGACCCGGCCGTCTGGGCGCCGCGCGGGAAAAACGTCTCGGTCGTCAAAAGCCGCCTGCGTTCCGCTGAATCCCTGGCGGGGATCGGGGTTGATGAAGTCTTTCAGGCGATGATTAAGGTGTTGGTTGATAATTCACATAATGCTTGCGGAATTGCAGGGGGGGGCGTCCGGTGGTGCGGCGGATAACACGCGAAAAATAATTGGCATCTGTCTAGCCGCGCAGCGCCTCGACCTCGGCGATCGCAAATTGCTTTTGTTTCAGCATGGCGAGCGCGTTCTGAATGCGCAGTTGCTCCCGGTGCGCTCACGGTGAAAGCGGAGAGCCGGTCGGCGACCAAAACTCTGTGCCAGCCACCATTGTAAATTTGAGAAGGGCCTCGGCTCTAAAAGCCCTATATTGAATGCGAACCACCGGATGATTTAATATCTATCTTCCTGTGTCTTAGGCGATATGCCGATGGAGGTATGCCGATTTCCGCCTTGAATATTTTGCTGAAATAAAACGGGTCAGGCCAGCCGACCTTGTCCCCTATTTCCGATATATTCAAGTCGCTCTCCTGCAGCAGCAGCAGCGCTTCGCGCAGGCGGCGGCGCTTCACATATTCAATCGGGGTTGTTCCGGTCTGGGCTTTGAAGATTCGGAAGAAATGGGTCCGCGAGAAACCGCTCATCTTCATAAGTCCTGACAAATCCGGCCGGATATTAAAACATTCGTTAAGATGTTCAATTGCGGGAAGAAGCCGCCGGGCCGGGAGCATGCCGGGTATTGGTGTGGCAATGGCTAAAATATTTTCAAGTATTGCGTATCCGATGCGTTGCCTTGATGCTGTTTTCTGCAGGTCCGTGCATTTGGCGGAGTCTGTTTTAAATCCAAGCAGTTCTTCAAGCAGGCTGAGTAGTTTTTTACTGGTCAATTTATCCATTTGCGGCGGGATATCAAAAAAATTGAGGAAATCCATTCCGCCCCTGATCTCATAAAAGAATCCAGCGATAATGAATTCCGCTCCGGCCGGGGAAAGCGACCTGCTGTGGCGGCGACAATTGGCCTGTAAAAAGCACGCATCCCCTTCGCGAAGAAAGAACGATTTTTTGCCACGGTCAGCGAATTCAATTTCAGCCTTGCCGTTGATCAAGATTGCGATAACTGTGAATGGACGACTGTCAAACGGAGGAAATATGGGAAAGTCATTCCGGAATCGGAAGCAATATTGATAACGCAGCCGGAGGTCATCCGGGAAAGTATCGTAATTATCTTTCATGCTGGATGGCACTATAATACAAAAAAAAGCTGTTTTCAACCATTCATATCGGAAGCACATTTGTTATCGTAGAAACAGAAATAAAAGGAAGTTACATCGTCTTTGAATGGTCCAAAACGCGTTGAGAAAACCCAAAATGAACAAACATCGACGACATGACAGAGATAAGCTCATGAAACCTATCAAATTTGGAGTTTGGGGGCTGGGACGAATCGGAGTCGTGCATTGCCGACATTTCTCGCAGACGCAGGAAATGTATGAGCTGGCGGCGGTTTGCGACCAGGAGATGCAAAGGGTGGATAAAGTGGTCGAAGAGCATAACTGCGCCGGTTACCGTGGCGCTGTGGAATTTCTGGGCGATCAAAACATTGAATTGGTGATCATCGCAACGCGTTCGATTGATCACGCCACGCACGCCGAACAGGCGCTCGCCGCCGGAAAACTCGTGTTACTTGAGAAACCGATCGCCGTGACCGATGGAGATCTCCAGAAACTGCGGAAGATCGACAAGGAATATCCGGGAAAACTGTTTTTCGGCCACAACCACCGCTTCGAGCCGGCCATCCAGCAAATCCGGGGGATCGTCGCCAGCGGCGTCCTGGGCAACATCAATTTGGTGAAAATCCGCCGGCACCACACTTTCCGGTGCCGGGCGGACTGGCAATCCCTCCTTAGTTGCGGAGGGGGGCAGCTTAGTTGTTGGGGGCCGCATATCATTGACCATGCGATGCAATTCATCAAGGCCCCGCTCAAAGAGCTCTGGAGCAACCTCAAACGCGTCAACAGTCCAGGCGACGCCGATGACCAGGTGAAAATCATCATGGTCGGTGAAAACGGCGTGATCGTCGACGTGGAAATCAGCGACGCCGTGGCCTTACCCGAGGCGTATTGCACGGTTTACGGGAACCGGGGCACCCTAATATGCCCTGACGAGCTGCACACCCAGCTTAAGTATGTCGATCCGGAGTTCGAATTCCCGCTAATCTCCGCAAGCCCAGACCTTCCCCCGCAGGTTGGCGGATATGGCAACGAAGTAAACATTCCATGGATTCAAAAGACCGTCAAAGTTGAGCCGGCCACCAGCATGTGGAATCAAGTTGAAGTTGAAATGGCCCGGCACCTGTACCAAGCGATCCGCGGGAAGACACCCTTCCCCGTCACGAACGCCGAGGCCTTTGAGGTCGTCCGAATCACCGAGATGGTGAAAAAGAAAAATCCCCAGTTCAATTGGAAACAATAAGCAGAGGAACTTCCCAATGGGAAAGATCAAGATCGCTCAAATCGGCATTTGCCACGAACACGCGTCGGACAAAATCAGAACTTTATGTAAAATGCCCGATGTGTATGAGGTTGTCGGAGTGGTTAACGACAGAGAATCAAAGTCCGCGAGGTTCGCCGGTTCCGACCTGGTGCCGTATAAAGACTTGAAATGGCTATCGGAAGACGAGTTGTTCAACTATCCAGGCCTTCAGGCGGTTGTGGTCGAGACCCCGAATTCCGATTTGGTCCCCACCGCGATCCGCTGCATGGAGCATAACTTGGCGATACACATGGACAAACCCGGCGGGGAAGACCTCAAGCCGTTCAAGCGACTACTCGACGGTTGCGCGGAGCGGAACCTGCCGTTCCAGATGGGATACATGTTTCGCGGCAATCCAGCCATGCAATTATGCCTGAAGGCGATCCGCGGGAAATGGCTTGGGGAAATATTTGAAATTCAGGCGGGGATGAGTCATTGCTATGGAGGGGAAGCCTACCAGCAGTATCTGGCCAATTTTACGGGCGGCATAATGTTCAATCTGGGGTGTCATCTTATCGATCTGATAATCTCTATGATGGGACGGCCGAAAAAGATCACGCCGTTTCTGAAGTCGACTCACGGAGTTCCGGACACCACCAAAAATAATTGCCTGGCGATCATGGAATATCCCCGCGCCACCGTGACTTTGCGGGCCTGCAGCCTTGAAGTCGACGGCCTGAACCGCCGGTGCTTGAAAATCTGCGGCACCAAAGGCACGATTGAGTTGAGCCCGCTTGAACGTTTTGACGGTCAGCCTCTGCGAATGCGTTTAGTGCTGCTTGAAAGCAATGAGGAATATTCTGCCGGAGATCACACCGTCGATCTCGGGATAAAGTCTGATCGATACCAGGATCAATTGCTGGAGCTGGCAAAGATCATTAATGGCGAGATGACAAACCCCTACACCTATGAACATGATTATCTGGTCCAGAAAGTGCTTTTGGCCGCTTCCGGATATGCGAAATGGAGGAAATGAAAATGCGCGCGATGCTCATAAAAGACAAAAAAGATTTCGTGTGGCGCGAAGTCGCCGATCCGAAACGGAAAGCGAACGAAGTAATTATCGAGGTTCACGCGGCGGCGCTCAACCATGCGGACCTGATGTAGCGGGCTGGTGAATATCCCTCTCCACCGGAGGACGATTCATCCTTCGCGGATGTTAACTTGACGGAAGGCCGCGCGCTTCCCGGTGCCGATCTTCTTGCGCCGGACGTTTCATGAGTTTGCCGCTCATTCCAGGCACGAGTGTATCTGGACAAAAACCTTCTATGAGATGCAACGCGAACGCGGCAAGGACCATCATGCCGCCGTACGTTCCCTGGCCTTTAAATGGATTCGCATCCTTTTCCGATGCTGGCAAGACAATATCCCATACAACGAGACTCGTTATGTCCAACTGCTTCATGCTCGCGGTTCCCCAACGCCCCCGTAACCGATTGATGTTGCTGTTTGGTGTTGGGTTACTATTATTTACCGGCAAACGTTATTCTGTCAAAACCGTCTTTTGACCCGCCTTGATCAGGCGGGATGAAAGTTGATATATCATGACACGACGTGAACGACTCATGGCCACGCTGCGCGGGGAACCGGTGGACCGTCCGGCGGTCAGTTTCTATGAAATCGACGGCTCCCAGGATATGGAAGACAAGGATCCCTTCAATATTTACACCCATCCCTCCTGGAAGCCGCTGATTGAACTGGCCCGGGACAGGTCGGACCGGATTGTCCGGCGGGGCGTGCCCTTTATAAATGAGCCGCGCGATCCGCTCGAGGAGCTTACAAAAACAGAAACCAGTTTTGACGAAGCCGGCAGCAGGCTCACGGTCACCACCGTCAAGGCCGGCCGGAGGATTTTAACCGCCCGCACCAGGCAGGACAGGGACATCAATACCGTCTGGGCAACGGAACATTTGCTGAAAGACGTGGATGATCTCAAGGCCTATCTTGAACTTCCGGAGCCGGGACCGGGGGGCGAGCCGGACACAAGCGTCATTTTAAACGCCGAAAAAAGCATGGGGGACGACGGGATCGCGATGATTGACATGGGCGACCCGCTCTGCTGCGCGGCGCCCCTTTTTGAAATGGGACAATACACGGTCGTCGCCATGACGGAGCCGGACCTGTTTCACCGTTTGCTGGAACGTCTTTCGCGCCGGATATTGCCGCGGACCAGGGAGGTCGCCAAGGCTTTGCCCGGGAGGCTGTGGCGGATTTGCGGGCCGGAATACGCTTCGCCCCCATATCTGCCGCCGGACCTGTTCCGCGAATACGTCACCGTGTATGACACGCCGATCGTGGACGCGATCCAAAAACACGGCGGGTTCGCGCGCATTCATTCGCACGGCCGGCTCATGGCGATATTGCCCCACATCGCCGCCACCGGCTGCATGGGGCTGGACCCGATTGAGCCGCCGCCGCAGGGCGACGTGGAGTTGAAATATGTCCGCGAAAAATACGGTGAGCAGTTCGTCCTTTTCGGGAACCTGGAGATAAGCGACCTTGAAAATCTGGCGGCGGATGATTTCGCCAAAAAGATTGAGCGCGCCATCCGCGAGGGAACTTCCGGCCGCGGGCGCGGTTTCGTGCTCATGCCCTCGGCCTGTCCCTACGGCCGGGTTTTGTCCAAAAAGACCCTGGCCAATTACGAAAAAATGATCGCGATGATTGAAGCGATCTGACTGAAATAAAAAAAAGGCCGGATGGCGTTTGACCATCCGGCCTTTTGCGTTTTTATCTATCTTGACTTATTTCTTTTTCTGCTCGGCGTTGATGGCCGCCTGGGCCGCCGCCAGCCTGGCGATCGGCACGCGAAACGGGCTGCAGCTGACGTAGTTCAAGCCGGCCTTGAAACAGAATTCAACCGAGGCCGGATCGCCGCCCTGCTCGCCGCAAATCCCGATCTTGAGGTCCTTGCGCACGGAGCGGCCCTTCTTGACCGCCATTTCGATCAGCTGGCCGATTCCTTCCTGGTCAATGGTCTGGAAAGGATCGGCGGGGGTGGTCTTTTT
>CAYYWX010000023.1:0-49707 GCA_964475405.1 uncultured Verrucomicrobiota bacterium
GTGTTTTATGGAGGGCGGCGGGCCTCCGCCGCCGTTCGGGATTTGAAAACGGGCTTATCTTAGCATCATTCCCGGCAGACCCTGGCCACTGGAATGACAATATTTAATCCTGCGATCTACCCCCCCCGGCGTGACTTTCATCCCCCCAGCGATAACACTTGAATTTGCGGACAGGAGCTTGTAATTTGCCATTTTAAAAAACGAGGGGATCGGCCAATACACCGGGAGGGAATCGCATGTCCACGGAAGGGATGAAAAACCTTGAGAAACTTTATGTGCGAAAGATCAGGAGCCGGATCAATGAAATCGGCGACCGGTTTATCTGGACCGACGCCGCGCCGGTCAAGGATGTTTCCGCGGCCGAGACCATGGAGCATCTTTCAATCAAGCAGGCCGCGAACCTGAAATACCGGCCGGTCAAGGACGGGTTTCGCTGGGGAAAAAACTGGAGCACGGCCTGGTTCCGGCTGAGATTCACCGTTCCCCGGCATTTCAAGGGTGAGCAGGTTGTCCTGCGGTTTTCCCCGGAAGGCGAATGCATAATTTTCCGCAATGAGAAGATCGTGCAGGGACTTGACCCGAACCGGAAGGAATACCTGCTCCTCAAGCGCTCGGCCGGCAACGAGAAAATCGAGCTTTATGTCGAGGCCGGGGCCAACAGCGCTTTCGGTGACCTCGCCCGGCGCACGATGCGCCAGCCGCAACTGCTGGTTTTCAATCCCGAAGTATGGGCGGCTTATTACGACCTGGTCGCCCTCTTCAGCATGATCGAGGAACGTTTCGAAAAGCCGCACGCGCTCCCGCCGGGCGACGACACGCGCTGCGCGAAGATCCTCTTCGGCCTCAACAAGGCCGTGGACCTGTTCGATTACGACACTCCGGACCGCGCCTTAACCCGTGCCCAAGCCCTGAAGGCCAGCAAACTGCTGAAGCCGCTCTACGATTGCAAGGCCTCCGCCTCGGCCCAGACAATCGCCTGCTTCGGCCACGCGCATATTGACGTCGCCTGGCTCTGGCGCCTGGCGGAGACAGTCCGCAAGTGCGGCCGGACTTTCTCAAACGTCCTGGAACTGATGGATCATTATCCCGAGTTCATATTCGTCCAGAGCCAGCCGCAGCTTTATGAATACACGTGCGAGCGCTACCCGGCGATCTACGAAAAGATCCGGCAAAAGGTAAAATCCGGGCAGTGGGTCCCGACCGGCGGCATGTGGGTTGAAGCCGACTGCAACGTGACCAGCGGCGAGAGCCTGGTGCGCCAGATCCTGTTCGGCACGCGTTTCTTCAAGGGAGAGTTTAACAGTCGGATTGAAGATTTATGGCTGCCGGACGT
Source organism: uncultured Verrucomicrobiota bacterium (assembly GCA_964475405.1). Taxonomy (GTDB): domain Bacteria; phylum Verrucomicrobiota; class Kiritimatiellia; order JAAZAB01; family JAAZAB01; genus JAQUQV01. The sequence continues at coordinate 1,334 of CAYYWX010000023.1, forward strand.
CTTCGGCTACAGCGCCGCCCTGCCCCAGATCCTCAGCCGCTCCGGCATAAAGTATTTCCTTACCCAGAAGATATCCTGGTCGCAGTTCAGCAAGTTCCCCTACCATTCCTTCCGGTGGGAAGGCATTGACGGCTCACGCGTCCTGACCCATTTTCCGCCGGCGAATGACTACAACTCGGCGCTCAAGGCGCCCCAGATGCTGGCCGCCGCGAACGAATACCGGGAGAAGGACCGCAGCCCAATCCAGGCCGTCCCCTTCGGCTACGGCGACGGCGGCGGCGGGCCGAACCGCGACATACTCGAACGCATGCGGCGTTTCCGGGACCTGGAAGGCATGCCGAAACTCGAGCCGATGGCGCCGAGGGAATTTTTCAAAAAGCTCGAGAAGGAATCGGTTGATCTTCCCACGTGGGTCGGGGAGCTCTACCTGGAACTGCACCGGGGCACTTTCACCACGCAGGCCCTGAACAAAAAACTGAACCGGCGCGCCGAATTTCACCTGCGCGAGACCGAGATGCTCTCGGCCATAAACTCGGCCTCGGGCGCGGCCTACGACCAGAAAACGCTCAACGCGATGTGGAAGCTGACGCTCCTCAACCAGTTCCACGACATCATCCCCGGCAGCTCAATTGACGAAGTCTATGCCGACTCGCGCCGGGATTACGCCGTCATCCTCAAAACGACCGGCGAACTCAGGGAAAAGGCTTTCGCGCGCCTGGCCGGACGCGTTGACCTGCGCGGCCCGGGCCAGCCCGTCCTGGCCTTCAACTCGTTGTCCTGGGAACGCCAATCGCTCATTTCCATCGCCCTGCCGCCCGGCAAAAGAACGCGCGAAAAACTCGTGGCAACCGCGCCCGATGGCGACAAATCGCCGGTGCAGGTTTCCGCCGACAATACGGCGCGGTTTATCGGCACTTTGCCTTCCGCCGGGCACGCCGTCTTCCACCTTCAACCCGGCGTTGCGTCCGCTCCGGTCATCGCGGCCGACACGCGCGCCATGGAGAACGAATGCCTCCGCGTGGAGTTTGACAACGAAGGGCGCGTTAAACGCATTTACGATAAAGTTTCCTCGCGGGAAATACTGGCGCCCGGCGCGACCGGGAACAGGTTCGTGCTCTTTGAGGACAAAAACGCGTCCTTTGGCGGCGCCTGGGACATGGAAATATTTTACAATGACAAACCGCTTGTCACTGACGGCAAGCTTTTGTCGGTCAAGGTCGTGGAGCGCGGGGTGGTCCGGTCCGTGGTCCGCTTTAAACGCGCCATCGGCAAATCAACCCTCGTCCAGGACGTTGTCCTGACGGCCGGCTCGCCGCGGATTGACTTTGTCACGACCGTTTCCTGGGGGGACGAGAAGGACGTCCTGCTGAAAGTGGCCTTCCCGGTGAATATTCTTTCCGAAAAGGCAAGATACGAAATCCAATTCGGGAACGTTGAACGCCCCACCCACCATAACCGTCCCCAGGATTTCGGCATGTTTGAAGTGCCGGCCCAGAAGTGGGCGGACCTGGCGGAGGCCGATTACGGCGTGGCGCTGCTTAACGACTGCAAATACGGCTACGACATCCATGGCAACGTCATGCGCCTTACGCTGCTGCGCGCGCCGAAATACCCTGGAAAGACGGCGGACGTCAACCAGACCCATGAATTCACCTACGCGATCCTGCCCCACAAGGGCGGATACACGAACGGCGTCGTCCGGGCCGGTTACGACCTGAATGTGCCCGTAATGGCGCGGGCCGTGCGACCGGCTAAACGGCCGTCCGCGCTCCCCGCCCGCTCAAGCGCGATGAGCGTTTCCGGCGAAAACATCGTCATCGACACCCTCAAAAAAGCAGAGGATGACGACGCCTTGATCGTGCGTTTATACGAGGCGCACGGTAGCCGCGGCCGGCGCGACTTCATAACGGCGCTGCCGGTCAAACGCGTCTTCGAGACCGACCTGATGGAGAAGGTGGAGCGGGAAATTAATTTCCGGAACAAAAAAGTCAGCCTTGATTTCAAGCCGTTCCAGATCATAACCCTGAAACTGGTTGTTTAAATGAGCAACGCGCCGGGCGTCAACTTGCGAGTCGGCCGTGAAGAAAAGAATCAAACCCTGATTCAATTCCTTGCTGACCGGCTTTCCATTTCCAAGAACATGGCAAAGGGCATAATTGACCGGCGCTGTGTTTTCATCAACAACCGGCGCGTATGGATGGCGCGGCACTCCCTCAAGCCCGGCGACACAATCACCGGCTCATTCAAGGCGGAAAAATCGGCTGACATCAAAAACGCCGCCATTCTATACGAAGACAATGATTATCTGGTTGTGAACAAACCCGCCGGGATCGAAAGCAATGGCAAGAACAGCCTGGAGCAGGAATTGATCGCCAGGCTCGGAGCGCCGGACCTGGAGGCATGTCACCGACTGGACAGGGACACGTCCGGCTGCCTGATTTTTGCGAGGCACGCCGGGGCCAAGGAACGGATCATACCGATCTTTGTGAAAAACGAGGTTACAAAAAGATATGAGGCAATTATCCGCGGGCGGTTGCCGAGGGAAAACATGACGATTACCGCGCCGATTGACGGGCAGAAAGCCGTCACCCATGTCCGCCTGCTGGATGCGACGCCATTGGCCAGCCCCGCCGGAAGCGGGGCAAGCCATATTTCAGTTTCGATTGAAACCGGCAGAACCCACCAGATAAGGAAGCACCTGGCTTCAACCGGCCATCCGGTCCTGGGCGAGCAGCATTACGGCGGCGGGGGCGAAGTAACGCAAGGTGAAAGGCTGATCGGGAGGCAGATGCTGCACGCGGTTGAAATCAGGTTTGTCCAGCCTTTTTCAGGCGTGCCGGTCCATGCCCGGGCGCCCCTTCCGGGCGATATGAAAGACTGCCTGCGGCACTACCACCTGAAGTGAATCTCCCCACTGCACGGCTGAACTGCACCCACGACCGAATGCTAACAACGTCGCAAATCAGGTTGAGTGCGAAGCGCGATAGTCTGGATTTACTGGTTGACCATCTGATTTATTTGCCGCCCGGCGCACTTACAATCCAAGTCTTGTTTGGATCGTTGAACGACGTCGGCGAAAGCTCAAGCTCTTGGCAGACAATACGGCGGAAGTCGTCAAGATACTTCAGACACTGCGTGGGTTTAGTGCTCTCCACTTCTGGGTTGATGATTCTGGCAGCTTTGAAGAAGCAGTTGACGACTTCGTTCGGTTTTTTACAGTAGACAATCATGCCATTGACGGCTGATCGTGCCTTAGTGATATCCCACTGGTGTGGGTTGGGTGGAGGTTTATTGTTGAATTCAATATTCGCGTAGATGTGATCCAGAACTTCTAGCGCGTTAAAGAGCACTGCTTTCCGCTCCTGCATGATCTCGTGTTTTCGCGCAGCGCGGTGATCGAGCCATTGTAGGCTGAAGCCTGAGATCACGGTAGCGACCGTCCCAACAATCGCCACAATCGCTGCTATCCATGCGGCTCTGACATTCGGGTCCATGTGTTCCTCTTTTTTGGTTGGCCAACGTCCGACGTGTGCTGCAAGGTGACAGCCGAGGGCACCGAGCAGGCACAACGCCGTAGTTGTGTGCTACTTTCCGTCCTGAATCTGATACTTAAACACGTAAGTCACGACGTTCTGATACAACCCCAACCCCGAGAGTTGAATCACGATCTTGTGTTCGGGGTTGGCTTTCTGTGTCAACGTCACGGTGGCCTGACAAGGAAAAGCATTGTGGCGAACGATTGGAAGAGTTGGGTCAATCAACTCTGATTCGTCTAAGGCACGACGCACGTCGGCTACCGTAATCTTGCCATCTTTCGGCTGGCTGACTGTGATGTCAAACTTGTCTAATGAACCGATTAGAGCCGTGACAGGTTTCCCCAGTAAAGATTCGGGATCCTCTCCGAACGCGTTCACTGACAAGGTCAAAAGTGCGGCAAAGACAGGCAATGAATATCTTCTTAGCATGCTACTTTTCCTTTCATCTGGCACGTTGCGAATCAGACTGAGCCGCGCTTCGCGGCGATAGTCTGGATTTGCTGGTTCGAGGTTTTTTACTACTTGTTCACCTCAATCGTCACAGCCTGCTTGCCACACCACAGGCATGGTTGCGACGTCTTTTCGGCCGGACTGGCAGTCCGGCCCTACCTTTTTGAAATTCCTATACATAAATTTAGACTTCACCCAGCGCGGCGTGGGCGGCGGGGCTGAGCTGGCGGACGCGCGTCTCAAGCAGGGAAAGCTCCTCGCGCAACGGCTCAAGGCGTTCCGCGATATAATGCTCCACCCAGACCGGCTCCATCAGGCCAACCAGCGCCTTGCGCAAATCCTTTGACGCGTCTTCCAGGCACTGGACCTGCCAGCGCATGTTCTTAAGATAATTGACCGTGTAAAAGGCGGGCAGACGGCGGGGATCCCGGGTGAGGGTCACAAGCAACTCGCGCAAAACCTTTATTTGCGTCCAGGCATTGCTCCTCGCCGAACTCATTTTAACCAGGGCGTCCCTTGTTTTACCAAAAGCGCGCCCCTCGCCTATCCGGCGAAGCTCCCGCCGGCAGGCCTCAATCCCGCCACTGGGCGGATGACCGTCGTGCAAAATGACGCCGACATTAAATGCCGAGTCCAAAGCGCCGTCAATCGGCTCATTCTGGCAACCGCTGGTCCAATACCGGCTCCAGGCGGTGGCAATGACGCCGATAAAGTCATGGCTTCGGGCGACTTCCGCCCAGCCAATGGCGTTGGCCTCGCGGATGGCAATATTCGGCAAATCGGCGTCGCAGCCGCCGTCGGCGCCCTTGTAAGCCGCCCCGCCCCACATGGGAATTCCGTGCTTGGCAAAGCGCTCAATCATTTCCTTGTTGCAATGCTGATTCATGGCATACGGATGCCCCTGATACCCCCAGACGACAAGGTCGCACTTACGCGCCAGCCGGCGCAGGGAGGGCGAATCCCATTCGCGCATCATGTCGTGCCAGAGCATCGGCCGGATCTTTCGTTTGACCAGCTTGTCCAGGAGCGGCTCAACATGATGCAGGTAAAGCGCGCCCTTGCCGTGTTTGGCGATATATTTTTTGGTGTCCGGGTGCGATCCGAAAGTCCAGGCCTCGTCGCCGCCGAGGTGAAAGCGCTTGACCCCCGGCATAAGGGCGAGGACGTCGTCCACCATTTTCTCAATCAATGACCGCGCGCCGGGCGCAAGGGGATTGAGTACCGACTCGTCATAAGGCCTCTCGCGCAAATGCGCGTACTCGGGCAAATGCAAGGGCGTTTCCATATGGCCGAGGCACTGGACAAGCGGGATTATCTCAATGCCAAGGTCATCCGCGGTCTTGACGAACTTCCTGATGATGGCGGGGGAATAAGCCGTTTCGCTCCGGAAGCGCTCATCCACCGTCCACGGGAAAGAATCCTCCCACTCCACCAGGACCGAATTGTAACGGGCGGCGGAAAAAACCTTCAGCAATTTTATCAGCCGTTCCGGCGTCGGCGGGGTCCCCTTCAGGTCAAGATGGACGCAGCGCTGCCCGATCACGGGCTTGTCGGACGTGAATAATTTGTTCTGCGAATTCATAAGTGTCACCTGGTTTTATCCGTATTTTGGCGTCAGTTTATGGTCGGCAGCGCAACGTGCTCCCCGGCCTTTTTTCATCCTGATCAGCGCACATTGGAGAAGATGCTGTCGCAGAAGCTGAGCGTGTTGCCCTGGATCGGTAATTCAGCGATCATCACTTGCGCCGGCACATTCTCAAACATGATCGGCAGGCCGTTGGCCGTGAAGAAATGCCGTGAATCCATCAGTTGGAAATGGAGATGGGGCGCGCCGGAGTTGCCCGTGTTGCCGACCTTGGCGACCACCATTCCCTTCCGCACCTTGTCGCCCGGCTTCACGCGGAGCGAGCCTTCCTGGAGATGGCAGTAAATGCTAAACTCGCCGTTCTCGTGATCAATGACGATGTAGTTCCCGGCGATGGCATTGGTCCAGCCAATCTGCGCGACCAATTCCTTGAGGAGAGCCTGGGTATATTCCGGCTTGGCAAATTTGGCCGGGTCGTTCATTCGATCCTCGGGGAACTTGTCCCCTATTTCCACGACCACGCCGTCGCCTATGGCCAGGACCTCCCGGCCCCAGATGCTGTAATCGGACAGCGTCCTGGGCTTGGGCAGTGAAATATCGGTGAAGGATGCCGCGTCTTTCTGGTTGGCCCCCACCATGTCCATGGCAAATTCCTGGGAGCCGGAGCTCCGGTGATGGATGTAGCTCAGGGGCAGAAAAGCCATCTGCACATCGCCTTTCAACGGAAAGACGTATTTCCCCTTCACCTCATAGAACGAGAGCTGGACGGGGAAAGTGACGACCGTCTTTTCGCCGCCGGAGAGCGCGGTAACGGCGATCTCCATGCCATCGAGCCTGCCGTGACCGACATGATGGAGATACGCGATTTTCGAGAGGGGAAGCAGGATACTCTCTCCCCCGGCGGCCGTGCCGTTTGTGGAAAGCAATCCTTCGGGAAGCGCCACATTGCCCAACGACAACTGGAGGGTGGCCAGCGGCAACTTCCGCTGATTCAGCACCCCGGCAGCCTCGGCAATCGCGTCCGCCAGCGGCTTCCCGGATATCTGGAGGTTCAGCGCCGCAACACCCGCGATCTTGCCGATCACATCCACCCGGTCAATCGTCACCGGGTTCTTCTGCTGGTTGAGCACCACCAGGTCGGGCAGCTTGATATCAGTGATCTCCCAGGAGCCGATGCGGCAGTTAACGGGAATCACCTTCTTGCCCTGGACAAGATAGCGGATGCCGATCTGCTCGCCTGACCGGGCCGACAGCGCGGAAGCGAAAATGACCGTTGCCGCCAAAACCAACCCGAGCTTGTTAAACATGCTTTTCATCGCGCCTCCCCTGGTTGATGACCTGCTGCTTTCCTTCCGAGGCGGCATTTAGCCGCAACCAAATTTTTCTTATCGCCTTTCGTTGCGACCATGCCGTCCAACCGCAGCGGCTGGACGGGATAAAAATTATTGTCGCCTTATATGTTCCAACGACCCAAATCACCGTTTCGAACCCGCAGCGGGTGAAGAATACGGTGCGTTTGTTGGTTCGGAATCCTTTTCTGATCTCCCCGTCAAACAAAAAATAAAATCATTCCGGTGAGAATCCATGCAGTCCCCAATGCTATCCATATTGTTGACATTGCCGTAATCTGCTGGTTATACGTCTGGACTATATTATCTCTTTCTGAATACCATATCTGAATGGATACGGAATTCAGCCATGTGCTGATTTTGCGGCAAAGAACTACAAATATAACGCCCGCAATAACTAGAACCGTTGCTGGCACGTGTTGTGGTGAGCTGCGCCAATACCAGAGAAAACGTTTATAGTAACGTCTGTATACGCTGGTTTTAGGAAGAGGAAGCTTTCTTTGGTTCTGAATCATAATGGTAAATTTATCGATGCTTATTTTCTGATTATTGGTCCAAACAATTTCTCCGTTGATTATTTCCCTGATCCAATATTCCGAATTAAACCTCTCGTAATTATTATTTATTTCGGTACCTAAGTGCTTTATGCGCTGATCTTGTTTGTCGCGGGGGTCAAGAAAGCCGGCATCCCATCTTCGAAGAAATGCCACATATTCTTTTCCTTCTGTTATATTCTTATATCCTAAGGTATGATCTCCCCAATCCACCAATAATTCTGTGTCTTTTTCATTTCCAATCAACACCTTCAATACTTTGATTTCAATAAGACAGGGGCTTCTTTTATTTCCGTCTTCTTCCCAAGGACAACGAACAACTTTACACACTGCTACCAGGTCAGCATAATGCACCATTCTATCAACAGACATCTCCGCCCAGATAGTTGCGAAAAGTGCGCCAGGGAAAATCGCAAATATTATGACTGCAAGATATTTATTCACGCTTTAATTTCCGAACTCTTTAACGAGCAGGCAACTGTCCGTCGCTTCAGACCTGGTAAACGTCGACGAAGCGGCCTTTCTTGATCGATTCCATGGCCGCCAGGCAGGTGTAAACGCTCTGGAGGCCGGTTTCAATCGGCGTGCGTGATTTGCGGATTTTGCCGCGGATGAGGCCGATAAAATCGCGCCCGAGCTCGGCGTCGCCGCCGGCATGGCTCATGCCATCGTCCGACATGCGGATGGTGCCCGTGAAGGGCGCGTGATGCCGCACATGCTTTATGATGTTCGTGTACCAGTCGAAGCCGATCGTGCCATCGTAGCCGCTGACCGTCGCGCCGCGCGAGCCGGCGTCGCGGCGGGAGAAAAACACCTGGGTGTAAACCCCGTGCGCGCCGGAGGGGAATTCCATGAGCACGCTGGAGCAGTCCTCGTTCGTGCCGGTCTTCAGCGACCCGCAGGCGACGCTGTAAACGCAGGGATGGTCTTCCGTGCCAGCGGCGACGCGCTTGCGGTTCTGCGGGCTCTCCATGCAGCGTTCCTGGTCGCGGCACTTGGAGCAGACCAGGCCCGCCGGCTTCTTGCCGCCGAACACGTGCTGGAAGGTGCCCATGGCCGCCACGCGCACGACGCGCTCGTTCATGACGTAATTGATGTAATCAAAATCGTGCGTGGCCTTTTGCAGGAGCAAGCCGTGCGTGACCTCGTAGTTGCGGTATTCCGACGACCAGTACCCGACGCCGTAAGGCACGTAGTTGACCGCCATGATGTGGACCGGCGTGCCGACCGCCTTTTCCACGATCATCTTCCGCGTCATCACGCACAGGGGGCTGACGCGCAGGGGAAAACTCACCACGACCTGGCAACGGCTCCTGGCGAAGGCCTTTTCGAGGTCCTGCACCTGGCGCAGCGATACGGCCACCGGTTTTTCAAGGTAAAGCGGCAGGTCGTATTTCGCCGCCTGGATGGCGTAGGGCGTGTGCAAATTGCAGCGCGTGCCGATCGCGAGGGCGTCCAGCTTCCCCTTCTTCACCATCTCGGGGAGCGATTTATAGAACACGACCGAATCCTTGTCGCGATCGTCCAGGCGCGAGCGCGCGCCCTTCTCGTCCGGGTCGACGATCGCCGCCACCCGCAGGTCCGGGTCTTCCGCCCGCAGAAATTTCACGACTCCGCTGATACGACCGCCATGCCCGGCAATACCCAGTCTGATCATTGCATTATCCTTCCTTGATATTGTTTATATTTACACACGAATCGTTTTTAATACTCCCAAAGCGAGCTGTTCCCGCAACCCAACAATTATGTCTCTATCCCGGCAGTGTGCCGAATTTGGTTCGCAAAAGGCCTCCTCCTTCGTCTCGCCACAACGGACTTCGGAGGACAAGGCGGCGATTCCGGCTCATCTGCTGGTTTCCCGCGCTCGCATAGAATTGAAAATGAATCTTAGGCATTTAGCCGCAAGCGAATTTCTGTAGGCCCGCACCTGCCCGCAATGCTACGCATAGCGTTGCAGGTGGGTAGTATGCGGGCTTCGGCTGCCGTCATACTATGACGGCCTACAATTTTCAAACTTCTCCGCAAATATGCGCCATGTTTTAACGGAACGATCTAAAAGTGGAGAAACGCGTTGGATCGCGTCCATACTTTTGCAAAGTATTGAAATTATCCCAACCAATTGATATTTTTTTTCAGATAAACATTTTCGCGCGGGTTGGCGGAGATCGGCGGTTCGGAGGACAGGCGCCAGATCATCTTTAACCCGCAACAGATAAAAAATCATCTTTGACGGAAGACAATCCGGCCCCGGGAGAGATCGTAGGGCGAGATTTCCAGCGTGACTTTGTCGCCGACTGAAATCCTGATAAAATGTTTGCGCATCTTGCCCGAAATATGGGCAAGCACCTCGCTGCCGTTCTGCAGTTTGACGCGGTACATCGTCGCCGGCAACACCTTTGTCACCACGCCGTCCACGCGGATGGCTTCTTCTTTTGCTGTATGGGTATGTTCCGCCATAATCCTTTCCTGGTCAACAAGGAATGAATACTGCCATGAATCCGGCGGCAATCAAGCTTTTTTTAGGCCTTGTTTTGCGAACCCGGCTTCAGGGCCGCGATCCTGGCCATGACCAGTTCCGCGGCCTTCTGGTAAGTCTCCCGGCCGGAACCCAACTGCTGGAACTCAGCCGGAGTTATCAGTCGGCCATAATACACCGTTATTTTAACGGGTTTTATACATTTCGCGCCTTTCGCTAAAGCCGCGAAACTTCCGTCTATATAAACCGGCAGCACCGGCACGCCCGATTTGACAATAAGGAAGCCGATCCCCGCCTTGGGCGTCTGCAACTCCCCGTCCAACGTCCGCGTTCCTTCCGGGAACAGGCCAAAAGCGCCGCCGGCCTTCAAGAACGCCAGGGCCGACCTGAAGGCGGCAATGTCGCCCCGCGACCGGTCAATGCTCACCACGCCGATACTCGTAGCCCACCATTTGCCGATCCTGCCCTGAAACAGGCTGTCACGGCCCCAAAAGCGGACATGGCGGTTCTTCAGCCCGCAGCCCACGATCGGCGGATCCAGATTGCTGGCGTGGTTGGAAGCGACGATCACCCCGCCCGTGTCCGGCATATTCCCGCCGCCAACAATCCGGAAGCGGTTCCAGATTCGAAGCCCCAGGCGGATCCAGAGCTGGGAACATCTATAAACAAAAGGAATTTTTTCCATTATGCCGTTTCCGCAAATTCACAGTTCATCGTTCACGGTTCACAGTTCATCGTTCACAGTTCATCGTTCACAGTTCACAGTTAAAGATTTTCCGACAACAGCCAATCTTTATCATTATTGAATTAGGTCGCCAAAGACGGCAACTGATTCGGACGCCTCAGCTGAGTGAGGCGGCTACATTTTCCCTTGTAGCCGCGGCACTCCCTGGCCGACGCTCGGGCAGGCTGTTGCCGCGTATCTTTGAAATTCCTATGCCTTAAAATATCAACCATGAACTTTGAACTGTGAACCTTGAACCTTTGATACAATCATATCCACCACTTCATTCGCGCTCATGTTCGTGGACTGGATCACAACCGCGCCCGGCGCGATTTTCAAGGGCGCCACGGCGCGGGAAGAGTCAATGCCGTCGCGTTTTAAAATTGAACGCAAGATGTCATCATAGGCCGCCGCCCCGCCGCCCTTTTTATCAGCGGCCAGCATTTCAAGGTGCCGGCGCCGGGCCCGCTCCTCGGGCGTGGCGTCGAGATAAAACTTGAATTTCGCATCCGGGAAAACCGCCGTGCCGATATCGCGGCCCTCCATCACCAGGTTGCCGAACGCCGGCATTTTCCGCAATTCATTGACAATCCATTCCCTGACAACCGGCCGGGCGGCGACCTGGCTGACATTGTTGTTGACCGCCACGGACCGCAATTCGGCCTCCGGCTCAAGGCCGTCAATCGAAAATTTCACGGCGTTGTCCCTGACCCCAAAATCCATGCGCATTTGTTTCAAGGCCGCGGCGACCGCGGCAGTGTCCTCCGGCTTCACCCGGCGGCCCAATAAATAAAGGGTAACCCCGCGATAAAACGCGCCGGAATCAACATGGATATAACCCAGGCGCTTCGCAACCCCCTGGCTGACGGTTGATTTCCCGGACGCGGCCGGCCCGTCAATCGCAATGACTAACCCGCATTTCTCACACCCGGCGTGTGAGAAACGCGCCCCAAGGGCTTCGAGCCTACTCCGCCGTAGCAAAGCCTCTGGCTGCGAAGGCCGGGCGCGCCCTGAAAACAGGGCTTGCTCAGGATTTACCTTTCGGCAGGGCGCGGGGCAACCTTGAGCAAGGTGCGGCAGCACCGCGCCGAAACTTGTGCCGCAATCTTTTGCGGCACAAGCGGATTTCTCGCAGGTGGATTTTCCCTGTGAGAAATCCGGGCTAATCCTGACATCGGCGCCGATGCTCCTTAAATGATCCCAAAATTGCGGATACGAAGTGGCCACGCATTCAATATTGCGGACAACGATCGGCCCGGAGGCGAACAGCGCCAGGATTGACATGGCCATGGCGATGCGATGATCGCCGTAACTTTCCACCGTCGCGCCGCCGCGGACCTTTTTGCAGCCGTTGATGACCAGGCCGTCCTCCTTCTCTTCCAGCTCAACCCCGGCCAGGCGCAAATTGGAGGCCATGCAGGCAATCCGGTCCGATTCCTTCACGCGCAGTTCGCGCGCGCCGCTGATGACGGTCGTCCCCTCGGCCAGCGCCCCCAGCACGGCCACCAGCGGCAGCTCGTCAATGATATTGGGAATTTCCGCGCCGCCGACCGCCACGCCACGCAGGCCGGCGCCGGCGACCGAGATGGTCCCGCAGGGTTCAAAAGTCTTGGCGTCATTTTCCGGGCTGGCGGTGATATCCGCCCCCATCCTGCGCAGCACGTCCAGCAGCGCCGTCCGGCGCGCGTTCAACCCCACCCCCTTGACGTCAATCCGGCAGCCGGGCCGGGCGCTTGCCGCGGCGAGCCAGAAGGCGGCCGAGGAAAAATCACCGGGAACTTTCCAGGCCCGCGGTTCCAGAACCGGGCCGTTGGCCCCGAATCCCGGAACGCTTATCTTGTTGCCGTCAACTTTCAGCGGCAGTCCCGCCTGCCGGAAGACATTTTCGGTATGGTCGCGGGTCGGCGCTTTTTCAACGACACTTGTGACGCCGTCCGCGAAAAGGGCAGCGAACAGCACGCATGACTTGACCTGCGCGGAAGCGACCGGCATTTCATAGTCAATCGCGCGCAATTTTCCGCCGGTGATCCGGATGGGCGGGCAACCTTTCGCCCCGGTCAATTCCAGCCGGGCGCCCATTTTCTCAAGCGGTTCCTTGATCCGGCCCATGGGCCGGGAACGCAAGGAGGCGTCGCCGGTCAGCTCGGACGTCCAGGGCCGGCCGGCGAGGAGCCCGGTCATGAGGCGCATGCCCGTCCCCGAGTTGCCCATGTCCAGGGCGCCGGACGGCGCGCGCCATTTGCCGCCGGAAACGCGGATCTGGTCGCCATGCATCTCAACGAGCGCCCCGAGCGCGCCCAAGGCCTTGAGCGTATTGAGGCAATCCTCGGCGCGCAAATAGCCGCTGATGACGGAAGTTCCGGAGGCAAGGGCGGAGACCATCGCCACGCGGTGGGAGAGGCTCTTGTCGCCGGGAACGACGATTGACCCGCCGATTTTTCCGCAGGGACTGACGATTGCCTGGTTCATAATTCTAAATCCAAATCATTTCTCACTCGCTCGTTAAACTCGCTAGAGTTCACAGAGGGCACAAAGGGAAATATTGGTTTCTTTTTTTGCTACGCGAAAAAAAACACCGCTCGATCTCGCTCGCCTTCTCACTTCTCCGTGTGCCCCGTGGTCTCAGCGAGAACACTCTTCATACTCATTGCCGCGCTGAAAGCAAATACCGGCGGCTTTCGCGGCCCCTGTTCAGACAGTTCTTAATTATATTGCGGTCACCTTTTTTCAAACCGGCCAGCAGGCGTTTTAATTCCTTTTCAAACGCTTCCAGTTCCTTCCGCAAAAAACCGGCGTTGTTTCCCAGGATATCCAGCCAGAGGTCCGGCTCGCCTTCCGCGACGCGGGTCGTGTCCCGGAAACCGGAACCGCAAAGTTTCCCATACCGGCCGGGGTTCTCGCGGCCGACGCAGGCAGCGAGCATTGCCGCGATAACATGCGGCAGGTGGCTGGTGCGGGCGACGATCCGGTCATGCTCCCGCGGGGAAATCACGATTATTTCGGCGCCCAGCGCGCGCCAGAACCTGCTCACGGCCCGGAGGGCTTTTTTTGAAGTGCGCGGCGTGGGCGTAAGCGCCACGACCGCCCCGCGGTATAGCCCGGCGCGGGCGGCATCCAGCCCGTGCTGTTCCGAGCCGGCAATCGGATGGCTGCCGACAAAATTCACATTACCCCCCGTTCTTTCGATCGCGGAAACGATCCCGGATTTTGAACTGCCGACATCCGTTATGACCGTCGCATCCGGAGCGGCGGAAAGGCATCGTTTTGCCAAGCCGGGGATAATACCGACCGGCGCGCAGATTACCGCCAGGTCGGCATGCCGGACCGCGTCCTCGATCCGGTCGCAGGCAACGTCAACCACCCTGCGTTTCAGCGCCATTTTCCTGGTGACGGGGCGCCGCGCAAAACCCACGACCTTATTCGCGATTTTGCCTCTTTTCAGGGCCAGGCCGAGCGAGGCGCCCATCAGCCCCAACCCGATTATCGCCACGCGGTTAAACAATCTTTTTTTTGCTTTTTTCATGTCGGTCCTCTTGGTACCGGGCACATTGTAACGATTCTATTTGTCATTTCAACCTGCATTTTATAGATTATAACAATACTTTAAGGTGAACAGGCTGCAGGCTATCAGGCTGCAGGCTATCAGGCTGCAGGCTATCAGGCTGCAGGCTATCAGGCTGCAGGAAGATGTTATGCAATTTTAGAATTTAGATTTTTTCCGCCACAGGCTTAACAACCTGAAGAATTGCCCCAATGAACCAAAGACTGCCGCCATGGATTAAAATCCGGCTGAAAAGCGAAGGCAAGCTCGCCTTTGTCCAGTCCGCGTTGAAAGAACAGAACCTGCACACGGTCTGCGAAAGCGCGCATTGTCCGAACCGGCAGGAATGTTTCCAGCGCGGCACGGCCACGCTCATGATCCTGGGCAACATCTGCACGCGCGACTGCCGGTTTTGCGCGGTGCCATCCGGCACGCCGGAAAAGGTTGACGCCGACGAGCCGCGCCGCGCGGCCGAGCTGGTTAAAAAACTCGGGCTGCGCCATGCGGTCATCACGAGCGTCACGCGCGACGATCTGCCCGACGGCGGCGCCTCGCTATTTGCCGAAACGGTCGCCGCGATCCGGGCCGCGACTTCGACGGAAGGATCCGGGAAGCCCACGGTCGAGGTTCTGACTCCGGACTTTAACTGCTCGGAAGCCGCGCTCACGGTCGTGCTCGATTCCGCCCCGGATGTTTTCAACCACAACCTGGAGACGGTGGAACGGCTGCAAAAGCAGGTCCGCCCCCAGGCCAGTTACCTGCGCTCGCTGGCGGTGTTGAAATATGCGGCCGCCTCCGGCAAGGCCCGGGCGGTCAAGTCCGGGCTGATGGCCGGCATGGGCGAAAATGACGATGAAATTTATGGGGCGATGAGCGACTTGCTGGCGGTCGGGTGCCGGCACCTGACCATCGGCCAATATCTCGCCCCTTCCAGGAAACACTGGCCGGTCGAGCGCTTTGTGCCGCCGGAATTGTTTGAAAAGTACCGTGAGCGGGCATTGGCAATGGGGTTCAAGGAAGTCGCCTCAGCGCCCCTGGTGCGCTCATCATATATGGCGGAAAGCTTTTTTTTAAACGGCGCAAGCCAGGATCGAACCATACACGCGGCACGGTGACCATGGAAAACAGTTATTTTTCTTACCGCCTGGCGCAGATTTTAAGCCGCTGGCTGCCGCGGCGTTTTTCTTACTGGATAGCGCTGCGCGTTGCCGACCGGTTTTTCGCCAAGGACGAAAAAGGCCGCCGGGCGGTGATGTCCAACCTGGCCCAGGTCCTCCAGTCCCAAAACATCTCCGCCTCGGAAGAAACATTGAAAAAAATGGCCCGCCAGACATTCCAGCTGTTCGGGAAATACCTGGTTGATTTCTTCAAGTTTTCGCGCATGACCAGGGCCGAGGTACGGCGGCTGGTCAGCATTGAACACCTGAATTACCTGGAAGAAGCCTGCCGCCTGGGCAAAGGCGCGCTGCTCTTTACCGCCCACCTCGGCAACTGGGAACTGGGCGGGGCGATCATGACCGCGCTCGGGTACAGGCTGAACGTCGTCTTCCTGCCGCAACGGCTTGAAAAAATCAACAGGCTTTTTGAAAAACAGCGGCGGGAAAGAGGGTTGCAATTGATACCGCTCGGCCATGCCGCGCGGGGCGTTTTGCAGGCGTTCAAGCGGAAGGAATGCGTGGTGATGCTCGCCGATCGCGATTTTACCGCCCACCATCACCCGATTGATTTTTTCGGCAAGCCGGCCCAGCTTTCGAGCGGCCCGGTGCGGATCGCGATGCGGACCGGGGTCCCGCTCGTGCCGTCCTTCGTCCTGCGCCAGAAGGACGATACTTTTTTGCTCCGGTTTTATCCTCCGATCCTCGTCACGGAAACATCAACCGCGGAAGAAATTGAGCTAAAAATCGCCAAAGTGATGGAAAATGAAATCGCCCAGAACCCGTCGCAATGGTTTATTTTTGAAAATTTCTGGCAGAATAACAACCATGAGCCAAAACACGACACTTGAACCAAAAGGCTGCGCGCTTATCCCGGCTTACCTGGAGGAAAGGCGCATCCGCGGCGTCGTCCAGGACGTCCTCCGGCACATCCGGCCGGTAATCGTGATTGACGACGGCTCCCCGGACCGGACCGCGGAAGAGGCCGCCGCCGCGGGCGCGGTCGTCATCCGGCACGAAAAGAACCGCGGCAAGGGAGCGGCGCTCAACACCGGCTTTGATTACGCCCTGAAAAATAATTTTGACTACGTGATCACGCTCGACGCCGACGGCCAGCATTCCCCGGATGATATTCCAAGATTCGTGACGGCGTTTCGGCGTGGCGGCGTGCCGGTGTTGGTCGGAAGCCGGATGGCCGACCCGAAGGGAATGCCGCCGGTCAGGAAACTGACCAACATTTTCATGAGCTGGTATTTAAGCCGCGAGATAGGCCAGCGCGTCCCGGACACGCAAAGCGGATTCAGGCTTTACGCCGCGCAGGCCCTGCCATTCCTGGCGACCGCGTCCGGCGGATACGCCGCCGAATCGGAAACTCTCCTGCGCCTCGCCGCGAACAACATAAAAATCGGCAGCGTGCCGATAACGGTCATTTACCGCGGGGATGAAAAGAGCAAGATCCGACCGTTCCGGGACACGATTCGCTTCTTCAGGATGGTCCGTGACTTCCGCAGGAAAATGAAAATGGACGGTTCATAGTTCATGGTTCAAAGTTCACAGTTCAGGGTTCAGACTTCCTGATCTCGTGTAAGTATTTCCGCCGCGAGCGGATCTGCCTGTGGCATGAAAAGGGATTTTCGAATAAAGTCCGGACAATGATTTGGCACATTATATGGAGGGCGGGCGGCCTCGACCGCCGGGATCGCGGCGATGGTGGCCCATCGCCCTCCATGGAACCGATTAAAATGTGCCATTTTATTTTCCGTCGAGATCAGGAAATCTGAGGTTGACGAGCCTGAAGAACATCGGGCATCAGGAGCGATGCCGGCGGGAGTTGCGGGATAACCTGAGCAATCAGATATCGGCATTATCGTCCGGATCCGGTTCGTCTTCTTCAGGTTCCGGGGTCTTTTTCCTGGCGGCATTATCTTCAAAATTGGCCTGTTTGAGGAGATACTCCTGCCACTCGTAGAAAACCGTCTCGGCGCGCTTGCGCTTGATAAACATGCCCAATTCGTTGCGGATGGCCTGGAAGACCGCGCTGTCGGCGGGTTTGCGCGACTTGATCCAGGCCATGGCCACGGCGCCCTTCAAAGGAATTACATCCGTCAATTCCCCGGCGTTGAAAGCCATGATGCCTTTTGTCATCGCGTAGGCCAGCTCCTCGTCGTCAACCGGGAAGCCCGACTTGGCGGAGAAGGGCTCGGTCGTGACCACCTCAACGCCGATGCCTTTCAGCGCCTCGTCGAGTGATTTTCCGCCTGGGATCGCGGCGGAAGCCTTGTCGTGAAGATAGCGCGCCACGTCGTTCAGGCTGTCCTCCACGGCCTGGTCCAGGGCCGCGGATTGCGCTTCTTTTTTCACCTCTTCAAACGCCGGGATCCTCGCGTCCTCGCGCTTGTCAAAGGCGACGATATAATAAGCGTTTGTGCCCCTGACCGGGTGGCTGAAATAATCGTCCTCGGTCGGACGCAGGCTGAAAGCGGCCTGGTTGAAATCCGGGCCAACCGCCAATCCGGGGACCGTTCCTTTCAGGGAAAAGAATTCCGAAGTCTCCACGGAGGCGCCGGCGGCCTGGGCGGCGACTTCAAATTTCGGGGCTTTGCCGGAGCGGTCCGGCGCGAGCGAAACTTCGAAATCAAGCGCCTTGTCGCTCGCGGCATTGACCGCATTCTCGCGGGCGAGTTGGGCGCGGATTTTGCCCTTGACCTCGTCAAACGGCGTCGGGTTTGACCAGCCATTCGTTGTTTTAACCGAAAAGAGCTCTATATTTTCATCATAATAGGAGCGCAAGGTCTCCTCCGTAAGGCCTTTTTCATCAAGGAAACGGCTGAAAGGAAAGGCCGCGTATTTTACGCGCACTTTTTCCGGTATTTTAAAATCTTCGCGATGAGCCTCGAAATATTTCCGCGCATCGTCCTCGGTTACCTTCACCTTCTGGCGCAGATCGTCGACGCTGACCACGGCATAGCTGACCTCAAAGGTGTCATAGACCAGCGAAAACGCCTGGGCAATTTCAAGCGGCGACACCCAGACGGTCTGGGCCACGAGCATCCGGGCCTTGTTGATCAGGAGTTCCTCGCGCACCTGCCCGGCGAACTGCTGCTCGGAAGCGCCGAGCTTGGCGAGGAATGACTGGACAAAGGCCTGGTACCGGTCCCGGCTGAACTGGCCGTTCTCGATGAAAAACGGCTGCTGTTCGATGGTCGTGGTCACCTCGTCGGCCGGCACGGTCAATTTCATTTCGGCCGCCTTGTTGAGCACCGCCATCCGCCGCCAGGTAAGTTTCCGCAGCACCTCGTTCAGCTTATCGTTCATCTTCAACGGCTGGCCGAACATCAACGACATGGAAAGGTAGGTGTTGAAAAATTCCTTGCGGAACTGGTCGGCCGGCACCGGCTTGCCGTTAAGCTTGCCGGCCGTTTCCTCCGGGGCGCTGGGTCCGCCAGTCTGCGTGCCCCAGGCCACGAACGAAAGCACGACAATAGACGCAAATATACTCCACAATATTTTGTTGCGGATCAGTTTATTAAATTTGGAAATAAACATCATATCAACACCTCTCAAGTCCTGCTGAATGCCGGTTTAGATGTGAGACTCTAATCAAAACAAATGGCAGGGTCAATTAATAAAACAAAAAAAGCTCGGGCGGCCGGCAACAAGGCCGAAAAAGCTTGCATATTTGTAAATCAACGATATTTTCCATCTAACCAAGGGATAAAAATGAATAAAAAATCATTCTATGTAACGACACCCATCTATTACGTCAACGACGTGCCGCATATCGGCCACTCCTATACCACGATCCTGGCGGACGTCCTGGCCCGTTTCCACCGGCAGCGCGGCCAGCCGACATTTTTCCTGACCGGCACGGACGAGCACGGCCAGAAGGTCCAGCGCGCCGCTGAAAAAGCGGGCATACCCCCCCAGCAGCAGGCCGATAAAACCGTCGGGCGCTTCCGGGAAATGTGGAAAAAACTGGAAATCACCAACGACGATTTTATCCGCACGACCGAGGAACGGCACATCCGCGTCGTCCAGAAGGCGCTCCAGCAGCTGCACGACCAGGGCGAGATATACAAGGCCGAATATGACGGCTGGTACTGCGTAACCTGCGAGCGCTTTTTCCCGAAAAGTGACTTGACGGACGCCAAGTGCGCCGAATGCGGCCGGGCGCTTGAGCCGATCACCGAGTCAAATTATTTCTTCAAAATGAGCGCCTACCAGGAGTGGCTGATTAAACACATCCAGGATCACCCGAAATTCATCCAGCCCGATTACCGCCGGAACGAGACGCTCGGGTTCCTCCGCAAACCGCTGAACGACCTTTGCATATCGCGTCCGAAAAGCCGGCTCGCCTGGGGCATTCCCCTGCCCTTTGACCACGATTTCGTGACCTATGTCTGGTTTGACGCGCTCATCAATTACATCAGCGCCGTCGGTTGCTTTGAGGATGATGGAAAATTCAAAAAATGGTGGCCGGTCTCCTACCATCTTGTCGGCAAGGACATCCTCACCACCCACACCGTTTACTGGCCGGCCATGCTCAAGGCCCTGAAAATCGAGATGCCGGAAACGATCTTCGCCCACGGCTGGTGGCTGACCGGCGAAACCAAAATGAGCAAATCCCTGGGGAACGTCATTGACCCGCTCGCGGTCGCGGAACGGTACGGCGTTGACGCCTTCCGTTATTTCCTAACGGCGGAAATGGTCATGGGGCACGACTGCAGTTTCTCGGAAGAAGCCTTCATCCGCCGCTATAACGCCGACCTGGCCAACGACCTCGGCAACCTGCTCAACCGCGTGGTGAAGCCGATCAAGGTTTATTTTGACGGCAGGATCCCGGCCGCGACCGGCGAAGGCCCGGAGGAAATAAAATTGCGCGAAGCCGTCCTGGCAGGCGCCAAAACATTTGAAGAAAGCGTGGAGAACATGCGCGTTGATCTCGGCCTGGCGGCCGTGATCGGCGCCGTGCGCGAATGCAACCGCTATCTTGAGATAAAACAACCCTGGCTGCTGGCCAAGCGGCCGGACAAGGGCGAATTGCAGACCGTGCTCTATGCCGTCTGCGAAACGCTGCGTATTATTAGCGTGCTGCTCATGCCGGTCATGCCCGGAAAAATGCGCGAATTGCGCCTGACGCTGGGATTGCCGGAGGGTGAAAAAACGAATGACATTCCCGCCGCCTGGGGCAAAACAGTCCCCGGCACGTCCGTCGGCGAAATGACGCCCCTTTTCCCCAGGATCAGCGCGGGCCTTCCTTCGCCAGCCGCGGATGGCGCCCCGAAGCCGGGCCAGGACGTAAAAAACAAAGCCGCACAACCAACCGCGGAAGGCGCCGGTCAAATTGACTACGCCGATTTTTCCAGGATTCAATTCCGCACGGCCAAAGTATTGGCGGCGGAAAAAGTCGAAGGGGCCGACAAGCTGCTCCGGGTGCAGATTGACCTGGGAACTGAAAAGCGCCAGATTGTCGCGGGGATCGCCCAGCATTACAAGCCGGAGGAGCTGGTCGGCAAAACAGTCGTGGTGGTGGCCAATTTAAAACCGGCCAAGATCCGCGGGGTGGAATCCAACGGCATGCTCCTGGCCGCCTCGCTCGAAGGAACTTTGCGGGTGATCGCCGTGGACGGCGAGATGCCGCCCGGGGCCGTTGTAAAATAAGACATTACACGGACGGCAGGACGGTCATACGGTCGGACAGTCGGACGGTCAGACAGTCAAACAGTTGGAACAAGAGCAAGCGTCATCCGTGATATCAGTGGTAAAACACATCTGCCTGGCATGAGCAAGACGCTACTACATCCGGAAACAATCCTGCTCAAGCCGGGAAAACCGCAGGAGACAATCGACCTGGAAACCGCCTTTAACCGGCCGAAGCCGGTTGATTTTGAAGTAGACCTGGGTTGCGGCAAGGGCCGCTTTTTGATCGCCCGGGCGCTGGCCCACGCGGATACCTGCTTTCTCGGGATTGACCGCCGGAAAATGCGGATTTTAAAGGTGGAGCGCGCGGCGCTCAGGATGAAACTGGAAAACATCCGCCTTTTATGCGCGGAAAATTTTTCAGCGGTTGAAAACCTTGTCCCGCCCGGGAGCGTTTCGACCTACTACCTCTTTTTCCCCGACCCGTGGCCCAAGCGCCGTCATCACCGCCGCCGCCTCTTCGGCGCCGCCTTCCTGGACGCCGTCCAGCGGACCTTGCGCGCCGGCGGAAAAATCCACATCGCCACCGACCACCTGGATTATTTTTCGATCATCAGGAACATCCTCGCGGCTGACAGCCGCTTTGCCGAATGCGAGCCGTTTGTCCCCGGGGAGAACGAAAGGACCAATTTTGAGATTGTCTTCATGGGCCTGGACAAGCCGATCGGCCGGTGTTCATTCATGAAATCCGGCGTCAAACATACGGGTTAGGGAAAAACATACTGCAGGTTTCTTAAGCCCTTGCCGTCAAAATAATCCTTGAGGGTCTGGATTGCCTCCCGGCCGCAGCGCACGAACATCGTGCCGTTATCGCCCGCGATATGCGGCGTGATGACGACATTGCCCATTGACCGGAAAGGATGATCGGCAACCATCGGCTCAACCGCAAAGACATCCAGGAAAGCCGCAAAGCGGTTTTTCCTGAGTTCGGCCACGAGGGCTTTCTCGTCGCAGAGCGCCGCGCGGGCCGAGTTGATAAAGACCGCGCCGTCCTTTATCAAGGAAAATTCCCCGGCCCCCAGCAGGCCGGTGGTTTCTTTCGTCACCGGCAGATGAAGGGAAACAACATCCGCCGTCTTCAGCAATTCATCCAGGGAAACGAGGGTAACGCCGAGTTTCTTTGCCTGTTCTTTTGTCCAGTATTTATCATAGGCGATCACCCGCGCCCCGAGCGCGTTAAAATAGTGGGCGACATACCAGCCGATGCGCCCGAGCCCGATCAGGCCCACCGTGCTTGCGCAAAGCAGCCCGACCTGGCGGCGCGGCTCCGCCCACGGCGAGCCGCCCTTCAATGACCGGTCAAAGAGATGGATCTTGCGGACGCCCATCAAGGCGGCGGCCACGGTCCACTCCGCAACCGCGACCGTGTTGGCATGCGAGCCTT
Organism: uncultured Verrucomicrobiota bacterium; assembly: GCA_964475405.1. Lineage (GTDB taxonomy): Bacteria > Verrucomicrobiota > Kiritimatiellia > JAAZAB01 > JAAZAB01 > JAQUQV01. The sequence goes on from CAYYWX010000023.1 coordinate 23,787, forward strand.
CCACGACCTTAATGCCGAGCTCCTTCGGCAGCGATTGGCCCCAGAAATGGGATATGCTGACAACCTTGACCGTGCCGACGGCCTTCAAAACCTCCGGCGTTATCTCGTCAAACCCGATGCCGTTGAGGGACAAGATGGCCGAACAACCCTTCATTCTTTCAATGAGTTTTTCCGGCGCGAGCGCCGTGTCCCGGCCGCCTTCCGAGACAACATCGGCGAACGACCTGAGCGCGGCCTCATTCTCCCGGTTCATATACAGATCATACCATTCCCCGAGGCGATGAACGTAAACTTTCGGCTTGGGCATAGAATCTCCTTGTTAACTTTTTATTCAAACCAATGGCTTTGTTTGCCGGGTAAAATAAACAAAGCCGGGGAACAATCCAAGTCATTTCCGTCCTTAATTTCGCACTGACACCGGCGTGCAAACCTTTTTCCCCGCCCTGCAAGAAGGGTAAAAAAAACCAAAATAAATGCCAAATAACTGTTGCCAATTTAAAATCTTTCTGTAGAATAAATCAAACCGTTTATGAGGGTAAAAAGAGTTTATGGTTAGAGCAAGAAATAAAGAAAACAAGGCGGCAAAACCAACTGAAAACAGCGAGCCGGAAACGTCCGATTCGGGCGCCAAGGATGAGGCTCAGGAAGCAGTAAAAGCGGAACAAACCGCGCCAGCCCCGGAACCGGTCCAGACCGAGCAGGCCGCGGCCGAGGCGGCCGCCCAGCAGAAGCAGGCCGCAAAGAAATACGACGCCACCACGATCACCGTCCTGGAGGGCATGGACGCCGTCCGCCTGCGCCCGGCGATGTATATCGGCGACACTTCCGTGCGCGGGTTGCATCACTGCGTCTTTGAAGTCGTGGACAACAGCATTGACGAGGCGCTGGCCGGCTTCTGCAACTCCATCCAGGTCCAGATTAATTCCGACGGCTCGGTGACGGTGAACGACAACGGGCGCGGCATCCCGGTTGACATGCACGCCACCGAGAAAAAACCGGCGGTGGAAGTGGTCCTGACGACCCTCCATGCCGGCGGCAAGTTTGACCATCGCTCCTACAAGGTTTCGGGCGGGCTGCACGGCGTGGGCGTCTCGTGCGTCAACGCGCTGAGCGAATGGCTGGAAGTTGAAGTGCGCCGCGACGGCATCGTCTATCACCAACGTTATGAAAAGGGGGTGACGGCCTCCCCCCTTGAAAAGATCGGCAAGACCAAGGGCACCGGCACCAAGGTCACCTTTTTCCCGGATTCCTCCATCTTTTCCACGATGAAGTTCGAGTGGGACATCCTGGCGAACCGCCTGCGCGAGCTGGCTTTCCTGAACAAGGGCATTGAAATCCGGTTTGCGCAGGAAGAACCGCAGCGCGAGGAAATTTTCAAGTTCAAGGGCGGGATCGTGGAATTCGTGGAGCACCTGAACCGCAACAAGAACCCGATTCATCCCAAGGTAATCTACTTCGCGAGCGAGAAGGACAACGTCGCGGTTGAAATCGCCTTTCAATACACGGAAGCTTTCAACGAGAACCTCTGCTGTTACGTCAACAACATCAACACGATTGAAGGCGGGACGCATTTGAGCGGCTTCCGCTCGGCGCTGACCCGCAGCATCAACAATTACTCCAAGGCCAACAAAATCGCCAAGAACGAGGACGAAACCATGTCCGGCGACGACGTCCGCGAGGGCTTGACGGCGGTCATCAGCGTCAAGCTGGCCAACCCGCAATTTGAAGGCCAGACCAAGACCAAGCTGGGCAACAGCGAAGTCCAGGGCATCGTGGAATCGGTGGTCAACGACCAGCTTTCGATATTCATGGAGGAACACCCTTCCATCGCGCGCCGCATCGTGGAAAAAGGCATGCTGGCCGCCCGCGCCCGGGATGCCGCCCGCAAGGCGCGCGATTTGACCCGCCGGAAAGGCGCCCTGGACAGCGCCTCCCTGCCCGGAAAGCTTGCCGATTGCTCGGAATCCGACCCGGCCCTCTGCGAGCTATACCTGGTCGAGGGCGACAGCGCCGGCGGCTCGGCCAAGCAGGGCCGCAACCGCGAGTTCCAGGCCATCCTGCCCCTGCGCGGCAAGGTGCTCAACGTGGAAAAGGCGCGCATTGACAAGATTTTAAACAACAACGAAATCCGGACCCTGATCACCGCGATCGGCGCCGGGATCGGGAAAGAGGAATTTGACATCGCCAAGACCCGTTACCACAAGATCATCATCATGACCGATGCCGACGTTGACGGCGCCCACATCCGCACCCTTCTGCTCACTTTCTTTTACCGCCAGATGCCCCAGCTGATTGAATCCGGCTACATCTTCCTGGCCCAGCCGCCCCTTTACAAGATCACCTGGAAAAAGAAGGAGGAATACATTGATTCCGACGCGAAGCTGACCAGGAAACTGCTGGAGCTCGGCTCCGAGGATTTCAAGCTGGAAACGCGGAACGGGAACAAGACTTATTCCGGCAATGAGCTCCTGAACATCCTTGAGATCCTGGCCGAGCTTGAGCAGTCCGCCCAGAGCTTGAAACGCAAGGGCATACCTTTTGACGAATACATCTGCCAGCGCCACCCCAAGACCGGCGCGCTCCCCAAGTACCACGTTTCCGCCGTGAACGGCGACGGCAAATCCTATTACTTTGTCTATAACGACGAGGAACTGACCAAGTTGCGCGAAAAACTCGAACAGAACGCCGGTTACCAGCTGGAGATTTTTTCGGACAACGAAACGCCCAACAACGAGAAGGGCATCCGCTGGCAGGAAATTTATTCCGCCGGCCAGATCGGCAAGCTGGCCGCAAGCCTGGAAAAAAAAGGTTTCCTCCTGACCACGCCCCAAAAGGAAAAGGAAGGCAAGGAAGCCTACCGCCTGACAAACGGCGAATCCGCGATTGAAATCAATTCGGCGCTTGGCATCGTGGAGCAGATCCGGAACATCGGCCGCAAGGGCCTGGGCATCCAGCGTTACAAAGGTCTCGGCGAAATGAATCCCGAACAGCTCTTTGACACGACGATGGACCCGGCGAAGCGCAAGCTGTTGCGCGTTGTCCTGGAAGACGCCGTGCAGGCCGACCACATTTTCACGCTCCTGATGGGCGACGAGGTCGAGCCGCGCCGGGAGTTCATCCAGAACAACGCCCTCAACGTGAGGAACTTGGATATTTAAAAAATGGACACCACCAACGAGATCATTGACGGCATCAATATTGAAGACGAGATGCAGCGCTCGTATATCGACTATTCCATGAGCGTCATCATCGGCCGCGCCCTGCCCGACGTGCGCGACGGCCTCAAGCCCGGCGCGCGCCGGATTCTATTTGCCATGCGCCAGCTCGGGCTTTTGCACAACCGCCCTTTCAAGAAATCGGCCTACGTGGTCGGCGAAGTGCTCGGCAAATACCATCCGCACGGCGACACGGCGGTCTATGACACGATGGTCCGCATGGCGCAGGAGTTTTCGCTGCGCTACCCGCTCGTGGACGGCCAGGGCAACTTCGGCAGCATTGACGGCGACAATGCGGCCGCCTACCGCTACACCGAGGCCCGGCTCCTCCAGATCGCGGAAGAAATGCTGGCCGACATCGACAAGAACACCGTGCCGATGGTCAAGAACTACAACGGCGAGCTGGACGAGCCTTCGGTCCTGCCGGCCCGCCTGCCGAACCTGCTGATGAACGGCAGCACCGGCATCGCGGTCGGCATGGCGACCAACATCCCGCCCCATAACCTGCGGGAGCTGGTGGACGCGATCGTGGAGCTGATTGACCGGCCGGAAGCCACGGTTGAGGACCTGATGAAGCACGTCAAGGGTCCGGACTTCCCCACGGGCGGCATAATCTGCGGCTTGAAGCCGATCAACGACATGTACAAGACCGGCCGCGGCCAGATCCGGGTGCGCAGCCGGGCCGGGATCGAGGAAGGCCGGCAGGGCAAGGAATCAATCATCGTCTCGGAAATCCCCTACACGGTCAACAAATCCGCCCTGATCGAGCACATGGCCTCGCTCGTGCAGGACAAGGTCATCGAGGGCATTTCCGACATCCGCGACGAATCCAACAAGAACGGCATCCGCATCGTGATCGAACTGAAGCGCGGCGTGGTGGCGAAGGTCATCCTCAACAACCTGTTCAAGCATACCCAGCTGGAAACGACTTTCGGCGCAATCATGCTGGCGATCGACAACGGCCGCCCGGTGATCCTGAACCTGAGGGAGATCCTGCAAAAATTCATCGCCCACCGGTTTGAGGTCATCACCCGTCGCACCCAGTTTGACCTGGACAAGGCCGAGGCGCGCGCCCACATCCTCGAGGGGTTGAAGATCGCCATTGACCATCTGGACGCGGTGGTCAAGGTCATCCGGTCCTCCAAGAGCCGCGATGACGCGAAGATTCAACTGATCAAGCAATTCGGCCTTTCCGAGATCCAGGCCAACGCGATCCTGGACATGCGGCTTTACCAGCTTACCGGCCTGGAGCGGGACAAGCTTGAAGCCGAGTACCTGGAAGTCATCAAGCTTATCTCTTACCTGCGGGACCTGCTCGCCACCCGCCATAAGATTTACGGCCTTATCAAGGAGGAGCTCCTCCAGGTCAAGGAAACCTACGGCGACCCGCGCCGCACTGAAATCGCCCCGGAGGAGGGCGAAATGAACGTTGAGGACCTGATTGCCGACCGCGGCTGCATCATCACCATCAGCCATTCGGGCTACATCAAGCGCGTGCCGACCGCCACCTATCGCGCCCAGCGCCGCGGAGGGAAAGGCGTCACCGGCATGGACACCAAGGAAGAGGATTACGTCGAGCACCTGTTTAACGCCACCACCCATGACTACGTCCTTTTCCTCACCGCTTCCGGGCGCATTTACTGGGAGAAGGTCTATGAAATTCCGGAAGCCGGCCGCGCGGCGCGCGGCAAGGCAATCGTCAACCTGCTGGAGCTGAAAAGCGAGGAGCAGATTGCCGCGATGGTCACGGTGCGCGACTTCCCGGAAACTGAATTCCTGGTCATGGCCACCGCGAAGGGCATCGTCAAGAAGACCAGCCTGGCGGAATTTAAGAATCCGCGGCGCGACGGGATTATCGCGATCAACATCGAGGAAGGCGACCGCCTGATCGGCGTCAAGCTCACCAAGGGACAAAACGACATCATGCTCGCCACGCGCGACGGCATGAGCCTGCGTTTCAGCGAGACCGAGCTGCGCGACCAGGGGCGCGACACGATCGGCGTGCGGGGCATCAAGCTCAGCGAGGGCGACGTGGTGGAAATGCTTGAAATCGTGGATGACAAGGCCACTTTCTTTGTCTGCACCGAAAACGGCTACGGCAAACGCACTTCGTTCGAGGAATACCGCGACCAGCACCGCAGCGGCAAGGGCATCATGGCCATCCGCTCTTCCGACCGCAACGGCAAGGTGGTCGGCGCCCACGCCGTCATGGAAAACGACGCATTGATGCTGATTACCGCCAAGGGCCAGACGATCAAGATCAAGGTCAGCGACATCCGCGTCATCAGCCGCGTCACGCAGGGCGTGCGCCTGATCAACCTGGACGAGGGCGATTTGCTTGTTTCGGCGACAACGGTGGAGCCGGACGAGGATGAGCAACTGCAGGCCAAGAATGGCGCCGAGGCCGCGACGGGGGAACCGCCCGCGAAGGAAGCCAAGAACGGCCAAGCCGCGGAAAAACAGCCTTCGGAAAACAAGACGGAATTGTAAACAACCTGGATTCTGAAGACTGAAGGCAGAACACGAATACCGTCATCCCGAGCGAAGCGAGAGATCTCGTTCCATATTGACTATTAATTCAATGGAGATTCCTCTCCGCCCGGGGCGGATCGGAATGACAATCTTCCGCCGCGACAAACAACCCTGATAATTATGCGCTGTCAACCATCCAGTTAGATGCCGATCTTATCCGTGCTGCTCTTGTTGTTGCCTTTTTCTTTCCCGACGATTTCGATCAACATCGTCTTGTAACCCTTGCCGCCATCCATCTGGTCTTTCAGCTCCCTGATAACCGTCTCGGTCCCCTTGACCGGGTCCTGGTCGAAGAGCAATACCGTTTCGCCGATGCGGATCCGGTCGCCGGGACTGAGCTGCGCCTCCTGGATCCGCTCGCCGTTGACGAAGGTGCCGTTGCGCGATTTCAAATCGCTGATATACCAGGCGTTGTTCTTGAATTCAATCGAGCAGTGGAAGCGCGAAGAAAGGCGGTCCGGAATTGTCAGGTCGACATTGAGCCCGCGCCCCAGGGCAATCTTTGTCTTTTCAAGCTCAATCTTTATTTCCTCGCCGCTCGGCGACTTGTAACGTAGATGCATGTTTATAATCCTTTCATTCCATTCTGTGCTTGTCCGGGCATACCTTGCAGGCCGGATGAGTGCCCATGGCATTGACGTTATAATCGGTGACAGCGCGCTCTATTGTGCCTTTCGCTTCTGTGCTGGTTGAGGCCGGACAAGCAGTAAATGTCTTTATATAACCCCCGGGAGAACTAACAAAAGTGCGGAAGGCTTCCTTGTCGTTGGCAAAAGACCAGCCGTTCGTGAACCCATATTCAATTGCATACGAGTCTTTTGCAGATTCTATCTGGCGCAGATTATTAATGCAGATATTTTTCTGAGATGTGGTCCGCGCCTTCATGAAGGAAGGGATGGCGATGGCGAGTTGCAGGGGGATAATCAAGATCGCGAACGCGATGCCGATATAGCCCATGATAAGACCGGCCAGCGCCAGGCCTTCCCCGGCCAGGGCGCCGGCCGATTTCCTGATTTTCGAAATTGCGACATGCCCGCAGATGACGGCCGGGATCGCCGCGAATATGCTCAAGCAGGTAATGCCGAGAATTCCGAGCACCAGGCTCCAGATAGAGCCGGGCGCTGTTTTTGCTGAATTTGCCTGATCGTTCATTTCAATTTTCTTTCCATTTTTGCTTTAATTTAGCTTTTGGACAAATATAGCCATCTAACGATTGTTTTCAAGGTTATTAATTTGATTTATGCAGCCCTTCAGCGAGGAGAAAAACGGCTCACCGAGGACGGTTCGCCCCACCTTTCCCGTTAATCGCAATCGGTAGGGCGAGGCGTCACTGCCGAGCCGTCTGTGCGCGTGGAATTATAATCCCATATCTTCAGGCAATATTCTGCCGGAGCCAGCGGGAGAAGGCGGCCGGGCAGGAAAAGCCCAGTTGCTGCGATATCTGCTTCTTGGCAAAGCGCGCCTTCTGCAACTCGTGATACTTGTTCACCCGGGCAGTGGTCACAAACGAATGCACGGACTGGCCGGTTGTCTTTTTAAACATCCGCAAAAAATGATACTTGCTGAAGCCGGCAATCCGGGAAAGATTGGCCAGGCTCGCGTCCCGTCCGCCGGTTTCCCAGACATGGTCCTGGATGGCCCGGATTGTCCGCTTTGCGATCCTGGCGCGATGGCTGTCGCGCGGTTGCAGAAACCCGGTTTGGATTATATCGGCCAGGAGGATGGACAATGCGCCCAAAAGCCGCGCGCGGTAAACGGGGAGCGGCAGGCCGGAAGAAATTTCCGCCGGCCAGCAACGCTCGGGCCAGACGCCGATTTCCGGATAGCTTTTGAAATATTTGAACCCGGCCGGGATGACGGTCTTGCCGCGGCGCAGCACGACAATGCGCGCGAGGGCGTGGTGCGAAATCAGGTTGATCCAGAGGTGGACGCCGTCCGGGAAAAAAGCGGGGTAACCGTTCGGATGAGACTGCCCAGCCTCAAAAAAGAAAATGTTCCCGGGACGGCACTTGACCAGTTCGCGGCCGACCCCGTAAAACCCGGCGCCGGACAGAACGACCATGATTTCCCGCCAGGAATGATTATGGGAATGGTTTTTAAGCCATTTTAAATATCCCGGCGAATAAGACCGCGAGCGCTCCTCGCAAAAGAGCGGATGGATGCAACGCCACCCGGCCGGGCGGCCGGCCATTTTTTGAACGATTTTGAGGAATGATCGCGTCATTTTGGGAAGCAACAATTGTTAATTAATAGCAATTAACTTGTCTTGTCAAAAAAGAACGCTGGAATTATATTGGAGCTCGTTATCACTTGGCGTCTCATATGGACGCCAAGACTGTAGCAGTTTAGACTGTAGGCTGTTAGGATAAAACATAAAAAAACACATTCCCTCAGTGAGGTAACCATATGTATAGAGCAGGACAGGAAGAGATAGACGAGGTCGCCAAGGTAATTTTTTCCAAGCAATGGTTCCGGGTCGGGGATGAAAAAGCCGGCCACTTGCGGGAAGTGGATCTTTTTGAAGAGGAATGGGCCAAGAAGATGGGCGTCCCCTACGCTCTTTTGATGTGCGGCGGCGGCACGGCCGCCCTCGTCTGCGCCCTGGCCGGCGCGGGAATCGGGCCGGGCGACGAGGTGATCGTGCCGGCCTACACCTGGCTGGCCACCGCCACTTCGGTCTTGACGGCCGGCGCCATCCCGGTCCTGGCGGAAATTGACGAAACGATGGGCCTTGATCCGGAAGATTTTAAACGCAAGATCGGGCCGCACACCAGGGCGGTCATTCCGGTGCATATGTGCGGCCGGGCTGCCAACCTGGAGGCCATAATCGCCATCGCCCGCAAACATAAGCTCAAGGTGATAGAGGATTCGTGCCAGATGGACGGCGGCACATACAAGGGGAAACGCACCGGCACCTGGGGCGACGCGGGCGCCTTCAGCCTGAATTATTTCAAGATCATATCGGCCGGCGGCGAGGGCGGATGCCTGGTGACCGGCGACCGCCAGCTCTATGAACGCGCGTTTGTCTACCACGACTCCGGCGCCGCGTTCCGGCCCAAGGCCGGCGAACTGCAAATCCCGATCTTCGTGGCGCAGCAGTACCGGGCGGACGAGGTCATGGGCGCCATCGCCCGCGTGCAAATGCGCCGAATGGACGGGATCATCGCCGACCTGAGGCGCGCGCGCAACGCCCTGGCCGCCGCTTTTGCCGGTGAAAAAGCGATCGCGGTCGCGCCGAGCAACGACCCGGAAGGAGATTGCGGCGTCGTGCTTGCGTTGAAACTCAAGGACGAGGCCAAGGCCAGGACATTTGCCGCCGCGCCCGGAGTCGGCGGCATGGTGGTGATAGACCATGGCAAGCATGTCTATACAAACTGGGACACGTTGCGCGAGAAGCGCATTTCGCACCATCCGGACATGAACCCTTTCTTTTTCAAAAAGAACAAGGGATTGCGCGCGGATTACAGCGACAGCGCCTGCCCGCGCACCCTTGAAATCTTGCGCCGGACGGTCTATGTTAACACCAATCCGGATTGGACCGATGAAGAAGTCAAGCTCCGGATCAAGGCGTTAAAGGCCGCGGCAAAAACGATCTGAATAATCATGAAATTTTACGACGCCAATGTCTGCATGGGCCGGGGAATGACCGCCGTTCCCGGCGCCGTGTCCACCGCGATTGACCTGTTGGCGGCCATGGATCGCGCGGGAACGGAACGCGCGTTGGTCTGGCATCGGTTTCAATACGAAGGCCATCCCAAAGAAGGCAATTGCATGCTTTCGGCGGCCATCGCCGGGCAACCGCGCTTGACGGGATGCTGGACCATCCTGCCGCCGCAAACCATGGAAATCGCCGCCCCGCCGGTTTTTTTCAAGGACATGGCCTCCAGAAACATTCGCGCATTGCGCGTTTTTCCCGGCCACCATAATTTTATCCTGCGCCGCGGCGTGTTCGGGAAGTTTCTGGACGAAATCGTCGAGCGCCGGATTCCGCTCTTGCTGTCCTTGCAACGCCAGGTTACCTGGGAAGGCGTGAGCGCGCTCCTGGAAGATTATCCGTTGCTGACCTGCATCCTGTGCGATACGGGGATATGGGGGCAGGACCGCCGTATTTATCCCCTGCTCGAACGCCATGAACGCGTCCTGGTGGACACGAGCCTGCTCTCGCTGGAGGCGGGAGGCTTGGAGACGGCGGTCGGGCGGTTCGGCCCGGAGCGTTTTGTTTTCGGGAGCGGGTTCCCGGAACGCTATGCCGAGTCGGCCATGCTGGACCTTTTGCACGCCAACGTGCCCGAGGCCGGAAAAGAATTGATAGCCCATGGCAACACCGAACGGCTGCTGGCGGAGGTGCGGTTATGAAGGCGGGGCTGCGGGAACGTTTCTTTGCGGAAGGACGGCTGGATGACTGCCCGATATACGAGTTGCACGGCCATTGGGGAACCCATTACGGGATTAATTTGCCGGCGGCAGACGAGAATTTCGCGCGCCGCCTGATGGAACGCGCGAACGTGAAACGGCTGGTCATGTGCCATCATCACTCCCTTTTTTCCCCGGACGTCGGCAACGCCGCCAATATCGAAACGGTCCGGCGCATGCCGGACATCATCCGCGCCTATTGCGCGATCAATCCCCAGTACCCGGAGGAAATAGCCAGGGACCTTTCCACATTCGATCGTTATTATCCAAACGTCTATGTCGGCTTTAAAATACTGGCCGATTATCACAAGGTCGCCATCAGCGACGGGCGTTGCCGCCCGGCCTGGGAACGGGCGCAGGCCGGCCGCCTGCCGGTGCTCCTGCACACCTGGGGAGGAAGCCAGTATGACGGGTATGAGCAGGTCAAGGCCATGGCCAAAATGTATCCCGACGCCCGGATCCTCATGGGACACAGCATCCACGGGGACTGGGATCATGCCATTGAGCTGGCCCGTGATTTTCCGAATGTCTACCTGGAACTGACCGCGGTCCTTGACGAGCGTGGAGTTGTGGAACGGTTTGTAAAAGAGGCCGGGGCGAAAAAAGTGCTATTCGGCACGGATTTCCCCTGGTTCAGCTACCATTACTATATCGGCTCCCTGCTGGGCGCAGGCCTGGCCGATGAAGACCTCCGGGATATCCTGTATCGCAACGCCCAGCGGCTGCTGGGAGAACCGGTCACCTAGTGTAATGTAACTGAATTAAATGAATTTATAAGACTGAAAAACGCTAGAAAAATCACGGGATTGTCATTCCGAGCGTGCGAGGAATCTCGTTATGATGGAGATGCTTCGCTACGCTCCCGCCGTCGCAAATATGCTATGGCGGGCAGGCAGCATGACAAACGAAAAACACATATCTAAATGAAACACCACACTAGCCAGCATCCGATCAAGCAAATTATTAACATTCATAAAAGGACGAACTAACATGAAAAAAAACACAAATGGTAAATCGGTTCTGGCGCTGGCGGGCGGGAAACCGGCGGTCACGCGGAGCGCCCCGGCATGGCCGGTCTCCGGCGACCTCGAGGCGGCCTGGATGGAAGCCGTGGTGCGCAGCGGCAAGTGGAGCTGGATCGGCCCGCATGAAACCGCTTTTTGCGGCGAATATGCAAGCTTTATCGGGACCAGGCATTGTCTTTGCATGGCAAACGGCACCGTCACCCTGCAATGCGCGCTGCAGGCCGTGGGCGTTGAACCGGGCGACGAGGTGATCGTTCCCGGGCTGACCTGGGTGGCGACCATGCAGGCGGCGCTGGACATCGGGGCGAACGTTGTCCTGGTTGATATCGATCCAGAGACATTGAGCATCGACCCGAAAGCGGTTGAAAAAGCCGTCACTCCGAGGACCAAGGCCATTGTTCCCGTCCATTTGTACGGCTGCATGTGCGACATGGATGCCATCATGGCCATCGCCAAAAAACACAACCTGAAGGTGGTGGAAGACGTCGCCCATCAGCACGGCAGCCGGTGGCGCAACAAGGGCGCCGGCGCGATCGGGGACGTGGGCAGCTTTTCTTTCCAGCAAAGCAAGATCCTGACCAGCGGCGAAGGCGGGGCGGTCACCTGCAATGACGATACCTGTTACAAGATCATGCACTCCCTGAAACAGGTCGGCTGGGCGCCGGACATGACGCCCGGCAATCATTACGGCCATAATTACCGGATTACCGAGATGCAGGCGGTCCTGCTCCGGGGCGGTCTCTCCCGGCTGAAGGAGCAGAACAGAGTTCGCGAGGAAAACGCCCGTTATATTGCCGAAGCGCTGAAGAAAGAAGGCGGCCCCTTAAGAGTCGCCCGCCGGGACCCGCGCATCACCCGCCAGGCCTATTACGCCCTGACACTCGTGTATGATCCAAAACAAGCCGGGAATCTTCCCAGGAAAGATTACATTCACGCCCTGGGGGCGGAAGGATGCCAGATGGGGGTAACTTATCCGCCGGTCTACGCGAGCCCGCTCATGAATCTTTATGACAAGACCAGCCCGGTCCCCTACCGGGACCGGAAGAAAACCCAGGATTACCGGTCGTTGAAACTGCCGAACGTGGAAAAGGCGGTTAACGAGACGGCGGTAGTTTTAATGCACACCCACCTGCTGGGCGAGCGGGCTTATATTGACGAATTGCTTGCCGCCGTCCGGAAAGTAAACGATAATCTTAAATGGGTCCGCAGGGCATTTGAAAAACTTGAGGTAAAAAAGAAATAAAAATGAATTATGCCAGATGTCATACTGCCGACAAATGCGCCACGCCACCAAAACGGAAAAATTCAACCTGTAACGCAATCTCTATTTCTGTCATTCCCGCGGAAGCGGAAATCCAAAAAATAAAAACTGGATTCCCATTTTCATGGGAATGACAAGCTTTTCGCTTTCTGTCCTTCAGTTGATAGATGGGAACATTGCAATTCCTAAACATAATTTATAACTGGAAAAGACCATGAAAATCGGATTCGCGAAAGTTGACATTACCCCGAGGGTCGGGATTGAGCTGGCCGGCTTCGGGCCATTTATCCACCGTTACTCCACCCTTGTCCGCGACCGCCTCTGGGCGCGGGCCATGGTTATCGAGCAGGACGGCAAAACGCTCGGGCTGATCAGTTGCGACCTGTGCAGCGTGCAGAAATCAATCACCCGGAAAGTGCGGGAACTGGTTCAAGCCGAATCAGGCGTTCCCGCGGGGGCAATCATGCTGCACTGCACCCACACGCACAGCGGGCCGAACGCGGGCGGGTTCACCGGCTGGGGCGCGGCGGACGAGCCTTACCTGGAACTTCTCCCGGCACGCATCGCCCGCGCATGCATCCAGGCCTGGAAGAACAGGCGCGAAGCGAAGCTTTCCCATGCCACCGCGAAATGCGAACAAATCGGGACCAACCGCGAATATGACGTCTGGGGACCGCCGACTGAAGAGGCCCTGCGCGAAGACTGGCATCCGGCCAAGCCGGAACTGACCGACACAATCTGCCATGTCCTGAAGGCCGAATCCGGCGGAAACACAACCGGCTTCGTCAGCTATTTCGGCTGTCACCCGGTGGTCTGCTGCAACAACAACCGGCAGATTCACGGCGATTATTGCGGCGTGGCGACCAACATGCTGGAGCGGGAAATGCCGGGCTCGGTCGGATTATTCCTGCAGGGCGCCGAAGGCGACGTCAATTCCTGCGTGGTTTGCAAACCGGAACAGGAATCGCTGCTGGCGCTTGACATTATCGCCGCGCGCTACGCCAACGCGGTCAGGGCCGGACTGCAGGCAACCAGGCCCATGCCGGTTGACGTGCTGAGCGCCAGGACGCTTGAAACCGTATTCAGCCGGAAAGAATTCTCCCTTGAAAAACTGCGCGCCATGCTGGCCGGGGAAAAGGCCGTCCTGGACACGCCGGAAGCTTCCGACTCCGACCAGAAAATCAGGATGGCGGTCGTGAATATCCTGGCGCTGCGGAAAATCATCGACGCGATTGAAAAAGGACTGCCGGTCGCCGTCCCCACCGAGCTTCAAATGCTGCAGATCGGGCCGATCGGACTGTTCGGGACGCCCTTCGAGGTCTTCCAGACAATCAAGAATGAATTCTGTTCAAAATCCCGGACAAAAATACCGCTGGTAATGAGCCTGACCAACGACACTTTGGGTTACGCACCGGACAGGCCGGCCGCCGCCAAGGGCGGTTACGCGGCCGATATTGTGCCAATGATCCTCGGCACGCTGCCTTTCGCGCGCATCCATGATGAATTGGTGGACAACCTGCTGAATCTGGAAAGAATGAAGAACTAAACGGCACAGGCAAAATAATATTAGCATCAATAATGTGTCCATATCTGGGGGTGTGCCCGCCGGCTTTGATTTACATTGCATCGGCGAGACGGGAAAACCATAGTGAAGCGGAATAACATACAATGAGAATACGCGTCATTATTCGGAAGGAAATATATCTACTGGCGCTCTTATTGATTTGTGGTATCCAGGCAGCACTGGCGGTTGACTGGTATGTGGCGACCAACGGGACCGGCCTGGGGACAAACGGCTGGGCGAACGCCACCAATAATTTTCAGGGTGCAATAGACAAATCCGCGGCAAGCGACACGATCTGGGTCAGTAACGGCGTATATGCCACTGGCGGCACCAACAACTGGCCCTCCGGCACGCTTCTGACCAACCGGATTGCGATCACAAAGGTAATCACGGTCCGGAGCCAGAATAATGATCCGACCAATACCATCATCAAGGGAACATGGGATCCCGCCACGAACGGCCCGGCGGCAGTCCGTTGCGTTTACATGGTAGCCAATTCCAAGCTGATTGGCTTCACGCTGACCAACGGGGCCACTATGGTGTCTGCCAATATGTACGAGTTCAATAACTATGGCGGCGGCGCATATTGTCCTGATAACACTCCGGCAATATCCAATTGTATAATAACCGGCAACTCAGCCTACTTTGGTGGCGGAGGAGTGTATTGTGGAACTTTGCGCAACTGCGCCCTGATCGGCAATACAACTGTTTTATACCTCTTTGGGGGCTCGCCCGGCGGCGGCGGATCATACAGCGCTAATCTATATAATTGCATATTGACCGGCAATAGAACGGCTTACCGGGGCGGCGGAACCTTTGGCGGCACCGCAACTTACTGCCTCTTGAGTAATAATACGGCGAGCGGGGGCGGAGGAGCTTACCAAAGCACGGTGATTAACTGCATTTTGACCGGCAATAATGGAGGGTGGTGTGGCGGCGGGACAATGTACTGCAGCAAAGTGGTCAATTGTCTGTTGGCCGGCAATACTACTACGCCCGGTTCCGGAGGAGGCGGCGGAGATTATCAAAGCACATCATTGTATAACTGCACAGTGGCCGGCAACACTTCAGACGGGCCCGGCGGAGGAATGAACGGAGGCACCTTGTATAACTGTATCGTCTATCTTAATTCAGGGTCTGCCAGTTCAAATTGGAGTGGAAGCGCATTCATAAACACCTGCACGGCACCCGCCGCTACAGGCGCGGGGAACATCACGGGCAATCCGATGTTTGTTAATGCGAGCGGTGGCAACTACCGCCTTTCCGCCGCTTCGCCTTGCATCAACGCCGGGACGAACGGGAGTTGGACAACGACTTACCCCACCGATTTGGACGCCCGCCCGCGCATCCGGTACGGGGTCGTGGACATGGGCGCTTATGAAAATATCCGGGCGGGTACCCTCTACGGTTTCCGTTGAAAAATAACCGGATTGATTGGAATGTCAAAAAAAGGAGGACAATGAAGATTAATTGGAACAATATGAGAACGATAATTCTGGCAACGTGCCTGGCGCCGGTTTTTCTAACTTGCGGCGTTAGTGTTATGGCCGGGGAAGCCTTGCAGGGATCTACGGACTTCAGTCCATCACCGGCGCAGCCAATCGGCTGGCGCGGGAACGGGACGGGGAAATATCCGGGCGCCACCCCGCCGGTGCACTGGAGCCGGATCTGCAAGCAAACCGCCGCCCTGAAATGTTCGGCTGTCATTCCCAAAGACAGTTCCACCAATGGAGCGTTATCAGCCGGAGTCGGATTTTTCACGGAATGGCTGGCGGCCTACCCGATTTCGTCGGCCGGCAAGACAAACGCGATCAAGGATGAACTCGTACCGGGCGAGGGAGCGCTTGCGCCACAGGAAAGCGAGGCGGTCGGCGGGACAAAGTGGAAACGCGTCCAGGTTGACAGTTCTTACATTGACATTATGAAGATGTACGGACCGATGACGACCCAGCAGGCGGCCTATGCGCAGTCCTGCCTTTACAGCGAAAAGCCGATGAAAATCTGGTTGCATATGCGTTGCTCTATTGGCGCCGGCGCCGCTTTATGGCTCAACGGGCAGCCCAAATGCGCTTTTTCCGCGAGCAATGCTGACGGCGGCGGATCGTTCCTGCTCTTGGACCTGCAAGCCGGGTGGAACCGCTTCTTGTTTAAATTTACGCCCCAGTTGGGCGGACATAGTGATTTTCCGGAATGTTGCGACATGCAGTGCCGGTTCTGGCCGGCGGAAGGTCCGCGCGATTACGAGGAAAAAAACATCGCCTGGATCACCTCCATGCCCGGACTTTCGGAAGCCACCCCCGTGATCGTGGGCGACAAGATATTCACCACCGCCCATCCCTACAACCTGGTCTGCGTGGACAAAAAGACCGGCAAAGTCCTCTGGATCCGGCCGAACGGACCCTACGACGCTGCCACGGCGGAAGATCGGAAAGCCAAGCCGGATGTCTTTGCGCAGCTGGATGAATTGGCGAAAAAACGGGAAGCCTATCACCAGAATTACATGGCCGGCACGCTGACGACGAACCAGACCGCCGCGACGGAGCAGGCGCTTGAAGACCAGATGGACAAACTCATGCTGAATGTTGACGCGCGCTATAAAAAGCCGGATGAGCAGGGCGAGCCGAGCTGGTGGGAAATCCCCACCCCGGCCTCGGACGGGAAAAATATTTGTGTTTTCATGGAGCGCGGCGTGTCGGCCTGTTATGACCTGGACGGCAACCGGCGCTGGATCAGGTATGAAAGGCCCCTGCACCAGCATCACGGATTTTTCGGCTCGCCGGTCATCGCCGACGGGAAATTCTTTATCCTGGACGGAAGGGTCACGGGGCTTGACCTGAAGGACGGCTCGGTGAAATCGTCGTTTGACCTGACCAAGACCAAGAGTTGGAGATTGGTGTTTGCATCCCTGAGCCGGATCGTCTTTGAAGGAAAGGAATATGTTCTCTATCCGGACGGGACGCTTTTCCGCGCCTCGGACGGGAAGGTTTTCGGTCCGGCCAATGACAGCGGCAATGCGACTCCGGTCTTTTTTGACGGCAACAAAATATTTTGGCCGGCAAGCCTGAACGAGGTCAAGTCAAACACCAACGGCGTAATAACGGTCCAAAACGTCAAAAAAGAAATCAAATGGCCGAAAGACAGCCCGGTTGTGCCGGGCTTCTATGTGGGCAATGCCTTTGAATCTTCCCCTGTCGTTCACGACGGATTGGCCTATCTTACAAGATGCTGGGGCGCGCTGAACGTGCTTGACCTGGCGACCATGGAGATCCTTTACGAACAGGTCCTGCCGTTGGATCTGTTCCGGCCCGAATACCAGGGGGCTTACATGGGGGCCAGCATAGCCATGGCGGGAGATTATATTTACCTCTTGGGCTCCACCGGCGTGACGATTGTGGTCAAGCCCGGGCGCAAATATGAGGAGGTGGCGCGGAACAGGATCCACTTCCTGGCAAAAGAGGGGCGCATGCCGGGCATTTACAAATATCGGGATTACTATACGCCGCGCTGCACGGAATATCAGGACAGCTCGATGACCAGCACCCCGATCTTTGAAGGCAACCGCATGTATTACCGCGGCTATGAAAATCTTTACTGCGTGGAGCAGAATGTATGGGCATTCCAGACCGCGGACGTTTCCAGCGGCGAGGTGCCCTTGACGGTGAAATTCGACGCCGGCAAGTCCCATGCAATGCCGGGAAAAAAGTTGACGAAATACGCCTGGGATTTTGGCAATGGTCAAACCGCCTCCGGGTTGTCGGCCGAGCATACTTACAAGGCGGCGGGGGCATACATTGCCAAGCTGACCGTGACGGACGACAAGGGCACGACGGACGAGACGGAGGCCGCGATCACCGTGACGCCCGTGGACACTGCGCCGCCGGAGATCAAGTCGGTAACGACCGAAGGCGGGACAAACGTGACCGTGCTGTTCAGCGAGCCGGTGGAACAAGCTTCCGCCGGTAACGCGGAAAACTACGCGATCAACAAGGACATAAAGGTTCTTTTTGCCGCGATCAAATCGGATCTTTCCGAAGTCAACCTGATCACGACGCCCATGGCGGAGGACGTAAAATATGAGTTGACGGTCAAACAAGTAAAGGATTGCGCGCGCAAGCCGAACACGGTCGCGAAAAACTGCCGGCAGTCATTCTATCGGTTCAGTTCGCCGCCTGACGAGGATGGTTATATTCGCGGATGGTTGATGTTGCCGCCCGTTCCCATTGACGCGATGAACAAGACGAACTTTTTCGCAAAGGAGTATTTTGCGGGGCAGACAACCTGCGCACCGAACAAAGGCGACAAAGTCAACATGACCACCAACGAACTGGTTTGGAAAGTGTCCACATCCGCCGCCGTGATTCCTCTGGATTTCAGTTACGCCCAAATGGAATATTTTTGCGTCGCTTATATCGTCTGCAACGAGGATATCCCGGATGTCCGGCTGAGGATTGGCGGGGCCCAAGACGGTTCGTTATGGTCCCTCAACGGCCAGGAACTCATCCGGACTCAAGTCAACCGTGGCCTGGGCAGGGACCTTCGCGCATCCGAACCGGTAACATTGAAAAAAGGCCGGAACGTGCTGAGGGCCCGATTTGTGGTCAACGGTTATCCGTCGGGAAATTTCCGCGCGCGCTTCGTGGACAAGGACGGCAATCCGGTCAGGAATTACAACGTTTCCACCGGCGATCGCCCGACCCCCGCCGCGGCTCCGGCGGCTCTGCCCGGCAAGTGATCGGAAGAGAAACAGGATCAGGCATGAATGATGCTGAGATAAGTCCGTTTCATCCCGAACGGCGGCGGGGGCCCGCCGCCCTCCATAAAACACAAGTGTTTCCCTCCTGGAGGGCGGGCGGCCTCGACCGCCGCAAACTTATCTTAGCGCCATTCGATCAGGCATTGATTGACATAAAGATAAAGAAAACATATTCTAAAATCATTATGCGTTTCAAAGCCTGCATGACAGCGGTTTTATTGATCGCCCTGCCCCCGGCAACCCGGGCGGTTGACTGGTACGTGGCGACCAACGGGACCGGCCTGGGGACAAATGGCTGGGCGAACGCCACCAACAGTCTCCAAGGCGCAATCGACAAAATTTCGGCCGGGGCCGGCAACACGGTCTGGGTCAGCAACGGCGTGTATGCCGCCGGCGGCACCAACAACTGGCCCGCCGGCACGCTTCTGACCAACCGGATTGCTATCACAAAGGCAATCACGGTCCGGAGCAAGGATAATGACCCGACCAATACCATCATCGTGGGCGCATGGGATCCAGCCACGAACGGCCCGGCGGCAGTCCGTTGCGTTTACATGGTAGCCAATTCCAAGCTGATTGGCTTCACGCTGACCAACGGGGCCACGATGGTGTCGGCCGATGTTTACAATTTCAACAACTTCGGCGGCGGAGCTTATTGTCCCATGTATGACAACACCCCGGTAATATCCAACTGCATAATAACCGGCAACTCGGCCTACTACGGCGGCGGCGGGGTGTATTATGGAACAGTGCGCAACTGCAAGGTGCTGAACAATAGAACAGCTTCCAGCCACGGCGGCGGAACATACAATGCCAACCTGTCCTACTGCACCCTGACCGGCAACACGGCGGCTTCATGGGGCGGAGGAACATACGCAGGCACAATCTCTTATTGCGTTTTTACCGGTAACTCGGCGGGCAACGGCGGCGGGGCGTACAACGCCACCCTGGCCAACTGCATCCTGACCGGCAACGTGGCGGGCTGGGGCGGCGGCGGGGCGATTGACTGCATCATGTATAACTGCCTGCTGTCGAGCAATACGATATCCGGGGCCGGCGGCGGAGGCGGCAGCTACCGAGGATCATTATATAACTGCACAGTCGTCGGCAACTCACAGACCGGCGCGGGCGGCGGAGCAGTCTACGACTGCGCCGCCGTATATAACTGCATCATTTATTTTAATTCCGGCACCGACCAAAATTGGAAAAATGTCAATGCTTCGGGCTTTAAAAATTCCTGCACAACGCCCGCCGCGGCCGGATGGGCGGCCGGGAATATCACGGGGGACCCAAGGCTTATTAATAGCGCCGGCGGCAACTACCGGCTTGCGACAGGCTCGCCATGCATCAACACCGGGACAAACGGGACTTGGACAACGACTTATCCTTACGATATAGATTTCCGCCAGCGCATCCGGTACGGGACCGTGGACATGGGCGCCCATGAAAATATCCGGGCCGGCACCATCTACGGTTTCCGCTGAACATCGCGCAGCATACGCAGGGAACATTCGGACATGAAATTAGTCAACACACAAGGAGAACCAGTAATGCATTTTATTTGGAACAAAACGAGAACGACAATCACGGTGACTTATCTGACGCTCGCATTCGCGATCTGCGGCATCACCGCTGTTGCAGCCAAAGACGCATTGCCGGGATCCGCTGATTTCCGCCCTTCGCCGGAACAGCCGGTCGGCTGGCGGGGGGACGGTTCCGGGAAATATCCGGCCGCCAGTCCTCCGGTTCATTGGGGACGGGTTGACAAAAAAATGCTGGGGATCAAGTGCCTGGCCGCCGTACCGAAGGACCAGTCGGGCAAGGACGCGACGCCTGTCTCCATCGGATTTTTCAGCGAGTGGCTCGTGGCAGGCCCGATCACCTGCTCCGACACGGGCGAGGTAAATGCAATCAGCGGCCAATTGCCGCCGGGGGAAGCTGAGTTTGCGCCGGTGGCGGGGGATAAAATCGACGACACAACCTGGAAGGTTGTCAAGGTTGACGACTCCTACGTGGATCTCTGGAAAGCGGTCGGCCCGATGAGCAACAATCAACTGGCCTACGCGCAATCTTGCCTCTACGTTGAGAATCCGGTAAAAATCTATGCGCATCTGAAACATGTTCGGGGAGCGACGTTCTGGTTCAACGGCAAGCAGATGTATGGCAACAAGGACATGCAGTCCTGGTGGCATTTTGCCCATGGGCCCGTGATTCCCATGGAGCTGAAGACCGGCTGGAACCGCTTCCTGTTCAAGATTTCGCCTGAGACCAAGGCGGAGGGCTGGACCTCGCAATGCTACCTGCGCTGCCGTTTCTGGAGCGCCGGGGAGCCGCGCGAATACCAGGAGAAAAATATCGCCTGGATAGCGCCGATGCCCGGGATCAGCCTGTCATCGCCGATCATCGTCGGCGACAAAATTTTCAGCACCGCCCATCCATACAACCTGGTCTGCGTGGAGAAGAAAACGGGGAAAGTCCTCTGGGTCCGTTCCAGCAGTATTTACGACGCCTTGACGCCGGAAGAGCGCAAGGAGAATCCCGAGGCGGCCGCGAAGCTGGACGGCATGGCGGCGAAGCGCGACGCCTATTACCGCACTTATCTGGAAGGCTTGCCGCCGGGCGAGCAGGCGGTCAGGGAACAGATTGCCGTGGAAAAAGAAATGGACAAGCTGGTCCTGGCAACATGGAAGGAGAAATACAAACAACCCAAGGAACCCACGGACGGGGAACAATGGTGCGTGCCGACGCCGATGTCGGATGGTCAATATGTCTATGTCTGGAACACTTTTGGTTTAAGCGCATCTTTTGACCTGACGGGTAACCGCCGCTGGATAAAGTACAACCCTCCGTTGCCCCACCATCACAACTTCTTCGGCTCGCCGGCCATGGCCGACGGGAAATTCGTGGTGCACGATGGAAAAGTGACGGCCTACAATGTCGCCGATGGTTCGCAGGCCTGGCAGGTCAAGGCGGACAAGGTCCCTTACAGCAACGGCAGCGTTGATTCATTAATCAGGTACAAGTCCGGCACGACCAATTACATCTGCGGCAATGCCGGTCTTTTTATCCGCGCGGCTGACGGCCAGGCGGACCCAGCCGGGCTGCAAAAGTGGTCCGGGACGCCGGTGATTGACAATGACCGCCTCATTTTTGGAACTGCGGTTTTCGACATCAAGGCGGGCAGCTCGGGAGTTTCCGCCGTCTCGCGCGGTCCAATGAAGCCATTGGCGGAGAAACCGATTAGGCCTCCGGGATATCAAGACATGTTCAGAGGCGTTTGCGGCTCCCCGGTTATTCACGAAGGCCTTGGTTATCAGGTGAGCAACGACGGGGTGCTGACCGTGTTTGACATTGATCAGAAGACCATTATCTACCAGAAGGAGCTGGCCGGCGACATCAACAGCTTCTCGCGCAATCCATGGTGCAACTGGTGGGGAGGTAGCCTGGCGTTGGCCGGGCCGTACATCTATGTCATGAGTCCCACAGGGATCACGATCGTCTTCAAGCCCGGCCGGCAGTACGAGGAGGTCGCGCGCAACAAGGTGGAACACATTGTCAGGGCGGATGAATCACAAGACGGAAAGGTGAAAAAAGGCGGCAGGGTGCTCGGGCCATACGGCATTAACATCTACGCAAATACATCATTTAAATTGCCTTACATTGTCGAGCAGCAGGAGTCAACCATCGCCAGCGCGCCGATTTTTGAAGGAAAGCGCATGTATTACCGTGGACAGGAAAACCTGTACTGCATTGAAGAGAAATAAAATGTCTTAACCGAAATGACGGGAGAATTGGCAATGAAGATCACCTGGAAAGAGATGAAGAGAACGATTACGGCAACCGGCCTGGTGCTGGTTTTGTTCTCGGGTTCCAAAACCACGCGAACACATTGCGGTACTACAAGCTTCCGGAAAAGATTAACGCGGCGTTCAAGCCGGCCGTCAAGGGAAACGCCGTGAGCAATGACGTCGGCTACATCGTATCCTCGCCGCTTTACCATGACGGATTGGTCTACATCGTCGGCGGCACGCCGATACTGCACGTTTTTGACATCATTGCCGGAAAACTTGCCTATCGCAAAAACCTTGATTTTGGCGACATGCCGAAGCGCGATGACCGGCCGTACGGCTGCGGCATCAGCGCCTCGCCTGCGATGGCCGGAGGCAAAATATTCATCACCGGCAACTTCGGGACGACGCTGGTCATCGAGCCGGGGCGCGAATACAGGGAAGTCGGCCGCAACACGATTGACCGGCGCATTGATTACAATTACAGGACCAATATGCTTGAAGGAACCGTGAGCAACCCGTTCTTCGACGGGAATTCCATCTTCTACCGGGCACAAAAGTATTTGTATTGCATTGGCGAGCCGGGGAAAAAATGATAGAAAAGACTCTTGAACGAACCGCAGATACATGGATATTGAACTCCGAATCATGAAGGAAAGAGAGAAATTGGAAATCGGAAATTCGGCGTTGAAAATTCAGCGGCTCATCCTGGTTGCCGGCATGGCGTTATTAATATCCGATCTGTGCCGGCCAACACTGGCGGTTGACTGGTACGTGGCGACCAACGGGACCGGCCTGGGGACAAACGGCTGGGCGAACGCCACCAATAATCTTCAAGGCCTGATAACCAACCCCGCGGTTATTGCCGGCGACACGATCTGGGTCAGCAACGGAGTGTATGATTCCGGCGGGATCACGAATTATCCTTCCGGCTCGGATCAGACCACGCGGGTGGTGATCACCAAGGCCATCACTCTCCAGAGCCAGAACAATGACCCGACCAACACGATCATCAAGGGCGCCTGGCATCCCATTACCACAAACGGGCAGTCGGCCGTCCGTTGCGTTTACATGGCCGCCGACTCCACGCTGATCGGGTTCACCTTGACCAACGGGGCCACATTGTCACCCAATTCTTCCAGAAATAGCGGCGGCGGAGTATATTGTCCGTCAATAACCCCGGTAATATCCAACTGCATAATAACCGGCAACTCGGCGTACTACGCAGGCGGCGGAGCGTACTATGGCACTTTGCGCAACTGCACTCTAACCGCAAATTTTGCATGGGGCTTCGGCGGCGGCGGAACGTGCTATAGCGTCCTGACTAACTGCACGTTCATCGGTAACTACGCTTTTTATTCGAGCAGCATTCGCGGCGGCGGAGCGTATTACAGCACTTTGTATAACTGCGTATTAATCAGCAACAACACCTTGATCGGAAACTCCCACGGCGGCGGAGCGGGCAATTCCAAGCTGTTTAACTGCACCCTGATCGGCAACAGAGGCGTCACTTATGGCGGCGCAACAATTGATTGCACCCTGTCGAACTGCACGCTGACCAGCAACTACGGCGCCCAAGGCGGAGCGGCCATTTGGGGCACGCTGTATAACTGCACTATGATCGGCAATTCGGCGGGTTACGGCGGCGGCACGGAGGGGAGCACCCTGTATAACTGTTTTTTGGCCGGCAATTCGGTGAGTTACAACGGCGGCGGAGCAGACGCATGTACTTTGTATAATTGCACGCTGGTAGGCAATAGAGCTGGCAACGCCGGCGGCGGCGGCGGGGCGTACGGTTCCACGCTGTCCGGTTGTATCATATATTTTAATAACGCCTCCTCCGCTTCAAACTGGGCCTCATGCACTTTCACAAACAGTTGCACCGCGCCCTCCAATAGCGGATGGGCGGTTGGAAACATCGTCGGCGACCCCATGTTTGTCAACACGAACATCGGTAACTACCGCCTTTCCTCCCGTTCGCCGTGCGTCAACGCCGGGACAAATTTTTCCTGGGTGACGAATTCCACCGATTTGCGCGGGAAAGATTTGGACGGAAGACCGCGTGTCAAGTATGGGACCGTTGACATGGGCGCCTATGAACATATCCGCGCGGGCACCATCTACGGCGTCCGCTGAAAATTATAGAAACATTAGGCAATTTCAAAATTCCGCAAAAGCACGGAGGCGACCCGCCCGCAGCACTTCGCGCAGCGATGTGGGCAGGTTATTGGAGGAATGGAATGAGAATTGTATTTCCGGCAACATGTATGGCGCTCGCAGTTTCGATTTACACCGTCCAAACGGGCGCGGCTAAAGATGCGCCGTTAGGCTCGCCGGACTTCCGTCCATCCGCCGAGCGTCCAATCGGCTGGCGCGGCGACGGGTCAGGCCACTTCCCCGGCGCCACGCCTCCCCTGAACTGGAACTTCAAGGACGGCAAAGGAACCAATATCGCCTGGCAGGCGGCACTGCCTTTTTCTTCGCCCAGCTCCGTCACGGTTGTGGATGAAAAACTCTTCGTCACCGGCAACCCGTATTATCTGTTTTGCGTGGACAAGCGAACCGGTAAAATCTTATGGGCCCGGACGGTGAGCCCCTATGACGCCGCGACCACGGAAGACCGCGCGGCGAACAAGGACGCCTTTGAAAAAATGGACAAGCTGGCGCTCGTGCGCGATGAGCTCCTGGCTCAAATCCCGGAACCGGGGACCAACGGGATCGGCAAGCTGGCCGGGGGAATACAGAAAAACAGCGATGAAATTCAAAAATTACTCGCTGAAACCGACAAGAAAAAATACGAATTCACGGGCATGAGTTATAGCGACGGCGGGTTCATGGCCAGCACGCCCGCCTCGGACGGCAAGTCTATCTACGCCTGGAACGCCTGGGGCGTGACGGCCTGTTTTGACCTGAAAGGCAACCGCAAATGGATCCGGTTTGACAAGGTGCAAAAGAAAGAGCACGGCCACTACGGTTCGCCGCTCCTGGTTGCCGACCTGGTGATAATCCACCTCGGCGAACAGCATCTGGCGCTCAACAAGAAAACCGGCGCTGAGGTCTGGAAAGCGGATTGGATGAAGATGGGCGGACTCTCCGGTCCCTGGGGCTTCCCCTCTCCTTTCGCCACATCAATTGGCGGCGAAAAAGTGCTGATCACCGGCGAGGGCGGGCTGATCCGCGTCGCTGACGGCAAGCAGTTTGCCGGGGGATTTTATTATGGCGGGGCGCCTTCGCCCATCACGGGCGACGGTTTTGTTCTCGGGTTCCAAAACTACGCGAACACATTGCGGTACTACAAGCTTCCGGAAAAGATTGACGCGGCGTTCAAGCCGGCCGTCAAGGGAAACGCCGTGAGCAATGACGTCGGCTA
>CAYYWX010000024.1:0-49418 GCA_964475405.1 uncultured Verrucomicrobiota bacterium
CGTTAAGGCAGTATCTGCATTTGAGCTAATTACCCCCGTAGCTCAGTTGGACAGAGCACCGGATTTCTAAATTAATCCGGCCATTTATGCTCATTTCATTCCGAGTCATCCCCAGTGATCAAAGACATGATATTCAGTGCTTTCCGCAAAGATGGACTTCATCCTGAGTAATCCCAAATACGCTCATTTTCCATCACCGGGTTACAACTCCGGGTTGCAAGTTGGAAGCCAAGCCAAGCCAAGACGCTGGCTAGTAGATAGGCATAACGGCAGTCTTCACCAACGGCGTATCTCGTACCATACGGTGGGTTCATCTTGCTTTTTCCCAGTAGCATGATTATGACGGTGGCAAAAAAAGACCATCTATCGCCCTTAGTTCAAATATCTTGTGCTTTTCCCAGTCAAATGCACGTCCACGGCGTAAGTCTGGACGAAATAGTCCCCGGTAATTCCGCGAAAGAAGTACTCTGTAAAACATAGTGCCGTATAACGTAAGTTTTGCAATGATGTCGCAAGTCCCGTGATCCCAGTCGAGTACAAGTTGATGAGCCCTCGTCCATTGCCAGCAACGGGTTTCATTCCACAGAATGGGACGTTTATCCATCGAAACGAAGTCCTTGCCGTTTCCATGTCCATATCTTACAAATGCACGGACAGCCTGAAAATCATCTGACAGAACAAAATCTGCCCCCATCTCATGAGCAAGGAAGTTAAAAACTACGTAAGCAACGAGGCGCTCGCCTGTTTTGTCGAGCCAGAACTTCAGCTCTCCTTCAAGATTTGGACCCGGAGCTACATCGCGTGTGGTCACCAGCGCAAAGTTCTGGGCTTGTACTACCTCAAGAAGTAATTGTCTGTTGCGTGTGCCTTCGGCGTAAACCAATGCGGGATGGTCGTTGTCGCATACAAAGTTTGAGAGGTCTGGGGCTGCTTGAAGGTCGATATCAGAAAAGAAAGTCGGAAGTCCCATTGTTGCAGGCCATAGACCAATCTGAACTGGGAACCTGATGAAAGGCTGCCAAGCTTCATTGAATCCCATGAACTCCCATTTCATTTTCGTGAGTTCCGGTGGCAATGACGGTATCACTCTGAAATGTTGAAAGTTGAGGCGTCGCGTAAGATGCTTTGGCGTTTCATTAATAGTGAATGACTTGTGCCCGACACCGTACCGCATCAGACCCTCAACAGATCCTCGCATGAACGGTGAAACAAGTTCATCTCCGAGTTGCTTGTTGCAGGCCTTGCAAACGCAACGAAGTGTTGGATGATTCTCAAAAGACCCGAATGCCTGCGGAAGAGCATGCTCTTGATTGAACTCTGCTTCGAGCTTTTCGGTATAACAATAAATACATTGTCTCATCTTCGCCACTATCCTTAAAATGTTAATGCCGAAATGATCGTATCTTTATATTGTGAAAACGTTTATGACACTTTCTACAAATAACAATTAAATCCTGCGGTGTTTCCTTGCCAATGCATTTATAATTATTATGGTGCACATTAAGTAGATCGTGATTACTACACAATTGACATTTATTTCCTGCCTTGGCTATTACCTCTTCTTTAACATTCTTCCAATGGGAAGTGAGAAGATACCTTTTGTAGACATCCCTTGACCGATTGCCATTCTGAAAAAAAGCTATGACTTCCTCGTCCGGCGCAGACGTAGTAAGATACTCAATTTGACGATCATGTTCGTTTTTCTGATGTTTTAGTTCTTCTTCTCTCTTGGCGTTTACTCTTACATATTCTTGCTTCTGGAAATTAGAAACCGCAAGTTCGTATTTTTCAATTTCTTCTGAATGTAAATAATATTTGACACTTCTTGTTAACAAATTGCTAATAAAGTTTGAAATGCTGGTGCCTACGAAGAGGTATCCTAAAAATACAAGAAGCGCAAACTGATAGTTAAACGTGATCATCACAATCAATCCCGCGAGAATTGCTAAAAACCAGTGAATTTTTAGTACAATCCTTCTTTCTGAACACGCCTCGTATAATTTCATACGAAATGAAGCAACGCCAAATTCGTCTTTCCGAGGCATATATGCTTGTGATTGAGAAATATCCTTGTTGATGGTTGAGCTGGATCCATCTGTAGATAGATAATTTATCGAACCAAGAGAGATTTTATCTTGTGATTGTTCAGGACTAGGAAAGTCTTGAGGAACGTTTATGTCTTTTTTGCATTCAGGACATACTACAACGTCACCAAGTCTAGCGTTCAATTCGTGAGGCAAACGAAGATATGCTTTGCAGATCGGACAATTGAAAAATATTTCCATTTCGTTGTTTGTCTCTATTGTTTGCCGTTACTGCTGTAAACCTAACAGTACGAATAGCACATGAACGTTAAAGACAATATTGCTATGGCCAATATAAATAGTCTATTCGTCAGAACGATCCTGTCAAAGCTTATTGTGAAACACGAACGATTTGCCGGGTTGAACTTCAAACCGTCTTTGTCAAATCTACAACATTACAAGCCGATGAAATTTTTACAATATGTCTTGCCCGCCGCGCAAGATTGCCCGAAGCAATCGATTGCTTTCACTCTTAGCCATTAATTCCGCTACTCAAACGCCCGGACAATTCAAACCACTTAAAACCGCTTTTAATGACAAAACCATATTCCCGTTCTAACCTTACGCGACCTATCCAAACCTGTTTTTGACGCACCTATACTTCAAGCCACCTACGCCGTCCGCGCTTCGCGCGTCCGCCGCAGGAGCCTGATTTTTCACGCTCAGCCGATTGACTGACAACGTGTCACATGTTTCTGTCTGTCCTTGACATCGCCAGCGTTGAAGCGTCCCGCCTATTATTGGCCTGGATAACTTTCAATACCGACTTGGACAACATCAGAACCGAGTTTGCCGATCCAAACTTGGCGGATTCGTACGCCATTGCACCAGTTGATCCTATGTCAGAAGCCGGGCAACCAAGCGCCCCGGCCATATATGGCAGACCATGTAACCGACTGTCATATAGATCAATTTTAGAAATCCCCCCGCCAAGCCGCTTCCAAAGCGCACGCATAGCGAAACGATCACTAATCTTGATATTCTGTTGCGGCAACCCGGAGATCAAAAAATGAAAATGCAAACGCCCGGACTGATCTCCTCTTTCCAAGCGCAAGACCCACAATACATCATTTTTATGCATCTTATTATAAGCCGCAATTTGACGGAAAAAAGCAAACCACATACACAAACGAATACGTTCAGACAAAACTGATTGCCGAAACGTAAGGCCGCCAAACAACTGCCAATAAATATCACCTAAAAAGAATGTATCTGGATTTTCCAACTTCATGATTTCAACATAATTAATTATTTTATAATGTTATTTTGTTTAATTTACTTTACAATTTAACTTCCGCAGAAGTTTCGCGCAGAAATCTCTCAATTTCCCATACAGGATAGAGAGGCCGACGCGTTGCCCTTGAGGGATGGATTAAACCGCGCTTGGTAAGGCGATCTATCGTGACGGGAGCAATTCCCAAGGATTGCGCGGCCTCGGCGCGTGTGAAGGCCAACTTCAGCGGCTTATTAAAATTACAACTTATTTCTTTTTGCATGCCACCATAGTAAGTGACACGCGGCAGGAGTAATACAGACAGAGCAAGGGGGAGGATGTCGGAATTATTGCCTGATTTCTGGACGGCCGGGCGGCCGGAAGCTCAGGCCAATACGCTCGCATATTTTTTCAACACGTCTCATGTTGCCAACCATATGTTTTCCCAACATCATCTGCAACCATTCATGCAGTTCACGAACGCTTTGAAGCCGGGGAACAAAATCCGAGTGCATAACGAGCATGCCGTATATTTTTGTGGTTGATGTCTCGCCCGAAGGTTGTCCCGTTTCGGTAATTGAGCCCTTCTGGATCGCCATTGAAAAACCTCTGAAAAACGAGCGTACGTCTTTAAATGATTGCTGATTGGCAGTAGCCATAATCTTTCTCACACACTTCATGCTTTTTTGCCGTTTATATGCGACTACCGCTTCAAGCATTATCCGTTGCTCCGGCTTTATTCTCTCAATCGCCGCCGCCATTCCCGGATTGTCCGGGTGCCAAGCGGCGAATTCATGTCCGACCAATTGACCCAAGATCAGAGCATCCGAAAAGACAGGTCTTTCATGTTTAAAAATCCTGAAGTTCACTGTTGGCGTCTCAGTCTTCGCAAATTCAAATTCAACCTTCTTCAGCCACTGTGGTTTTCCTTCTTCTGACGGCTCCGCTTCATTTGATTCCGAATGGATTATCTCCTGCATAAATTCAGCGAGCCATTTATTCCATTCTATCTGCCACCTGCTTAATTTATCATCGTTAATCTTGCTGAGCGTCTCAAGATTTGCTCGGAAAGAACGACGTGGCTCTTTCTCTATTGATTTTGTTACCGAGAAATTTGACAATTCCTTGTCCCAGTCTTCAAGAATATCCATCACCCATTTGCTTATCTGTGTCGCCTGTTCCATAATTCTTCCCTTCTTTACGGCTTGCCGACGGCAAACGTCATTTTTCTTGCCATCAATGTACTGTGTTCATCCCGCAAGTGTCCATAAGTCTTGGCCGCCAGCAGTCCGCCGTCCTTGTGTCCAAGCCAACCGGCAACAGCCTTGAAATCAATCCCGGCTTCAATGGCATTGCTACAGAAGAAATGCCGGAGGTGATGATGGGTGAAGTGGGGGAGCCCGGCATTCCGGCATGCGCTTATCATGGCCTTTTTCGCGCTTTTAATTGAAAATATCAGGTCGGAAGATTGCGGCTTTTGAGGTAATGAAGCCCGAAGCTTCAACAAGAATTCTTCCAATGCCGGGAATAGCGGCACGGTCCGAACTTCATGGTTCTTTGTCCCGTACTCTCCGCCCGTTACCGTAAATTGCTTCAAATCAAAACTCACGTCTTCCCATCGCATTTCTATCGCTTCCCCGCGCCGGCAACCGCTATATGCCAGAAACTCGCAAAGAAGTGCCGCTTCATGCGCATTGGCCGTCAGGTTTTGGATTGCTTCGATCAATGCCTTGAATTGCTCTTTTGTCGGGATAACGACCTTTTGCTTTGGCTGTTTCCGGCGTTTGATGATTCTGGCAGGGTTATCCATAATCAAACCATCCCGCATGGCATAGTCCAGAATACGAACAAGCGTCTCTTTTTCATAGTTAAAAGTCCGCGCCGCCAATTCCTGGTTTCTTTTTATTGCCCATTTCTCTACGTGTCCTTTTGTAATTCCCCGTACCAGAGCATTCCCGAAGAATTCATTCAGCTTTTTCGCAACCCCGCTTAATCTAAAATGCGACGAATGCTTCATTGAACCGGCCAGAACCTCCAGCCAGCGTTGCGATAGATCGGCGAAGGAAATCCTGCCGCTTTCCCCGGTGGTTAATCGCGCCGCTTTATCCTGTAATTCTGAAAGGCGGCGTTTGGCAAGGGCGCTGTCCGTTGTTTTCAAGGAACGCTTTATTTGCTTGCCAGCGCGTTTCAGGATGGCATAGTATATTTTCGATTTTTTGGAGCGATAAAGACAATGACTAACTCTTTCAAGTGTCTGATTGACTGGAGCTGTTTTAATTGTTTTCATGGCATTCATTATAGGGTTACAACTCCAGGTTGCAAGTGCAAAGTGAATAATAATTCGCATTATGTTAAGTTGTTGGAATTGAGCTTGTTGTAGTATTTACCCCCGTAGCTCAGTTGGACAGAGCACCGGATTTCTAATCCGGTGGTCGCAGGTTCAATTCCTGCCGGGGGTGCCATGACTAAGAAGAAGTCGTCAGCCCGCCTGCAGTGCTGTGCGCAGCACTGCAGGCGGGTAGGCATCACCCGGGAACGATGGGAAAGAATTGGCCGCTCACAGTTCCTTGGTGCGGTCTATGCATCGTGAGAATTCCTCGGCGTAATCGCGGCAGTAGCCGAAACGGGTCCGGATGAAATCGTCGACTGTTCCGGCCTCGTAAAACTCTCCAAGCCACTTCCGGCAGCCAGCCTCCAGGTTCGCCAACTCGTCTCGGAACCGTTTCAGCATGTTACGGCGGCTGTTGATAAGATAGTCCGGCAAGACCTCACCGAGCTGCCCATAGAACATCCTGCGACCGGCGACAAGTTCGTTCAGTGAGTTGGCGAATGATTCCGTCGCGGCTGCGTATTGGAGCGCCGCGAGGAGCGGGGTGCCGTCGAGCCGATGCTCTATCTCATTGGCCGGGAACGGATTCTTTGCGATGTTCAGCACTGAGCCGCTCAATGGCGGTGGCAACCGCCGTCCGTACAGGCGCCGGGAAAGAGCGTCAACGAAATCGTTATAATCGCGCGGCCTTCCGCCCCACATGGATTCCGCGGCGTAGAGAATTGTGAACCATGATGTCTCGTGCGGCTCGGTTGGCGGAGTGGATGACGCTATCCTAGTCCACCCGGTGGTGATCACGGCCTCGAGATTGTTTTCGACGGCCGACTTCGTCCAAGCGTCGATGTTTTTTGCCCGGAACTCCAGCGGAGGCAGGCTGCCGGCCCAGTTGTCGCAGCCGGAGAAGCCGCTCGCCCCCCACACTTTCGCTCCTTGGCCCAAGTAGACGGGAAGGAAACCGAAATTGTTGTTGATTCCTCCATACCCGTAGCTCCAGTAATTGAGGATCGCCTTTTCCCCTAGACCCCGTGCGCGCTTTGCTTCCTCCGGGCCGAGAACCCCATGCAGGTCGCGGAGGATGTCATCCCACATGATCGGGACGCGGCCGCTTTCAATGACGAAATCCAAACAACGGTTTACATGGAAAATATAACTGTCCGCCTTGCTGTGTTTGGCGCATTCCGGGCACACTCCGAGCTTGTCGGTCTCGTCGGCCCCGATATGGAAGAAGCCGCGGTGCTCCGCGAAGCAATCCATCAGTTCCCCGGCCATCGCCCGCCAAAGGGCGAAGACCTCGTCGGAACGCGGGCAATATTGGTAAGGATGTCCGGCTTCTCGCAAGTGGCGGTATCGAGGATGCTTGAGCAAATAATCCGCATGCCCGAGGCACTGCAGCTTTGGGACGATGACTATTCCCAATGCGGCGGCGTGGCGGCTCAATGCCCGAAGCTGCGCGGACGTGTATGCGCCGGGGACACCGACATCCGGCGCGCAACGATAGTCGTATTTGTCCTCCAATTCCAGCAAGACCAGGTTGACTTTGTATTGCGCCAGACGGCGGAACTCCTCCAGCAACACCTTGAACTTGGGCTGGTAACCCTTCAAATCCCAATGGATGCCGCGGCGGCGAATCGCCGCGTTGTCGTGGATCTCGCATACAGGTATCTCGTCCCCCCGGCCATCCGCCATCTGTGCCAAGGTCTGGAGGCCATACCAGAGACCGGTGCTGCCATTGGCGTCAATGCCGACGCCATCGGGTGTGGCGCGCAGAATGTAGGCGTCAGACTTTTCCGGAACCTCGACCGGCGGGATCGCCGCCGTGCCCCGCCGCGTTAGCCTGGCGCGGAAACCTCCAGCCCCGGCCATGCGCCAGTCACCAGAAAAATCGCGTTTGACGAATTCGAACGTCTCGGCCGCCAGCCCCTCAATCTCCCTGACGCCAAGCTCTCCCAACAGAGCGTTGCCGCTCGATTCGTATTCGATTTTCTGCGGCGACGGGATGATGTTCATGTCAGACCTGCTCATGTGGGACACGTTATCCTTTCGATGGTTTTCGAAACCGTTCAGGGAATGTGTCAAAAGGTGGCCGGGATGTCAAATCTGAAGGATAATAAAAGGATAAAAAAAGCTGATGGCGAGTTGAAACGACCCCGGTCTTTGGTTATCTGGCGCGATATGCGCAGTCGTGGTGCGCCCGAAATAATCATTGACAATTTTTTCCACAGTGGGAAACTCAAAAAAACTCCGAAAAAACCTATTCAGGGCGGAATGAAGAATGAGTAATGAAGTCCCTGGCCTGCCGACAGGGCAGGCTTGCGCGACATAAAATTAACATATCAAGAGGATTTATGAAAAACAAAATATCTGTTTTTATCATCGCCTTTATGATCCATTGCCTGACCTGCGGATATGCCGCCGAGGACCAGGCGGCCGCCGGCAAGCAGGCCGATAACTCCATCTCATCCTCGCAGGAGACATTGCAGGCGCTCCGCGCGAAGACCGCGCAGGCCCGCGCAGTCTTGTCCGAAATTCAGAACCTCCTTGGCCAGGAGACAAAAATCCTGAATAAAATACTCGACCAGAAGGACCAGGCCAAGAAGAACAAGGCGGCGCTCGCCGAGTATGACCGCGCGATTGAATCCATAAGACAGGATATCCAGCAAACGCGCGACCAGCTTAAGGAAGCGGAAAATAACCTGGCCGCCTATGCCAGGCAAAGCGAGCGGCTCAGCCGCCTGCAGGCTGAATACGAAAAGGCGCAAAAGGAAAGCCAGGACTCCGAGGCCCAGGCCCGGCTGTCCGGCGAAAAACTCGCCGCGGCGCAGAAGAACCTGGCCGAATTGAAAGCCAAATTCGCGGAACTGGCGAAGCAGTCCGACGAGGCGAAAAAGCAGACCCAGAATTTTGAGAACACCAAGGCCAGGCTTGAAGCGGAAAAGACAAAAAGGGCGGAAACGCTCGCGCGCGCCGAGGCGGCCGTGGAAGCGGCGGAGAAGACCGAAAAAGAACGCCTGGCGCTCGCCAGCCGCCTGGCGGAGCTTGAGCAGAATGTCACTTCCGTCGAGAAAAAGGAAAAACAGGGCAAGGAGGCCTCGGAGCTGGCCGGGCTCCAGGGCGAGATAGAAAAGGAAACAACCGCCATCCGGGAGAACGAGGAAAAAATCAAGAAGGATGAAAACGCGCGCGCGGAAACCGAAAAGAAAATACTGGAATTGAAAAAGCAACTGCAGTCGCGCTCCAGGACGGAACGCGGCGCGGAAAATGAAGCCGTCTTGAACGGCCTGAAGGACAGGCTGGCGGCCCTGCGCAAGCAGCGCGCGGCCGATGAGGCCCGCCTGAAGTACGCGGAGGAACAACTCCGCGCGGGCGAAAAGTCGGTTGAAGCGCTGACCAATTCTCTCGCCGCCGCCGGGAATGAGCCACAACAGGACGCCGTCTCCGCCCGCGCACGGGTCCAGGGCGAGATTGATAAAGAGCAGAAGGCGCTGGATGAAACCAGGAACGCGACCGCGCAAAATGAAAAAGCATTTATTGCCGCCGAAAAAAACATTGCTGAATTGAAGCAGCAGTTAAAGGAGCTGGAAAAGAAAACGCGCTCAGGCGCCGGGAAGGACGCCGAACTGGCCCGCCTGCGCGAGCGTCTGGCCGGAGTGAAGAACCAGCGCGCCGCGGTTGACAAGCGCCTGAACGAAACGGAAACGGGCCTGCGCGAATGCGAAAAAACCATCGCCGGGTTGACGAACATGCTCGCCGCCGCCGGGAAGCAGGATGAAAAAAACAAGGGAAACGCGCGCGCGATCGTCGCCTTGACCGGCGAGCTTGAGCAGGAAACCGCCCAGCTGAACAAGGTTGCCGCGGGCGTTGACCGGCAAACGATCAACCTCAAGGCGCTTGAGGACGAGAAACGCCGGCTGGGCGAATCGCTCGCGCTTGTCAGTCAAAAGACGGCCAGGGAAGGGGCTCTCACAAACAAGCTCGATGAAGTCAGGCTTCAGGTTGCCGGGCAGAAAAAGATCCGGACTGACATGGAGTCCAAGCTGGAACAGACCGCCCGCGACCAGGCGGCGCTGGAAAAGGAGACCCAACGGTTGAAACAGGCGCTGGTTGAGGCCGGGACGGTCATTCTCAACAGCCAGGCCGAGTCCAGGGAAAATGAACGGTTGGCCGATGAATTGCGGAAGGAAAAGGAGCTTGCCCGGAAATCCGCCGACCTTTTGCGCGAAAAGGAACAGGAACTCAAGCGGCTCGGCGAGGAAAAACAATCCCTCCAGGACCGGCTCAGCCAGGCCGCGGAGAAAAAGGCCCAGCAGGGCAAGCAGGCCGAGGATGACCAGGCCGCTGTAAAAAGCGGACTGGAAAGCGAGAAAAAGGCCTTGCTTGAAACAGAGGAGAAAAACGTCAAGGCGGAGAAGACCCTCCGTGAAACCGGTGATGAAATCGCCGGCTTGAAGAAGCAATTGAAGGCCCTGGAGGAATCAGCCCGCTCAAAACCCACCAAGGAAAGCGATAAAACCAACAGCCTGCGCTCGCAGATCGCCGGCCTGCACAAGCAGCGCGTGGAGGCCGAAGAGCAGTTGCAGAAGACGGAAACGAAGCTTAACGCGAACCGCGAATCAATCGCGGCCCTGACCAACTCGATCGCCTCGCTCATGAGCCAGCAGGAAAAGGACCTGGCCGCGGTGAAGTCCGCCGCCATCCTGGCAAAGGAACTGGAGAATGAAAAAGCCCTGGCAGACGACGCCGGCGCGCGGGTTGAGAAGCAAAATAACGATTTCAAGGCGCTCGAGGCCGAAAAGCGCCGTCTTGAAGATTCCCTCTCGCGCCTCAAGGGAAAATCATCCGTGGATAAGCAGGAAACGAACAAGACGGATGACCTGGCGATCCGGATCGCCGTGCAGAAAAAGATCAGGACCGACATGGAAGCCAAGTTGGAACAGGCGACCCGTGAGCGGGAAGCGCTGGAAAAGGAGACCAAGGCGCTGGACCAGTCGCTGGCCGAGGCCAAGAAGCTTATTTCACAAAACGAAAGCGATTCCAAGAAAGCCGGCCGGATCGCCGATGAATTGCAGGATGAACAGGAGATGACCAAAAAGTCCGCCGACCTGCTCCGCGAGAAGGAAAAGGACCTCGCGCGGCTGGGCAAGGAAAAGGATTCGCTCCAGGCCAAATACAATGAAGCCAGGAAGGAACTTGCCCGGCAGAAAGCGCTGATCACGGACCTGGAGACGAAGCGCGGCGCCATTGAAGAAGAGAAGGCGAACAGGAGCGCTTACGCAAAGAAACAGGCCGAGCTGGCCGGGGCCGAAAAGGAACAACAGGACCAGATGAAGGACCTGGAAAACAAGACGCGCGCCGCGGAAAAAGAGCGCAGGCGGCTGGCCGCGCAGGGCGCCAGGGCGGCTCCTGAAGTCGAGAAGGAAACCGCGGCGGGTGAAATGGCGGAAGCCCGGACACCACAAAAGGCGCAATCCGCGGCGGTAAATTCCGACAAGGACGCGGTGGCCCTCGAACAGGAAATTTTAAGCCAGGCGAAGGCCGTCGCCGCCCAGCCGGCCGACCAGCAGCCGGAAAAGAAAACCGGCAAGCAATCCAAAAGTCAGACCAGGCGGAATAACATCGCCGAAGCCGACAAGCATTACGCGCTCGCGATCCAGAAATGGGACGAGGACGACGTTGACGGGGCGGTGGAGGAATTTAAAATGGCGGCCAGCCTCAACCCGGACGCGGCCGGCGCCTATTATAATTTAAGCCTGGCCTCCCTGCGGCAGGGCAAAAAGGAAGAAGCCTGCGATTACGCCTATATGGCCGGGGAGGCCTACATCAGGATCAAGAATCTTCCCCAGGCAACGCGCATGGCGGTCCTCATGAACAAAATCAACAAGAATTCGCCCCTCATCCAGAAGCTCAGGAACAAGATCGCGATGGCAACCAGGTAGATCACGCCTTAGATGGACAGGCCCCAGTAAAAGGCATGCAGGTTGACTTTTGACATTGCGTTGGGCAATCCTGAAAAACCCGACCGGATTGTTTTTTCCATCTTTGAAAGCGACACGACCGACTTGCGCGCCAGCATGGCGCCGAGCATTACCAGGTTGGCGGCCTTGACGTTGCCGAGCTGGTCGGCGATTTTTGTCGCCTGGATCATGATGAAATGCCAGTCAAGGTTGCTAACCTTGCACATCGTGCTGTTGGCGATTGCCAGTCCTTTCTGCTCGATGAACGCGATGAATCGCTCGGCCGCCTGCTGGTTCATGGCCAGGACCGTGTCAAATTTTTCTGCCAGCGGCGACGAGATCTCGCTCGTGGACATTATGACCTGGCAATAGGAAGTGCCGCCCCTGACCTCCGCGCCGTAGGACGGGAAGAAGGTTACATAGGGATACGTGTCCACGGCCGCCTTGGCCAGCATTTTGCCGATCGTCACGATGCCCTGTCCGCCGGTGCCGGCGATAAGAATTCTTTCAATCATTGACCTTGACTCCCTCCTTGCGAAAAACTTTTACTGGGAAATGCCTGCTCAGCTCGTTTTTCACAAAGAGCAGGGAATCCTTCGGCGAAAGGTGAAAAAAAGTGGGGCAGGGCGACAGGATTTCCACGAAGCTGTACCCCTTGCCATCCATCTGGGCCTTGAAAGCCGTGAGGAGCGCCTTCTTGGTCCTTAAAATGCCCTGGACGCTGTCAAGCGCGACGCGTTCAATGTAAAAAGGGTTGTCAAGCGTGTTAATAATTTCACAGACGCGGATCGGCCCGCCCATCGTGCCCGGCTTGCGTCCGGTCGGGCAGGTCGGCGTCTGCTGGCCGACGAGGGTCGTGGGCGCCATCTGGCCGCCGGTCATTCCATAGACGGTGTTGTTGATGAAAATGACGGTGATGTTCTCGCCGCGGTTCGCGGTATGCACCGTTTCCGCCATGCCGATCGCGGCCAGGTCGCCGTCGCCCTGGTAGGAAAACACAATCCGGTCGGGCAATGAGCGCTTGATGCCGGTTGCCACCGCGGGCGTGCGGCCGTGCGCCGCCTCGGAGATGTCGCATTTCAGGTAGAAATAGGCGAAGACCGCGCACCCCACGGGCGCGACGCCGATTGTCTTGTCGCGAATATGCAGTTCGTCCATGACCTCGGCCAGCAATTTATGCACCAGGCTGTGGCCGCAGCCCTCGCAATAATGCATCGGTTTCCTGGTAAGCGCAAGCGGCCGGCGGTAAATTATATGGCGGTTGCGTTTCATTTTTTAAGCCCGGTTCGTTTTTTGATTTTTCCGGCGATTTTGCAGATGGCCTTGAACATATCGGATTCGGTCGGCACTCTCCCGCCCGGGTAGCCGCTGAAAAAAACGGGGGTTGAGCCGGCAACCGCGATCTGCACGTCTTCCAGCATCTGCCCGCAGTTCATTTCCAGCACCAGGACCGCCTTCGCCTTCGCGGCGATCTGCGCGAGGCGCCGGCCGGGAAATGGCCACAGGGTGATCGGGCGATACAGTCCGACCTTGAACCCGCGCGCCCGGGCGGCTGCGATCGCGCCCTTCGCGATCCGCGCGCAGGTGCCCCAGGCCGCCACCAATAAGTCGCATTTATCCGCGTGCATTTCCTCGTGGCGCGTTTCATTCGCGCGGATCTTCCGGTAACATTCCTGCAGCTTGTAATTGTGCCTTTCAAGCTCGCCTTCATTGACCAGCAGGGAGCGGATGCAGTTCGGCCGGCGGCCCCTTGCCCCGGTCAGGGCCCAGCGTTTTGTCGGGGACGCCGGCGGCGAATTTTGATGCAGGGTGATCGGCTCCATCATCTGTCCCAGGCGCCCGTCGGCGAGGATAATGACCGGGACGCGGTACTTATCGGCCAGGCGGAAGGCCTCCACCGTGAAAGAATGCATTTCCTGCACCGACATCGGGGCGAGGACGATCGAGTGGTAATCGCCGTGTCCGCCGCCTTTCGTTGCCTGGAAATAATCGCCCTGCGAAGGATCAATGCTTCCCAGCCCGGGACCGCCGCGCTGGACATTGGCGATCACCGCCGGCAGCTGGGCGCCGGCCAGGTATGATATTCCTTCCTGCTTCAGGCTGATTCCGGGCGAGGAAGAGCTGGTCATCGCCCGCGCTCCGGTGGTCGAGGCCCCGAAAACCATGTTGATCGCGGCCAGTTCGCTCTCGGCCTGGATAAAGACACCGCCGCGCGCGGGCATGTGCTTGGCCATGTAGGCCGTGAGTTCGTTTTGGGGGGTGATGGGATAGCCGAAATAAAACCGGCAGCCCGCGCGAATGGCGCCCTCAGCGATCGCCTCGTTGCCCATCATGAGCGTCCGCTCAGGATTTCTTTTTGTTTGTTTTTTCATCGAATGCAAAAATTTCAATCGCCGCTTCCGGGCAGATGATCGCGCATTGCCCGCAGCCGGAGCATGCCTTGCTGTTGGATTCCGGGAAATGAAAGCCGCCCTGGTTCACGTTCCGGGAAAGGACCATCGCCCGCCTCGGGCATATCCCAACGCACAGTTCGCATCCCTTGCAACAAGCCTTCAAGACCTTGATTTGATAACGCAAATTCATTACCGTCCAAATAGTTTTCCAAGAATTAATGTTTTTGTCCAGAAATAATTGCTTTGTAACCCGGCCAAGGGTGTAAGACAAAATTTTGATCCATTCCGACAGTCACCCACCCCGGCCTTCGGCCACCCCTCCAGTGGAGGGGAACTTTCATGCCACAGGCAGATGCTACTCTGCGAAGTAAGCCTTCGCTACGAAGCACGAGTCCGCCGGTGGCGGAAAGAAATTAAGGCACAACTACTTACGATCCCCTCCCAGGAGGGGTGCCCAACGGGCGGGGTGGGTAGATTTGTATCTGTTTACCTCCAAATACCCAAATTTTTGTCTTACCCCCCCCCGGCCCGCCGACGACCGGTTCAGGTCCCTTCGGCGACCTTCAATTCCGGATTGTCCGGGCCGAAATGTTTCAGCATGACAAGCGGTTCCGTGGAAGAAATGTTCCGGATGACAATTCCCCCGGCGGCCGCGCTTTCGCTCACGAAAAATTCGTCATTGGTCAATTGCCCGTAGCGGATCAGGGTCGGGTTTTCCAGGTCCCACGCGCCCATTTTGCCGTAACCCTGCAGGAGAATCAGGCCGTAGGCCGCGCGGTTGGCGATCGTCACGGTCTTGCCCGGGAAAACCGTCAATTCCTTGGCGCTGAAAGACCGGGAGCGGTAGCAGATCCATTTTTCGCTGAAGCCCGCCGCTGCCATTTCTTTTTCCGGCCCGGCCGGCTTGGGACGCATGAAGTGGCTGGCGGCGAAATCGGGGTCAACGTTCTTTTCCCAGTCCAGGACCTCGACCAGGTAATCGTAATTCCCGATCTTGTTTTTCGGCGTGTTCTTCCAGAGAAATTCCTCCGAAATGATCTGGTCGCCGACGAGCGACTGATACATGGCGAATATGTCGGAAGCCTCCTGCGGCTCGTAGGTGCAGAGGCTGCCCGGCGCGTGCAGGACGCCCGGCGGAACATCCCAGCCGGTGCCGGGCTCCAGGCGGTAGGCGCGGGAAAGGTTGGTGATCCTGTTGTCCCCCTTGGAAAAGTTCATCAGGCATTTCTTGATCTGGTCCCTGGTTGTTCCCGGCTCTATGCCGAAGAAAGTGTAGGGGAAATCGCCGCCGTAATTGTTCAACTGGACCGGATAAAAATACGCCTCGTGTTTTGACGATTGCCCGACAAGGCCGGCGTGTTTTTGGCGGTGGTGAATGTGATGGGGAAGGGCGCCCTGGTTGTCGAAGAATTTCGCGAACATCGGCCAGCGGCCGTGCTTTTTCCAGGTCCGTTCGCCGATCAGGTCGCCTTGCAGTTCGCGGACCGCGTCGCGGAAAACAATGCGGCGTTCTTGTCCGCCATCCCGGAAAACGATGAAGCTCAGGCCCTCGTTCGGCGCGGTTTTGGGGCCGTTATCGGCCGGCGTGCAGGAGGCGAGCCAGCGCTCGTCAATGCCGCCCCTTTCGCCGCCGAGGGCGTAGTAGTCGTCGGGATGCAGTTTGAGTCTCCGGCCGGGGATGCAGAATACGCGTGGCACCCAGTTTGGAGCGAGGCGCACGATTCCCTGTCCCTGTTCCAATGCCAATTCAGCCATTTTTTTTATGTTCATGTTTTGTCTCCTAAGTTGTTAATTATTATGCCTGTCAGGGACTGTGCCCGCAACCCAATTTCTTAATGCTTCATTTCAGCAGTGTGGTGAATTCGGTTCGAAAAAAGCTTCCCCCTTCGTCTCGCTACTGCGGACTTCGGCGGGACAAGGCGGCGATCTCTGACCTTTTTTTTCTCCGCAACAGCGGATCCGCCCGTGGCGGAAAATCCGTCTCCCGCCGTCGTCTCGCCATGGGCGGACTATGGCGGGCAGGCCGCCGGAAACCGAATTCACCACACGATTGCATCCGCCTTCGCTCAGCAGCTACGGCGGACAAGTCGCTGGCGCTGACTTCAATGTTTGGCGAAAATTTCGTGTCATTCCACCGCTTCCACGAACCAAATCTTCCCCGCAACATTCTTGGCCAAGAAAACAGTGAGAATGCGCCGTTAATCTCCTGTGTTATGCTCTTGCCGGCTGTCATCAAAAACTTATCTCTATCGCCGCCTGAACTTCTTCGTAAATATGAGTCATCTTAACGGGGACAATCATTTCATCTCAAAGATCACCTTGATTGCTCCTGCGTTTTCAAAAAGATCGAAGGCTATCTGCCATTCGGCAAGCGCGAAGGAGTGCGTGATGATCGGCTTGACCTTGATAAGGCCGCTGGCGCAGAATTCAAGCGCCTTTTCCCAACCCCAGAATTTCTGGCTGAAAGACCCGGCCAGGCGCAGTTCCTTGTAGAGGACCTGGTCCAGGTCAAACTTGATTTGCTTGCCGCAAATGCCCACTTGCGTGAAGCTGCCCTCGCGCCGGAGGGTGTTCAGGCAGAGATTCGCCGCCGCCTCTGATCCGGAACATTCAATGGCCACGTCCACGCCGTTCCCCCCGGATATGTTCATGATTTCCTGTTCAGCGTTGGCGCTTGAAACGACGTGGTCCGCCCCCAGGTGTTTCCCCAGTTCCAGCCGCAACATGTCGTTGTTCCGCCCGGTCAAAATCACCCGCGCGCCGTTGGCCCTGGCGTATTGCAGGCAGAAAAGTCCCATCGGGCCCGGGCCGGTGACAAGCACCAGGTCGCCGGAATTGATCCGGGTGAGTTCCTGCACGGCGTGATAGGCGCAGGCCGAGGGATCGGTCAGCGCGCCGGAGGCAAAATCAACCTTGTCCGGCAAACGGTGCACGCGGGCGAGGGGAATGATGACGTATTTTGTGAACGCGCCGTCAAAGGCGTATCCGGTGGCAAGGCGTTCCTTGCAGAGATTGTAGCTCCCGCCAGCGCACTGGCGGCATTTCCCGCAGGCGGAACGGGTGTTTTCTCCGGTTACCCGCGCGCCGATCAAGTCTTTTGGAACGCCCGCGCCGGCCTCCGTGATAATGCCGGCAAATTCATGGCCCGGGACGACCGGATAGCGCATCGGTATTCCGATGTCGCCCCGGCGGATATGAAGGTCGGAGCCGCAGATGGATGCGATCTTGACTTCAATTTTCACCTCGCCCTGGCCGGGAGAAGGCTCGGGCACGTCGCGCAATTCCATGTTCCCCGGTCCGGGCGCGAATTTAACAAGCGCTTGCATTAATTGCTCTTTTTTATGGTTGTTTTCCAAATGAAAAACAAGTTATATCATCTTTGTTTATTATTCAACCTTAAAGCATGGGACAGTGTGACCACCGAGTTTTATCCGGCGCAATGAATTATAACTTGCCAGGCTGGCTTTGCAACCCGACGATCTGGTCGGCTTTTTTGGCGTGGTTGTTGGCGCAAACGATCAAGATGACCTTCTTTTTCGCCCGCACCCGCCGGATCAACTTCGCGTATCTTGTCAGCACAGGCGGCATGCCCAGCGCGCATTCGGCCATGGCCTCGGCCCTGGCGACCTCGGTTGCGATGCGGGTCGGGATGGATGATCCTCTTTTTGCGGTCGCGTTTGCCTTCGCGCTGGTGATTATGTTTGATGCCCAGAGCGTGCGCCGGGCGGCGGGAATGCAAGCGCGCGTCCTCAATCAGATCATTGACGAACTATTTAAAACCAGCCGTGTTGCGGAAGGGCGCCTCGTGGAACTGCTCGGTCATACCAGGCTGGAGGTTTTTCTGGGCATGCTCCTCGGAGTTTTTGTCGCGCTTCTTATCCATTCATTCCTGATCCCTTGAATGTGCCGGGAACAAAATGATGCTCCACATCAATGAGATTACGAATCTTCGAATGTCACGGTTCACTGGACGCCTGACGCGCCAGCGGAAGGCGGTACAGTGCGCCCCGTGGTTGGTAAATTCGTTTGATTTCGCCACCGTTGCACCATAGCCTTGGCGGCTTCTTCGAGAGTCGTGCCCTTATAATCTCCTGCATCAACATGTTGGGCGAATGTGTGAATAGTTTCCGATAAGACATCCTGCACCTTGTTAGTGTCTCCCTTGTCGATAAGCTGCTGGAGAGATAGTGCAAGAAACCCGTTATAATAGTCTTTGATTCGAACCTCGTTCCTCATATGCTGAGCGCATGTATTTATAAGGTTAATCGTTTCTCGAACTTCATTTGTTGTCATGCCTTTCATTACATCAATCATACTCAACACGGTGGTAACGTACCCAGGAGGATATTCCTGTAAAGTTTCTTTGAGCTGTTCGTGCACTATACGATTCACGCCTAATCGCACAAAAAACAAGCCAATGAGAAGGCCAAGTATCAACGATATAACAGCTATGGCACTTGTTTTCATTTTATATCTTCGCCAACGCGGTAAATCATGGGTGTGTTTCAGTGCCCACCGTAGATTTGCTTGTTAACGAATTCGTTCGGCTTCGCCATTGTTGTATCATTGCCTTGGCGGCTGCTTCTTGATTAGTCCCCTTATAATCTCCTTCATCGACACGTTGGGCAAATCTGCAAATAGTTTCTGACAGGATCGCCTGCACCTTGTTTGTGTCTCCCTTGTCTATAAGCTGTTGGAAACGTAGTGCAAGAAACCCGTTATAGAAGTTTTTGATTTGATACTCGTCTATTAACTTCTGGTTGTATTGATGAGCATAACTAAGCGTTTCTCGCAATTTATCTTTGGTCATGCTTGGCATTACATCAGCTACACTCCACATACTGGTAACCCACCCAGATGGATACCCATTTATCGCGTTTTCAAACCGTTCATGTACAAAATGACTCGTCGCTTGTCGCCCAAAATACCAGCCAATGAAAAACCCCAGCATCAAAGCGACAACTGCTATAGCCCCCGTTTTCATTTTATGTTTTTACCAACGTCAGCCCTCACCCCCGAGTGCC
The DNA here is from genome assembly GCA_964475405.1 of uncultured Verrucomicrobiota bacterium. Classification (GTDB taxonomy): domain Bacteria; phylum Verrucomicrobiota; class Kiritimatiellia; order JAAZAB01; family JAAZAB01; genus JAQUQV01. The sequence continues at coordinate 18,995 of CAYYWX010000024.1, forward strand.
CGCTGCGGGCACGAGGTAGCGGTGGAGGGCGTTGTTGGGCATTCTTGAACGCACACAATTCGCCGCCCGAAATGACCCACATTCCGAGTGTTGGGTGTGTCATCTGCCACGGCTCGTAACCAGCAGATGTTGCGATGACCTGCAACTCAAACTCCGCACCGAGGGTGAGGAACAGGTCTCCCGTCCCCAGCCGCAGCTCCACGCTTCGGATCGGGTACTTCTTCATGCTCTGAAGCGCCGCGACGCCGTCGAAATCCTTCGGGAGGCCAAACCTGTGGCCGTGGTCAAGGCTCGTTGCGGAGATGTCTCCCTCTTCAATCAGCCGCCAGAGCGAACTTATGGAGAGCGCTGCCCCACTATGGAAAGCGACGATCCACGTGTCAGATTCGACCTCGTAGGAGGCCGATTCAATGTGATCGCCCTTGAGCCAGTCGAATTCCTTCATCTCATTTATTCCTGATGCCCAACATAGTTTATTAGAACAAACTCGGATCATGAATTATGAACAGTTTGTTCAGCTTTTGTCAAATATTAGACTATCGCCAGATTGAATATCAAGCATTGATAATAAATATCTTATGGATGGGATGGGTGGCAAAGAGGCGGGAAGCATGAAAAAACGGGGAAATCCAATTCAATCAGAAAGATATGTTTTGTTGGCGACAGGGACATGTAAATTGAGTACATATTTCAGGTCGTTCCATGAAGGCCAAATTTCCGGCCGGATGACGGGCGAGGAGATCAGGACATGGAATTAACCCGGATTTCTCACAGGGAAAATCCACCTGCGAGAAATCCGCTTGTGCCGCAAAAGATTGCGGCACAAGTTTCGACGCGGTGCTGCCGCACCTTGCTCAAGGTTGCCCGCGCCGTGCCGAAAGGTGAACCCCGCCTGTCCTGATCCGTGGTGAGCATCGCCGAACCAGCAATGTCGAAGGATGGGGCGCATTTCTCACGCCCGGCGTGTGAGAAATGCGGGTTAATGAACGATTTTAAGAAAGTTGCGGGAAATTATGAAAGAAATTTTGGATCTTAATGCCGGATGGAAAACGGACTGGACCGAGTTTCAGAACGAAACCTCCGGTCCGGACGGGATAAGGTGGCGCTTTGATGCGGTTGTCCCCGGGGACGCGCATCTTGACCTGATGCGCAAACAGGTTTTATGAATAAATTAGAATTGATTGTCTCTCGGATTCAAAGGGCAGCTTGCGCGGTTGTTGTCATCTGTGTTTTGACCGCGTTGATCACCGGCTGCGAGCTGGATGACGAATCCACGAATTCCGTGGCAATATATCCGTCTTCCATGTTGTTGGATGCCAGGGTGACAAACATTGTTGAATTTACGGCCCTCGGCGGGAACAATTCCTACAAATGGTCAATGAACAATGACCTGCTCGGGTCGCTCTACATCGCGACCACCAGCACGGCGGTTGCCCTTTACCAGAACTCCACCAACACCGGAACCAATATCATCAGTGTCAGGGATTCCAGCGGCGATTCGGCGACCGCAAGGGTTGTCCAGCGTCGGCCATGATCGCAGGCGCGGATATTTTATGGAACGTTGCATTCAGAATGGATCAGCCATCCCGTGATCGGAAAAGGGTGTAAGACAATTTTGTTGAGCTGTCCCGATAATACCCACCCCGGCCTTCGGCCACCCCTCCCAAGGAGGGGAACCGAAGAAGTTCGGGAACAAGCGCTTACGATCCCCTCCTTGGAGGGGTGCCCAACGGGCGGGGTGGGTCAGGTTATATCTGTTAGTGTAGCCAATACGACAATTAAACCTGTTTGTTCCTTCGAAAAATCAACTGTTGTTTCATTTTAGATACAAACATTATTATCAATTTTTAATATTTACTGTAATTTTTGTTCGGCCCCAAATAATTTGTCCTACACCCATTGGAAAAAAGTATTTTATTTTTAGATTGACAAGCGTTTCGGAATAGTTATGTTTCGTCTCATTTGGAAGGATGAATTATGAAAACAACGATACCCAAAGAGGGCGAAACTGTCCGCGCGTGGTACGTGGTCAACGCGGCCGACAAGGTGCTCGGAAGGCTGGCGGTCAAGATCGCAAACATCGTCAGCGGCAAGAACAAGGTGAATTATACGCCCCATATTGACCTGGGTGATTTTGTCGTGATTGTCAACGCCGCCAAGGTGAAATTGACCGGCAAAAAAGAGGACAAGAAAATGTACCCGGATTATTCCGGATTCCGCGGCGGCTACCGCGAGCAGAAGGCTTCGGTCATCCGCGCGACAAAGCCGGAGCGGCTGATCAGCGACGCCGTCAAGCGCATGCTCCCGAAAAACCGGCTCATGCGCACGGCCTTCAAGCGGGTCTTGATTTACCCCGAGGCGAATCATCCCCATCAGGCGCAGAACCCCAAAGTACTGGAGCTTTAAAAATATGGCGGAAGAAACAATCAAGGTGGAAAATACCAGCAGCACTGTCAACGTCACGGCGACCGGCCGCAGGAAAGTGGCCATGGCCTCAGTCCGTTTAAACAGCGGCAGCGGCAAGATCATTGTCAACGGCCGGGAGTTCAAGGACTATTTCCCGCTCGTGACCACGCGGAATTTCATTCTCCAGCCGCTGCAATTGACGAATACCAGCGAACGGTTTGACGTCGCCGCGCACGTGAAGGGCGGCGGGATTGTCGGGCAGGCCGGCGCTCTCCGGCACGGCCTGGCGCGCGCTTTGCTGATCGTGGATTCTTCCCTGCGCGCCGTCCTTAAAAGCAGCGGATTTTTGACCCGCGATTCCCGCCTCAAGGAACGCAAGAAACCTGGGCAGCCGGGCGCGAGAAAACGTTTCCAATTTTCCAAACGCTGATTTCATTTTTTTTCCCGGCATATTGTCCGTCCCGTGATGATAAGCCGCAAGGCGGACGGCCGCGATGCCCGGATTTCGCAACGATTAGATGCAGGGACATGTTCAATTTGATTGGTTTGCCGGCGGGGTTACCGCCCCGCCCGGATTTTCCGCCGCCGGGATACGGGCCGGCATAAAGCAGGGCAACAAGGACAAGAAAGACGTGGCCCTGATCTTTGCCGACTGTCCTTCCACGGCGGCCGGCGTTTTCACCCTCAATTCCGTCAAGGCCGCGCCGGTGCAACTGTGCCGCCGGCATCTGGGCCAGAGCCGGTTCACCCGGGCGATTATCGTCAACAGCGGCAATGCCAATGCCTGCACCGGCCGGAAAGGACTGGCCGACGCGGAGGCGATGGCCGCGATTACCGGCCAGGCGCTCAAAATCAACCCGAAGCAGGTGCTCGTCTGCTCAACCGGGACAATCGGCCTGCCGCTCCCGATGCAGCGCCTCAGGCCCGGGATCAAGCTTGCCGTCAAAAATCTCAGCCGCGCCGGCGGCAACGAAGCCGCGCGGGCGATCATGACAACCGACACTTTGCCCAAGCAGGTCGCGGTCAGCTTTAAACTGGGCGGCAAAAAAATCACGATCGGCGCGATGGCCAAGGGCGCCGGGATGATTGCCCCCAACATGGCCACGCTCCTTGTCTTTGTCACGACCGACGCGGCCATTGAAAAATCCGCCCTGCAGGCCGCGCTTTCTTGCGCGGTTGACCTGAGTTTTAACCGCATCCTGGTTGACGGCGACCAGAGCACGAACGACACGCTCCTCTGCCTTGCCAACGGCCTGGCCGGCAACAAAAAAATTACAACGACAAGCCCTGACTGGCTGGTTTTCAAATCCGCCATTACATCCGTCTGCCAGAAGCTGGCCTATATGATCGTCAAGGACGGCGAGGGCGTCACGAAGGTGGTGCTGATCGAGGTCAAGGGCGGCAAGGATCATGCCGCGGCCGAAAAAGTGGCGCGTTCGATCGCGCGTTCGCTGCTGGTCAAAACCTCGTGGTTCGGCGCCGACCCGAACTGGGGACGGGTTATCTGCGCGGTCGGTTATTCCGGCGCGGAAGTCAACCCGGATAAAATCGGCATCCGTTATAACTCCCTGGCGGCGGTGGTCAACGGCAAGTCGGCGGGGTTGTCTCCGGACAAGCTGCATAAGATCATATCCGGGAAGGAATTTACGATAGAAGTGGATTTGCACCAGGGCAGGGGATATTATTCCATGCTGACCTGCGACTGCAGTCTTGATTATGTGAAGATTAACGCTGATTATATGACCTGAGATTTAAAGGTTAAAAGGTTCAAAAGTTCAGGGTTCATGGTTATCCGCCCGTGGCGGAAGGGTTGGAGAATTTTAACGCATAGGAATTTCAAAGTTGCACTGGATTCCCGCCTTCGCGGGAATGACAGAACGGGTATCCAGAGTTGTCATTCCCGACTTGATCGGGAATCCAGAAAAGTTGCGGCTTTGCTGACTAATTTAAACTCTTAACTGTGAACTTTGAACTGTGAACTTTGAACCGTGAACGGTCGCCGAAAGCCATGAAAACATTGATTGATAAAACATCCATCCTGATGGAGGCCATGCCTTATATCCGGATGTTCCGTGGAAAAGCCGTGGTGATCAAGTTCGGCGGCAGCGCCATGGAAAACATGGAGATCAGCCGGAGCGTCCTGGCGGACATCGCCTTCATGGAATGCGTCGGCATCTGCCCGGTGGTCGTGCACGGAGGGGGCAAGGCCATCTCGCGGAAATTGGCGGCCGCCGGTTTGCAGTCAAAGTTTGTCAACGGCTTGCGGGTGACCGACAAGGAATCGGTCACGGTCGTGGAACACGTCCTGAACCACGAGGTCAACGTGGAAATCGTGGAGACCCTGACCGCCAACGGCGCGCGGGCCGCCGGCCTGCACGGCCCCGGCATCATCAAGGCGGAAAAAATGAAGACGCGTGACCCGAAAGACGGGTCGGAGATAGACCTGGGGATGGTCGGCAGGGTGGTTTCCGTTGACACCGGCCCGATCATGGCCTGCTTGAAAGCCGATATCATCCCGGTCATCACCCCGCTCGGGCGCGGCGCGGACGACCAGGTTTATAACATCAACGCCGATGATTCGGCGATGGCCATCGCGGTGGCGATCAACGCCGCCAAGCTTGTTTTTCTCTCGGATGTTCCCGGGGTTATGCGCGATCCCGGCAAGCCCGACTCGGTCATCTCGTCCCTGACGCGTTCGGAGATCGAAAAGCTGATCGCCGACGGGACAATTCACGCCGGCATGGTGCCGAAAATCCAGGGCGCTTTGTCGGCCATTGACGCGGGCGTCAAGAAGGTGCATATCATTGACGGCCACGTGCTGCACTCGCTGTTGTTGGAAATATTCACAGATCAAGGAATAGGAACGGAGATAATAAATGACAATTAAAACTGCGGATGTCGAGGCGTTGTTCGAGCAATATGTAATTCCCTGCTACGCGCGCAAGCCGGTGGCGCTGGTTCGCGGCAAGGGGACGAAAGTCTGGGACGCGGACGGAAAAGTCTACCTGGATTTCCTGGCCGGGATCGCGGTCAACAACCTCGGCCACTGCCACCCGGCGGTCGTGGAGGCGGTCAAGAAGCAATCCGAGGTGCTGAACCATGTCTCCAACCTGTATTACACCGAAAACCAGGGGCTGCTCGCCAAGGAGCTCTCGGGCCTTTCCATGCACGGCAAATGCTTTTTCTGCAATTCCGGGGCGGAGGCGAACGAGGCACTGATCAAGCTCGCCCGTCTCTGGGGGCATGAGGAAAAGCGCCATGAAATCATCACCATGCGCAATTCGTTCCATGGCCGGACGCTGGCCACCCTGACCGCCACCGGTCAGAGCAAGGTCCAGAAGGGTTTTGAGCCCCTGCCTTCCGGCTTTGTCTATGCCGACTTCAACAACCTTGATTCGGTCAAGTCGGCGATTACCGACAAGACGGCCGCGGTGCTGGTTGAGCCGGTCCAGGGCGAGGGCGGCGTCATCCCGGCCGACAAGGATTTCCTGCAGGGCCTGCGGGCGCTGTGCGACGAGAAGAACATCCTGCTTTTGTTTGACGAGGTCCAGTGCGGCATGGGGCGCACCGGGGCCTGGTTCGCCTTCCAGAACTACAACGTCCTGCCCGACGCCTTTTCGCTCGCGAAGGCCCTGGCCGGCGGCTTCCCGATGGGGGCCATCGTCACTTCCCCGAAGGTGGCCGACGTCCTGCAGGCCGGGAAGCACGCCTCCACTTTCGGCGGCGGTGCCGTGGTCTGCGCCGCGGCGCTGGCGACGATCAAGGCGATCCAGGACGAGAATTTGCTGCAGAACGTGCGGGACATGGGCGCGCGGTTCATGAAGGGATTGCAGGCGCTCGTTGAAAAGTACGATCACCTCAAGGAAGTTCGCGGCGCCGGCCTGATGGTCGGCCTGGTGCTTGACAAGCCGGCCAAGGACCTGGAAGCCAAGCTGATGGAGATGGGCCTGCTGGCGATCGCCACGGCCGACAAGGTCCTGCGATTCCTGCCGCCGCTCAACGTCAAGCCGGGCGAGATTGACGAGGCCCTGGAAATGATTGACGATGCTTGCGCCGAGTGGCACGGCGTGACGGCGGAAGAGCCAGCGCCGGAAGCAACCGCATGATTTTTTACCGCCCGCTTCCACGTCGTCCGGCGACGTGGCGCTAGAGGCGCAGATGTTGCGGAGATAGGAAAGAAATTTTATTTTGTTTTACCTCTGCGAACTCCGTGCCTCTGGGGTGAAAAATAATCTGAATAAGTATGAGCGCCATGGTCAATCCCAAAGTAACTGATTTGCCGGTTGCCGCCATCCGGCGGGCGGCCGGTAAATATCCGACGCCGTTTTTCATTTATTCGGAAAAGAAGATCCGCGCGAACTGCCGGGGCTTTCAAAACGCTTTCCGCTCCTTTTTTCCGTCATTTGAGCCGCTCTACGCGGTCAAGGCCAACAGCAACCCGCGCCTCCTGAGGATTATTTTTTCCGAGGGTTTCGGCGCGGACGCCTCGAGCGAGGCCGAGGCCTGGATCGTCAAGCAACTCGGCGGCCGGGGAATGTATACCGGCAATTACACCGCGCCTGACGAGTTCCGCTATGTCGCCAGAACCGGGGCCTTCCTGCTGAACCTTGACGACATAAGCATGCTTGATACCATTAAAAAAATCGGCGTGCCGAAATTCCTGTCGTTCCGGGTCAACCCCAGCATCAGCAAGGGCGGGATGAAGAGCCTGTTCCTGGCCGGGCCGGACGCCAAGTACGGCGTGCCGCTCGGCAAAATAGTGGAGGCCTACCGGCGCGCCCGGAAGATGGGCGTGAAGAGGTTCGGCATCCACGCCATGACCGGCAGCAACGTGCTGGATGAGTCGTATTTTGAATCGGTGGCGATGATCCTCCTTGAAACGGCCGGGAAGATCAAAAGGGAGCTCGGCATCCGCATCGAACTGATGAACATCGGCGGCGGGTTCGGCGTGCCTTATCGGCCGGAGGAAAAGAGCCTGGACCTGGTGAAGGGGGCGCGGGGCGTGCGCCGGGCGTTTGACCGGCAATGCGCGCGCTACGGCCTGGACGAGCCGGTGCTAATGGCCGAGCCGGGGCGCGTGATCATGGCCGACACGGCCTGGCTTGTCGGCCGGGTGAACGTGATCAAGGAGAGCGAGAAGAAATTTGTCGGCATTGACGCCGGCATGAACGATTTACCCAGGCCGGCCATCTACGACGCATACCATCATATAACGGTCATCGGCAATCGCCCGTCCGGGAAAAAGGAAAAAGTCAACATCGTCGGGCGGCTTTGCGAAAACAACGACCAGTTCGCGCGCGACAGGTTGCTGCCGGTCGCCCGGGTGGGCGATTTGATCGCCATCCACAACGCCGGCGCGCACGCTTACGCGATGGGGCATAACTACAACACCCGCATCCGGAGCGCTGAATACCTCATCGCCGAAAACGGTAAAATCTCGAAAATCCGGCGGGCCGAGGCAATCCGGGATATTTTTAGAACGGCCGTTTTTTAACCCTCATTTCATGAATCATGGCGAAATATCCGGGGTGGTCCGGCACGGACAGGTTCTCCGGCGGCCTTTGCGCCAGCCGCGCGGAACAACTCTCCCGGTGGCCTATGAGCTAGTGTAGTGTTTCACTCAGATATGTATTTAATAGTATGTCATGCTGAGGCCCGATGCGCTCAGCGATCGGGACGAAGCATCTCAACAATAACGAGATTCCTCGCCTCGGCTCGGAATGACAAACTCATGATTTTAAGGCGTTTTTCTTTCTCATAAGTTCATTTAATTCAGTTACATTACACTAGGCAAGGCTTTTCAACTTGACCGCGAACACTGTCTGCTAGTGGAGTGTATCACGCAGACGTGTATTTATAGGTTGTCATGCTGAGCGTAGCGAAGCATCTCCATCATAACGAGATTCCTCGCACGCTCGGAATGACAATCCCGTGATTTTTCTAGCGTTTTTCAGTCTTATAAATTTATTTAATTCAGTTACATTACACTAGTTGCCAGCATGGATTGAATTCCGGGAAGGCGCTTGGGCGTGCGTGGCGCATGGGTTCAAGTCCTGAATGTTTGGTGATTGTAGAACCTATCTCAAAATTCGCTTGGGCATGGCAGAGACGATTTTCGCGCCTGACCCTTCTTCGCCAAGGCTGCGAATGGCAGGCCAGGCGGGCGCGCGGGCGGGAATACCTGAAAGGTATTTCTCCTGCGCGCCCAACGCCGGCAGGCACGAAAAGCGCTCTGTTCCAATGGAATGCGGCGGCGCATCTGGCAGAGCGGCGTTCTGCAAGCGGGGACATAGCCTTTGGCTATGCCTCCCGCTTGCACGCCTTGCTCTGCCAGCGCGACGCTCGCACCATGCTCCATGCCAATTTTGAGATAGGTTCTAAGGTTATTTTCGCGGAGTATTCCGATAACCATAAGGAGGATTGGCAATGAAGATTAAATTAAACAAGACGGAAACAACGATTTTTGCGTCCGGCCTGGCGCTGGCTTTCCTGATATGCGCTGTTCCGGCAATGGGCGCGGACAAGGATGCTTTGCCGGGTTCCCCGGAGTTCCGCGCTACTCCTGAACATCCCTTCGGCTGGCGCGGGGACGGTTCCGGTCGCTTCCCGGGCGCCACCCCGCCGGTGAAGTGGGCTCGCACGGCCACGGGCGTCAAGGGACTCCGTTCGCAGGCGACGAAGCCGAAGGAGGGCGAGACCGGCCAGCCCATCTCCGACGGGATCATACGCGAATGGCTGGTGCTGGGTCCGGTGCCCATTGCCGAGGAAAAAAATTTCACCAGGGAATGGATGATCCAGAGGCCCGCGCCCCTGGCGGAGGAAGGAAGCTTGGCCAAGGACTTGAGCGGCAAGGCGGATCTTTCCATTTCACCCGACTTGAACGACAAGGCCGTCAATCTTGCCTGGAGCAAGATTAAGACCGACGGCACCGGCATTGATTTCAGCGACCTTTACGGCGGCAAGGGAAATCCGACTGCTGACGTCGCTTTCGCGCACGCTTATCTTTATTCCGACGTAAAAGCGAAATTTCGCCTGATCAAGGAGGTTGATGTTGTCGGTGGCGGCAACGTGATCAAGGCCTATGTCAACGGGGCGTTGATCAAGGACCCGGTCATGATGCCCCCGCGCGATTTTGTCCTTGAAAAAGGATGGAACAGCATCCTCTTGCGGGTGCCATGCGGGGCGGTCCTGGTGCCGGCCCAGAAAGAAAAAGACTTGCCCCAGAGGCTCTCATGGTATGTCCAGCCGATCATTTACGGCGTTCCAAGCAGTGAATACGCAAGCGAAAACATCCGCTGGACCGTCCGCCTGCCCGGCTGGAGCATTGCCTCGCCGGTCATCGCCGGCGACAAAGTTTTTGTCGTGGGCGACCGGCGGTCATTGAGCTGCATTGATAAAATCAGCGGGAAGATCCTCTGGACGCGCACGGCGACGCATTATGACGTCGCGACCGATGAGGAGAAAAAGGCCAACCCCGAAATATTCAAGGAGCTTGAGCCGCTGGTCGCGCGGCTGGCGGAAGTTGACAAGATGTTCACAGCCAGCACCCTTGCCGACCCGAACAAAATCATCGTTGAAAAGGTCACGCTGGAGGCGAAGATTGAGGCATTGATGCTCAAGGTTGACAAGGTGAAGTACAAGGGCACTTCCACCGGCGAGCCGGGGTACGCCCCGCGCACGCCGGTCACGGACGGGAAGAATGTTTATGTCAGCTATAACGCTTGCCTGACGGTCTGCTACGACATGGAAGGGAAGCAAAAATGGATTCACCAGTACGGGGTCAAGGGCGTGCTGGAGCACGGCATCCATGGTTCGCCCTGCCTGATCGGCGGCAAACTTGTCGTGAACACGGATAAATTTATCGCGTTTGACGCCGAAACCGGCAAGGTGGCCTGGGAAGCGCCCAACTTCGCGGGCTCATCGCTTGTGGGCGCAACGATTAACGGCGAGGCGATTGTCTTTGGCGGCGGGAGATGCGGATTCGGATTTTCGGAAGCGCAATACGGCACCCAGATGGGCGCGATCCGGGTAAAAGACGGTAACGTCATTTCAAAATCAGGATTGAACTGGGCGACCCCGATTGTCCAGGGAAACATGATCTACACGATGCCTTCATTGTCGGGTCGGAATATGGAATTCCTGGATGTCAGGCGCATGGGTCCGGAAAAGCTGGAACTCGTCAAAACGTTCACGATTGACTGCCGCAAGTTCATGAAGATGTCACGGCTGGAGATGAACCTGGCCTCGCTGCTCTACCATGAAGGGCTGCTTTATATTGTTGACGCGGACGGGCTGCTGTCGGTGGTTGACGCGGAGAAATACGAGGTGGTGTACCAGAAAATCCTGGAGATGGATAACGGCCCGGGAGGCGTCTCGCGCGGCGTGCAGGGATCAAGCCCGGCCCTGGGCGGGAAATACATCTATGTCTTTGGCAATGAGGGCACCTGCGTGATCTTTGAACCCGGCCGGCAATACAAGCAGGTCGCGAAGAACCGGGTAGAGAGTTATTGCACCGGCTACGTCTTCTGGGGAACGCAATACGGCACGCAAATGGAGCAGACCTTGAGCTGCCCGATTTTTGACGGCAACCGGATGTACTACACCGGGCTGATCAACCTGTATTGCATAGAAGAGCAAAAAGAACAAAAAGAGCAAAAATAAAAGAGGAGCAACGGCATGCTGGCGCTCAATGAGGACAACCCCCATTTTTTTTCCTGGCATCCGGAAGGGGAAATGACGCTTGCCGGCCTGGACGCCTGGGTGGACCAGTATGCCGGCACCCAGGTTGAGGAATTAATTTTCTGCCCCAACAGCCAGCGCAGCAGCGTGGCCAGCTCCGTGCGGCAGACGGTCTGGGACGGATTTGATCCCAATGGTCGGCATCAACTTGTAAGAGACGTGTCAGGATTTGCCGCATTTAGACGTTGATTCCGGCCGGCACGGTAATTATACTCGCCGGCGTTGGATATAAAAACCTGAAAAAGGCGGAAGAGGGAAGTAATTATGTTTAAGGGCGCGTATACTGCGGTTGTAACTCCTTTCAACAGGAAAGGGGAAGTTGATTACCGGAAACTTGCCGGGCTTATTGAGCGGCAGATCAAGGGCGGCATGGACGGCATTGTACCGGTCGGCACGACCGGCGAGTCGCCGACCCTGGATTATGACGAGCACTGCAAGGTGATTGAGACGGCGGTTACAACCTGCCGGAAAAGAATCAAGGTCATTGCCGGCACGGGGGCCAATTCAACCCGCGAGGCGATTGAATTGACCCGTTTCGCCGCCGAGGCCGGCGCCGACGGCACGCTCCAGGTTGCTCCCTATTATAACAAGCCCAATCAGGAGGGGCTCGCAAGACACTTTTTAGAAGTGGCCGATATCGGTCTGCCGGTCATCCTTTATAACATTCCCGGGCGCACCGGGGTTGAAATCGCGGTTGACACGGTCGTGCGGCTGGCGAAGCACCCGAAGATCACAACCTTGAAAGAGGCCGGGGGCAGCGTGACGCGCGTGAGCCAGGTCCTTGCCAGGTGCGATATATGCGTCCTTTCGGGCGATGACCCCCTGACCATTCCCATGATGTCCGTCGGGGCAAAGGGAGTCATAAGCGTCGCGGGCAATATCGCGCCGAAACCCGTGGCGGACATGGTCCACTTGGCGCTGAACGGCAAGTGGGAAAAAGCGATGGCCATGCACCGTAAATATTTCCGGCTTTTTTCGGATGTTTTCCTGGACACCAATCCCATCCCGGTCAAGGCCGCGATGGCGATGCTCGGGTTGATCGAGGAAGAATACCGCCTTCCGCTCTGCCCGATGAACAGCGCCCTCAAGGCCAAGCTGGCCGATTGCCTGCGTGAGTTGAAATTGATCTAGCTTTTTCATGTAAGGTAATTATCCTTGAAGCTTCTAATATTACAGCCGGATTATCCCCGCGATGGGACCGCGGCATCGGCCGTGTTCTGCCTGGATTGGATGCTGGCCAAAATCAATTCCGTCCGGCCCGGCGATCAGGATTTGATCCTCCTGCCGGAATACGCCAACGCGCCCGGCATCGGCGAGCGCGAGGCCTTGCGGCAGTTTGCCGGGGGACGCGGAAGTTTGTTCCTGGACGAGATTGCCGACTGCGCGAAACGCCTGGAATGTTCCATCGCCCTAGGCGCGGTGAGGCGGACAGCCGGGCGCTGGGCCAACCACGGACTGCTTTTTGATTCCACCGGGAAAATGGTTTATTCCTACGAAAAGACGCACCTGACCGGGGTTGAGATCAAGGACATGGGGATTTCGCCTGGCGCGTCTCCCGCGGTCTTTGAGCACCAGGGCGTCCGCCTGGCGTTCGGCATCTGCTTTGACCTGTATTTCCCGGAATATTTCGCGGCCCTCGCCGCGCAGCGGGTGGACCTCATCCTTTGTCCGAGTTATCAACGCTCCGAGTCCGTATCCCGCATCGCGCTCATTGCCCGTGCGAGAGCCCTTGACAGCGGCGCCTATCTGGCGCGCAGCAGTTACGCTATGGGAGGAACCGCAACAGGGGTAGGCGGACATTCGCTTGTTGCCGCGCCGGACGGCGCTTTGCTGGCCGATGCGGGGTCCGGGGCGGGCGTCATCGCGATTGAAATTGACCCTGGCAAGAAATTCGTCAGGCCGGCCTCTTTCGGCCAGCCGCCGGTTGAGCATCGCGCCCTGCTTGATGGTTGCCGCCGGCCCGGGCTCTATCGTCCTTCCTGGGAAAGGAAGATGCGCGTTGCCGGCGCAAAATTTCCACGCATTTGCGCCCATCGCGGTTTGAGCCTGGCCTGCCCGGAAAACACGCTGCCGGCCTTTGCCGCGGCCGTGGCATCCGGGGCGGAAGAAATGGAATTTGACCTCTGGATGAGCCGGGACGGGGCGGCGGTGGTTTGTCATGACAAGGAAGTTGACCGCACGACCGACGGCCGGGGCGACATAACGAAAATGAGCTGGGCGGAAATCCGGCGGCTTGACGCGGGCGTCAGGCTGGGCGACCAGTGGCGCGGGGTCCGGATACCCTCCTTTGAGGAAGTTCTTGACCTGGTTGACGGCCGGATCGGGTTGAACATCCATATCAAGGACGCCGGTCCCGGCGGACAATTGGTGAAAAACGTTTGCGATCTTTTGCGGAAACAGGCGCTGTTGGATATCGCCTACATTGCCGGGTGCACCGAGGCCGTCCTCCAGGCGGTTTGCGATTACGCCCCGGAAGTGCAGCGCGCCTGCCTGCTCGGACAGGAAGGGCCGTCCGGCCAGGTCAAAATGGCAAAAAAATATTCATGCCGGAGGATCCAGTTCGGGCGGAATGTGAAGGATATTCATACCAGGGCCGCGCATGATGAGGGGATAATTTGCAACCTGTTCTGGTCGGATGACGCGGCTGAGGCCGCGGAATACGTGAAGAATGGGATCGACGTGGTCCTCACGAACTGCGCCCAGAAACTCATATCCGATGGCTTTCCTGCCGTAAGATAAATATTGGCGGGGCAGATACGCCGCGCATTTCAGTGTCATTACCACGAGGCTATCACCCAAAGACCAACGAGAGTGCGGCATTCCCATCGTCGAAACCTAAATCCGCACGTAAGCAAAACAACTGACCTGTAGTTTGTTTAACACGTTCCAATAACGACGGCTCAGCCAGAGACTTCGCCCCACCTTCAAAACATTACGCGACGCTTGTCATTCAAGGTAGGGCGAGGCGTCCCTGCCGAGCCGCTCCAAATGGGCGTTAACGCTTGTTGGGCGTCCCGATCATCACATGTTATGTGCTGATCGGGGCGGAAAGTCGCGACAGCGGAAAATCAACAATTGACACGCATTCTTCAATCCGCTATCTCTTCCTCGTATTCAAATATTTCATCGGTTATCCGGGCCGTTTTTTTATTTGTGTTCTGTCATGATGATAGTGTCTTAACCATCGGGAACAGCGAAGAAAAACAAGAAAGCAATGCGTCACACCGCTCGCCTGGGCGAAGCGCTCCGGCGGAGTCTGGTGACGCACTACAACTGTAGCGCCGCACGGTGTGCGGCGAAGTTGGGTTGCGGGCATAGCACGAATTAGGAGGGTGGGCAAATGATCAAGATAGCAATTTTTGGCGCCGGCGGCAGGATGGGTCAGGCAATCATCCGTTGCGCGCGGTGGATAAACGATCTCCAGGTTGTTGCCGCGCTTGAATCCAAGGAATGTCCATTCCTCGGCAAGGACGCGGGGATAGTCGCCGGCACGATGGACATCGGCGTGCTCATTTCCGATGATTCCCGCAAAGGGGCGGAAAAAGCGGATGTTCTGATTGATTTCAGCTTTCCATCTTCGTCGGCCAGGCATGCCGTCATGGCCGCGGAAATTAAAAAACCGATCATTATCGGCACAACCGGCTTGAGCGCGGAAGAAAAAGCAATCCTTAAGAAGGCGTCCGCCAAGACGGCGGTTTTATCGGCGCCCAACATGAGCCTGGGCGTCAATCTTCTTGACGCCGTCATCGGCCAGGTTGCCAAAAAACTGCCGAACTATGACATTGAGATCATTGAGACTCATCACGCGCGCAAGACGGATGCCCCCAGCGGGACGGCCCTGCGGCTGGCCGAGACGGCGGCGACGGCGCGCGGCGGCGACCTTGATGATGTGGCGGTTTATGGCCGCAAGGGCAATACCGGCGAACGGGTTCCCGGCCAGATAGGAGTCCACGCGATCAGGGCCGGCGATGTGGTCGGCGACCATACCGTCATTTTCGCGGCCGAAGGCGAACGCCTTGAATTGACCCACCGGGCCTCAAACCGGGACTGCTTTGCGCTCGGCGCCCTGCGCGCCGCGCAATGGATCGCCAAACGTCCGGCTGGTCTCTACGACATGCGCGATGTGTTGGGGTTGAAGGAGTAGGGAAGAAGGAGAGAGGCCCTTGGCCGACGCTCGGGCAGGCAAGAAGGAATCAGAGGTCAGCGGTCAGATTAGGAAAAACGCGTTGCGCTGGCAAAGGCGAAAAGGCTAAATCAACTTGTCTTTATCCATTTCGCCGTGAAAGAGGCAGGCGTTGACTATCTTATCACGCCCCATTTTTTTCTCCGTTCCGTCACATAATGAGCATGAGAGTGCTTGGAGGCAATAGAACATGACTGCCAAGGTTGACTATGAAGAGCTGCTGCCTCACGAGTTCGAGGCGCGATTGAAGCAACGCCCGGTGGGATACTTGCCGCTTGGAACGTTGGAGTGGCACGGGGCGCAGAACGCGTTGGGCGCCGATTTTCTGCAGTCCCGCGAATTATTCAGGCGGGCGGCGCGCCGGTTCGGCGGAATCGTGCTGCCTCCAATCTGGGTGGGCCCAGACAGAATCGCATGTCAGGCATCCGGCCCCGATCTCATAGGCATGGACACGGCGGAAACAACGATGCCCCATAGGCAGTTGCCGGGCAGCCTGTACTGGGTTCCGAAAGATCTTTTCCTGATATTGGTTGAGTCAATCTTGGCCCAGGCAAGGCGCGCGGGATTCAAATGCATTGTGGCCGACGGCCACGGGCCGTCGAGAAAGGCCTGGGCAGAGATGGTTGACCAGTGGGAGCGGCAGTTCGGGATGAGGCTGGTTTCCGCGGATCGCGACTTTGCGGGCAAGTGGCGCGCGCAAATGGACCACGCCGGGCGCAACGAGACATCAATCCTCATGGCGGTCGCGCCGCATCTTGTCGATCTCTCGCAGTTGCCGGAAGACCGCAAACAATGGCCGCAGGGCGTGGACGGGGAAGATCCGCGTGATGCGACCTCTTTGTACGGCGAAGAACTGATCGAAAGCGCCCTGACATTAATTGGAAACAAATTGGACGAACTCGGAGTATGATGGCCGCTCATGACAAGCGGGCCCAAGTGACACGACGGTATGCGCAGGCGTGTTGGAAATGAGGGAGTAGGGAAGGAAGAGAGAAGCAAGAAGGAATCAGAGATCAGAAGTCAGTATGAAACACGCCTCTCTGGCCTATGCCTATCACTCTTGTAAAGGCGAATAAGACAAGCTCCCTATATTTTATGATCTGAGTTTGTTCAGATAAATTTTTTAGACAAAAGCGCCGAAACATGAAAGCTGTTGAAATTAGGCACTCAAAAGCTGAAGTGAACAAAGCTGGAGATATTTTCCGCAATCACGCAAGTACACGTGATGATCTGTTCTGGGCGGCGGAGGTTCTCGGCAATTGGCGCGCGGCGCACAACTATCCTATCAATACTTTTCAGGCAACACTCCGTCATAGGCTCAAAATGATAGATGGACAGGCTCTTGTTGCGCAAAGACTTAAGCGCATTCCGTCAATTATTGACAAGTTACGCAGATTCCCCGACATGCAACTTGCTAGGATGCAAGACATTGGTGGATTACGCGCCGTAGTCGGCAACCTCAAACAAGTCCAGCGACTGTGCGATAATTATAAAACCACACGATTTGCCCATGAACTGGTCGGTGAACGTAACTATATCGATTCTCCCAAGCAATCTGGCTATAGGAGCATTCACCTCGTTTATAGGTACAAAAACGAACAAGTAAAACAGTACAATGGACTTCTGTTGGAGTTGCAGTTGCGAACACGTGAACAGCATGCGTGGGCTACCGCTGTCGAAACAATGGGGATATTCCTGGATTATGCACTCAAGTCGAGTGAAGGACCCGAAGAATGGCTAAAGTTCTTTGCCCTTACTGGTTCTGCATTCGCTCAATTGGAGAGCCGCCCGCCTGTCCCTGGATTCGAGGGCCTTTCGGCTAAAGACACATTTCAAGCGGTCGCTCAAAAGGCACAGCAACTTAAGGTGCGAGAGAAACTCACCGGTTTTGGAACCGCTATCAATACAATCCATGCAGATGAACGTCAAGGTACGTATTATCTTCTCGTGCTTGATCCGGCCGCTAAAACAATTCGTTATCAGGCTTATAGTCGTGAACGATTTGATGTTGCAACTGCGGATTATCTGAAGGCTGAAGAACAGATCGTTGCAGGCAGCCAGCAACAAGCAGTGCTGGTCGCAACAGCATCTGTCGAGGCTCTACGTCATGCTTATCCAAACTTCTTCCTTGATACTCACGAATTCATGAAAATTCTCGGACAAATCGAAGAACGATCGAGAAAAGAATAACGTTGGCATAAGGATGATATATGACTGATGAGCTTGATGTCGAACAAGTTCTTCTCGCTCTCACGGATGGTATTGGCGCAGACTTGGGTCGTTCAGTTCGTGCATCATACTACGAAACCCTAAAGCGTTTGACGGTGCACGAGTCGTTCCTTCAGCTCGATCTCGTCTCGCGCCAAGAACTCGTTGACATACTTGCTCTCTCGATGTTTTACAATATCGTAATCTCCCCGCTCGAAAGCGGACAATCTTTGCTGTCGTTGGTGCAGAGGGCTAAGGCCACACATGTCAGGATCGGCCATGACAAACTAACGCCAGTCCTCGCTGCTCGCTTTGGCTCCTGCGCAAGTGCCTTTCATAAAATCTTATCAAAGCAACGCATTCCTGTAGATGTGCTTTCTTTTCCATCATTGAATGTTTTTATCGCGCAAGTTCACGCAGTAAAGGAGTTGTCGCATAGTGAGACCATGGATTGATCGAAAGGCCTTGATAGACGAAGCGAAGCAATTCATTCGGCGTAACGGGTATTTTTTAAGGACCCATGCGAAGCGTATCAGTAGCCTTGTTGAACTGGCCGTATACAATTCCATTGTCAGTTATTATATGGATGCCGGATACATTCTTCGCGCGATGAACTTGGGTCCGAAGAAATCCTTTAGGTACAAAGCATCGTCAACCGGTTACACAAAGAACTTCTCTTACTTCACAGTTACAGACGTTGAGTCAGGACTTATAGCCTGCATTTTCCACAACACGAAGATTCAATCGGCACATCACCTCCACCTGTATTACACGCCCGATGTTGCTGTCTGTACAGAGCAAGGAAATGTCACGGACAAGCTAAAAAGCGGAAGAAAGCATAGTTATATCGTAAACGATAAGTTGATCTCGTTTATTGAGGTCAAACACTTGCCCCCGTTTCCAGAGGCATTATTCAGCTTTACGGGGCTCGTTCTCGAATTTTTGCCTAACTTCATAAACCATACCGTAGTGTTCGATGACAAGGCGACACATCTCTCTCCTATGATCGTGTTTACCGGCGTATCATCGGATCATAGCGAGACGATTCGAAAGGAACTGACGACTCGATATGGAATCAACATTGTCTTTGGAACACAAAAATCCAACGGACGCATTGCTGACTTTACAAATCTGAAGAAATACAAACATTCCAATCTGTTGCCCCACGCGTCGCACGGTGTGTGCCATCCGGTGGCCCGTGTCGCCTGTCGACAATAAACCATGCAAAACTCTTTTGAAATTATAGATGGGCTGTTGCGGAAGAGGCCCGTGGAACGGATGGGATTCTACGATTCCCCATGGGAAGACACGATTGCCAAGTGGGCCGAAAAAGAAGGATATCCCAGGAAGGAAGACGGGCAACCAGCCTCGCCGGGGGAAGTTTTCAACTTTGACATGGTCGGTTGCCTTGACACTTTCGACCTGATGCCGCTTTGCGGAAAGAGCGAGGTGTTGGAAGAAACCGACGAATGGGTTGTCAAGCGCAACGGCGCGGGCGCTGCGTTGAAGAATTGGAAGTTCAAATCCGGGACGCCCGAACACATTGACTTCCGCATGACCAGTTGCGACGTATGGGAGCGTGACTATCGCCGCCACCTTCTGTCCCTCGACCGGAGGCGGCTGGACATCGCGGGCACGAAAAAGGAACTCAACCGGAGGCGTAAAGAACACCGCTGGGCGTTTTACGGGAGCCTGTTCATCTGGGAAGTGATGCGGTGCAGTATGGGGGACATCTGCATGTATGAATCCCTGCTGATGGATCCTGAATGGATTCATGATTACAATCGGGTCTACACGGATTTCTTCAAGGCCCATTACAAGATCTTGATTGAAGAGGCCGGGAAGCCCGACGGTATCTGGCTATACGAAGACCTCGGGTTCAACAAGGGGCTTTTCTGCTCGCCAGTCACGCTCGAAACCCTGATTTTCCCATACTACAAGGAAATTGTTGAATTCTTTCATGGGTATGATCTTCCCGTGGTGCTTCATTCGTGCGGGGGCATAACCGAAGCGCTCGATCTCATTGTCGGGGCCGGATTCGACGCGTTGAATCCCATGGAAGCAAAGGCGGGCTGTGACGTCGTCGCTTTCGCAAGGAAGTATGGCGACCGGCTGGCTTTTGTCGGAGGCATGGATGCAAGAGTGTTCGAGTCGGGTGATCGTCAACGCATCCGGGCCGAAGTTGTCCGGCTGTGCAAGTCGCTCAAGGACGCCGGCGCGCGCTACGTTTTCGGCTTCGACCATTCCATTTCCCCAAACGTGAAACTCTCGGACTTCAGGTATGCCATCGAGGTATACAAAGAAAACATGATGTATTGAACCGGCAACTGCGCCGAATCCTTCGCCTGCGCCGGGCTCGAAACAATGAAAATTTCCACAAAACAACGGGAGGTCCGGGTCGTTTCCTACAACATCCAGCATGGCCTCGGCATGGACGGACGGATTGACCTGGAACGGATTGCAAAAGTCATTTCAGCCAAAAATCCGGACCTGGTGGCAGTGCAGGAAGTGGACAAGAATTGCAGGCGAAGCGGAGCCCAGGACACCGCCGCCGAGCTCGGACGCCTGCTGTCAATGCAACATGCATTCGGCAAATTCATGGATTATGACGGTGGCGAGTACGGCATGGCCGGCCTGTCGCGTTATCCGATAGTGCAAACAAGGCGTCACCAGCTTCCCGAAGGGGCGGAACCGCGCTGCGCCCTGGAAATTGTCGTGAAGCCTGATGGAATGTCCACTCCGATCTCCTTTGTGTGTATCCACATGGACTGGACGAGCGAGAGCGTGCGCCTCGCGCAAATGGAGGCTCTGCTTGAATTGCTGAATGGAACTGCCGGCCCGGTCATCCTGGCGGGCGACTTCAACGGTGAAATAACGGATAAATCAATGCAATTGCTTGCTAAAGCTCGCTGGGATATCCTTGATAAGAACGGGCAGAAGACTTATCCGAGCGATAAGCCAGAAGAGGAAATAGATTTCATTGCGCTTCGCGGCTTTGCCAATGCGAAATCATCCGCCACCTGTCATGTGATTGATGAGACAATGGCGTCGGATCATCGCCCAATTTATGCCGTGATCAAAATAATCTGATCCGGCCGAAGAGGACGCCTGATGGGCCACTGTGAACGGCGCCGGCCAATGGTAATATTATATGAAATCCAAAATGAAAATTGAAAAGATGGAAGTCGGGTTATGCCTGGGGGCCAATCTCGGCGACCGGCTTATTCAATTGCAAACGGCAAAAAAGCTGATCGTCGCATCGCGCGGCGTGTCATTTGTCGCCCAGTCGCCGGTTTACGAGACCGAACCGGTTGACGTCCCGGCCAAGGACGCCGGACTGCTTTTCCTGAATGCCGTGCTGATCGTGAAAGCTTCGCTTCAAGCGCAGGAATTGCTGCTGTTATGCAAGCGCATTGAGCACGAGATGGGGCGCCTGCCGGATGCTTGCCGGAAAAACGCGCCGCGGCCGATTGATATTGATATCATTTATGCCGGCAATCTGCGCGTTGAGTCGGCGGGGATCACCGTGCCGCATCCGCGCTGGTTTGAACGCCGGTTTGTTGTCCAGCCTTTGAGCGATGTCCGCCCGGATTTGGTCATTCCGGGGCAGACGCTTACGGTGAAGGCAATTTTGCGCAATCTTCCGGACGGACATCGGGTAACATTGTCATCGCCTGCCGATGAATGGTAGTGTAGTTGCTCTTTTTGTATGGTGGGGTGCTTGTAATGCCGAGACATGCGTTCCGCCTTGGGTGCGGAGACAGAACGCGTGATCTTGACCTGTCGGCAGCGTTCTCGCCGGTCGGCGCATACACAAGTATAGCGCCGCCGGCGACGCCCCTGCCGTCAGGCCAATCCCTGGCCGACGCTCGGGCAGGCTGCCGCATTCTGTTCCGCATGGTTCGCGGACTCACCAAGCCCAAGGCGGAACGCGATTGCATCCGTCCCGTGCGCTCAAGCGCCTCGGGACGGAGAAAGAACGACGTGTAGCTTTGGTATGATGTGAATGAAACGATATCATTGCGTATTAGTTTGAATATGATGATTTACCTAATAGTCTAGAGCCTAACAGCTTAAGCATCTTTTGGGATGCCACTCAATTAGCATTCTCAAATCATTTGACTGATTCGCGTCAATGTGTTAATTTTCACGCGTTTTCTTTTTAACAACAACAGAAAGGAAAAATAATGCTCAATCCTAAGTTCCGTGCGGGTCTGAAATTTGTCTTGATGGGAATCGCGCTGGTTGCCATGGCTTCGTTGGGCTACGGCGGGGAGGCGGACATCAAGATCCCCGATCTTACCAAGGTGAGTTTTGACGGCCTGGGCGGGATAAGCGGGGCGAACCTCATGTATATCGGCATTGCCATCTGCGCCG
The DNA here is from genome assembly GCA_964475405.1 of uncultured Verrucomicrobiota bacterium. Classification (GTDB taxonomy): domain Bacteria; phylum Verrucomicrobiota; class Kiritimatiellia; order JAAZAB01; family JAAZAB01; genus JAQUQV01. The sequence continues at coordinate 40,908 of CAYYWX010000024.1, forward strand.
TCGGCGCGATGTTCGGCCTGGTGCAGTATTTGCAGACCAGGGCGCTCCCGGTGCATGAATGCATGGCGACAGTTTCCAACTCCATCTGGGAAACATGCAAAACATACCTTTTCACCCAGGGTAAATTCCTGGCCATCCTCTGGCTGCTGATCGCCGCCTGCATGTTTTATTACTTCAAGGGGCTCCAGCACGAAAGCTTCGGCAAGGTGGGCATCATCCTGCTCTGCTCCATCCTCGGCATTCTCGGCTCGTACGGTGTGGCCTGGTTCGGCATCCGCATCAACACCGTCTCCAACTCACGCACCGCGTTTTCGGCCTTGAAGGGCAACCCGTTTGCCACCCTGGCCATCCCGCTCCGTTCCGGCATGAGCGTCGGCCTGCTGCTGGTCGCGGTTGAGCTGTTTTTCATGATTTGCATCCTGATGTTCCTGCCGGGCGACCTGATCGGCCCCTGCTTTATCGGCTTTGCCATCGGCGAGTCGCTGGGCGCGAGCGTCCTGCGTATTTGCGGCGGAATATTCACCAAGATCGCCGATATCGGCTCGGACCTGATGAAGATCGTCTTCAAGCTTCCTGAGGATGATCCCAAGAACCCGGGCGTGATTGCCGACTGCACCGGCGACAACGCGGGCGACTCGGTCGGACCGACCGCGGACGGGTTTGAGACCTACGGCGTGACCGGCGTGGCCCTGATCGCCTTCCTCGCGCTGGCGCTGACGGCCAACCCGGTCATTTGCGCGACGCTCATCATCTGGCTGTTTGTCATGCGCTCCCTGATGATCGTGACCTCGCTCGTCTCGTACTTCGTGAACGAACTCATCAGCAAGGCCATGTTCGGCGGCAAGAAAGACTTTGACTTTGAGGCGCCGCTGACCCACCTGGTCTGGTTCACCTCGGCGATTTCCATCGCCATTACCTTTGCCGCCAGTTATGTGCTGCTCGCGAAGCAGACCGGGTTTAACGCCGACCTGTGGTGGGTGCTCTCGGTCATCATCAGCTGCGGCACCGTTGCCGGCGCGTTGATCCCGGAATTCACGAAGATATTCGTGAGCACCCATTCCCGCCATGTCAAGGAGGTCACCAATTGCTCCAAGCACGGCGGCGCTTCGCTCAACATCCTTTCCGGCTTTGTGGCCGGCAATTTCTCGGCGTTCTGGATGGGGCTGGTCATCATGCTGCTCATGGCCGTTTCCTATTACTTCTCGCTCAACCCGGCCCTGCTTGCCATCATGCCGGAGAAGTTTGTCTTTGCCGCGCCGATCTTCGCATTCGGCCTGGTGGCGTTCGGCTTCCTGGGCATGGGCCCGGTGACGATCGCCGTGGACAGTTACGGCCCGGTTACGGACAACGCCCAGTCGGTCTACGAGTTGAGCCAGATTGAAGGCCGGAAGGGCATCGCGGAGGATATTCAGAGCAACTTCGGGTTCAAGCCGGACTTTGAAAACGCGAAGTACCTGCTTGAAAAGGCCGATGGTGCGGGCAACACCTTCAAGGCCACGGCCAAGCCGGTCCTGATCGGCACCGCGGTCGTCGGCGCGACCACGATGGTGTTCGGCATCATCATGCTGTTGCAGAAAATGTATGAGTTGCAGGTCGCATCTGGGCTGCCTGGCATTTTTAAGCCGGTCGTTGACGCCTTGAGCATCGTGCAGCCCGAAATCATCCTCGGCCTGATCATGGGCGGCGCGGTGATTTACTGGTTCACCGGCGCCTCCTGCCAGGCGGTCGTGACCGGCGCCTATCGCGCGGTGGTTTACATCAAGGAGCACATGAAGCTTGACGCTTCAACCGCTTCCGAGAAGGACAGCAAGGAAGTTGTCCGCATCTGCACCGTTTACGCCCAGAAGGGCATGTGGAACATCTTTATCGTGGTGTTCTGCTTCGCGCTGGCGCTGCCTTTCTTCAACCCGTATTTCTTCATCGGCTACCTGATAGGCATCGCCTTTTTCGGCTTGTTCCAGGCCATCTTCATGGCCAATGCCGGCGGCGCCTGGGATAACGCCAAGAAGATCGTGGAAGTGGACCTGCGCCAGAAAGGCACCGAGCTTCATGCCGCGACCGTTGTCGGCGACACCGTCGGCGATCCCTTCAAGGACACCTCCTCGGTCGCCATGAACCCGGTCATCAAGTTCACGACGCTCTTTGGCCTGCTGGCGGTGGAAATCGCCGTCACCATGCAGTCGGCGCCCTTGAAGACGGCAATAGGCGTTGTCTTCGCCCTGGTGGCGCTGGTCTTCGTCTATCGTTCGTTCTATTGCATGCGTATTCCGGAAGAGGGGTAGTTCAGAGATCAGAGCCTCAGAAATCAGAAGTCAGAGGCCGGAGAAGAGAAGTCATTATCTGAAATTCGGAATAGTTCATGATTTATTGCCGTTGGATTTCCGGCTGACTACCGATCTCTGACCTCTGGAGTTCTGATGAAAATAACCTTTCTCGGCACCGGCACTTCGATTGGCGTTCCCGCCATCGGGTGCGACTGCGCGGTCTGTCTTTCCGCCGACCCGTTCAACAATCGGCGGCGGGCCAGCCTGTGTGTTGAGGCGGCCGGCCTGCGGATCATCATTGACACCCCGCCCGATTTCCGCGAGCAGGTGCTGGCGTCCAAGGTGAAGCGCCTGGACGCGGTGCTCTTCACCCACGCGCACGTGGACCATATCCTCGGGTTTGACGACATCCGCCGGTTCAACCAGGTGCAGAAGGAATCCATACCCATTTACGGCTCTTCGGAAACGCTGGCGGATATCTCGCGCATTTTCCCCTACATTCACAAGCAGGAAGTGCCCGGGCTTTCGTTCCCCCGCGTGCGTTTCAATGTCGTGACGGAACCGTTTAAAATAGGGGAGATCAAGGTCACGCCGATCCCGGTGCGGCACGCCGGTATTCCCACGTTCGGCTACCGGATTGAGGCGGAAGGACGCGTCTTTGCCTACATTCCCGACTGCCAGGAACTGGGCGAGAAGGAGTTCGCCTGCCTGGAGGGGCTGGATGTCATGATCCTGGACACGCTGCGCCGCCGGGCTCACCCGACCCATCTTACCCTTGAGCAGGGCGTAGCGGCGTTGAAGAGGATCGGCGCGCGGCAATCATACCTGACGCATATCAGCCATGACCTTGATCATTGCCAGGTTAACGCGGAACTTCCGGCAGGGATTAGCCTTGCCCATGACGGGTTGGTTGTGGATTTGTGAGAACATCTGATATTGACCTGCGGCCGGGTTGCGGATAGTATCTTTTCAAATGCGCGCGTCACTTTATACATTCTGTGTCATCGGCTTGATTTTCATCATCGGGTCGGCCCTCCCGGGAAGGTCCCAGGAACCCCCCCAAGGTCCAAGGCGGACTGAAGAAACCGGCAAGGATTTGGGCCGGGTCAAGCATGAGAAGAGCTGGTGGACGCCGATGCACCCGAAGGGCGAGTCGCCCGAGACCCAGATGGCCTATGCCGACAGCCTTAAAACCGCCGGTTCAATGAAAGCGGCCATGAAAGAATACTGCGCCCTGGTCTATACCTGGCCCGAGTCGGCCCAGGCGCCCGCGGCCCAGTTCAATTACGCGCAAATCCTTGAACAGCGCGGCGAGCTGGAAAAGGCGTTTAACGAGTACCAGTTTTTGGTTGAGACCTATCCCGGCTTTTGCTCATTCCGGGATGTGCTTGAACGGCAGTACAACATCGCCGACAAAGTAGCCGGGCGCCGGCGGTATTTCCTGCTGTTCAGGTACGAGGCGCCGGAAGAAGCCATCCCCCTTTATGAAAAAATGATCCAAAGCGGCCTGCAATGGAAAAAGTCGTCGGAACTGCAGTTCCGCATCGCGCGCATTTACGAAAAGACCGAGCAGTATGACCTGGCGATCGACGCCTACGCGCTCTATCACCAGCGCTACCCGATGGGCCCGCTGGCGGAGCAGGCTTTCTTCGGCCAGGCCAAGTGCTGTTACCTTTACGCCAAGAATAACCGCAACGCGGCCGATTTGCGCGAGAACGCGGCGGTCACGCTCAAGGGATTCCTTGATTGGTATCCCAGGAGCGGCGCGGCCGCCCAGGCGCGGCGCTATCTGGACGAACTGGAGATGGAATCGGTGGGGTTGCTTTACCAGCAGGCCCAGATCTACTTGAGCGCCACCCATTCGGCTGATGGCGACGAGGGGGTTAAAAAATGCCTCGTCGGCGCCAAGATAAGCTTTCAGCGGCTGATCTACGAATATCCCAGTTCCCGCTGGGCCGACACGGCCAGGGCGAGGATCAAGCAGATAGACGGGCAATTGGAAAAAATAAAGTGAACAGATATTTGTTATCAGGCTCTGTTTTCGTTTTCCTGGCGATGTTCTTTTTCACCGGGTGCGCCGGGTACCGCCTCGGGAGCACGCTGCCTCCGGACATTAAAACCATCTACGTGCCATTGTTCGCGAATAAATCCAGGGAGCCGCTGGTTGAAAACCAGGCCACGGCGGCGACGATCGCCGAACTGCAGAAAGACGGCACCTTGAAGGTGGTCAACGCCGAAAAAGCCGATGTTATCCTGGAATGCACCGTGATCGCGATCTCGCTTAACCCGCTGCAATACAGCCGCACGGATGTCACCAAGCCGAATGAATACCGCCTGACGATTTCGGCGTCATTTACCTTGAAGAGCGTCCGGGACAAGGAAGTCCTGTGCGATGCGAGCGTAATCGGCGAGTCAACCTTCCCGTTTTACGGCAACCTGACCAGCGCGAAACAGTCGGCTATGCCGCGCGCGGCCGAGGATCTTGCCAAGCGGATTGTGGAAAAGGCAATTGAAGCATGGTAAGGAAATCAGTTGTGGCAGCTGTTAAGGCGGATAGCCTGCAGGTTTTAAATGTTGGAATCAAGATTTTTGATTTTGGATTATTCTGAAATCAAAAACCATAACAGTCTTCAGCCTACAGTCTAAATACCTGAGTTGATCAATCTTCAGGCGATGAGCGCCATCTTGGCCGCGGCCCGGCGTTTGCGCCGAACGGCCTTCTGCTTTTTAATCACGCCCTTTTTGGCGGCCTTGTCAAGCACCGAGCAGTACTGGCTGAATGCCGCGCTGATTTTTTCCTTGTCCTTGCCGGCCAGCAATTCCAGGAACTTACGGCGGGAAGTGGTGATGAGCGAACGGATCGCGGTATTGCGGACGCGCGCTTTTTCCGACGTGCGCACGCGTTTCATCGCGCTTTTAATATTGGGCATTCTTTGTGTTCTCCTTGTTATGGTTGCCGGCGCCTTGAATCATCCTTTTTACCCGGCAAAAAAGTACTGCCCAAGATGCGAAAAAAACGACAGTTAGTCAAGCTTTCTTTGCCGGACTTTAAGTTTTAGGTTGGAATAGAGGCCGCTTTCTGGCAAAAATACACGCTAAATGTGGAATTTCATCAGGGTGTTGATCGGGTTGATGTTGCTGCCGTGCGCCGTGGCGGTTTCGCGCAGCGTTTATTTCATCCTGGCCGGAATGGGCAATAGCGGGGGGGGCGCCGGCGCGACTTTCCTGATCGGGATCGGCGTCGGGCTGGCCCTGTGGCTGGCGGTGTTTGTTTTCCTGCCCGCCCCGGTCAAAAGCTATGTCCTGGCGCATGAGCTCACCCATGCCTTGTGGGGGCACTTTTTCGGCGCGACGGTCCTGGGAATGAAAGTTTCAAAATCCGGCGGCAACGTGAAGCTGTCGGAAAGCAACCTGCTGGTCGTGCTCGCCCCTTATTTTTTCCCGCTTTATTCGATCCTGGTCATTTGCGCCTACCTGCTGCTCTCCGTTTTCTTTGACCTGCAAAATTACCATTTATTGTTTCTCGCGGCCGTCGGTTTCACGCTCGGGTTCCATTATTTCTTCACAATTTCGGCCCTGGCGATGAAACAAAGCGATATCGAGATTTACGGGAAAATATTTTCATACGCGCTCATTTATTTCATGAACGCGCTCATCATGGGGCTGCTGGTCGTGGCGGTCTCGCCCGTCACGCTCTTCCAGTTCGCGGCCAGGCTCGCGCTCGATTTCTCCGACGTCGGGCGCCTTGCATGGGTCTGGATTATGAAAATATACGGCGAGGCCCGTTCATAGCCCGCATTTCTCAGCTTTGCGTGAGAAATGCGCCCCTTGGGATTCGAGCCTACTCCGCCGTAGTAAAGCCTCCTGGCTACGAAGGCCGGGCGCGCCCCAAAAATCGGGGCTTGCTCATGGCTAACCATATGGCGCGTCAAATGCTACCTTGAGCAATCCGCCAGTGGCGGAGGCCGGGTTAGCGCTGAAGCGCCGTTCATAGCAGTTTATAATAATACAGCGCGCAGGAGCGCGGCTCGCCCAGCGCCGCCTTGAACTGCAAAAGCTCCCGCCCCTTGACTCTCGTGATGTCGCCGCGGAACTTTTCAAGCTCGTAATCGCCGTCGGCCTCAATCGCCTCGAGCGGCATAATCATTTCGGCCCGCTCGCACTCCGGACGGCGGAAGGCGATGAAAAATCCGGCGGCGGATTGCGGCTTGTGGCACTGATAGGCGCTCCAGACTTTCGGGTTTTCGGGGGTTTTTCCCAGCGGGTAGAAATCGCCGTAGAAATAGTCCATCATGCGCCTGGCGTTCGCGATCATTTCCTTCTGCCAGGCGCAATCGTAGCCCTCCTTGAAGTCGGGGTAGGGACAGGAGGCGCCCGAGGCGATGCCGCTGAGGAAGGCGTAATCGTCGCCTGGGTTGACGGTCACTCCGCCGGCATGGAGCGGGACCCATTGCGTCAGGTAATGAATCTCGGTGTGGTTGACTTCGCTGCAGTCAAACCAGGGGCGGCCGAGGAGGTCGGAGCGCCAGAGGCAGATGGAGCGCGACATGGTTTCAAAGTCAATGCGCCGCCCGCCGCTCGCGCAGTTGTCAATCAGCAGGCCGGGAAAGCGTTCGCGCAGGGCGTCCCAGAACTCATAGAGACCGGCGACGTATTTTGCCTCGGAAACGCCCCGGCGATCCGCCGGGTCGTTTTCCGCCCAGTAAGGGATGGTGTTGAAGTTAAAGTCCTGCCGGTAATAATCTATCCCTTCGTCGCGGATCAGCGTGGCCACCGTTTCCACCGCCCAGTCGCGCGCCTCCTTGTTTCCGAGATTCAGGAGCAGGCTTTGCGGGTCGGCCTTGGTGCTCAGAATCCAGTCCGGGTGCGCGCGCGCCACGGGGGTGCCCGGCATCACGCGTTCAATCTCAACCCAGAGGAGGAACTTCATGCCGAGGTCGTGGACCGCGTCGGCGATCGGACGAAATCCGCCGGGATGCGGCACCTGGTTCACGCGCCAGTCGCCGACCGTCGTATACCAGTCGCTGTTCTCGTATTCCGTGGGGCTAACCGGCCGGTCGGGGCCATACCAGCCGGCGTCAATCCAGAATGTGTCGTAGTTGAAGCCGTATTCCTTGATCTTTTGAAGGATTGCCAGCGTGTCGTTGGTCGGGAGCCCGCCCCAGGCCATGATCGGGAGCGGCGTCCGGATGATTTCGCCGCGGGTGTCGCGCGGGCTGTGATGTTTCAGGATGAATTGACGGAGCTGATTCTGTCCCTGGCGCACGGACAGGCCGTCGCGGCGATGCAGGAAAATCGAGGGTTGCCGGATCCGCTCCCCGGGTAGGAGGCGGAAATGGGTATTCATCATGCCGGCCTTAATCTTGAGCGAATCCTGTAGATAAAACTGCGCCTTCCAGGCGCCGGACCAGCCGATGCCGAGATTGAAACCTTGTTGTTCCGGGAAATCAATGCCGATAAATGGCAGCCAGGCGGCGGAGGAGCGTCCCTCGTCGGTCTCCATCACCAGGGAGTTGTCGGGATACCGGTCCCGCAGGGTGAACGGCCGGTCCACAAAGTCGTCACGCCTGTTCTTGGAGCCGAAGGCGCGGCGGATGCTGACCTCCTTGAATTCGTAACCTTCCTTTTTGCATTTGGGATGGACTTCGCGTTCCAAAGCGAGGGATTGGAAATCGTCAACTATGCCGCTGGGCTTGTCGCCGATATTCACCAGTTCCGGGAGCCACTCAACGACCGGAAAATCATTGTAGGTTTTGACGGTCAGCTGCAGTTGCAGGATATTATCGGGGGCAGTATAACGGTGGCGGCATACATCGCAATCTGCGCCGCCGGCAAATTTTTCCAGCTTATGCTCCCAGGGGGACGCGCTGAAGGCGCGGCCGTCATAATTAAAACTTAGTCCCGGCGTTTGGGGCAATCCTGCAACGGGCTTGTTTGAGCCCTGTTCCGGGTTTGCGGGCATATTTTTCCTTTATACAATACCTGATGAATGCTCATGATTCCGGCGGGTAATTGTTTGACCGTCGATCATGAATGCGTTGATTGTTATTAACAACCATGCCGGGGAAAATTAGAGTTTCAGGTCAAGCTTCGGCATGTCCTGCCAGAGTTCGTCAATCGCATAGCGGGCCCGGACATCTTTTTTAAAAAAATGGATGATGAAGTCGATATAGTCCGCCACGATCCAGCCGCTTTCCTGGTTGCCGGACATGCGCCAGCAATTTACGCCATGGGACTTCATTACCAG